>JAGYJR010000027.1 GCA_018401995.1 Flavobacterium sp. | reverse complement strand
CATCATTGGTTTACAAGATCAACCAGAATCAAGAATCTATATTTTCGACAGATATGGTAAGTTAATAAAACAGATAAGTCCAGCAGGCCCAGGATGGGATGGAAGGTTTAATGGAGCTGATTTACCATCAACAGACTACTGGTTTACTGTAGAATATTTAGAGAATACACAACAAAAAGTGTTTAAAGCGCATTTTTCAATGATTCGATAAATCGTAAATAAGTTCTAATCAAATTTTATTTTTTTTAAGGAAATTAAGAATATATATTAAAATCTGAAATCAAAAAAATGACTATTTTTTGAATAAAAATCAATTAAATATGTATTAGTTTTGTTTTGTCAAAAGTAAAGAGCAATTCAATATTAATTAAGTATTATTTAAGTATAAATTCATAATTATGAAAAATATTCATTTTATATCAATAATTATTATTAATCGTTAATGATTGACAGGATGGTTTTATTTATTAGCCTTTCCTGTTTGGGAAAGGCTTTTTTTATTTTAAAATTTTAAAATTATGTATTACAACGAAAACACCACCATTTTTTTAAACGGACAATTTGTAAAAGTAAAAGATGCCCCAGTAAGTATTTACAATCAAACAATGCATTATGGTAATGGCGTATTTGAAGGTATTAGAGCCTACGATACTCCAGATGGTGTACGAATTTTCAAAGCAAAGGAACACTATGAGCGATTGCATTATTCGGCAGAAGTGATGCACATAAATTTAGAATATTCAGTTAAAGAATTAGAATTAATTACTTATCAATTGTTGGAATTAAACGGATTAAAAGATGCTTATATCCGACCTTTAGTTTATTTGGGGGATAATATGTCATTAACACCAACAAATGAAGTTCATATTGTAATAATGGCTTGGGAATGGGGAAAATACTTAGGAGATAAGCTATTACGAGTTATGTTGTCTTCTTTCCAACGTCCAAATCCAAAATCATGTTTTGTGGAAGCTAAAGTAGTGGGACATTATACGAACAGCATTTTGGCTACAACAGAAGCTAAAGCCAAAGGTTACGATGAAGCATTGTTGACAGACATGAATGGTTATGTGGCTGAAGGTCCTGGTGCCAACTTCTTCATTGAGAAAGACGGAAAATTATTCACAGCACCATTAGGAAATATCCTTGCAGGAATCACACGTCAAACGGTTTTAGAAATTGGAAAAGAGTTAGGTTACGAGATTGAAGAAAAATATTTTACTCCAGATGAAATTTTTACAGCGGATAGCGCTTTCTTCTGTGGCACAGCTGCAGAGGTTATCGGAATTGAATCGGTGAATGAATACAAATTTCCATTAGAATGGGAAGATTCCATTGGAGCTGTTATTCAGAAAAAATACAAAAGAAGAGTCGCTCATAACGAATATCAAAATGTATACTTATAATGGAATTTAATAAACACAGTAAAACATTAACTCAAGATCCAACCCAACCTGCAGCACAAGCAATGTTGTATGGAATAGGATTAACCGAAAAAGAATTGAGTCAGCCCTTCATTGGAATCGCTTCTATGGGATACGATGGAAACACTTGTAATATGCACTTGAATCATTTAGCTTCTTTGATAAAAAAAGAAGTCAATAAAAATGAAATGGTAGGATTGATTTTCAATACGATTGGAATTAGTGATGGCATTACCAACGGTACGGATGGAATGCGTTATTCTTTAGTAAGTAGAGAAATTATTGCAGATAGTATCGAAAGTGTGGTTTCAGGACATTATTATGATGGGGTTGTTGCAATTCCGGGTTGCGATAAAAATATGCCAGGAAGTATCATCGCTATGGGAAGATTAAATCGCCCATCAATTATGGTGTATGGCGGAACTATTGCTCCAGGAAAGTATCAAGGAAAAGATTTGAATATTGTTTCGGCTTTTGAAGCATTAGGGGAAAAAATTGCAGGAAAAATTTCTGAAGACGAATATAAAAATATCATTAAAAATGCTTGTCCAGGAGCAGGTGCTTGCGGCGGAATGTACACGGCAAATACTATGGCTATTGCAATAGAAGCTTTAGGAATGAGTTTACCCTATTCAAGTTCTAATCCAGCGATAAGTAAAGATAAAATTGGCGAATGTGAATCAGTTGCATTTTATATGAAGCAACTTTTAGAGAAAAATATTTGTCCAAAAGACATCATGACATTTGAAGCTTTTGAAAATGCACTAACGGTTTTAATTGCATTAGGCGGAAGTACTAATGCCGTTTTACACATGATTGCTATGGCAAGAAGTGTTGGAGTAACGATTACCCAAGATGATTTTCAACGCATAAGTAACAAAACACCTTTGATTGCCGATTTCAAACCAGGAGGAAATTATTTAATGCAAAACCTTCACGAAAAAGGCGGCGTACCAATGGTTTTGAAATATTTGTTGAGTAAAGGAATGTTGCATGGTGATTGTTTGACAGTTACTTCTAAAACTTTACGAGAAAATCTTAATGAGGTTCCAGATATCGATTTTGAAAGTCAGAATATTATTAAACCCATTGAAAGTCCAATAAAACCAACAGGACATCTTCAAATTTTGTATGGAAATCTAGCTCCTAAAGGTTCAGTTGCAAAAATTACCGGAAAAGAAGGGGAGTTTTTCATGGGAAAAGCTCGAGTTTTTGATGGTGAAAAAGAACTGATTAAAGGAATCGAGGATAAAAAAATTAAGGCTGGTGATGTCGTAGTCATACGATATGTAGGTCCAAAGGGGGGGCCTGGAATGCCAGAAATGCTAAAACCAACATCCGCTTTAATTGGTGCTGGACTTGGAAAAAGTGTTGCATTGATTACGGATGGACGTTTTAGTGGTGGAACGCATGGTTTTGTAGTGGGACATATATCGCCAGAAGCCTATGATGGAGGAACTATAGCATTAGTTGAAAATGATGATGTAATCGAAATTGATGCAATAGAAAACAAAATTCATTTACACGTAAGTGAGGAAGAATTACAATTTAGAAGAAATGAATGGGTACAACCCAAATTAAAAGTTACAAATGGTGTATTACTTAAGTATGCTAAACTTGTAACTGATGCATCCAATGGTTGCATAACTGATGAATATTGAAAAATGAAAACATTAGAATTAAATCAGATAGAAAATAATGAGACTTTACAACAAGTTTCTGGAAGTGTTGCTGTTATAGAAACTTTATTAGCCGAAAATGTAAAAACGATTTTTGGTTATCCGGGTGGAGCCATCATGCCTATTTATGATGCATTATTTGACTACAAGAAAGATATCAATCACATTTTAGTTCGTCATGAACAAGGTGCTATTCATGCTGCTCAAGGTTTAGCAAGAGTAAGTGGAGAAACAGGTGTTGTTTTTGCTACAAGTGGTCCAGGAGCAACTAATTTAGTAACAGGTTTAGCGGATGCAATGATTGATTCTACTCCATTAGTTTGCATAACAGGACAAGTTTTTGCGCATTTGTTAGGAACCGATGCTTTCCAAGAAACGGATATCGTGAATATAACTTCTCCAGTAACCAAATGGAATTATCAAGTAACCGATGCTTCCGAAATTCCTGCAGTTTTAGCCAAAGCATTTTACATTGCTAAAAGTGGAAGACCTGGACCTGTTTTAATCGATATCACTAAAAATGCCCAATTACAATTATTCGATTATAAAGGGTATGAAAAATGTGAGTTCATCAGAAGTTATAAACCACAACCGGATATCCGAATTTCTTATATTGAACAAGCAGTCGAACTTATCAATCAAGCTAAAAAGCCATTTGTAATTTTTGGTCAAGGTGTGATTTTAGGTAATGCCGAACAAGAATTTTTAGAATTCATTGAAAAATCAGGAATCCCTTCTGCTTGGACGATTATGGGAATGAGCGCTATTCCAACCAATCATCCTTTAGCTGTTGGTATGTTAGGTATGCACGGAAATTATGCTCCCAACTTATTTACCAATGAATGTGATGTATTAATAGCTATTGGAATGCGTTTCGATGACCGAGTTACAGGTCGCTTGGATAAATATGCGAAACAAGCCCAAATCATTCATTTAGACATTGATCCAGCCGAAATTGATAAAAACGTTCAAGTTACTGTTCCTGTTTGGGGAAATTGTAAGGAGACTTTGCCTTTATTAACCGAAAGAGTGCAACAAAAATCGCATCATGAATGGATTTCTAAATTCCATAAGGCAATCGAAATTGAAAGCGAGAAACTAATTACTCCAGAATTGTTTCCACAAAATGGAGAAATTACAATGGGTGAAGTTATTCAATTGATCAATGAATTAACTAACGGTGAAGCAGTTATGGTAACCGATGTTGGTCAACATCAAATGATAACTTGTCGCTATTCGCATCAAAATAAAACAAGAAGTAATATCACTAGTGGCGGATTAGGAACTATGGGATTTGCTCTTCCCGCTGCAATCGGTGCAAAATATGGAGCACCAGAACGAACGGTAATTGCTGTCATGGGTGATGGAGGTGCTCAGATGAATATTCAAGAGTTAGGAACTATTATGCAATTCAAACCGAATGTAAAGATTCTGATTTTGAACAATAGTTTTCTAGGAATGGTGCGCCAATGGCAAGAATTGTTTCATGAAAAACGCTATTCGTTTACAGATATTCAAAGTCCCGATTTTGTTCAAGTTGCCAAAGGATACGGAATTAAAGGAAATAAAGTGGCAGTTAGAGAAGAATTGAAATCTACACTAGAGGAAATGTTACACCATCCTGAATCTTATTTGTTAGAAGTGGCTGTTCGTATGGAAGACAATGTATTCCCAATGGTACCTCAAGGAAAAGGCGTTTCGGAAATTGTGTTGTGTAAAGAAGATATTTAAATCAAAAGGAAATGAAAAAAGAATTCACCTTAACCATATATACCGAAAATCATGTGGGCTTGATAAACAAAATCGCCATCATGTTTTCAAGACGAAAGATAAGTTTAGAAAGTTTTAATACATCGCCAAGTGAAGTGCCTAATATTTATCGTTTCACAATTGTAGTAATTGAAGCAGAAGCAGTTGTAAAAAATTTAGTAAAACAAATTGAAAAAATTGTAGATGTATTCAAAGTGTATTGCAATACGAATGATGAAATTGTTTGGCAACAAATGGCGCTTTATAAAGTACCAACATCAGTTATAATAAATGAAATAAAAGTAGAGCGTTTGCTTAGAGAATATGGAGCAAATGCGGTAGTAATACGAAATGATTACACCGTTTTTGAGGCTACCGGACAAGGCGAAGAAATTAATAAACTACTAAAAAAATTAGACAAGTTTGGTCTAATTGAATTTGTAAGAAGTTCCAGAATAGCCATTATTAATGATAGCGAAGGTATTCATAAACAAGTAGTAGAAATGGAACAAAAAAATCCTGCTTTGCAAACGATTAATAACGAATTTTTAGATAAAAAAGATCAAGTATTTCAAATGTAAAACCAATAAAAAAAGAATAAAATGGCAACAATAAATTTTGGTGGAGTTAACGAAACCGTAATAACAAGAGATGAATTTCCATTAGAGAAAGCAAAAGAAACATTAAAGCATGAAGTAATTGCTGTAATTGGATATGGTGTACAAGGACCAGGACAATCTTTAAATTTGAGAGATAACGGATTTAATGTAATTGTCGGACAACGTAAAGGAGGCAAAAGTTGGGATAAAGCGTTAGCAGATGGTTGGGTAGAAGGCGAAACTTTATTTGATATTGATGAAGCTTGTGATAACGCTACTATTATACAATATTTACTTTCGGATGCAGGACAAATAGAGGCTTGGAATACCGTAAAAAAATATTTAACAGCTGGAAAAACTTTATATTTTTCTCATGGTTTTGGAATAACATTCAATGAAAAAACAGGAATTGTTCCACCTGCGGATATTGATGTTATTTTAGTTGCTCCTAAAGGATCTGGAACTTCATTACGTCGTTTGTTTTTAAAAGGAGAAGGAATCAATTCAAGTATTGCAGTTTATCAAGATGCTACCGGAAGAGCAAAAGATAAAGCTATCGCGTTAGGAATTGGAGTAGGTTCGGGTTATTTATTTGAAACTGATTTTCAAAAAGAGGTGTATTCGGATTTAACTGGGGAGAGAGGAATTTTAATGGGTGCTTTAGCAGGCTTATTTGAAGCACAATATAACGTTCTTCGTAAAAACGGACATTCACCATCGGAAGCTTTTAATGAAACAGTAGAAGAATTAACCCAAAGTTTAATGCCTTTAGTAGCAGAAAACGGTATGGATTGGATGTTTGCTAATACATCAGTAACAGCACAACGTGGTGCATTAGATTGGAAAGGTAAATTTAGAGATGCTACAACTCCAGTTTTCGAAAATTTATACGCTGAAGTAGCTTCAGGAAGAGAAGCGTCTAGAGTAATTAGAGAAGGTAGTAAGACTGATTACCGTCAAACTTTAGAAGTAGAACTTAAAGAAATTCGTGAATCAGAGTTATGGCAAGCGGGTGCAGCTGTTAGAAAACTGAGACCAAAATTAAACTAATGACACTGTTTGACAAAATAGTCCAAGCGGAAGAAAACTTGAATGGTGTGGTGGTAAAAACACCACTTCAATTCAGTATGAATTTATTAGATAAGTTTCAGGCTAATATTTATTTAAAACGTGAAGATTTACAACAAGTGCGTTCCTATAAAATAAGGGGTGCTTATAATAAAATTAGCCGTTTGAACGCTTCACAAAAAAACAACGGAATTGTTTGTGCCAGTGCAGGAAATCATGCGCAAGGTGTAGCTTATTCGTGTCAGGTATTACAAATTCAGGGTAAGATTTATATGCCTAAAACAACACCCAAGCAAAAGATTAAACAAGTACAATTGTTTGGAAAATCGTTTGTGGAAATTGTTTTAACTGGTGATACTTTTGACGATGCTTTTCATGCTGCAAAACAATTTGCTACTGAGTATCAACTAGAGTTTATTCACCCTTTTGATGATTTAGAAGTGATTGCAGGTCAAGGTACCGTTGGGTTAGAAATTTTATCTGAAAAAATTCCCCAAATAGATTATTTGCTATTGCCAGTTGGCGGTGGCGGTTTAGCAGCTGGAGTTTCAACTGTGTTTAATAAATTAAGTCCGACAACTAAAATCTTTGGAATTGAGCCAGAAGGAGCACCTTCAATGCAAGAAGCATTAAAAAATAATACTCCAGTTGTATTAAATTCTATTGATAAGTTCGTAGATGGAGCAGCAGTTAAAAAAGTTGGAAGTATAAATTTTGACATTTGTAAAACAACTTTAGATCGTATGGTTTTAGTTCCAGAAGGAAAAGTGTGTAGTACGATTTTGCAATTATACAATGAAGAAGCTATGGTTGTAGAACCAGCAGGGGCTTTATCTATTGCTGCTTTAGATTTTTTAAAAGAAGAAATAAAAGGCAAAACCGTTGTATGTATTGTTAGTGGAAGTAATAACGATATTGAACGTACTGAAGAAATTAAAGAACGTTCTTTGATGTATGAAGGTTTAAAGCATTACTTTATGATTAATTTTCCACAAAGACCAGGTGCTTTGAAAGAATTTGTAAATGAAGTATTAGGGGAATCGGATGATATCACTTATTTTCAATTTATTAAAAAGAATAATAGAGATGTAGGACCAGTTGTTGTAGGTCTTGAACTGAAAAACAAAGAAGATATTTTATTGGTACAATCAAGAATGAATGAAAAAGGATTTCAATTTCAGTATTTGAATGAGAAAGAACCCTTACTTTCGATATTGATTTAGTTTTGTTAAGCAAGTTGTAAAAGGTGTCATTTGACACCTTTTACTTTTTTAAACTTTTAAAAACAAACCATAAACCAATAAAGATAAACGGAATGCTCAACCATTGACCAGTAGAGAAAATTCCCCAAGAAGTTTCAAAACCACCTTGACTTCCTTTAACATATTCTACAAAGAAACGAATCGTCCAAAGAGAAACTAAAAATGTACCAAATAACAAACCTTGTTTTTCTCTTGCATTGGTTTTCCAATACATATAAAACAAGATGGCAAAAACAAAAACATAACCAATAGCTTCATACAATTGCGCCGGATGTTTCGTAGGAACCAATTGCAACAATTCGCTAAATTGAGGATTGGTTTCTATTGCTTTATATGCTTGATTTACATTTGGAATTTGTGTTTTTTCAACAGCATCTCTGCCCGAATAAAAATCACGAATGAATTTCATTCCAAAAGAAGAAGTAGTTTCGGTTCCTACAATTTCAGAATTCATAAAATTGCCTAAACGCACAAAAATAGCACCACTAGCAACAGGAATTACCACACGATCCAAAACCCATAAAATAGGACGATTAATAACTTTTTTACTATAATAAAACATCACAATAATAATAGCAATTGCAGCGCCGTGACTTGCTAATCCAGCAAAACCAGTAAATTCCCAACCTTCAACTGTTTGACGCATAGGTAAAAGAATCTCTAGTTTATGATCTTTAAAATAATCCCAATCATAGAAAAAAACATGACCTAATCTTGCTCCAAGAAGTGTTGCAACAACTGTGTAAACAAATAAATTGTCTAGTTTTTCAATGGTTTCGCCTTCTCTTTGATAAATATGTTTCATAATATACCAACCCAATCCAAAGGCAACAACAAACATTAAGCTGTAGTAACGTAACATGAAAAACCCTAAGTCAATCCCTTCTGAAGGATTCCAAACCATATTGAGTGCGTGAATCATAATTTTTATATCTGATTAAAGCGTAAAAATAAATATTATTATTGGGAAACCTGTTAAAATTGCGATAAGAAATTTTTTCAAGTACAAGAACAATTTCAAAAATCAACTTCAAACTTCAAACTTGAAACTTGAAACTTGAAACAAATTTCAGGAACACAGATTGAAAAAAATTAAATAATTTTAAATTAGAAAAGTGAAACGCTCTGTTTAACTCTATTCTGCGCAATCAAAATCAAAAAAAAACGCTGTGTATCTCTGTGTAAAAACTTCAAGGAACCGGATCATACCCACTTTTTCCCCAAGGATGACAGCTAAAAATACGTTTTATTGCCAACCAACTTCCTTTAAATATCCCATGTTTTTGCAACGCTTGAATCGTATACGTGGAGCAAGTAGGCTCAAACCGACAAGTAGCAGGCGTAAAAGGAGAGATGCCAACCTGATAAAATCGTACTAACAATACCAAAGGAAAAACAATCCATTGTTTCAAAGTTTTCGGATAAGTGGATTTTGGTTTGCTACACATAGAAAAGTTGTAAAAACAATATTTTGTCAAGCTGAACTTGTTTCAGCTTCTTTTTAAAAATTATAGAGATTCTGAACCAAGTTCAGAATGACAAATTTGGAGTTTAAAAACTAAATGTTGTTCCGTCTTTTCCGTCTTTCAATTGGATGTTCAAAGCAAGTAATCGGTCTCTAATTTCGTCTGATAAAGCCCAATTTTTATTGGCTCTAGCTTCGTTTCGCATTTCAATTAGCATGTTAACAACACCTTCTAATTTATTAGTGGAATCTGAAGCTGCTTTTTCGTTTTTAATTCCCAAAACATCAAAAACAAAACCATGAAGTGTTGTTTTTAACAAATCAAGAGCTTCTTGCGTTAAAGTTTCCTTTCCATCATTAACCAAATTGATGAAACGTACACCTTCAAATAAATTCGCAATTAAAATAGGCGTATTAAAATCATCATTCATGGCGTTGTAGCAACTTTGTCTCCAATTTTCAATATCTAAAGTCGATTGATTCCTGCTTGGTAAACGCTCTAAAAGCACAATACCATCCATCAAACGTTGGAATCCTTTTTCACTGGCTAACATCGCATCATTGGAAATATCCAAAACACTTCTGTAATGTGCTTGTAAAAAACAAAAACGCACAATATTTGGTGCAAATGGCTTCTCAAAAAACGAATTTTCACCCGTAACTAATTCCATTGGAAGAATATAATTTCCGGTCGATTTACTCATACGTAAACCGTTCATAGTTAGCATATTAGTATGCATCCAATAATTCACTGGCGAATGTCCGTTACAAGCTTTTCCTTGCGCTACTTCACATTCATGATGTGGAAATTTCAAATCCATTCCACCACCGTGAATATCAAAAGTTTCGCCTAAATATTTGGTACTCATTGCGGTACATTCCAAATGCCAGCCAGGAAATCCTTCACCCCAAGGCGAATTCCATCGCATAATATGAGCTGGCGAAGCATTTTTCCAAAGTGCAAAATCTTGCGGGTTTTTCTTTTCGCTTTGTCCGTCTAAATCTCGTGTATTTGCAAAAAGTTCATCGATATTTCGGTTACTCAATTCACCGTAATTCATCCCTTTTTGGTTGTAAGCAAACACATCAAAATATACCGAACCGTTGCTTTCGTAAGCAAATCCCAAATCAATTAACTTTTGCGTCAATTCAATTTGTTCTAAAATATGTCCAGTCGCTGTGGGTTCAATCGTAGGCGGAAGAAAATTAAAAGCATCCAAAACCTTATGAAAATCAACCGTATATTTCTGTACGATTTCCATTGGTTCTAATTTCTCCAAACGCGATTGCTTCACAAAACGATCGTTATACACATCACCATCATCGGTTAAATGTCCAGCATCGGTAATGTTTCTAACGTATCTAACTTTGTAATCTAAATGTTGTAAATAACGGAAAATTACATCAAAACTCATAAAAGTGCGCACATTTCCAAGATGCACATTGCTATAAACTGTTGGTCCACAAACATACATCCCAATTTTACCATCATGAATAGGAGTAAAGACTTCCTTTTCTCCCGAAAGCGTGTTGTAAACTTTTAAATGTTGTGTTTTGTATAATTCCATACTTTTTATAAATTTTTTTTGAAGCTAATTCCTGCTATCCATTACAAGTCCTCACACAAAAATTTGTTTTTCTAAGCGGTAAAAAGTGCTTCTTAGGTCGCATTTTTACCACAACAATAACTAAATTTTTCTTGCTCCGGGCTTTTCATTGCTATCAGGGCTAGTTCAGTTTTCAGTTGAAAGTTTCAGTTTTCAGTTTTGTTTTGTTGGTTTTTTGTTTCAGGTTTATGGTTTGTTGTTTCAGCACTAAGCTTTCCTGCTTCCATCAACCCACATCCATCATCCTTCATTTGTCATTCCGAGCTTGCGAGAAATCTTCTAACCTTAGGTAAATGCTAAACTAAGTTTAGCCAAATCCTATCACTCATTACCAAACCTAAAACTGCGTATCCAGCTTAATATAATCCAAAAACTCTCTTCTCACTTTTTCTTCTTTGAATTTTCCGCCAAACTCAGCAGTAACCGTACTACTTTCAATATCACGAATACCTCTTGAATTTACACACAAGTGTTTTGCATCAATTACACACGCTACATCTTCCGTTCCTAGAACTTTTTGTAATTCTTGTACAATTTGAATATTTAAACGCTCTTGTACTTGAGGTCTTTTGGCATAATAATCTACAATTCGGTTCATTTTAGATAAACCTACAACGGTTCCTTTAGAAATGTAAGCTACATGAGCGCGACCTACAATTGGTAACAAATGGTGCTCACAAGTTGAATAAACTACAATGTTTTTTTCAACAAGCATTTCATTATACTTATATTTATTATCAAAAGTAGAACTTCCTGGTTTTTTCGCAGGATTTAGCCCTCCAAATATTTCTTTCACAAACATTTTTGCTACTCTATTTGGAGTTCCTTTTAAACTATCGTCAGTTAAATCCATTCCTAAAGTGTTTAGAATGCTTTCAACATCTTTCTTTATGAGTTCAATTTTTTCGTCATCGGTCAATTGAAAAGCATCTTTTCTCAAAGGAGTTTCTGCACTAGTAGCAACATGATTATTGCCTATCTCGTCGTGTAAATCTTCGTTTGTATTCATTAGTTTGTATATGAAGCAATTTTAAAGGTGCAAAGATAAGTATTTAAGTTTTATAAAAAATTTCAAATGTTAAATATTGAAAAAACAAATGCTAAATTTTAATTAATTGTTAAATTTGTTCATTCTTTAACTATAAAAAAATGAAAAAACTATTCTTTATTACATTGTTTTTATTTTATTTAACTAATATAAAAGCTCAAATGAGTAATACTCTTTGTGGTTTTAATTATGAAATAAATGTTTCCCCGGTTGAAAGTGATGTATTGTCTTCAATTCAGGAAGCTCAGATGAGTTGGGATTTTTCAAATATTAATTTTAATAAAAAATTAATTGTTACAATTGAGATTGTTCCTATTTATGACTGTTTTAATAATGAATCGGCAGTTGATTTTAAAGAAACTATTCGAATTAGCTCAAACGATACTAAATTCAACAAATCAGGTAGTTTTTTGTTTAAACATATTGATATGATGACTAAATGTTTTAAGTGGAGAGTAATAATGAATTCAGTTCATTGTGTTGAGACTTCTAATTGGCAATATTTTTCTTATCTAAAATAATATTATGAAAAAAATATATTCTCTCTTATTTATTATATTTTCGATTATCACATTTGCACAATCTCCTACGTGTGAAAATGCTGCTGCAATGTGTTCTGGAAATCAAGGACCATTTGTTAATACTACTGGTGTAACTAGTTTTGGAAGTTTAGGATGTTTAGGTACAACTCCAAACCCTGCATGGTTTTATCTTCAAGTTGGTACTTCTGGTAATATTGATATGACATTGCTTCAAACCAATACAACAGGTGGTGGTATTGATGTGGATTTTATACTTTGGGGACCATTTAATACTTTAAACAATATTTGTGAGAATTTAGCTCTTTATTCTCCTGGTTACATTGGTCCTAATAATGTAGTTGATTGTAGTTATTCTGCTTCGGCAACCGAACAAGTAAATATACCTGCTGCTGTTGCTGGTCAATATTATATGTTACTTGTAACAAATTTTTCCAATCAAACAGGTACTTATACTTTAAATCAAACTGGAGGTACAGGCGCCTTAAGTTGTGAAATTGTTTGTGGAATTGATTTAGGTCCTGATAGATTTATATGTGGGTCTGCTACTAGTGTTACTCTTGTAGCTACTTTTAATCAAGCTCCTGCAACTGCAGGATCTCCAGTTTATTCATGGTTTTTAAACGGAGTTTTTCAATACACCACAGCTACAAATACTACTAATGTAAATCAAAGTGGAACGTGGACTGTTGAAGTAGTTAGACCAGGCTGTTCTGATTTAGCAACTGATGATATAGAAGTTAATTTTGGTTCTATTCCACCTTTTAACCCTATTCCACCTATTGTTGCTACACCTGGAGAATGTAATCCGGTTATTGACTTAACGGTTTATGAGGCGGCTTTGGTAGCTCCCCAGGATCCTACTGGTTTAGTTTTTGTATATTATGACGAGAATTTTGACGTAATTGCAGATCCTACAACATTTTCTCCAACAGCAACAACTATTGTAGGTGTCGAGATTTTTAATGATCCATGTAGTAACTTTGATATTGTTGATGTGATAGTGGATTGTGTTCCTGCATCTTGCCAGTTAGATTTAACTTCAGCCGCAACTACAACTAATCAGACTATTTGTATTGAGAAGCTGTGACTGACATTACCTATACTTTTCAGGCGATGCAACCAATGCTTCAGTTATAGATTTACCTACAGGTGTTTCTGCTACAGTTTCATCTGGAGTTGTAACAATTAGTGGAACTCCCACAACTACAGGTAGTTTTACATATACGGTTACACATAGGTTGTACTTGAATGTTTGTAAGGTACTATAACAATTGCAACTGCTCCTGTATTTATAAGTTTACTATCAAATACGCCTATTTGTTCAGGTGAAGATGCGATTTTTACTTTTGCAAGGTAGTGCAGGTGCAACGGTTGAATATACTATTGATGGAGGAACTATTCAAACAGAAACGCTTGATGCCTCTGGTGAGGTAATAATTACCATACCTTCAGTAACTGCAAATACAACTATTCAATTAGCTGAAATTTCTATTGGAAGTTGTACGGTTACTTTGACTGATAATACAACAGTTGTTGTTAACCCTATACCTGATGTTCCAATAATTGATGTAACAGCTCCAACTTGTGCATTGGCTGGGTTTGCTACAATAACCAATTATGATATAACTTTTACTTACACCTTTACCCCAGCATGACCAACAATCTCTGCAGGGGATTGGTGGAAAATATCTTGTACGGCACCAGTTACGTTGTAAAACGTAAATAACGGAATTGTACATCTGCAGATTCAACACCATTTACAGTTCAAGATATTTTAGCAGTGGGCCTGATGTTCCAACCCTTTCCATTACAGCACCGACATGTACTGCTTCAGGCTTTGCAACGATAACGAATTATGATGGAACATTAACCATGATTTCACTCCAGTATACCCAACAGTTGATGCTACAGGATTAATTTCAGGAAATGACTTTTTGGAACGAGTTATGAAGTATACTAATAATGGTAGTTGTGTTTCTGTGCGAATTCTTTGGCATTCAGTATTGATGATATTCTACCAACACCAGTGTGTTTTCCAATAATAGCTACTACATCACCAACATGTACGGCAGACGGTTTTAGCGAGTTAACGAATTACGATGCAACTTTAACTTATACTTTCACCCCAGCAGTTATCCGTTGGTTGATGCTACTGGATTGATCACAGGTATGACTATTGGAACGAGTTACACTGTAACAGCAAGTAATGCAACATGTACTCTCGCGGATTCTGGCAAAAGATTTAGTAATGCGAAGACAATTGATAACACCTGATGTTCCAACCCTTGCAATTACAGCACCGACTTGTACTGCTTCAGGTTTTGCAACGATAACGAATTATGATGGAACATTAACCTATGATTTCACCCGTTAAGCATTCAACAGTTGATGCTACAGGATTAATTTCAGGAATGACTTTGGAACGAGTTATGAAGTAGCTTAGCTAATAATGGTAGTTGTGTTTCTGCGAATTCTTTGGCATTCAGCATTGATGATATTCTACCAACACCAGCAGTACCAACAATAGCTACTACATCACCAACATGTACGGCAGACGGTTTTAGCGAGTTAACGAATTACGATGCAACTTTAACTTATACTTTCACCCCAGCAGGTCCGTTGGTTGATGCTACTGGATTGATCACAGGTATGACTATTGGAACGAGTTACACCGTAACAGCAAGTATGCAACATGTACAAGCGGATTCTGCGCATTTAGTAATGCAAAAAGACAATTGATAACACCTGATGTTCCAACCCTTGCAATTACAGCACCGACTTGTACTGCTTCAGGTTGTTGCAACGATAACGAATTATGATGGGACATTAACCTATGATTTCACCTCCAGCATTCAACAGTTGACGCTTTCAGGATTAATCTCAGGAATGACTTGGAACGAGTTATGAAGCAGTTACTAATAATGGTAGTTGTGTTTCTGTGAATTCTTTGGCATTCAGCATTGATGATATTCTACCAACACCAGCAGTACCTACAATAGCTACTACAGCCCCGACATGTACGGCGGATGGTTTTAGCGAGTTAACCAATTACGATGCAACATTAACGTATGTTTTCACTCCAGCAGGACCAACCATTACGGCAACAGGATTGATAGATAATATGGTTGTTGGAACGAGTTACACCGTAACAGCAAGTAATGCAACATGTACATCAAAGTGGATTCTTCTGCAAGATTTAGCAATGCAAAGACAATTGATAACACCTGATGTTCCAACCCTTGCAATTACAGCACCAACGTGTACTGCTTCAGGCTTTGCAACGATAACGAATTATGATGGAACATTAACCTATGATTTCACTCCAGCATACCTAACAGTGACGCTTCAGGATTAATCTCAGGAATGACTTTTGGAACGAGTTATGAAGTAGTTACTTAATAATGGTAGTTGTGTTTCTGTGAATTCTTTGGCATTCAGCATTGATGATATTCTACCAACACCAGCAGTTCCTACAATAGCTACTACATCCCCAACATGTAATGGCAGACGGTTTTAGCGAGTTAACGAATTACGATGTAACTTTAACTTATACTTTCACCCCAGCAGCAATTCATCGGTTGATGCTACTGGATTGACTACAGGTATGACTATTGGAACGAGTTATACCTGGTAACAGCAAGTAATGCAAACAGTACATCAGCGGATTCTGCAGCATTTAGTCACGCAAAGATAATTGATAACACCAGTAGTTCCAACCCTTGCCATTACAGCACCGACGTGTACTGCTTCAGGTTTTGCAACGATAACGAATTATGATGGAACATTAACTTATGATTTCACTCCAGCAGGTCCAACAGTTGACGCTACGGGATTAATCTCAGGAATGACTTTTGGAACGAGTTATGAAGTAGCAGCTAATAATGGTAGTTGTGTTTCTGCGAATTCTTTGGCATTCAGCATTGATGATATTCTACCAACACCAGCAGTACCTACAATAGCTACTACAGCACCGACATGTACGGCAGATGGTTTTACAGAAATAACCAATTACGATGCAACATTAACGTATGTTTTCACTCCAGCAGGACCAACCATTACGGCAGCAGGATTGATAGAGAATATGGTTGTTGGAACGAGTTATACTGTAACAGCAAGTAATGCAACATGTACTTCAGCAGATTCTGCAGCATTTAGTAATGCAGCACAACTAGTAACACCAGTAGTTCCAACCCTTGCCATTACAGCACCAACGTGTACTGCTTCAGGTTTTGCAACTATAACGAATTATGATGGAACATTAACTTATGATTTCACTCATATACCTAACAGTTGACGCTTCAGGATTAATCTCAGGAATGACTTTTTTTGGAACGAGTTATGAAGTAGTTACTTAATAATGGTAGTTGTGTTTCTGCGAATTCTTTGGCATTCAGTATTGATGATATTCTACCAACACCAGCAGTACCAACAATAGCTACTTCGCTACATCACCAACATGTACGGCAGACGGTTTTAGCGAGTTAACGAATTACGATGCAATCCTTAACTTATACTTTCACCCCAGCATCCGTTGGTTGATGCTACTGGATTGATCACAGGTATGACTATTGGAACGAGTTACACCGTAACAGCAAGTAATGCAACATGTACTAAGCGGATTCTAAAAGATTTAGTAATGCAAAGACAATTGATAACACCTGATGTTCCAACCCTGCCATTACAGCACCAACGTGTACTGGCTTCAGGTTTTGCAACGATAACGAATGATGAACATTAACCTATGATTTCACACCAGCATGCTCAACAGTTGACGCTACGGGATTAATCTCAGGAATGACTTTTGGAACGAGTTATGAAGTAGCAGCTAATAATGGTAGTTGTGTTTCTGCGAATTCTTCGGCATTCAGTATTGATGATATTCTGCCAACACCAGCAGTTCCTACAATAGCTACTACAGCCCCGACATGTACGGCGGATGGTTTTAGCGAGTTAACCAATTACGATGCAACATTAACGTATGTTTTCACTCCAGCAGGACCAACCATTACGGCAGCAGGATTGATAGATAATATGGTTGTTGGAACGAGTTACACTGTAACAGCAAGTAATGCAACATGTACTTCAGCGGATTCTGCAGCATTTAGTAATGCAGCACAATTGATAACACCAGTAGTTCCAACCCTTGCCATTACAGCACCGACTTGTACTGCTTCAGGTTTTGCAACGATAACGAATTATGATGGAACATTAACCTATGATTTCACTCCAGCAGGTCCAACAGTTGACGCTACGGGATTGATATCGGGAATGACTTTTGGAACGTCCTATACAGTAGCAAAGCAGAGGTAACACAACGTGTACTTCAGCAAGATCTGCTTCATTCAATATTTCGGATCAATTGCTGTGGCTCCAGTTGTTACAGTAATAAGAATTATCTACTAAGGTGGAGTAATGTTAGGCTACAAATAATGAGAACTAACAATACAATAATTTTATTTAGGAAACATAGAGTTCATAGACAGTAACATTTGTTATGGCTAAGCTTTGCGGTAATAGTAAATGGAGGACCTAATCAACAGATGAACATTAAATACAGTTACTAATCCTATAACAGGATGTAGTGCAGTTATAAGCAATACAGACATAGCGATTATTTTGCCATTGCCAACAGCGAATTTAAGTTCAGCTAATCCGGCTACTTGTTCAGGAGGTTCTGTGATTTTGAATTTCACAGGAACGCCTAATGCTATTGTTTCTTTCTACAGACGGAACGAACAATTACAATGTTACTTTAGATGCTACAGGAGTTAATAACTATGGGCCACACCACCTATCTCCGGGGCAATTACCACGTTTACTTTAATAAGTGTAGTTACAACAGACACGCCGTCATGTTCGCAAACAGTAGGAGATAGTGTAACAGTAATTATTACCCCACGTCCAGTAATGACGGTTTCACCTAATCCATTAGTATTGTGTAATGGAGCCACGATGAACTTGGTATTGAATAGTAATGTAATAGGAACTACCTACACTTGGTCTGCATCGACTACTAATATTGAAGGATCGTTTATATTGAGTGGCGATGAATCTGATATTAATCAATTGGTTCAATTACAAGACCCTATGGTTGTTGGATTTGTTACTATAGTTGCAATTCCACGAGCTAACAATTGTGATGGAGATCCAGTTACGATTCAAGTTGTTGTTAATCCTGTTCCAGAGATTACAGATGTTAACGTAAGCGCAGAGACGATTTGTTCGAACAATCAGGTTGCTATAAGTGTTGTAGGAGTTCCAAGTGGCTTAAGTTATACTTGGCAAGCTGTAAACGTTAATGGAGTAACGATTGTTGGAGGAGTAACTTCAGGAACAAGTACAACAGGGAATATTGATGTTACTTTAGTTACTACCGATCCATTAGTAGCTGGAACGATTCAGTTTGAGATTACTCCAATTCGCAATGGATGTACAGGAGTTTCAGTTGTAACGCCAGTTATTACAGTTAATCCGATTCCTGGTACTCCAATAGGTTTACCTATATCAGAGATTTGTAGTGGAGAATGCGAATTTGAATATTTCAGTAACGCCATTAATGACAGGAACGGAGTTAGATTGGGAAGTAGTTGAGGCTGTAAATATCACGGCAGGTTATGCTACTCAAGGTTCAGGAGTATCACCGATATTGATTGATGATATATTGATTAATGAAACGGACCAACAAGGATTTATCCGTTACCGCGTAACTTCTCGATTAAATGGCTGTATTGGAAATACAACAGACTTTATAGTTAGAGTGAATCCATTACCACTTCCAACGTTACAAGATGGAGCGATTTGTGTTGACGCATCTGGAGTTACTTTCCAAACGTATGTTCTAAATAGTGGAATAAGTGGGGTCATATATGATTTTGACTGGTACTACAATGGAACATTGATTGCAGGAGCAACAGGAAATAGTTACACGGCAACACAACCAGGAACGTATTCCTTAATTGTAACCAATACAGTAACAGGATGTATTTCAGAGGAGGTTTTTGCTGATGTAATAGAAGTACAACCCGCTACAGCAGTATCAGCTACGGTTACAGATGCATTTTCAGATAATGCTACCATTACGGTAAGTGTAACAGGCGGATCAGGAACATTGTTATATCAATTGGATGATGAAGGCTTCCAAGAATCAAATGTTTTCATAGGAGTTTCAGCAGGATTACATACAGTGACTGTAGTAGACACCCAAGGATGTACCTATTTGACAATAGAAGTATTGGTAATAGATTATCCACCATTTTTCACACCAAATGGAGATGGATTTAATGATACATGGAACATCATTGGTTTACAAGATCAACCAGAATCAAGAATCTATATTTTCGACAGATATGGTAAGTTAATAAAACAGATAAGTCCAGCAGGAGCAGGATGGGATGGAAGGTTCAATGGAGCTGATTTACCATCAACAGACTACTGGTTTACTGTAGAATATTTAGAGAATGCACAACAAAAAGTGTTTAAAGCGCATTTTTCAATGATTCGATAAACCTTTATAAGATAAATTAGTTTAAAAAAGCAGAACCTTAGGTTCTGCTTTTTTTTTAAAAACTTTAAATTAAAATATATGTTAAAATAAATTTTAAAATTAAATTAAGATTTTATATGTAATATTTTTTTTTTTTTGTATTATTGTTAATTAAATCCTAAAAAAATAACACTAACTATGAGAAAAATATTATTTTTTTATTTGTTTTTATTTGCTTCTTTATTTGCTGATGCTCAAGATATCAAGAAAAGTGAATTCAATTTACCTCCTGGATGTGTCCTTAAGCAAAAAAATGAAATTTATGATTTATCATATAAATTAGAAGGGAAATCGTCAACTAATAAATTTACAGAAAGTGATTTACAAGTGTTAAAAGACATACCTCTAAGTGAAATTGAAAATTATAAAGAAATTGATCCTGAGTATTACAATTATTACATGAAAGGGATGTTGTTTTTTGATAGTTTGTCTCTTAGAGTGAGACAAACATACACATTAACCGAATTATGGTATATATATGTTTTTGATCAAAATTTAAAAAACAAACTATTAACTATAAAATAATCTAATATGAAAAAAATCTACTTTTTAGTTTTAAGTGTTGTTTTATTGTCTAGTTATTCAGTGTTTAGTCAAACATATAATATGCCAAATGGAGCAAACGGGACAATAACGACATGTTCTGGAACATTTAGAGATGGTGCTGGCAATTATGCATCGAATCAAAATAGTACAATTACTTTTTGTCCTACAAACCCAACTGATAAAATCAGAATATCATTCACTGCTTTTGATACAGAATCAATAGGGACGACTTGTTATGATTATTTAGATTTATGGCAAGGAAATACAGTTGGACCGATAGGAACACAAGATGATAGATTTTGTGGTAATTTAGGAGCTTTTGTGATAACTTCAACAAGTCCTGATGGCTGTGTGTCATTTCAATTTATTTCTGATGGTAGTACTCAAAGAGCAGGTTGGTCAGCAACAATTTCTTGTATAACGCCTTGTACACCACCAACTGCTGCTCTTGTAAATTCTTCAATAGTAGATATTTGTTCTTCAAGTGCTATAAATCCTGGATCACCAACAGTGGCTTTTGATGCTTCAAATTCAACTACACCAAGTGGCGCAATAATAAGATATGAATGGGATTGGGGAGATGGCACAACAAGTGTTACAGCTACACCAACAACTAATCATACATTTCCAGCGACAGGTGGATTGTATTTAGTTAGATTAAGGGTTAGGAATAATATTTTTACAACAGACCCATTGGGTTGTTTAAGTACTAATTCCGTCACAAGAACTGTACGAGTCATGCCAGAACCTCTTTTTTCAGGTACAACAGCTTCTCCAATAGCTATCAGTTGTGGAGATTCTGTTAATCTAGATGGTCAAGCTTTATCTCAAACTATAGTTCAATCAACACCAACTATAATTTCTGGTCCTGTTAGTTTACCCGATGGTTCAGGAGCTAGTTATATTTCAAATTTAGATTTCTCTGGTTTATTTCCACCCGGCGCAACAATGTCGGCTGGATGTTATCCAATTTTAACTTTTGATTTAGAGCATTCATTTTCTGGAGATTTACAAATAACCTTAATTTCTCCTTCAGGACAATCAGTATTAGTTTTTGATCAGCATGGAGGTGGAAATAATTTTGGAACTTGTTCAAATGGAGCAGATGATGGAGTGCCTGGTTGCGTGGCAACATATTCTGTTGTTAATTCAGGAGCAATTGCATGGACTGCCGCTGGAGTTACTACAACAACAACTTCAAATTGTGGAGTCTATGCAGGCGCATGTGAAACAGGAGGTTATTACATTCCACAAGCATATAACTCTACTAATCCATTTACATCTTTAATTGGAGCTGATTTGAATGGTGTATGGACTTTACAAGTTACAGATAATTTAACATTTGATGATGGTGTATTATCTAATTGGTCTTTAACTTTTCCAACTTCTTGTTATGCAAACCTTTTGTCAGAAACACCTGATCTCGTTTCTGCTACTTGGAGCCATACTGGAGGAGGACCAGCTATACCAGTCCAATCAACTAATAGTGTTGTGGTCAATAATCCAGGTCCATCATGTCCGGCACCTGGTCCATGTGTTGGTAATGAGTTGTCAAATGATATTAATTTAGGACCCTTTTCTACATCAGGTTCTTATACTTATACATTTACAGTAACTGATGAATATGGATGTCAATATGAAAGAGATGTTGTAGTAAATGTTGCGGCTGTTTGTCCAACTGCAAATATTAATTATATAGGAACTCCATTTTGTACAAGCGTCACTACTGCTCAAGCAGTAACATTAAATGGAACAGGCTTATATACTGGGGGTACTTATAGTTCAACTGCTGGATTGAGTATTAATTCAGTAACAGGCGAGATAACACCAAGTACTAGTACTCCAGGTACTTATACAGTAACATATACTATTCCAATTAGTTCTTGCTGTGCATCTGTTGTTACAACTACAACGAGTGTAACTATTACAGCGGAACCAACAGCTATTATCAGCTATGCTGGGTCTCCATATTGTTCTGGGACTGGAACAGGTGCTGTTACTTTAACAGGAACAACAGGTGGAACATACAGTTCAACAGTTGGATTGGTTTTAAATTCTTCAACAGGAATAATAAACTTAAACACAAGTACTCCTGGAACTTATACAGTTACATATACTATTCCAGCTTCAGCAGGATGTGCAGCTGTTATTGTTACTACTAGTGTTACA
>JAGYJR010000026.1 GCA_018401995.1 Flavobacterium sp. | reverse complement strand
TAGAAAAAGGCATTTCGGAAACCGCGATTGAAAAAGTACAACCGTTATTCAATTTCACAGGAACCATCAACGAAAAAATAGAAAAGTTAGCCCAATTATTAGCGAATTCTGAAGAAGGAATGAAAGGCGTAAACGAGTTGCAATTCATTTGTGATAACGTTACGACTTTAGGTTTACAAACTGCTTTCTTGGATTTAGATGTTACGTTAGCTCGTGGTTTAAATTATTATACAGGCGCCATTTTTGAAGTCGCTGCACCAAAAGGAGTAGCAATGGGTTCAATAGGTGGTGGTGGTCGTTATGATGACTTGACGGGAATTTTTGGATTGAAAAACATGTCAGGTGTTGGAATTTCCTTTGGTTTAGACCGAATTGCTTTGGTAATGGAGGAAGTTGGTTTATTTCCAGATGCAGTTTTAGCGACATCAAAAGCATTGTTCCTAAACTTTGGTGATAAAGAAGCCTTATATGCGATGAAAGCCATCGGAAAATTACGTCAAAAAGGAATCAAAGTCGAATTATATCCAGATAAATCAAAAATCGATAAGCAATTCAAACACGCAGACAGAAGAGGAATTCCTTTTGCTGTAATTGTAGGCGAATCGGAAATGCAACGAGAAGAATTTGGGTTGAAAAACTTAGCAACGGGCGAACAACAAAAAGTAGACTTTGCAACATTAGTGACTTTATTGCAATAAATAAAAGCCGAACTTTGTTTCATGTAAACTTGTCACGCTGAATGCGTCTCTTTTTTTACACAGAGATTCACAGAGTTTTTTTGATTTAGATAGTGTTGAAAAGAGTTACACAGAGCGTTTCACTTATTTGAATTGGCACGCGGATGAAACAGATTCGCTTAGGCAAAACACAGATTAAAACGGATTTCTAATAGTTCTTAGAAGGGTTGTCCCCTTGAGGGGACTTTAGGGGTGTAACGAATGTGATTTATTTTAAGATTGTTTCACTTATTAATATTTGGAAAACAGATTTAAGTAATTTGATAAATTCAAAAAATGCTTTGCTTGATTTGCGAAAAACTTTGCGCCTTTGCGTTAAAAATTTACACAGAGATTCGCTGAGTTTTTTGAATTTAGATTGTGTTGAAGAGAGATACACAGAGCGTTTCACTTTTTCGAATTTGAATTTGATTTTTGCCCTTGAACTTGTAATTGATTTTTGATATGGTAGATGACGAAGCTAAAAAAGTAATTTGGTCCCTTCAGAACAACAAACGTTCCGAAGAAGAACGAAATGTGTTTGAACCAACGGGCAAAAAACCGATGAATAAAAACGTAGTTTATGTTTTATCAGCTATTGGAATTACTTATTTATTGAGTTTTGCGTTGTCGTTATTTTCTAAAGAAACAACCCGATTTTGTTTTCTAATTGATAGTTATTGCTTTAATTCAACTGAAAATCCAATTGCTTACACGTTTTATATCTTTATGAATCTTTGGATTCTAATTTTAGGAATTGGTATCGCTTATTTGATTGGAAAAAAGCTAGGAGATCGATTCAAAATTTAATTTTACACAGAGATACGCAGAGTTTTTTTGCTTTTGATTGTGTTGAAAAGAGATGCACAGAGCGTTTCAATTATTTGAATTCTACTTGATTTTTGAACTTGTAATTGTCCTTGATTACCCGTTTCTAAAAATCTCTTTCACAGCAGCCTCATAATTCTTACTATTTCCAGCCTTTTTAATCTTTTTAAAAGTTTTTTGCGGATTGGAAAATGATTCTGAAAAGTATTCCCAAAACCCTAACATTTTCATGCGAATAGGTGTTGGACCTGACAAATAAGCATCATATTCTTTATAAATTTCATCATGAAAAGCTTCGAAAATTTCATAACGATTTTCAGGATACTCAGTTGTATTGTTTTTAATCATGGAAGGCAAAAACGGATCTGAGATCAAACCTCTTCCTATCATCCAATGGTCAATGGTTGGGAAGCGTTCTTGCATGGTTCTGAATTTTTCTACAGAAGTAATATCGCCATTGTAGTAAATCTTTTGTTTGGAAGTAGCTAAACATTTTTGGAAGGAATCCAAATCCACGCCACCTTTGTATAATTGTTTTCCAATTCGAGCATGAATGGCGATGTTTTTAATTGGATATTGTTCTAAAATGGGAAAAACATCTAAAATTTCGGTTGGATTTTCGTAGCCCATTCGCATTTTCATGGAAACAATAATATCAGTTTCGTTGTGAACACGTTTTAAAATATGTTCTATTTGCGATGTGTTGCTAATTAATCCCGAACCCATGCCGCATTTGGCTACCATGGGATACGGACAACCCAAATTCCAATTCAATTCTTTATAACCGAACTGCTGCACATATTTTGCTACAAACAAAAATTCTTCTGCATCATTGGTAATAATTTGTGGAATGACTTCCAAAGTACTATTGTTTTCGGGTAGAATATCGCGTTCGTACGAACCTTTCACTACCAATTTACCATTCAACTTGATGTACGGTGAATAAAAGGTATTAATTCCGCCAAAATATTTGTGAAAAGCGTTTCTAAATCTAAAATCGGTAAAACCTTGTAATGGTGAAGAAAGTAACGTTGGCATCATGCCGCAAATATAGGAGATATTTTTATTGGTATTATGTTATTTTACCAATTCGATTTTATCTAATACCAATTCAAATGATTCATTTCTCTTGTTTCCAATTAAAAAAACAATTTCTTCAAGGAAATCCCCTTTGTAATTGGGAAAATTTAAGGTTTGCCCTCTGAATGAAGGATACAAATCGTTTAAATTGATAATTACAGTTTCCCATTCACCAGAAGTTTTGAAAGTGGTGATATAGGAATAATAGGAGTTCACATCATCTTTAATTCGGAATTGGTATTCTTTTCCATCGCCTTTTAATCGAATAGCAACTTTATTGTAATTGCCTATGGCTTTTCTATTCATTTGATAACGAACCGATGAAAATCCACCATTATTTGCTGTAGATACATCACCAAAAAACACGCCGTTTCCATCAGCATCCATTTTAAATTTTCCATACGAACGACCACCCATTACGGTGTCGTCAATGATTCGCCATTCATTTGCGTTTGTATTTTTATTAAAATCAAAAAGTAGTGCTTCATTCATAAGTATTGGAAATAGAAGAAGTAAAAGTACCGTTTTCATAGTATATTTTTTATAAATGTACTAAATAAGAAGTTTGTTATAAAAAAATTAACCAAAGGTTGGGAAGTGTTTGATGGAGATTAAAGTAAACATTTAATCTAATTTTAATTAAAATCGTTTACGGTTTTGTTTACGGTTTGTAAAACTAAGAAATATTTAGACATAAAAAAACGGATTAGAAACACTAATCCGTTGATTTTAAAAATTTACTTTTCGTAGCGAAGACGGGAGTTGAACCCGTGACCTCAGGGTTATGAATGCACCCAAATTACATGATATTTACTAAAATTCTGACTTTTACGTCAAAATCGTTTACGGTAGTGTTTACGGTTATTTTTCAAAAATACGATTTTTTTTTAACTCTCAAATTTTTTTTTGAGTAATCATTCATTTACGTTAAACGTTACGTTCAATCACGTTAAACGTAACGTTCAAATCACGTTAAACGTTACGTTCAATCACGTTAAACGTAACGTTCAAATCACGTTAAACGTTACGTTCAATCACGTTAAACGTAACGTTCAAATCACGTTAAACGTTACGTTCAATCACGTTAAACGTAACGTTCAAATCACGTTAAACGTTACGTTCAAATCACGTTAAACGTAACGTTCAAATCACGTTAAACGCTACGTTCAATCACGTTAAACGTTATGTTCAATTTAATTTTTATAGGCTTTTTTACGGTTGAAACAAGAATTTCTTTTTTCGTTGCAATTCGTTGCAACTTGTTGCAACAATACATTAACTAGCAAAACCACTAATAAAGGTTTCCACAAAGTTTATAATCTTATTAGTGATTCTTTCTGTTGTTGTGGCACGTTCTTTTAGTGAAGGTCGTTGTTGCATGGTTGCAATGATTTCATCACGCAAAGGAGTTTTGTTCGTAAAAAGATAATTGCCGATAACTTGCTCCAAAGCGATTTGATTTAAGTTTTCTTCACTACTTAAATTTTCAATAGCAACTTTTCTTTCTCCAACTAAAAATTCATCAAATTTTTCTTCGATTAAATAGGTGTCTTCAATTTGTGGTAAATGATTGTTGATGAATCGTTCGATTAATTCTCTTTTACTTCTTAATTGCGTTTCTCCAGCAATAATGTCAATAATTCGCTGTTTTTGTTTTTCGTGTTCTAGTTCCGACGTTTCTTCTTTTAATTGCGCTAGTAATTTCATGATGTAAGAAACGTTCACTTCATCACGGTGGATTAGTTCCAATTCAAAGTCAATGTCATCTAAAATGGACACTAATTCTTTTGCGTTGTCAGATTTGGTTTTGTCGTATAAGTCCAGATACTTGCTTTTGTAATCTTCAAAGGTTTGTTCTTCCATTTGAAGATTATCAAAACTGAACTCTGTAAAAGTGGCTAATTTATTTTTTAAACGCATTAACTCTCTAAAAGCGGTTACAAATTCCAATTCTTGTTCTTCGGTTAAAAAGCCATTCACGCTGTCAACCGTTGGAGCAATTTCCAATAAATTAGCAAAAGCTTCATCAAAAAGTTTTACGTAATCTTCATAAGGCTGCATGATAATGATTTCTTTGGCATCCAAATTGGAAAACAATTGGATGGCATCATCAGTTGCACTTTTTAAGTTTCTAAAACAAACGATGTTTCCTTGCGATTTTACTTCGTCTAAGATTCGGTTGGTTCTTGAATAGGCTTGGATTAATCCATGATATTTCAAGTTTTTATCTACGTAAAGCGTATTTAAAGTTTTGCTGTCAAATCCAGTTAAAAACATGTTTACGACAAGCAAGATATCAATGTCTTTGTTTTTTACTCTTTTTGCAATGTCGTTGTAGTAATTATAAAAACTTTGACTGTCTCGAGTGGAATAATTTGTATTGAAATCTTTGTTGTAATGCGAAATAAAATCGTCTAAATATTCTCTAGTATGTTTTGAATTGTAAGCTGTTTTTGGCTCGGCAGCAATTAATAATTCTGTTGGGTTTTCCTCTGAAAACTCATCATCAATAAAAAGTCCCTTTGCTTCGGCATCGTCCTCGTTTGCTGCATACGAAAAAATGGTTGCAACTTTTAAATTATGCAAGCCTTCTTGTCTTTTTAGATGAAACAATTGGTAGTACTTGATTAAAGTTTCCACGCTGGAAACACAAAACATTCCAGTGAATAATTTGTTGTGTGTTTTTCTACTGTGATGGGTTATGATATAATCTACAATGTTGTTAAGGCGTTGCGGAGCTTCCATTACTTCGGCTTCGTCAATAGCTTCCACTTCAATGTCTAAAATTTCGTCTTTTCTTTTGAAAGTACTAATGTATTCAATAGAGAATTTCAATACGTTTTCGTCTTTGATAGCATTGGTAATTACATATTTATGTAAACATTTTTCAAACAACATAGCCGTTGTACGTTTACCAAATTCATTAGAACCTGCATTTTCTTCAAAAATTGGCGTTCCAGTGAAACCAAACATTTGACTTCCTGTAAAGAAGTTTTTAATATCATCATGCGTTTTACCAAATTGACTGCGGTGACACTCATCAAAAATGAAAACTATGCGTTTGTCTTTCAAATGCGTAACCCGATCCAGATAACGATTTTTAGAAATAGCGGTGTTTAATTTTTGAATGGTAGTAACAATCAATTTTGTATTGTCGGCTAGTTGGTTGACTAGCGTATTGGTGTTGTTGGTTCCGTCGATGCTTCCTTTGGAAAAACTATTGAATTCTTTAGTAGTTTGGTAATCCAAATCTTTTCTATCAACTACAAAAACCACTTTGTACACTTCGGGTAAATTGGTTAATATTTGGGCGGTTTTAAACGATGTTAGCGTTTTTCCTGAACCAGTTGTATGCCAAATGTAGCCAAATTTAGTAGTTGTTTTTACCCGTTCTACTATTGCTTCAGTAGCATAAAATTGGTATGGACGCAAAATCATCAATAGGCGATACGATTCGTTTAATACGATATATTTTGTTATCATTTTAGACAAATGGCAAGGCTCTAAAAAGATATCGGCAAAATCGGGAAGTTGTGTGATGAGATTGTTTTTCTCGTCTGTCCAGTAAAAAGTTTGTTTGAACGAACGTGCTTTTATAGGTGCGTTGGCAAAATATTTGGTATTAACGCCGTTACTGATTACGAACAATTGCACAAATTGAAACAAACCATAACCAGCCGTAAATGAATGTCTTTCGTAGCGGTTGATTTGATTAAAAGCTTCTTTTAGTTCTAGACCTCTTCGTTTTAATTCAATTTGGGCTAGGGGCAAACCGTTGATTAAGATAGTAACATCGTAGCGGTTTTTATATTTTCCTTCCATAGTTACTTGTTGGGTAACTTGGAATTGATTTTGACACCAGTGAATTTGATTGATTAACTCAATAGTTTTGGTTTCACCTTGTTCGTCAGTATAAGGAACACGGTCACGCAAGATTTGCGCTCTTTCGTAGATATTTCCTTTGTTGATGTAGTTTAAAATTTGCTGAAAACTGCTATCGGATAAGGTAATTTTATTGTGAATTTCCAGTTGCACTTTTAAATTGGCTAACAAATCGGTTTCATCTTTGATTTCGATTTTTTTGTAGCCTAGTTTTACTAGTTGTGCAACGAGATTATTTTCTAATATTTGTTCGGGTTGTGATGTCATTAAGATAAAAATATTAGCTTGTATTGTTCTTCTATTGTATTTATTTCTTCGGCTGTTAATGCTTCAAATTCTTTTTCTTTGGCTCTTTTTGATAATGTTCCGTTTCCTTGTTCTAAGAATCGTACCAGTAGTGCTACCATATCATCGGGCATTTCTAAATTATTGTCTAAAAATGTTTTGAATTCGTCATATTTAACTAAATAATCGACTTCTTCTGGAATAATTCGTTCTATGGTATCGTTTACACAATCGAATAAGAACTCTGCTTGTTTGGTAGCATCAAAATAGCGATACAAATCGATGGTTTCGTTAGTGACATTTACATTGTGTTTTTCCGTTTCTTTCCATTCAATGTAATCTAGCAAAGGCAAGGAATAGGCTTCTAATACTTTTCTGTATTCTTGAATATGATCTAATATAGATGCCGAAACTGGAAAAATAATCCCTTGTGGCGTACTGTTTTTAACTGCTAAAACATGATGAATAAGGTAACGATGAATTCTTCCGTTTCCATCTACAAAAGGATGAATAAATACAAAACCAAACGCTAAACTTGTTGCCGCTAATACCGCATCATAATCACTGTTTATAAGCAATTCGCTGGTTTGCAACCAACCGTTCATTAAGGTTGTAATGTCATCTTGTTTGGCTGAAATGTGGTCGGGTAGTGGTGAAAAGGTGTCTCGGTCTCTTTCGCCAATATATCCACCTTCATCACGATAGCCCATTTTCATTAATCGAGGATTTTCGATTACGATTTGTTGCAATCGCTCGAGTTCTTCATGACTTAGTTTTTTTGCTCCTGCTTGTCCAATGGCTTGTCCCCAACGTGCAGCTCGTTTGCTTTTTGGGCTTTCGCCTTCAATAGTAAACGAAGCTTTGGAATCTTTTAAAAGCAAAAAGGCAGAAGCTCTTTGTATTACTTCTTTCTGTATTTTACTAAGAAAGTTATTGTTTTGTGCGGTTACATTTTTTTCAATATAATCGGTTAGTTTTTTGGTTTTATGGATTAGTGGACAAAAATTTACTGTTCCAGGAAGGTTGTTGATGACTAAGTGTCGTTGTGATTTTACACCTTCAACGGCAAATTGCAATTTAGTATCTACTACTGCAACGTATGTTTTTCGGGTTAAATTGGGAACATTTGGCAATTCTGTTCCTAAAATCCATTCTAATAGAAACCATATTCTTCTTGAATATTGTCCTGAAGGTTCTAAGGTTACTAAGGTTGCCAATTGTTGCAACGAATAGTGTTTGGCAATTTTACTAAACACTAAAAGATTAATCCCTTCATATTTCAATGCAAATACCAAATGATGGTATAAGGCTTGAATTTCGTCAATACTAGTTTTGTCTTCAACCTGATAAGCATTTTGAAGCATGGAAAAAATTTCCGTTTCCTGTGCCGTAGATTTTGTGTTTACTACTACTATTTTGTTTGGAAAAGGTATTGCTAGCTGTAGTTTGTTTATGATAGCCGCGTAGCCCGAAATCCAACATTCCTCTGGAAGTGTGATTCCGTTAAAAACGCGTGTCAACGTAGAAAAATGCGTGTTTTGAGCCACTTTTTTAAAATTTTAAGTGCAAGATAGAAAAAAAATGCGTGCAAGTGTAAAAAAATGCGTGCAAAACTAAGGTTTTATAAAAAAATGCGTGCAAATTTAGTTTAAGTTGTTTTTCCCAATCATGTAATTGGATGCAGTTGTCATTTGCTAAAATTAAAAAAATGCGTGCAAGTTTCAAAAAATGCGCGCAAAACGGTGCTTTTGTAAAAAAATGCGTGCAAAATTATTTTTGATGCAATTTTTGAAAAAATAGTTCAATTTTGATTAAATAATGTTTTTTTCAAAAAAAATCGTATATTTGCAACATAATATCAGAGATAAATAATCAAAGATAAAAGGATTGGGGTGTCCCCGGTCGAATAGAAGCCAAACGTTTTGTTTGGCTTTTGTTTTTTAAGGAAATATTTTAAGTCCATGTCTCTTTCCTTTATTCTTGTAAATTTTTCGTTCTAAGATATCAAATGCTGGATTGGCTCTTTTGGGTTCAATTACATATCTTGCAATAGGATAAGCAACTAAATCGGCTAATTGCAAACCATTGATGTTTTCCTTTTTATCTTTAAAAGTAATTTTTAAATCCACTTCTTTTAAACGTTCGGCACTCACAAAGCCCGTTCCTCTAGAAATAAGTCGTTGAAAATGTTCATCTAATTTTTTATCTTCTTTTTTTCCTCTTTTTTCAATTACAATTTCTAGTTTTTTATTTACATCTTTAATTTCATCTAAACTAAAAATTGCACGTTCAATAATAAATGATAAAGCTAATTCATACACATCATTAGACAATTTACCATACATTTTTATGTATTTTTCCTTGTTAATTGCAGATGCTAGAATACGATATTTAGAATTAGCAATTACGTCATTTATCAATTCGTAAAAACGAGCTTTTAATTCTAAGTTAAATAGAATTTGAAATTCTTTTTCACATTTTCTAATATCTCTTGAGTGAAGAATTACTTGTTTATTATCCCAAAATTCACTTTTTATTGTGTTGATTTTTTTTCGAATGTCAGCATAGTTTTCTTCACTAGTTAGTAAACCACATAATAGGAAAACAGGAAATGAGGAATCAAGGTTAACCAAACCATGATCGCCACTTTCATCTATAAACAAGTAAAATTTTTTTGTTTCCATATTTTATTACACAAACATCTGCTGCAACAACCCTTTTTTAAATAGTTTAGTTTGCTCTATTTTCTTACTAACGCCCTCAATTTGAACATCGATAGCCGATAAAAACGAAGCAATTTTTTGCTGTTCTTCTAAGCATGGAATTTTAATTTTTTCTTTAGAATAATCCTTAAAGTAAATATGAGGAATAGTGCTTCCAGTTGAATATTTCGTATAATCAATATTTTCTAATGTTGTGAATAAAAAATAGATGTCAATTTTTAATTTCGGAAATATTTTGTCTAAAGTTCCTAAAACAGATGATTTTGCTTCACATAATAAAATTCTTCCAACTCCAGCACCATCTTTAACAATAGAAATATATTCATTTTGTTCTTGGTAAAAATCTACTTTTTTCAAAAATCCAGTTGCACCATAAATCTTAAATTCACCATGATTTTTTTCTAATGTATTAGCAGAAATGTTTGATGATTTTTTTTCACAAATCTCCCCCAATTTCTTCTCTTCCCAATCTGGATATTCTTTGCCATTTTCGTCTTTGAATCTTAGTTTTTGGGAGAAAATTTGTTGCATCAGGCCTTTTTTGTATAACTCCAGTTTTTCTTTTTGTTGGGCTAAAAGCGTTAAACGTTCATCTACTGATGTTAAGAATGTAGCGATTTTTTGTTGTTCTGAATATTCTGGAATAGTTATTTTTAAATTTTTAAAAAAAGGCATTCCAATAGTTTTTATTGTGTTACCAACAGCAATTTTTTCAAAAACAGGTTTTAAAATTTGTAATTTATAGTAAAGAAAATAATTATCAAGTTCATTATTTTTTCCAAACCAAGTTACAAAATGTTGACTAACCGCCATACTTTCTGACATTATTGCACTTTTACCGACACCAGCATCTCTACTTAGTAAAACTGTATTTTTAGGATGAATTACTGCCGAAGATTTTTTTATTCCTAGTTCAGAAATATTGAATTTTGTATTATAAATTTTACCATTATCTAATTTATTACTATCAGCAAGTGAAATCCATTTTATTCCACCGTTGTAGTATTCGGTATGATTTTTATCAGGTGTATGTCCCGTGCCTCTTTTTGCTATTTTTTCTAAAATTTTTATTTCCCATGAATTACTAAATTCAGGAAAACGTAGTTTTGGTATTAAATTATTTTCCATAAGCATCTTTTAAAATTCGTTTATCTGATGCACAAATGGATACAATTCCACTTAAATGACTAACCACGGTATTAACTTCAACTTTAAAAATGTCTATTGCATTAGTTTCCTTTGGAGCTTTTCGCATCATGGCAATTTCATGCCATTTAAATGAATTACATTTTTTTATAATTTCTTCATCTTCGAATGAAATTTTTAATTTATGTGCAAATTTGTTTCTAATTTCACCAAGAGTATCTAAATCTGATTTCACTATTTTATCGATAAAACCTAAACAATAAAGCAATTCTACTTTGGAATTGAAACTCCCAAGAACTCCTCTATGACCTAAAAGTTTTTCAACTGTTTTTGAGTTATCAGGAAAGAAATTTTCAAGACATTTTAAAAGCAAATCATCAATGTAGGATAACCCAACTATTACAATTGCTCTATCATTATTTTCAAAGTTGAACTGATTATGAAAATCCCATAAATTATCAGTGTTTTCAAAATATTTCAAAAGGTTAATATTATTAAATTCTTTATCAATCATTAGAAAGGTGTTTTAATATTCAATTGGTTGCAATAGGTTGCAATAGTAGTTTCATTCGCTTTTAAATCGGTTGCAAGGTTTACTAAATCAGTTGCAACTTGGTCTAAATCTATACTTTCTTCTTCTTCAAATGTATCTACATAACGAGGAATGTTCAGGTTGTAATCGTTTTCTTTTAGTTCGTCAAGAGTTGCCACGTAACTGTATTTTTCAATGGCAGTTCGGTTGCGGTAGGTTGCAATTATTTTTTCAACGTCTTGGTGGCGCAATATGTTTTGGTTGCCTTCTTTTACGAAATTCTCATCGCTACTAGCATCAATAAATAAAATGCTATCGTCTTTTTCACGGCATTTTTTAAATACCATAATACAGGTTGGGATAGAAGTTCCGTAGAAAATATTAGCAGGTAATCCAATTACGGCATCCAAATAATTCAATTCTTTAATCAAATATTCACGAATAACACCTTCGGCAGCACCACGAAACAAAACACCATGCGGCACAACGGTTGCCATAATTCCGTTATCGGCTAATTGATGCACCATGTGTAATAAAAAGGCATAATCGGCTTTGGTTTTTGGGGCTAACTTTCCGTATTGGCTAAAACGTTCATCGGTACTAAACAACGGACTAGCATCGCCTTTCCAATGTGCCGAAAATGGAGGATTGGCTACCACCGCTTCAAAACGTAAGTCTAAATGCTTAGGATGTTCTAGCGTATCTTCATGTTTGATGTCAAATTCACGAAAATGCACATCGTGTAAAATCATGTTCATTCGAGCCAAGTTGTAGGTGGTGCGGTTTTGTTCTTGTCCGTAAAACTCACTTACTTCCACTTCTTTTGCCACACGCAACAACAACGAACCCGAACCACAAGTAGGATCATAAACCGATTTGATTTTGGTTTTTCCAGTAGTTACAATTTGTGCTAAAATTTTAGACACTTGTTGGGGTGTATAGAATTCGCCAGCACTTTTACCAGCACCAGCAGCAAATTTTGCAATTAAGTATTCGTAAGCATCGCCCAAAACATCCGAATCAATGTCTTTTAACTTGAAATCGATTTGGTCTAAATGGTTTAAAATTTGAACGATAATCGTGTTTCGAGCTTCGGGCGTTCTACCAATTTTAGTAGAATTCAAATCCAAATCTTCGAACAACGCATTAAAGTCGTCTTCGCTTTCGGTTCCCATCGTACTCAATTCGATGTGATTCAGCACCGCTTTTAAATCGTCGATGATGTAATTGCTTTCTACTTCAGTATTAGCGTTTCCTTTAGCGGCAATAACCGAGAAAAGTTCGGTAGGTTTTAAGAAATACCCCAGTTTCAACAACGATTCTTCTTCAATAGCTTGAAGCGTTTCTTTGTCGGTTACTTTAGCGTAATCGGTTACTTCTTCGCCTTCTAATAAGTCGTTAGCGTATAAATATTGCTTTTCGGAAAGGTATTTAAAGAAAATAAAACCCAGTATGTAATCACGATAGTCGTCGGCACTGATTTTGCCACGTAATAGGTTGGCAATTCCCCATAATTGTTGTTCTAATACTCGTTTTTGGTCTTCAGACATTGTGGATTGGTTTTGTATTTTGTGTGGATTTCAAATTTATTTGATTTAATTGGGATGGGCAATTAAATGACTATTCAATTTTTAGAAATTTTTTGCTTGCACTTAAAATAGAACTTTTACTTCTTTGGAAACATTGTGAGAGTAGTAATAAGTCGTTAGTGTTTTTAAGTGCGTCTTCTAATAGTTTGTATTCTATATCAAACCAAGGTTCAAATGCTCTTCTAAAAGCTTTTCTGGCTTGAATAACAGTTTCAGTTAAATCTTCAATTTTAACTAATTCCATATTGTTGATTGTTCTTTTGAGGTTTTCAATACTTTCATCTGATAAATTGTTGAAGACAGGCTCTTGGAAAAAAGTATCGTCGGTAGGCGTCCTATAATTTTTTTCTGTTTTTAATCTGCCGTGAAGCGTATAGCCATTGTCTAAAAGGTATTTTGAAAAAAATATTCGCAATTCGCTTTTATTTAGTTGCCCTCTATATTTTCCGTAAAGGGTATCATTATTAAGTTCTGGATAAGAAAAAAGTTTAACTCTTAAAAAAAAAGTTGTTAATCTACTATAAGTGGGGTAGTAGTTTAGGTTTGTAAAAAGTTTTATGGCATGTTTTATTTCTTCTTCTGGAATTAGAACTTTTGTTGATAATGAACTTTCAGTTGTTTTGTTTTCTAAAAGCACAATGGCTCTTTCTAAAGCACGAATCACTTCACGTTCGTTCAAAACGCTATCATTTGGAATAACTTCTCCAGTAATTGGTGAGCAGCCGTTTGCTAGCGCATCAAGTATTTCAATAGTTCTTTCGATTGTCATACAGTAATTTGTTTTTGAATTTCAACTAACCAATTTATTTTAGGTTCTTTATAATATGGACTTGCATATTGGTAATAAATTGGATTTTCTCTTGGAATTCCAATTATTTCAAAGTCTAAAGATAGTATTTCTTTTGCGGAATTTTCTAGTTCTTTTACTTCACCCCAAGCGGCAATTATTTTGTTGGTTTTCGAAATTAATGCTTTTTTCAATTCTTGTTTCCTTTTTGGATGTGTGATGCAATGCGGTGAAGAAGCATCAATTTCCATAGCTTTTTTGTATTCCTTTTTAAAATTGCTACTATTTCCGTTTCTTAAATCGGATAAGTTTAGAATTCTAACTAAATTCCAATTGTTCAATTCCATTAACCGCATGATTTGATATTGAGCGTTGTCTGGTTTTGTTGGAATTAGCGAGAAGTTTTTCAATTTTAGAAAGTTGTCAAAACTGTAATTTTCAGGTTTATGATTTTTGTCCAATGGAGTAGAAGAGCCTGGATTCATCATTATTACAACTACATCAGCAATTTCTTCATTTGTGTCATTTTTTCGGATTTCGAGAATGTTACGGCAATTTAAATTAGTATCGCTGATTGTTAAGTCGTAAAAGTGACTGTAAACTTTATATTTTTCTTTTAGTTCTTTAGCGTATAGGAAGTTCATGGGTGGATTTTAAAATGTTTTAATTTCGGCATTTTCCTTCTTTTAATACCTACCGTTTTTATTCAACTCATTCGCAGTTTCCTGAGTAGTCATTGCTCGATTGTTTTGTCTCAAAAGTTTTTCAATTGCTTCGTGTAGTGTCATAGGAGTGAGTTTTTAAAGACTTTTTCAAAAATACGAAAGATGTTGAAATTGGAATCATAAACCTCTTTAAATGGGGTTGAAAGAGGTTTGGGTTTGTGGTTTGAAAATTGTTTTCAAAATTTTGTAGTTGTGCAATAGTTAGCTGTCTTGAGCGAAGTTTTAATATTTTTCTTTAAGTTTTTTAATTAGTGTTTTCGCTTCATTTTCTGTCATTCGTAGCGCTATTTTTTCAGCTTCTAAGTCAATTCTGTTTTCGTCAAAAACATACAAATCATTGTAAATTAAGTCGGATAGTGAATAAATAAATGTTGAAGGAGCATTTTCTATCCTTTTATAGAAAGCTAATAAATCTTCATATTTAAGAAAGGTTTTTTTCTTGAATTCTTTTATCATTAAAACTTTTGTATCATTTTTAATGTCGTCAGAATGCTTTAAATTATTATTTAGATTTCGTAATTCATTTATTTCAGCATAGCATTTTACTTTTTTTACATCAATATTTTTTTCTTTTAAAAATTCAATAACAAAATCCCATTTAAACATCTTATTTTTAGATATACCATATGCTGCACTAAGTAAAAACTTTAATTTATTTTCAAAATGTTTGTAAGCATATACAATCTTCATTTCTGATAATGCTTTGAGTTCTTGTTCTAAAAAATACATTTCTATAGTTGCTCCAGAGTAATCACCATTTTCATAATCCGTTGATCTATCTTTTAAATTAATATCCTTTATTTTCTGTTCGTATATTTGTATTGCTTCATCTGAAATTCGATCATGAAAATTATTTTCAACTGATAAAAAAAATGTTTGAAGACCAAGTTTTGCTGTTTCACGTCGATATTCAATATTACTCATGTTTTGATTTTTTTTAAAAATCTCCAAAACGGTTTTTCGCATTGTGAGATTGCTAAGTTTGAATTCGATTATTTTTCTGTTAAGGTTAAAATTTCTTGCTAAAAGTAAATTAGAATTTACCACAAAATTCGCAATCATGCCAAACTCCTGTTAGTGACAGTGCTTTATTCGATTTTCATTCCGTGACTATTGTTTTTTTGCAAAAATTCTTTAAGTTCAGGATGTATTGTTACAACTTTTCTATTTATATATTCTTGTATAAACGGCGCTATTTCGAATTGACAATTTTCTGGTGGTTGAATACCTAAATCAAGATAATCTTCTATATCGCCTGAACACAATAATGATGATTCAATCATAGTAATAAGAACAAGAAAAAAACTAACTACATATGATGTACGAATGTTTATATTTTGTAAAAATATTTCAAGATTTGGATTGTTTGATTTAATTAAATTATGTTGTGAAAATTGTGTTCCATTATTATGAACATAGTTATTGAGTTTGGTTTGTAATTGTTCCCAATATTTATGTAGTTTATATTCAATTAGAATTTCATTTACATTTGAATCTAACTTTAATATTTTCATATAATTTCCAAATTCTAATTTCTTTCTTAAATTATATGGTAATTCCGAAACTTTGTTGCTTAACCAAGCTTCAACAGCTATTTCGTCATCTGTCAATTTGTTAAATTCTAATCCTAAAAAACCATTTGTGAATTCTTCAACAGAATCCATTTTTAAACTACCCAATGATTTTTGAGTGAATGTTTTTCTCCTATTAATAATCGCGAGAACATAGACATACTGCAATAAATCGTCTCGTAATTTTCTAATCAATGTATTTGCGTCAGAAAAACTGCCTATTGAACAACAAAGTTTTATAGACTTTAGTGTTTGGATTGCACTTTCTAATAAAGTAGAATTTACAATATGCATTTTTTCTTTAGAAATAAATGATATAATGCGTCCGCTATAACTAACTAAATCTGAAAAATTTGCAACAAATTCAATATTATTATCGAATTCAATTTCAAATGTTTTATATTTTTCGTTTATATCTTTCATTTTCTGCGGTTTTTTTGTAGCATTAACACTAACTTGCTTTTAGCGTGTGTTGGCAGTCGTACTTTATGAGAGTAACAATAAGTCATTTTGGCCAGTTATTTTTTTTAACCCTTCTGTCGCAATGTCTATTAACTTTAAACAATTTAAATGCATATTGGGATTAATAATCATTTCCTTATCAATGGTATTAATTGTTATTGTCAAATTATCTTCAGAAATATACTCAATTGTTCCCTTGACATCATCTTCCTGTAATTGACCACCAACAGATTCTTCTAAGTTTTCAAATCTCTCAACTAAATCATCAAAATCAACTTCTCCATCAATTGGTATAACAATTTTATTTGGTTGGATTGGGAAAATTTCATGAAAATTAATAGGTAATTTAGAACGTGGTACCCGAATAATTAATCTTCTAGTGATTACTGCTAAAGCAGGGTTTTTATGATGTTGATTTATTTCAAGATAATACCTAAAAATATTATTTTCTATTGATCCTATCATCATCAGATTCTTTATTATATCTCGTCGTTTTAGGTTTAATATTTCTTTAGAATTCTCATAAATTTCTTGGATTTCTTCTTGGATTTCCTCAATGGAAATACTCTGGATAAAACTATTTCCAGCAAAATTAACATACTTAGGAGGAAAGTGCTTTTTCTTTTTATCAAACCCAGACAAGTCTTTTACATCTTGTGTTTTGATATTTCTTAATTCTAAGCTTTCAAATTTCAATCTAAGTTGAGGAAATTCTTTTATAACTTCTAGTTCAGCAGGAATTATTTTTTTAATAATTTTTGTATTCGTAGAAGAAATTTTTGAAAATGGAGTTTGAGTTCCTTTGATTGTTGTTTCCCGTGTAATAAATTCAGGTACAGCCATGCGTAAATAATTTTGTAAAGATGAATCAGTAACGAATACATCTTTAAAGATTGCCTCAGGAATATTTCCTTTTAGACTTTCAATTAAATGCCAAGTCCAAATACCGTGTTTCAGTTTTTCGCTCGGATAAGATTTTTCTCCAGGAGAACAGGAACAAAATAGAGCATTCGTGTTTGAAGAATTACTAAATTCTTCAAATTCATTTGTTGACATACTACTTATCAAATCTCTACTTGTTATGTCATCACTAATTTGGGTTGAACAAGAATCAATAAATATTAAACTATTTTCACATTCAGACTTCCCTAACGGATTCAATAGTATATCTTGAATTGATGTTGTCGTACCAAATAAATTATTTTTATGTGTATCCCAAACTGTTAATCTATTAGAGTCGGTGTAATGAAAACCATGCCCAGCATAATAAAAAATGAATTTATCTTCTGAACTTAATTGTCTAATGTGATATGGTAATTCTTCTTCTAATGCAGTTTTCGTTGCGTTCTCGTTTATCCAAAGTATTATATTTTCCTCTTTAGCACCAAATTCTGTTATCAATAAATTTTTAAAAGCATTTGCATCATTCTCAGCATATACGACACTTGATATATCAGAATGTCTATAATTTTCAATTGCAATTATTACAGCAAAAATATTTTTATTATCAGAAGTGATTTTCATATTGTTTATTTTATTTGTGAGCTCCAACCGCATTACTGCCAACTAGTAACTATCATCAAATATATACAACTTTTTTTTAAAATGAAATTCTATTAAGTTCTTAAAGTAAAGGAATTTTGTTTTTTAAATTATCAACTCAGTCCTTATTCCACCGCCTTTTTCATCCATTAAATCAAAGGTGTTAATTAGGTCAATGATGAGTGGGTTTTTCGTTGCAATTTGTTGCACTTGTTTTTCGGTTTCGGATAATTGAAATTCGTTAGTAATTTCGGTTTTGCTTTTTTCGTTTAAATTGAAATAGATATCCGCTAAATCTGTTCCTGAAGTGTAGTTGCAATTTTCTAACAACTTGCTGGATTTAATAGTGTAACCCAATTTGGTTAGTTCTAATGCTTTTTTATTCCAGTCTTCATATTCACCACAGTCAGGAAATAAAATAATGTTGTAGTTTTTTAAGCCTTGTAGTAATTCATGTTTGAGATTTTTCTTGCTGCCAGTTGCAACCCACAGTGTATTTTTTATAAACAAACTCATAGTAATTGCCGTCTTTTCTGATTCTACAATGGCAATAGTGGGTTTAGTTGCAATTTGTTGCAATGGTTTTGAAACTAGATGTTCGCCAAATAAACATTGTTTTAAATTGTAATTTTTTAATCCCAAAACGGAATGAACCCAATTAATGTGTTGAAAAGGTTCTTTTACTCTTTTGCCAGTACTAGGGTTAATTAGCATTATTTTACCACTACGAACTTTATCATTTTGGTCAATTTGCCAAAAAACGGTAGCACCTTTCCAATGTTTTGAGGTTCCCACTCTATATTTTTTGAAACATTGTAAAATTTGTTCTTCTTTGAAATGTTGGGTTAGGTATTGGAATAAATGGTTTTCATCATATTTAGTTTCAGAAGCAGAAACAAATTTTGAATCTATTGTAGAAATCGGTTGCAATGGTTTTATAGAAGTACAATCAACTAAAGTTGGGTTTGAAGTAGGCGGTAGGTGATAACCGCAACTGCTTTCCCGATCACATCTGCCAAATTCATCAGAAAGATAGTTTTTCGTTTCATTATCCATATATCGCACAAAACGTTTTTTTGCACACGAAGGACAATTGAATTTTTTGCTGGAAGAATCAAGTGAAAATTTAAAGTTCATAGTTTAGATTCGTTGCATTCGTAAAAATCGTAAAGAAAAATGTTTACGATTTTTACGATTATTGTTTTTAAGGTTTAGAGAATACATTTTTCAAAAGGTAGTCAATGGCTTCTTTTTCAGTAATTAATACTTTTTTTGTTCGTTTTCTTTTACTAACAATTGTTTTTTTGTTGAATTCGTCATTTTGTACCAATGTCATGAAGTTCCCTTTTTCCTCATCGGAAAGGGCTTTAAATACTTCATATGCAACATTAGCTTTCATAGTTGCTTACTTAAGATTTTAATTTGTTTAAAACGTATCGAACTGTTCCTTCAGAAATATTTAATTCTTCAGCAATGGCAACATTACTTTTTCCTTGATTGTGTAATTGAAGAATTGAATCGTTTCTGTCATCTTTATTGGTAATTTCAACAGTTTTAAGGTGTTCGTATTCATTGCCAAAGTCCATAAAGTTGAATTGTAAAAAGCTGTTGTTTTTTTCAATTTCGCAAAGTATTACATTGTCAGCACCATAGCATTGTTCCGTATTTCTTTGCTTAATTTGCTTGATGTATTTTATTCTTTTTTCGCTTGAACTTTCACCAATGGCAATAGCACTATCACAGAAGTTAATTAGCATTTTACTTCCTGATAAATCGTTTTTGGTTAGAGGTTTTGAAGAATCTCTTTTTGGAGTGTGAGCAAGAATTAGCATAGAAAGGTTATGCTTATTTTTTAAAGCTTTTAATTCTTTCATTAAAGACAAAGCGTCTTTGGCTTTTTCGGTCTCATTTTTTAAATAGGTAAGATTATCAATTATGACAACCTTAATGTTGTGTTCAATAATTGTGTTTTCTAAAGATTTTATAAATTCCTTTTCGAAATCTACAATGTTATTGCACATGTATTCGTCGTTTATTTCTGCACGAATAAAGTTTGAAGGAAATTGATAATGTTCTTTATAATCATTTGAATAACGATTTTCGAACTGCTTGTCGGAGAGTTCGAAATCGAAATAAAGTACCTTTTGGGCTTCAACTTCATTTTTTAGCCCACATATAGACTTGCCAGAAGATATGCTTTCGCCTGCTTGAACAGCTAAGATAGACTTACCTAAATTGGTGTCTGCAAAAAGAATACAAATTTCATTTTCAAACCAAAGTTCGCCAATTAGCATTTTGGGCTTTGGTCTGGCTTTTGCATCTTCAATCCACTCATTGGCTGGTTTAATGATGAATTGATTGTTAGAGTTTGTTACTCCTAATTCATTATTAATTGTTTCTTTGAATTCATCTAAGTTTTGCATCGTCTTGTGATTTTGATGATGCGAAACTATAATGAATGAGGATTTTTAAAAATAAAAATAGTTGTTAAGTGATTGAATTTTAAAGGTTTCCAGAAGCTTTTCTTTTCTTTCCAGAAACTTTCCAGAAACTTTCCAGATTTTGATTGATTTTAAACCCCAAGTTCTTTGATTATTTTCACTTTAATAATTTTATAATGTCTATCGCCAATTTTATCAATTTTTGATTTAAAAACTTTTTTGTATTCAAATTTATTTTCTCCAATACTATTGTTGAAACATTCAATAAGTTCTTTACGATTTCCATACTCTAATTTCAAGATTCCTAATTCATCAAGAGCCACAAACATTCTGTTTATGTTAGTGTAATTGTAGTTTTTGAACTTATTGATAATAATTTTTTCAATAGCTTCAGGATTCTCTTTTAAAATCAAATCTTTTAATCTAGGTTTATTTTCTGATTTAATTATATTGTTTATAAATTTTAAACTAGGGTTTTCTTTAGGTAATGGTGGTGTAAAAAAGCGCTGTGTAATTTCATTGAAGTGATTGTTGAAAATTTGTTCTTGTGCAATTAAACAATTTTTCAAAAGATCAGATTTAACAAAGCATGCTTCTTCATAAATATTATTTAATATTTTAGCATTGTTCCAATGCATGGTTAATTCTGTATTGTAGCTATCCATTATAAAAGTAAAAGATTCTTTATTTAAGTTGGACTTTAGTTGCAACAATTTAAAAATGTTGGCTTCAAGTAATTTTTGCTTGTCCAAAATTTCAAAATAATCTTCAATTGTGATTTGAAAATGTACGTTTCTATTTTTATTGAAGTATATTATTTGATTTAAGTATTTATTATCAATATTAAGTTGAGCGTTTATAAAAAGGGGATGTTGATTTATTATTTCGCTTAAATAGTATAACAATCTACTTTTTAAATTGTTGAACAGGTAATCTAATTCTTGTGTGTAGTCTACTTCACTTTCCATTTGAGTAATATTTATTATTGCAACGTGTTGCAACACGTTGCAATAATACCAAATTAAGATTTTAAATTTAATTGTATAAAATTCTGTATATCTTTTTTCTTATACAAAACTTTGCCTCCAATTTTATATTTTGGAATCAGGTTGTTTTTTGTAATATCCCAAAGTTTGACCAATGATATATTCAATAATTCTGCTGCCTCTAATCGGGTTATCATTTCATTTTGTTTTTCTTCAATTTTTTCCTTTTCCAATAAGGGTTTTAATTGTTCTAAAATTGCGTTTACAATTTCAGTTTTAAATTCTTCTGCACTAACTGCTTCGATTTGAATCAACTTTGTTTCCATTTTTAAATATTTATTTGGAACAAAATTAACTATCTAAATAAATTGGAATAATCCTCTGGAAGTTCCGCATCTATATCACGTAAGTATTTTTCTAAGGCATTCATAGAGGAATGTCCCGTGATGTTCATAAGTATACTTTTAGCCTCAAAAGGGGATTTGGTTTCCCTTAAATTTCGATACAATTTGGTTATGAACGTGTGTCTAAAACTGTATAAACCGTATTCGCTACCAAGATTGAAATGGTCTTTAATTACTGTTTTAAAACGCTTTGAGAAGCTATCCCTTCTATTGTTTTCTTCTGCATCCCATTCTAATCCTAAACCATTGGGAGTAAAAAGGTAGTTGTCTTGGTTTAGTTTTGATAAATCTGGTAATTCTTTAATTAGTATATCAGGAATAATTTTAACCTTTAAGGCTTTATTTTTGGTTTTAACATACAATTTTTTGTCTTTGAAATCAATATCTCTAACTCTTAATCTATTGACTTCTACTGGGCGCAAGAAATTATAACTTATAAATTTAATGTAAAGTAGTAATAAAGGATCATTTTGTTCCAAATATTCAAAAACCTCTTTTTCTTGTGTTGGAGTATAAGTTTTATTTTTTTCAGCTTTCGTTTTTAGAACAGGTATTTTTTTGATAAAATTTGTTGCAACAATATCGTTATCTTCCAAAATTTGGAAGAAACTACTTAAATCCGTTCTGTGATTGTTTCTTGTTCTAGCTGTATTAATCATTAAGACTTCGTTCAGATAATCATTTATTGCTTTTTTGTCTATTATGGAAATTGGTTGTTTTGTATCAAAATTGCTTGCAAACTTTCGAATTCTATTTTCAAAGTTTCTAAAAATAGTATCGGCTAACATTTTCTTCTTGATTTTCAAAACAAATTCTACCGCTTGCTCAATGCTTAATTCCTTGCTCGCTGTTTTTTCTTTAGAATCATTCGCTCCTTGAATCTCCACACTTGAAGTTTTTCTTGTTTTTGGTTTTTCTTCAAGTTTTTCATTTAGTGCTTTTAAGTCGTTATCCTCATAAGGATTCACCCCTTTGTCTAATAAAAAAATCAAAGCATTTTTTATAGTTTTTAAAAACTCATAACGTTCTTCCTTTGTATTGTAGCGATTTGCACCTGCTTTTACATAAGGCATTCTTTTTAGCTTTCCAGTTTTTGGGTTTCTAAAACTGTAATAAACAAACCAATCTTTTTTAAGGGCTTCTTTTTTTTGTTCACTAGTGAGTTTATTCCATTGCGAAATATCAACTCCACCAGTGTAGATTTTTGGTTCTGAATAGTTTCTTCTCATAGTCAGTAAATGAATCGATTTTGAGGG
>JAGYJR010000025.1 GCA_018401995.1 Flavobacterium sp. | reverse complement strand
AAGTGATAACAAAGAAATTTTTACAAAAATTCTCTTATTTAAAACTGAAAAGTTTCGGAAATCCGATAGGTATATTTAACTGAATACATTTTGGAACTTTCTCGTTTTAGAAACCTATCAGGTTTATCATTAAAATTTACTATTTTTACCCCATGATTAAAGTAGTAATTTTAGGTTCAGGAAATGTAGCCCAACACTTAATAGAAGTGATGAAAAATGCACCTACTATTGATTTGGTTCAGGTTTTTGCTCGTAATCCTAACCAATTGAATCATTTACTTCCTTCATCAAAAATAGTTTCCGATTACCAAGAAATTGCAGCAGCTGATGTTTATATTATTTCCGTTTCTGATAATGCTATTGCTGAAGTTTCAGGGAAATTACCATTTGAAAATCGATTGGTCGTGCATACTTCGGGTTCATCAGATTTTTCGGTTTTGCATAATAAAAATCGAAAAGGTGTTTTTTATCCATTACAAACTTTTACTAAAGGCAAAAAAGTCGACTTCACTCCTATTCCCATTTGCTTAGAAACTGAAAATGAACAAGATTACCAACTTTTAGAAAAACTAGCGCATTGTATTTCGCAAAAAGTTTTCAAAATCAACTCGGGACAACGAAAAAGTTTACATATTGCAGCCGTTTTTGTTTGTAATTTTGTGAATCATTTGTATCAAATTGGAAACGAAATTTGTGAGGTCAACCAAATTCCTTTCGAAGTTTTACATCCATTGATTCAAGAAACTGCTCAAAAGATTTTGGAACTAACTCCAAAAGAAGCACAAACTGGACCCGCATTGCGAAACGATACCAAAACCATTGAAAAACATTTGGATTTTTTATCCGATGAAAACTATACAACCATTTATCAACTTTTAACTCAATCCATACAAAATGGCAACAAGCTATAAAGAACTCATGAACCAGATTACCACATTTATTTTTGATGTGGACGGCGTTTTAACCGATGGAACCATTCACGTAACAGAAACCGGCGAAATGCTAAGAAATATGAACATTCGCGATGGTTATGCTATGAAAGCTGCAGTTGAAAATGGCTATACGGTTTGTATCATTTCGGGCGGAAAAAACGAAGGCGTTCGTGTAAGATTGAGAAATTTAGGTATCACCGATATTCATTTAGGCGTTTCTGATAAAGTAGAAACATTCAAAGAATTCATCGATATTTTTAATATCAAACCAGAACAAGTGTTGTACATGGGCGACGATATTCCGGATTATCACGTCATGCAATTGGTAGGATTACCAACATGCCCACAAAACGCTGCTCCAGAAATTAAAGGTTTGAGTACGTATATTTCTCACATCGAAGGCGGAAAAGGATGCGTTCGTGATGTAATTGAACAAGTAATGAAAGTACAAGGCAAATGGATGGAACATTTTGATGCACGATACGACTAAATGATGGATGATGGATGTTGGAAGTTGGAAGTAACCTTACAGAAAGTAAAACGTCTCTGTGTAGCTCTTTCAACACAATACAAATAAAAAAACTTTGTGGAACTCTGTGTAAAACTTCGTTGAACTTTGCGTTACAAACTTGAAACTTAAAACAAACAAAAAACTAAATGAAATACCTTAAACTCATTCGAATTCAAAACTTGTTATTGCTTGCTTTTATGCAAGTTTTATTTCGTTATACATTTTTAAAAACAGCTACTTTTACCACCTTAACAACATCAAAGAATTTTTTAGCTTTATCGCATTTTCAGTTTTTCTTATTGGTATTGGCTACAGTTTGTATAGCCGCGGCAGGCTATGTAATTAATGACATTCTTGATCAAGAAACAGATGAAATTGCAAAAAAACGCATCGTGGGTAAATCCATTTCAGAAAGTACGGCTTACAATTTATATGTTGCTCTAAATTTAATAGGTGTTGGAAGTGGTTTTTACATTTCAAATGTCATTCAAAAACCGAGTTTTGCCGCTCTATTCATTTTTACAGCAGCTATTTTGTATGTTTATGCTACTTGGTTGAAACAAATTGCTATTGTTGGGAATATCGTTGTAGCTTTAGTTTTATCGTTTAGTATCTTGATTTTAGGAATTTTCGATTTAGTTCCGTCTACTCATGAAGGAAATGAAATTTGGGAAGGAAATAAAGTCCAAATGCGTAGAGTTTTCAGTATTTTAACCGATTATGCTATTTTTGCTTTTATCATCAATTTCTTAAGAGAATTAGTCAAAGATATTGAAGATACCGATGCTGATTATGCCAGCGGAATAGCTACTTTACCTGTTTTGATTGGTAAAAGTAGAACCATAAAAATTGTTTTTGCTTTGTCGTTTTTACCTATAATTTTATTAGTTTTCTATATGAACAATAATTTAGCCAATTACGATTATGCTATTTATTATTTTCTACTTTTCATTATAGCGCCTTTGTTGTTTTTTACCATCAAATCATGGTCAGCCAAAACTCAAAAAGATTATAGTAATTTGAGTTTGTTATTGAAAATCATTTTATTTTTTGGAATAATTTCAATTGCTGTAATTACATATTCAGTTCCAAATGCTTAGAGAAAAATTACAACACAAACGTATCATTCTAGCTTCGGGTTCGCCAAGAAGGCAACAATTTTTTCGGGAATTGGATATCGATTTTACTATCCAAATCAAAGAAGTGGAAGAAATTTATCCCAATGATTTACAAGCTTCGGAAATCACCATTTTTTTGGCAGAATTAAAAGCCAATGCTTTTGATTTATTGGAAGAAAATGAAATTTTAATTACCAGTGATACAATAGTTTGGCACGAAAACAAAGCACTAGGAAAACCTAAAGATGCGCAAGATGCATTTCAAATGTTGCAATCGCTTTCCGGAAAAACACATGAAGTAATTACTTCCGTTTGTTTCAAAACCAAAAACACTTTGGAAACAATAACAGAAACAACAAAAGTGACTTTTAATTCGTTATCAGATGAAGCCATTCGTTATTATATTGATACTTACCAACCTTTTGATAAAGCTGGTTCTTACGGAATTCAAGAATGGATAGGTTTAGTTGGCATTACAAAAATAGAAGGATCGTATACAAACGTAGTTGGACTTCCCGTTGAAAAAGTATATAAAAAACTAATTCATTATGCTGAAAATTATTAATAATCCGTATTTAATTGAAGAAATAGTAACACTAATTACAATTGTTATTTATTTTGTTTCAAAAGGAATTACAGTAAAAATAGTAAGACGTTTTGCAAAAACTAATGAAGTTTTAGAACATAGAGCTAATTTAGTAATCAAATACATAAACATCTTAATTGGAACGTTGGCATTTTTAACCATAATCATAACCTGGGGAGTCAAAAAGGATCAAATTTTATTATTTATTTCATCCGTTTTTGCGGTTGTTGGTGTAGCCTCATTTGCACAATGGTCTATTTTAAGTAACGTAACAGCAGGAATTGTATTATTTTTCTCCTATCCATTTAAAATAGGCGATAAGATAAAAATTCACGATAAAGATTTTCCAATCGAAGCAGAAATTGAAGACATCAAAGCTTTCTATATCTTGTTAAAAAATAATGAAGGTGAAATAGTTACCTTTCCAAATAACTTATTAATGCAAAAAGGAATTTCAATAGTAAATGAACCTATTGAGCGTAACGAATTTACAGATTAAATCAATTGATAAAAAACTGTTAAAAAAGGAAGTCAAAAAAGCTTCCTTTTTTTATATTGTTTATTTTTGATTCCAAAGCCAAAACAATGAAACTAAAATACTGTTTTATACTATTATTTTTTATAACCAAAATTGTTGCCCAAGCACCAAAAAAACCCAATAGCACAGAAATCTACGAGCAGATACAAAAACTCAATTTCCTAGGAAAAGTTTTGTACGTTGCCGCTCATCCCGATGATGAAAATACGCGATTAATTACGTATTTATCCAATCAATATCATGCCAATACGGCTTATTTATCATTAACTCGTGGCGATGGCGGACAAAATTTAATTGGTCCAGAATTGAAAGAAAAACTGGGTGCTATCAGAACACAAGAACTGTTAGCAGCCCGAAAAATTGATGGTGGAACCCAATTTTTTACTCGTGCCAATGACTTTGGATACAGCAAAGAACCTAATGAAACTTTCGAAATTTGGAACAAAAAAGAAGTTTTAGAAGATGTAATTCAAGTGATTGAAAACTTCCAACCAGATATTGTAATCAACCGTTTCAATCACCGAACACCAGGAACTACACACGGACACCACACAGCATCAGCAATTTTGAGTTTAGAAGCGTATGAAAATGTAAAATTTCAACCCAAACGCATTTTCTTTAATACGTCTTGGTGGTTTTATGGTTCAGAGGAAAATTTTAATAAAGCCGATAAATCGAAATTATTAACTTTCAATGCCAATTTTTATTATCCTTTGAAGGGAAAAAGCAATCACGAAATTGCAGCATTAAGTCGAAGTCAGCACAAATGTCAAGGTTTTGGAACTTTGGGAAGTCGGGGTGAAGATTTGGAATATTTAGAATTATTAAAAGGAACATTACCGCCTAAAGACAACCTATTCGAAGGGATTGAAACCTCATGGAAACGAGTAAAAGGCGGCGAAAACATTGCTGAAATTTTACTTCCAATAGAGCAAAACTTTAATTTCCAAAATCCGTCAATTCATATTCCAGAACTGATTAAAGCCTACAAATTAATCCAAAATCTAGAAAATAATCATTGGAAAACAATCAAATCCAACGAAATCAAAGCAATAATCGAAAATTGTTTAGGTTTGTTTTTGGAAGGAATCGCTTCAACCGAAATTGCCACAAGAAATAGCGAAATCGAAATTAATTTGGAAGCTATTAATCGTAGTGGAGTCCTTGTAAAATTGGAAAGTGTCCGTTTACTAAATCAAAAAAAAATCACTGTGAATCAATTACTAAAAAACAATGAAAAATATAGTAAATTGATTCCGTTTGTGATTAAAAATGAAATTCCGTATTCCAATTTATATTGGTTAAACGAAAAACAACAAAACGGCTTATATACGGTTTCAGATAAAAACTTACGAAATTTACCTGAAGTTGTACTTCCATTTCCCATAACTTTTGAATTAAACATTGAAAATGAATCATTTACCTTCATAAAAAATCTAGTATTCAAGAAAAATGAACCTGATTTTGGTGAAACCTATAGCCCATTTGTGGTAGCGCCAAAATTTTCGTTACAATTTTTGAATAAAGTTGCGATTTTTAATGCCAATCAAACCAAAGAAATTCAAGTAAAAGTAACCGCTTTCGAGAATAATGCTAAAGGGATTTTACAATTGAATCTTCCAACTTCGTGGCAAGTTTCACCTAAAGAAATTCCAGTTTCCATTGGCACAAAAGGCGAAACTAAAACATTCACTTTTAGCGTAACTTCTTCTAAAAATGAAGAAAATTTGCAAATTTTGGCACAAATTCAATCAGAAAATGTGATTTTTAACCAAGAAGTAACCCAAATTAAATACAATCATATTCCAACGCAAACTTTACTAGAAGCCTCAGAAGCTAAATTTGTGAATTTGAACATTAAAACCAAAGGAAAAAACATTGGTTATGTCATGGGCGCTGGCGATGAAGTGGGGAAATATCTAGAAAATTTAAGTTACAAAATTACCTATTTGGAAGCCAAAGATTTAGAAAGTAATTCCATCCAACAATTTGATGCCATTATCCTAGGAATTCGAGCTTTTAATGTGGTTAATGAATTGAAATTCAAGAACAAAATACTTTTTGATTATGTCAAAAACGGCGGAAATGTAATCGTGCAATACAACACAACCAATAATTTGGTAACCAAAGAAATTGCGCCATTCGAATTGAAACTTTCAAGAGATAGAGTGACAGAAGAAGATGCTCCTGTAACATTTTTAAGCAAAAATCATCCCGTTTTAAACCAACCGAATCAAATTACCAATAAAGATTTTGATCGCTGGATTCAAGAACGCGGTTTGTATTTCCCAAATGAATGGAGTAACGAATTTATTCCTATCTTAGCCATGAATGACAAAGGCGAATCACCATCAAACGGAAGTTTATTAGTAGCCAAACACGGAAAAGGAAATTATATTTACACCGGATTATCCTTTTTCAGAGAATTACCAGAAGGCGTTAGCGGAGCATACAAATTACTGGCGAATTTGATTGCTTTGGAGTGATGATGTATTTTTGTCATTCCGATGAAAGAGGAATCTCCTACAAAGTAGGCTAACTTTGAGCAAAGCGAAAACAATTGGAATTTGGAATTTGAAAATTGGAATTTAAAAAAATATGAAAAAAAAACACCAATGGAAAAAAAGTTATACTTTGGTTTTGTTAATCAACGCCATTTATATTCTTATTTTTTATCTATTAATGGAAATTTACAGCTAATATGGAACATTTAGACTGGATTGTATTATCGGTAACTTTACTTTTCATAGTAGTTTATGGTGCATTCAAAACCAAAGGAAGTGCCAATGTAAAAGACTACATATTAGACAACAACGAAACGCCATGGTTCACTGTTGGAGTTTCTGTAATGGCAACACAAGCTAGTGCTATTACGTTTTTATCTACTCCAGGTCAAGCCTATCACGACGGAATGGGGTTTGTACAGTTCTATTTTGGTTTACCCTTAGCCATGATTGTAATTGCTTATACTTTTGTTCCTATTTATCATCGATTAAAAGTCTACACGGCTTACGAATATTTAGAACAACGTTTTGATTTAAAAACACGTTCCTTGGCAGCCATTTTATTTTTAATCCAACGCGGTTTAGGAACTGGAATTACCATTTATGCACCATCTATAATTCTTTCGGCATTATTAGGTTGGAACTTGACATTCTTGAATATTATCATTGGTGTTTTGGTAATCATTTATACTGTAACTGGTGGTACCAAAGCAGTTAATATGACTCAAAAACAGCAGATGTTTGTGATCATGTCGGGCATGTTTATTACCTTTTTTGTTATTTTATCCTATTTGCCAGAAGATTTGAACTTTTCAAATGCCTTACATGTCGCAGGAGCCAATGGTAAAATGGACATTTTAGACTTTTCCTATAATCCTGAAACACGCTACACGTTTTGGAGTGGAATTACTGGAGGTTTTTTCTTGATGCTAGCTTATTTTGGAACAGACCAATCGCAAGTAGGAAGGTATTTATCTGGAAAATCAATCAAGGAAAGTCAAATGGGATTAATCATGAACGGAATTTTGAAAGTTCCGATGCAATTTTTCATCTTATTGACTGGTGTAATGGTTTTTGTTTTTTTCCAATTTAATGATACGCCGTTACATTTTAATCCTTCCAATGTAAAAAAGGTAAAAGCTTCAACCGAAAAAGTAGCATATGAAGCTATTGAATCACAACTTGCAGAATTAAACAGTGAAAAAAAAGTGGTTAATCAAATTTATATTGAGCAATTGCAACATAATGAATACGACAATCCAACTTTAAAAAAACAAATGATTGCCTTAGCGGATAAAGAAAAAGAATTACGAGAAGCTGGAAAAAAAGTAATTGAAAAAGTGAATAAAAATGCAGAAACCAATGATAAAGATTATGTTTTCCTCTATTTCATTCTCAATTATTTACCAAAAGGACTTCTTGGTTTGCTTTTAGCGGTAATCATGAGTGCTGCCATGTCGTCAAGTGCTTCTGGTTTGAATTCATTAGCTGCTACTACCGCTATTGATATTTACAAGAGAAATGTTAGTGTGAAATCAGACAAACATTATGTGTACGCAACACAATTCTTCACTCTATTTTGGGGAATTGTCGCTATTATTTTTGCTTGTATGAGTTCATTGTTCGAGAATTTAATTCAATTGGTAAATATTATTGGTTCTGTTTTTTATGGAACGGTTTTAGGGATTTTCTTAATCGGATTTTATATCAATTACATTAAAGCAAAAGCCGTTTTCATTGGTGCTTGTATTAGCCAATTGGCTATTTTTTATATCTATTATTTAGATATTGTTAGTTATCTCTTGCTTAATGCAATTGGAGCTTTATTAACTATTTTTATTGGATTGATTCTGCAAAAAGTTTTTAATAAAACTGAATAATAAAAAAGTCCCGACAATCATCGGGACTTTTCAATTGAATTAATAGTAACTCTTTTATTTAGACCATTCAGCAATGCTGTCTTTGTTCATTTTTTCGTAATCTGCATTTCCTGCTTTTACTGATAATGCTAAAGATTCCTTTGCTGTAGCAATTGCCCCTTTTTTATCTCCTGCTTTTGCTTGAATTAAGGACTTCATTCTTAAATACCAAAATGGAGTGTCTCTTCCTTCAGGAGTCATAGAAACAGCTTTGTTAATCCAAGTTAAAGCTTTTGTAATATCATTGTTAGATTGGTAGTAAAACTGAGCTGCAGCAAAATAATCTGAAGCTGTTGGTCCAGCTAAGGCTTTTTCAATACTAGCCATTGCAGCAGCATTAGTTGGTAATGAAAAAGGAATAGAAACGTTAGTTCTTTCCCATGAAATATCTAATGTACCAGAATCATTTGTTAAATTGTTCAATGAAATTGTAAATGATTCAACAGATTTATTTAAAGTTTCTGGCTTAACAGTAAGTTTTAAAGCCACTTTACTATCATCCCATTTCTCTGGTAATCCCCAATTATTGGTATCTGAATAAAAATAAATATCCCAATTATCCGCTTTTGGAGTTGTAAAAATAGCATATTTTCCCTTTTTTAACACTTTTCCATCAATAGTGGCATCATCACTAAACGAAACCGTTGAATTTCCATTAGCTCCAGTTCTCCAATTTTTGCCATAAGGAACTAAATCTCCATAGACTGTTCTACCTTTGGCACTTGGACGATAATATTCCAACTGAATGGTCGTTAATCCAACAACCTGTTCAACTTTAGCAAGTGGACTAGATTGAGGCGTTTTCACTTGAGCATCTACTCCAATAAAGCTTGCAATAAATAATGCGGTAATAAATAATTTTTTCATTTTCATTAAAATTAGTTTTTTACGAATTTAGAAAAAAGCTTTCAAACTAATGTTAAGCATATCCTAAATTTATAATTATTTTGTTTAATAAATTTCTTTTTTAGTTAAACAATAATTATCTTTACAAAAAAAATTCACAATGAAAATCTACCGATTGCACACCAAACAAAATTTACCAATTACATTAGATGAAGCTTGGGAATTACTTTCCGATCCAAAGAATTTACAAAAAATAACACCCGAATATATGGGGTTTAAAATTTTATCTGGAGCTGATAGACCCATGTTTCCAGGTCAAATTATTCAGTACATAGTTACCCCCGTTTTAAATATTCCTACCAAATGGGTAACTGAAATTACTCATGTTGTAGACAGACAGTATTTTGTTGACGAACAACGTTTTGGGCCTTATGCATTATGGCACCACAAACATTTTATCAAAGAAATTCCTGGTGGTGTAGAAATGGAAGATATTGTAGATTATAAAGTTCCAATGGGAATTCTAGGTCAATTAGTTCACCCAATATTAGTAAAACCAAAATTGAACGAAATTTTCGAATATCGAAGAAAAAAATTAATTGAAATGTTCGGTGAATTCGTATAGATACGCGATTCATCGCGTATGCAATCAATAAAAAAAATATATTATGAAAAACATATTATTAATTGGCGGTTCCTACGGAATTGGGTTAGCCATAGCCAAAGAATTACAATTCGAAAATAACGTTTACATCGCTTCAAGAAGTAACGAAAATTTAGTTGATTTAAAAGCAACTTATATTCCTTTTGACGCTACAACTGACACAATCGACACTTCTTTACTACCAACAATAATTGATGGTTTAGTCTATTGTCCAGGAAGCATCAATCTGCGACCATTTAAAGGTATAAAACCAGAAGCTTTTGAAGCCGATTTACAAATTAATTTCATAAGTTTGGTGAAAGTAATACAATCTGTTTTACCAAATTTATTAGCATCAGAACAAGCTAGTATTGTAACGTTTAGCAGTGTTGCTGCTTCAATGGGAATGCCCTTTCACACAAGCGTTTCCGCATCCAAAGGCGCTATTGAAGGATTCGCCAAAGCTTTAGCGGCAGAATATGCTCCAAAAATTAGAGTAAACGTTATTGCGCCATCATTAACCGATACACCATTAGCCGATAAATTCTTGAATAACGAAACCAAACAAGAAAAATCAGCCGAACGTCATCCGTTAAAACGATTTGGAAAACCAGAAGATAGCGCACAAATGGCAACCTTTTTATTAAGTGATAAAAGCAGCTGGATTTCAGGACAAATTTTCCATGTAGATGGCGGAATGTCAACTTTATTAGTAAACGGCTAGCAAGTTCAAGATCAAGAGCAAGTTCAAAAATCAAACTTGAAGCTTGAAACTTGAAACGTGAAACAATTAACCACAAAAATAAACATGAACATCTTTTGGTTTAGACGCGATTTAAGAATAGACGATAATGTTGGATTTTTTCATGCTTTGAACAGCAATGAAGAAGTGTTACCTATTTTTATTTTTGATGAAGATATTCTATCACAGTTACCAAAAAACGATGCCCGAGTTAGCTTTATTCATGAACAATTAGAGAAAATTCAATCGGAATTAAAAAAAATCGGGAAATCTTTAGCGGTTTTTCATGGTAGACCTATTGAAATCTTCGAAAAACTGATTGCAGAAAATAAAATTACTTCGATTTACACGAATCACGACTACGAACCTTATGCTCGCAAACGTGACAAAGAACTGAATCAATTATTTGTAAGTAAAGGAATATCGTTCTTGACTTCTAAAGATCAAGTAATATTTGAAAAAAGCGAAGTAGTTAAAGATGATGGAAATCCTTATGTTGTCTATACGCCTTATTCCAAAAAATGGAAAGAGAATTTTAAGAAAATTAAATTGGTTCATTATCCATCTGAAGAAAAGTTGGAAAATGTTGTTAAGCACTCCTACTCTTTTTTATCGCTGACTGACATTGGCTTTGAAAAATCAGAAATTAAAGTGACTCCTTATGATATTTCTGAAACATTAATTCAAAATTACGAAGCAACAAGAAATTTTCCTGCATTGAATAAAACTTCTTACCTTGGGATTTATCTGAGATTTGGAGCGGTTTCCATCAGAAAAATGATTACAAAAGCCATCGCTGAAAAGAACGAAACTTTTTGGAACGAATTAATTTGGCGCGAATTTTTCATGCAAATCTTATGGCATTTTCCTCATACTAAAAGTGCAAGTTTCCGACCAAAATACGATGCTATTCAGTGGGAAAATAACGAAGAGAAATTCAAAAAATGGTGTCAAGGAAAAACAGGTTATCCTTTTGTTGATGCCGGAATGCGTGAATTAAACGCAACTGGCCATATGCACAATCGTGTTCGTATGATTGTAGCGAGTTTCTTGTGCAAACATTTACTAATCGATTGGCGTTGGGGCGAAGCTTATTTTGCTCAAAATCTTTTAGATTACGAAATGGCGAGTAACGTTGGGAATTGGCAATGGGCTGCAGGTTCTGGAGTTGATGCTGCTCCTTATTTCCGAATTTTCAACCCAACAGAACAAATCAAAAAGTTTGATAAAGACTTAAAATACATCAAAAAATGGATTCCTGAACTGGAAACCCAATATTACCCAAAACCCATAGTAGATCACAAGGAAGCTCGAGAAAGATGTCTTAAAGTCTACAAAGAAGCCGTTGGTTGATTAATTTATTAGTTTGTTTAAAACAATAAACAACTAACAATAAACCACAAAACCTATTATAATGAAAATCGTTTGGTTCAAAAGAGATTTGCGTTTGCATGATCACGAAGCTTTACATGAAGCCTTATCGACTTCTGGTAAGACTTTATTGCTTTACATTTTCGAACCTTCGTTGATGAAAGATTGTCATTACAGCCAACGTCATTTCGATTTTATCAAACAATCATTGGAAGCACTTCAAAAACAACTTTTACCTTTTCATACCCAAATTCTTATAGTTGAAGGTGAAGCTGTTGCTATTTTTGAAAAACTTACCAAATTAATTTCAATTAGAGCCGTTTATTCGCATCAAGAAACAGGAATCAAACTGACTTATGACAGAGATTTAGCTGTTGCAGAATTTCTTAAAAACAAAGGAATTCATTGGAACGAATACATTACTAATGGCGTAATTCGTGGTATCAAAAACAGAAAAACTTGGAAAGAAGATTGGTATGATTTTATGGATAAGGATTGTTTGCCTTTCCAACCAACATCAAGAAGTTTTATCAAATATATTGAGATTGAAGAATTAGAAAATCATTTTAATATTCCTTCAATTAAAACCGTTCACAACCCAAATTTTCAGAAAGGTGGCGTGCCAACAGCTTTACGTTACATGAATTCATTTTTTGAAGAACGTGTTCAAAATTACAGCAATCATATTTCAAAACCAGAATTGGCAAGAAAAGGTTGTAGTCGATTATCACCTTATATTGCTTGGGGAAATTTATCGATTCGTCAAGTGTATACTAGAGCTTGGGAATTGCACCAACAAGGAAAATTCAAACGTCAGATTTCTAATTTTGCTTCCCGTTTGCGTTGGCAAGCCCATTTCATTCAAAAGTTTGAAATGGAAAGCACAATGGAATTTATTGCCGTAAATAAAGGCTATCGCAATTTAAACCAAAGAGTCAATGAAACGTATCACAAAGCTTGGAGTAACGGAAAAACTGGCGTTCCATTAGTTGATGCTTGTATGCGATGTTTGAATACTACGGGCTATTTGAATTTTAGAATGCGTGCCTTAGTGGTTTCGTTTTATACACATCATTTGTTTCAACCATGGCAAAATTGTAGTCCGCATTTAGCCCAGCAATTCTTAGATTTTGAACCTGGAATTCACTATCCGCAAATTCAAATGCAAGCTGGAGTTACTGGAATTAATACCCTAAGAGTGTATAATCCGGTAAAAAACTCTTATGAACACGACGAAGACGGCACTTTTATCAAAAAATGGATTCCAGAATTAGCCAATATTCCAACGGAATTCATTCATGAACCATGGAAATTAACGCCAATTGAATCCATGTTGTATGGCTTCGAATTGGGAAGAGATTATCCGTTTCCAATTGTGAATTTGGAAGAAGCAAGAAAGTTTTCCAGTGATTTCTTTTGGTCCATGCGAAAAAACGATGCAGTTAGAAAAGATAGCAAACGCATTTTAGACAAACATACGTTTCAAGATGAACCAAGAGATTAAATCAAGTTGCTTATTTTACTGAAATTCAATTCGTTGAAATGCTTTATAATTAAATCAGCTTTTGACAAATCTTGGTTTTGGGAATGAAAACTATCGTATCCAACACAGAAAATTCCGGCGCCAACCGCGGCTTCAATTCCATTGGTGCTGTCTTCTATTACTATGCAATTTTCTTTGGGAGCCAATGACAAACTCGCAGCATGTTCAAAAATTGCTGGATGTGGCTTCGACTTTGGGAAATCTTCGCCTGAAACTTTATGTGTGAAATAGGAATGCAAATCAAATCGGTTGAAAATGCGCTCAATCGTACCATTTGAAGCCGAAGAAGCTAAAATTAGTTGCATTCCATTGGCATATAAATCTTGAATCAATTCAAAAACGCCTTCTACTAAATACAAATCAGGTTTTACATCAAAAGCTTCGTTAAACAAATGGCGTTTTCTCAGAATTAGATCTTCTACATCATGAGGCAAATCGAATTGCACTTTTAGTTTTTGGAATATATTTCTAGTTGAATTTCCTGTAAAAGTCGTATACATTTCTTCTGTTACTTGAATGCCAAGTTCGTTAAAATGTTGGTAATAAGCGAATTTGTGAACGGGTTCAGTATCCACAATTACACCATCCATATCAAAAATTACAGTTTGAATCATTGGGTAAAAATTTGAAGTAAAAGTAATATAAAAATCGAAATTAAACCTTTTTGATTATCTTTAGTCATAGAAGAATAAAGAAAAAAATAAGTGCAAGACGAAAAGGTATTCATTGACCAACTTTTACATCCTAAAACCCAACATGAGGCGTTTAGGGAATTGTTGCAATTGTACCAAAAACCATTGTATAATCACATTCGAAATATTGTGCTCAACCATGATGATGCCGATGATGTTTTGCAAAATACCTTTATAAAAGTTTTTCAAAACATTAAAAATTTCAAAGGAGAAAGTAAACTGTTTTCCTGGATGTATCGCATTGCAACTAATGAAGCGCTTTCATTTTTACAACAAAAAGCTAAAAAACAAGGTATTTCTAATGTTGAAGCGCAACAAAAAGCATTGAATAAACTAGAAAGTGATGTTTTTTTTGATGGTGATGAAATTCAGCTAAAATTACAAAAAGCCATTGCTACTTTGCCCGAAAAACAACAATTGGTATTCAAAATGAAATATTTCGAGGAATTAAAATATGAAGAAATTTCAGAAATTGTTGGCACTTCTGTTGGTGCTTTGAAAGCAAGTTATCATTTAGCCGTTAAAAAAATTGAAGAATATTTAAAGGTAAATTAAACCATTTATAAAAAATTAAGTCTTAAAAGTATGAAAGCGTTTAACTTAGATAAAGAGCCCAAAATTGAAACCGGTTTCAAAACACCAGAAAATTATTTTGAAAGTTTTGAAGCTAGGATGTTGGCACAATTACCTAAAGAGGAACCCAAAGTAATTAAATTCCAAGTTAGAAAATTATATATAGTTAGTGCTATTGCTGCTGTTATTTTAGCTTTTATTGCAATTCCTTTCTATTTTGACTCCAATTATTCACAAGAATCTATTAGTGTTGAATCCTATTTAAGTTATCAGTTAACTACTGAAGATATCATTGAAAAACTTACACAAGAAGATATTGATGCTTTGGAAAACACATTAGCACTTTCAGATGATGGCTTAGAAGAGTATTTATCAGAAACCCAAAATTTAAAATTTTACTTAAACGAATAATTAAAGATAATGAAAATGAAATTATATGTAGTGATTCTTGTTTTAGCAACTAGTTTTACATTTGCGCAAGGAAATCAAGAAAAAAGAGAAAAAATTAAAGCTTTAAAAGTAGCATTTTTAACCGAAAAACTAGCTTTAAGTAGTGAAGAAGCGCAAAAATTTTGGCCTATTTATAATGCATTTGAAGAAAAACAATTTGAAATTCGCTATAAAAAACTAAAAGGTCTAGGCAATCAATTAAAAGATAATAATGAAGAAAAAATTTCAGACAAAGAAGCCTTGCAATTGATTGCTCAATTTGAAAGTTATGAAGACGAGTTACATGGCTTAAAGAAAAAATTCAGTAAAGACTTACTTGTGGTTTTATCACCAAAAAAAGTAATTCTTTTAAAAAAATATGAAGACGAATTTAATAGAAAGTTGTTGCGACAAATGCGAGAAGGAAGAAATTAATTCCAAAAATCAAAAAGAGGCTGTTCTTAAATTAGAACAGCCTCTTTTCTTTAAAAAACAAACTAAACAAAAAAATTTATTTCTTTACGAAGATATTGGTATAATATTTTCTTCCATCTGCGTTTTCTCTAATTGATAATCCATAATGGGTGTAGTTTCCAAGTAAATTTACTCGATGACCTTCACTAGCAATCCATGCGTTTAAAGTAGCTTGAGGTGTTGAAAATCCGTAGGCAACATTTTCTCCAACTCGAACAGCTCCTACAACTTGCTCTAAATTAGCTTTTCTAGAAGAAAAATTATCATGACTTACAGTATTTGTAGCAATCATGTAATTGTTATGTTCTTCAGATTTGTATGAAACGTGCTGAATGATTTGTAATGCATTCAACCCATTTTCTACACGGTAGGCGTTTACTAAATCTAACAACTCTAACTCTGTAGTGTTGTGAGAATACATTTTCGCCGTTTCAACAGCTGTACTTTCTACACTTTCTGCGTCAGACGAACAAGAGGTTAATACTAAAATTGGGAGTAATAGGGCAAAAAGGTTAATTACGTTCTTCATCATAATCCATGTAATTAAGTGTTATTTTATAGTTGTTTGTAAATACAGTTAATCGATTAACTGACTGATTTACAAGACAAATGTACAACACTATCGATAACATGCAAATTAAATCGATGAAATGCCTAAAATTTTAACACTTAACTAACATTTTGACTATCAAGGAGATAACCTATCTATTTTCCAATCGTAGTTTTCTGACAACTTATATCGAATACGATCATGAAGTCGGTTAGGACGACCTTGCCAAAACTCCACTTCCACTGGACGAACTAAAAATCCACCCCAAAAAGCAGGTCTTGGAATTTCTTTTCCTTCAAATTCTTGTTCTAATTTTTTAAGATTTTCTTCTAAATAATCACGGTTTGGAATAACTTCACTCTGAGCGGAAACCATAGCGCCAAGTTTACTTCCATCAGGTCGAGAAGCAAAATAATTATCTGAAATGTTTTCGGAAGTTTTTTCAGCAATTCCTTTGATAATGACTTGACGTTCCATAGAATGCCAAAAGAAAGACAAACAGATATTGGGATTATTCAGAATGGCTTTTCCTTTTTCTGAATCATAATTGGTATAAAAAATAAAACCTTCTTCGTTGAACTTTTTCAACAGCACTACTCTACTTTTTGGAAATCCATCCAAACCAATAGTTGAAACTGTCATTGCGTTTACTTCATCAACACCACCAAAGTCTTCTACTTCATGAAACCAGCGATTGAATAAGTTGATTGGATCTTCTGGAATATTAGTTTCTAGAAGTTCACTTTTCTCATAAGATTTTCTGTAATTGCTAAATCACTCATTTTGAACTAAAAAAATCAAATAAATTAACTAAAAATTTTATACTATAATTGAGAAAGTTATTCATTTTGGAACCTCTTTTCATTTTATCTATTTTTTACCTTTTAAAAATTAAACAAAACTTCAAAATTACTTAAATAAGATTCAGAGTTCGATTGTTTTTCCATCATCAGCTAGTATTACATTGGCAAAAATGGTTTCTGCTTCCGTTTTAAAAGGTTCTAAACTACCATAACGTGTAGAATAATGTCCCATACTCAAAGCTTTAGCATTTGCCAATTTAGCAATTTTTGCGGCTTGTTTGGCAGTTGTGTGCATTGTTTTTTCTGCTAAATGCCTCAGATTCTAAAAATGTGGTTTCATGATACAAAACAGAAACGTTTTTAATCAAAGGAACAATGCTTTCATCATAAACCGTATCACTGCAAAAAGCATAACTTTTGGGAGCATCAGGAGGAAAAGAAAGGAGTTCATTGGTAATAATTTCACCTTGAATCTAAAGTCACATTTCCGCCCGATTTGATTTTGTCGAAATACAATTTTTCAATTTTTATATTTCGCTACGGCTTCAATGTTTAAATGACGGGTTTGCCTAATTTTCTTGAAATGAAAGCCATTGGTATACAATTTATGATTCAGTGGAATGGCGTTTCTTACAATCACGGCTTCATCTTCAAAAATTACTCACTTCTTTGATTCTAATTCGTGGAAATATAAATTATAACCCGTAAAAACAACCGAAGCGCGCAATTGTAACAAAATAATTTCTTTGATTCCTTGACCATAAACGTAAATCGTTTTCGCGGTTCAACAACATGAAAGTGGAAATCAACCCAATTAATCCGTAGAATGATCACCATGAAGATGCGAAATAAAAATATGATTAATTTTTGAAAACTTAATTTTATGCTTGCGCAATTGCATTTGAGTTCCTTCCCACAATCAATAAGAAACAAGTGGATTTTTCATCTCCAAAACTTGTGATGTGGGATACATGGTTCGTGGTGTAGCGGCGTAACAGCCAAGAATTTGTAGTTTCACTTTATTGGTTTTGGGTGATGGGTTGGTAATGGGTAAAAACTTTCAACTCCCATCTTCCAACTCCCAACTAATTTAAAATCCTAAATCGCGTTCAATTTCGTCCATTTCAATCATGTCGTGGGCTTCTAACACAGAAGGAACCACGTTTAAGTAATTGGGAACTTTATCAAAATCAACTGCATCAGAAACCAAGATTAATGACTTAGCTTTTTATGATTTTTAGCTAAATCTTTAAACTGAGCCAAATCTTTAGTTGCAAATGTTTTATCGTGAGAAAGATCCAAAATTAAATTTTGACCTTGAAATACATGATATTCATTGGTTACTTTTTGAACAAAAGATTCAAGATTGTTCTGAGTGTCTTTGATGATGGTTGTATGACCTTTTGATCGACTTTCATAGTTATTGTAAAGAATAATAGCTAATATACTAATTTTTAATTTTACTTGCCAATAATAAATTACTGCCATACGAACCGCTACTCCATTTTCTTCGACTTGATCCAAAATTACGGATTGCTGGGAATCGGCTACATCTGAAGAAATTTCAACACCTCTATTTATTGGTCCTGGATGCATAATTACAATTTCTTTGTTCAAGGAATCCAATAATTCTTGGTTACACCCGTATTGTTGCGTGTATTCTCTAGTAGATGGAAAATAATTCACATCTAATCGTTCGTTTTGAACACGTAACATATTCGCAACATCACACCATTCTAAAGCTGAAGATTTGGTTCCACTGAAACTCCCAATGATCTGATATATTTGGAATTAAAGTTTTGGACCACAAACTTTCACTTCGGCTCCTTGCATTTGTAGAGCAAAAATATTAGATAATGCTAATACTTTGAGTGTAAAATATCACTAACAATTACGATTTTCTTCCGCCAACATCTCCTAATTTTTCTTATCGTAAACTATTTAATAAAGCTTGTGTTGATGTCTGTGTGCGCTATCTCCAGCATTTACTATACCTCGCTTACATTTTCGGATAAAAAGTGAGCTGCACCCGGACTACTATGTCGTATCACAACCATATCTACTTTCATAGATAAAATGTTGCTTTACAGTATCAATCAGGGTTTCTCCTTTTTAACGGGAAGATTGGTGCGCTGCAGAAAAACTGACTACATCAGCAGAAAGTCGCTTTTGTGCTAATTCGAAAGACAATTTGGTTCTGTACTGTTTTCAAAGAAAATATTAGCAATAGTAATATCACGAAGTGATGGTACTTTTTTAATCGGGCGGTTGATGACTTCTTTAAATGGTCAGCAGTTTCAAAATTAAATCGATATCATTTTAGTAATATGTTTGATCTCTATTAAAATGATTTACTGATAATTCTTTTCATTTATGTTGTGTTGTGTTGTTTGTTTTAGTTTGTTACCAAATAAACGGCATCTTCCTCCGTCATTATCTTGCCATTTAACCAAAACTTTTTCATTATTGATGGCATCTACTTGTCGCCCACGATAATCGGGTTGGATTGGTAAATGACGACTAAACCTTCTATCTATTAATGTCAGTAATTCCACTTCTGATGGTCTTCCAAAGATTGAATGGCTGTTAATGCTGCATTGATACTTCTTCCTGTATACAAACATCGTCACGAACACCACTTTTTATCTTCTACTAAAAATCGATTTGGGTTTCGCTAGCTTCCAATGGTTTTCTCCTCTACGAAATCATCTCTAAAGAAAGTAATATCCAAAACCTAAAGCTAGATTTGACTTGGTATTCCTCTTCCAAAATTTTCTTGATGCGATCTGCTAAATATTTGCCACGAGGTTGCATTCCTGCTGGGTACAGTACTGAAAATCGAGATGTTTTTCTACTCAACTGACAAGCCAACTAGATGCAAAAATAATATTGATTTCTTTGGCGTTGAGTAATAATTTTTGACTCAAGGTAAGATTGTGTTGTAGGTAAAGATAAGTATTTTTGAATTTAGCCGTAATAAAAATTTGAGGAAAGGTACATAAGTAAAAAAGTCCTGAATCTCATTTCGGAGCTTTTCTTTCAATTAGCTATACTTTCAAAACTTAAACTACCCACTTTGGTAATACGCAATGCTTTAGAATAATTGAGTATAAACGAAATCGTTTTAGGTAACATTTTGAAGTTGCTAATTTTTTTCCTAGAGTAAAGTTTTGCCATAAAATTAATTTGTTTTTTAATTATAACGACAAACAATTTCTTTAGTATCTAATTATTAAAATAATTTGGTTTTTTTCTATCACTTTTCTTAAATTCATCAAAGCATAACGTATTCTTCCCAAAGCAGTATTAATACTTACACCTGTTAATTCTGAAATTTCTTTAAAACTCATATCCTGATAAATGTGCATCATCAAAACTTCTTTGATCATCTGGAAGTTCGTCAATCAATCGTAGGCTAAATCTAATTCAACTTGTTCTGTAATCATTTGCTTTCAATATTTGGACTAGAATCAAACAAAAAGAAAAACAGAATACTCACCAGAATCTCTTGCATAGGCATTTTCATTTTTTTCTAAAATGATCTACTACCAAATTATGAGCAATTCGCATTACCCAAGGTAAAAACTTTCCTTCTTCATTATAAGATTTCGTTTTCAACGGTTTTAATAACTTTAATAAACGTATCTTGAAAAATGTCATCTGACAAATCCCGGTCTTGAATTTTAGAATAAATAAAATTGTAGATTCTGCTTGATGTCGTTCAATGAGAATAGTTAAAGCACTTTCCCTCACCACTTACATATTACTAGAATTCTGCATCTGAAAGTATAATTAGTTGCTTACACAATACCTTTAGTCTTTAGGTTAATAACTGTCTAAAAAAGTATTTTTCATATAGGTTTATTTTAACATTTTGAATTTGAACTTCAAATTTCAACATAAAAACCAAAAGCAAATTTATTTAAACTTTTTGCCTAAAGCATTGAGAAAATACAAAACAGAGATCTCTAAACAACAGATTTCTGCACATCTTTTTTCATATTTATTTACACAACAAAAATTTCACAATAATTGCGATTCGTTTATATTGTTTTATCCTCAAATCATTTAGAATAGTTCCAATGAATTAACCTTGTTTCACTATCGAAAAGTAAACTGCAATTGTTATCTTTGCAAATCTTTACCAAACTATGATGAACACAACTGATTTTTCTAAATTAGAACCAAAAGAAAACATTTTGATTAAAGGTGCACAATTGCATAACCTGAAAATATTGATGTGGCTATTCCAAGAAATAAACTCGTAGTAATTACTGGTTTATCAGGTTCAGGAAAATCGAGTTTGGCATTTGATACGCTTTATGCTGAAGGACAACGCCGTTATGTAGAAAGTTTGTCTTCGTATGCGCGCCAATTTTTAGGTCGATTAGACAGTCCAAAAGTTGAATATCAAAGGAATTGCACCAGCAATTGCTATCGAACAAAAGGTAAATACTACCAATGCTCGTTCAACTGCAGGAACTTCAACCGAAGTGTAATGATTATATGAAATTGCTTTTGCTAGAATTGGAAAAACTTTTCACCTATTTCTGGTAACGAAGTAAAAACAAACCGTAACTGATGCTGTCGAAAAGTAAAAGAACTTCCAATGGATAGCAAATGGTTACCCTTTCTCCTATTCATTTGAAGAAGGTCGCGCTTTGAAGACAAACTAAAAGTACTTTTGCAACAAGGTTTTGCCAGAATTTTGGTAGATAACGAAATGGTGCGATTGGACACAATTGACTAACATTCGCTTGATCATAAAGATATTCTCCCACTATTGACCGAATTGTTGTAAAGCAAGAAGAAGAATTCTCTATAACCGATTGGCAGATGCTGTTGACACGGCATTTTTGAAGGAAAAGGCGTTTGTTATTTACAAGATGTTACTACAAATAATCGTTTTGGAATTCAGTAACAACTTTGCTTTGATGGAATTTCTTTCTTAGAACCGAATATTCATTTATTCAGTTTCAACAATCCTTACGGAGCTTGCCCAACGTGTGAAGGTTATGGCAATATCATTGGAATTGATGAAGATTTAGTCATTCCAAATACCGCACTTTCTGTTTACGAAAATGCCATTTTTCCTTGGCGAGGCGAAAGTATGAGTTGGTACAGAGATCAATTAGTAAATACCGCTTACAAATTCGAATTCCCTATTCACAAACCTTTTTTCGAACTTTCCGAAGCGCAAAAACAATTGATTTGGGATGGAAACCAATATTTCACCGGACTAAACGATTTCTTTTCGGAATTGGAAGAGAAAAATTATAAAATCCAAAATCGGGTGTTGTTATCGCGTTATCGTGGCAAAACCAAATGTTCGACTTGTAAAGGAAAACGTCTGCGAAAAGAAGCCACTTACGTTTTAGTTGGTGGAAAAAATATTACCGAATTAGTCGATTTACCAATCAATAAACTCATTACGTTCTTCAAAAAGTTAGAATTGAATGAATACGATGCCAAAGTCGCTAAACGTTTACTAATTGAAATCAACAACCGATTATCGTTTTTGGATAATGTTGGTTTGAGTTATCTGACTTTGAACCGAAATTCAGCTTCGCTTTCTGGTGGTGAATCGCAGCGCATTAACTTGGCAACTTCATTAGGAAGTAGTTTGGTAGGTTCCATGTATATTTTGGACGAACCGAGTATTGGTTTACATCCAAAAGACACCGAAAAACTAATTGAAGTATTGAAAAATCTTCGTGATTTAGGCAATACGGTAATTGTGGTGGAACACGACGAAGATATCATGAAAGCGGCGGATATGATTATCGATATCGGTCCAGAAGCGGGAACACATGGTGGCGAATTGGTTGCACAAGGAACGTATGACGAAATTTTGAAAGCCAATTCATTAACTGCCAAATATTTGAATGGCGACGAGCAAATTGAAGTACCAAAAAAACGCCGTAAATTCAAGAATCATATCGACATCAAAGGAGCAAGAGAAAATAACTTGAAGAATGAAGATTTTATGTTTCCTTTGGAATGTTTGACCGTGATTACGGGTGTTTCTGGAAGTGGAAAAAGTACATTGGTAAAGAAAATCTTGTTTCCAGCGATGCAAAAGAAATTGGAAGGTGTTGGCGAAAAAGCCGGACAATTTTCAGAATTATCAGGAAGTTTCGATAAAATTAAACATATTGAATATGTAGACCAAAATCCTATTGGAAGAAGTTCGCGTTCAAATCCTGTAACGTATATTAAAGCGTATGATGATATTCGCGATTTGTTTTCGAAGCAAAATGTATCGAAATTAAGAAACTACCAACCCAAACATTTTTCATTCAACGTAGATGGCGGTCGCTGTGAAACTTGTAAAGGCGATGGTGAAGTAACTATTGAAATGCAATTTATGGCCGATGTGCATTTGGAATGTGAAACTTGTAATGGCAAACGCTTCAAGAAAGAGATTTTGGAAGTCACTTTTGAAGGAAAAAACATTGACGACATTCTAAAAATGACGATTGATGAAGCTTTGGAATTTTTCTCAACGCACAAACAAACAAAAATTGTGCAGAAAATTCAGCCGTTGCAGGATGTTGGTTTAGGTTATGTCCAATTGGGACAATCGTCTTCAACGCTTTCTGGTGGTGAGGCGCAACGTATTAAATTGGCATCGTTTTTAGTAAAAGGTACCATTAAAGACAATGCGTTATTTGTTTTTGACGAACCTACAACGGGTTTACATTTTCACGATATTAAAAAATTACTAAAATCGTTTGACGCTTTGATTGAAAAAGGCCATTCGATTATTGTAATTGAACACAATTTGGACTTAATCAAATGTGCGGATTACATTTTAGATATTGGTCCAGAAGGTGGCGAAAATGGTGGAAAACTAATGGCTTTTGGCACACCAGAAGAAGTGGCGAAGAATAAGAATTCAGTTACTGGAAAATATTTGAAGGAGAAGTTGTAAGTTAAATGAAAAAATATATTATTTCAATTTATTCTATTTTATTGCTAGTAATAGTAAATACAAGTTTCTTTTGGGAGAATCTTCCTGGAATTTTTGATTTGATTATTTCAGGATTGACATTCATTTGTTTTATTGTGTTGTTTTTCGTTTCTATCAGTCAAATCATAAAAGGATTTAAAGAAAAATTCAAAAATCAAATTAGAATAATCAATATTTGTATTTCATCAATTGTTTTAGTTTTAATTTATATTTATCCTTTCGGATTTATGAATTTTGAAAAAATAATATATGATGATAATTTATTATTTACTCAATATGAAGGTGTTGCAAACGGAACAGTTTCATTAAAATTTAAAAAGGATAATATTTTCATTGAAAAATCGGTTTTTTTTGGTGTTGAAAATAATATTGGAAAATATCAGATAAAAAATGATAC
>JAGYJR010000024.1 GCA_018401995.1 Flavobacterium sp. | reverse complement strand
TTCATCGTTTTCGCTGGAATATTGGTTTGGTTTTCTTTTAAGAATTATCGATTATTTGTTTCCAATGATTTCATAGTGAAACAAAATGGCGCTTGGGATATTGATACTTCTATTATAGAACCATATAAAATTCAAGCAATTGAAACCCATCAGTTTTTTTGGCAAAAAGTAACCAATATTGGTTCTGTAAGTTTATCAACCGCTGGTGGAACCATTAGTTTTACTACTGCCAATTTTAATGAAATTAAGCAATTGGTGAATTATTGGTTGTATCAAGTGGAAATTTCTGAGAAGAATTGGATGTGATATTGATGGGTGATAGGTGGTAGGTGATGGGTGTTTTTGCTAAACTTTGTTTAGCGTTTGCCTAAGGTTAGGAGTTTCCTCGCAAGCTCGGAAAGACAAAAATGTAAACCTGAAACTTGAAACAACAAACAATTAACAAAAAACAACAAACAACAAACAAAAATAATGAAACACTGGATTCAAGCCGCACGATTACGAACTTTACCGCTTTCCGTTTCGGGAATTATTGTAGGAAGCGCTTATGCTTATCATCAAGGATTTTCGGATTGGCGCATTTTGGTATTGGCGTTATTGACTACTTTGGGTTTACAAGTTTTGTCCAATTATGCCAACGATTACGGAGACGGCGTAAAAGGAACCGATGCAAACCGAATTGGCGAAAAACGTTTAGTGGCCGCTGGAGTTATCACAGCTGAGCAAATGAAAAAAGCGGTGCTACTTACTGCCGTTTTGACTTTTATTGTAGCTTTAATATTGATTTATGTAGCTTTTGGAAAAGAAAATTTCGGATTAAGTCTGATTTTTATTTTATTAGGAATTGGTTCAATTGGCGCAGCAATCAAATACACCGTTGGAAAAAATGCTTATGGTTATAGTGGTTTTGGTGATATATTTGTGTTTCTTTTCTTCGGATGGGTTTCAGTTATTGGGTCTAATTTTTTGTTTACGCATATCATTGATTGGAAATTATTTCTACCCGCAACAGCTATTGGACTATTAAGTGTTGCCGTTTTAAATTTGAACAACATGCGAGATATTGAAAACGATAAAATTGCGGGTAAGAATACATTGGTAGTAAAAATGGGATTAGCTTGGGCAAAAAAATACCAACACTTTTTAATCACAATCGCATTTGTAATATTTTTTGTTTTTTCAATAGGAATTAATATTAGATTTTATTCGAGTTTTCTTGTTTTTCTCTTCTTTTTGAAACATCTAGAGAAAGTAAGAAAGGCAAAAAAATATGAAGACTTTGATCCAGAATTAAAAAAAGTGGCACTTGGAACATTTGTTTTAAGTATTTTATTTTGGTTATCTTTATATTTAAGTTCTGTTTTAAAAGATTTAATAATGTTAGCATCATAAAATAAATAATCATGAAAATTACATTTTACGGACACGCTTGTATCGGAATTGAAGTTAACGATACACACATTTTAGTTGACCCATTTATTACAGGAAATCCAAAGGCAGCTCATATTGATATTCATTCATTGAAAGCGGATTTCATTCTGCTTACGCACGCGCACCAAGATCATATTTTGGATGTAGAAGCCATTGCTAAACGTACGGAAGCTGTTATTGTTTCTAACTACGAAATTGCTTCTCATTACGGAAACAAAGGATTCAATTACCATCCAATGAATCACGGTGGTAGATGGGATTTTGAATTTGGAACCGTAAAATATGTAAATGCTATTCATACATCGTCTTTTCCAGATGGAAGTTATGGTGGTCAACCGGGCGGATTTGTTATAGAAGGTGAACACAAAAATATCTACATCGCTGGCGATACGGCTTTGACTATGGATATGAAATTAATTCCCATGCGAACGAAATTAGATTTAGCGATTTTACCAATTGGAAGCAACTTCACTATGGATGTTGATGATGCTATTATTGCTTCTGATTTCATCCAATGTGATAAAGTTTTGGGTTATCATTTTGATACATTTGGTTACATAGAAATCAATCACGATGAAGCCAAACGCAAGTTTTTCGATAAAGGAAAAGATTTAATGTTGTTAGAAATTGGAGCGTTTGTGGAACTTTAATACATTAATTTTACCCCAATCCCGATAGCTATCGGGAGCAAAGAATTACGCAAGGTTCGCAATTTGAAAATTCTTTGTGAAACTCTGTGTAAAACTTTGTGCCACTTTGTGTAACCAAAAAAATGAAAGCAACTTACAAAAAATACATTCTCAACTTTAAACGCCCAAGTGGCACTTCTCGTGGCGTAATGACCGAGAAAGAAACTTGGTTTTTGATATTGGAAGAAAACGGAAAAATCGGAATTGGAGAATGTGGGATTTTACGAACTCTCTCTATTGATGACCGACCTGATTATGAAGAAAAATTGCAATGGGTTTGCCAAAATATTCACTTAGGAAAAGAAAAACTTTGGGAAGCATTAATTGAATTTCCTTCGATTCAATTTGGTGTGGAAATGGCTTTTTTGTCGTTGCAATCTAAAACACCATTCGAATTATTTCCTTCGGAATTTACGGCAGGCAAAAAGAATATGTTGATAAACGGTTTGGTTTGGATGGGCGAGGAGCACTTCATGAAAACGCAAATCGAAGAGAAATTAGCACAAGGTTTTTCGTGTATTAAATTGAAAATTGGTGCTATTGATTTTGATAAAGAATTAGGATTATTGCGTTTCATACGTCAAAATTTTGATGCTAAAACTATTGAAATTAGAGTGGATGCTAATGGCGCTTTTGGTTCCAATGAAGCTTTAAGTAAATTGAATCAATTATCTGAATTTGAATTACATAGCATTGAGCAACCTATAAAAGCCAATCAAATTCAGGAAATGAAAAGGCTTTGCCAACAAACGCCATTTCCAATTGCTTTGGATGAAGAGTTGATTGGTGTTTTTGGTTTAGAAAATAAGCGAACATTATTGAAAGAAATTCAACCGCAATACATCATTTTAAAACCTAGTTTAGTCGGTGGCTTCAAAGGAACTTTGGAATGGATTTCTATAGCTGAAAATTTAAATATTGGTTGGTGGATTACTTCTGCATTGGAAAGTAACATTGGATTAAATGCGATTACCCAATTTACATTTACATTGAATAATCCAATGCCACAAGGACTGGGAACTGGCGGTTTGTATACCAATAACTTCGATTGTCCATTGGAAATTGAGAAGGGACATATCCAGTATAATGTTAAAAAGCATTGGGATGTTCTTAATTTAGGAATTTCACTATAAATACAATAATTTTGCACTATTAATTTGGTTTAAGTAATAGTAATAAAGTTGTCAAAAGTAACTTTTTACCTTTTACTTTTTACTTTTTATTTAAAAATATGTTTCGTTTAAAACTACCAACCGACCCAAGATGGGCAAATATTGCCGAAGGAAACTTAGAAGAAATTCTAACCGATCACGCTTGGTGCGAATTAAAAGCATCTTCTAATGCGATTATGTTAATTAATATGTTGCCTGAATTTACTGAAATTACAACAGAGTTAACCAAAATAGCAAAAGAAGAAATGGATCATTTCGAACAAGTACACGAAATCATCAAAGCTCGTGGTTGGGTATTGGGTCGCGAAAGAAAAGACAGTTATGTAAACGATTTATTCAAGTTCATGAAACCAGGAAATCGCAAACATTTAATTGTGGAGCGTATGTTATTCGCGGCAATGATTGAAGCCAGAAGTTGCGAACGTTTCAAAGTCCTTTCGGATAATATCAAAGACGAAGAATTAGCGAAATTTTATAGAGAATTAATGATTTCAGAAGCCAATCATTATACGTCATTTTTGCAATTTGCACACGATTTAGCCGAAGAAGGTTACGATGTTAAAAAACGTTGGGAAGAATGGTTAGAATTTGAAGCAAAAGTAATTGCAAGTTATGGGAAATCGGAGACGATTCATGGGTAGTTTCTAAATTTGTTATTTTAAAGTATAAATTATGAAAATAAACTTGATTTTAATTTATTTTTTTATCATTGGTTTTTCAAATATTCTTTTTTCTCAGGAAAAGGATTATTTATTAGAATTTATTAATAAAAATGCTAATGAATTTATTGGTTCAGCTGAAACTGTTTCAATAATACAATTAATTGCAAATCCAGAAAAATTTGATGGAAAAACAATTTATATTAAAGGATTTTTAAATTTAAGTTTTGAAGGAAATGCATTATATTTAAGTGATAAAGATTTTGACTTTAAAATATTTAAGAATGCTATTTATTTATGGTTATCAAATGAGGATTCTTTTAACTTAAGAGAACAATGTAATCATAAATATGTCTCAATCATTGGTATTTTTAAAGTTGATAAAGGTCATTTTGGTATGTTTAGTGGTTCAATAAAGAATATTAAAAGAATTGACATTGTTGAGAAAAGAATATAATTTATACTTTCTGAGTTGAACTTGATTTTTGAACTTGAACTTGTTCTTGATTAATTATTCTTCGCTTCAATCCACTTACTCATATACTTTGTACTCTGTAAGCTTTGATGTTGTAAAATTTGGCCTAAGAAGTTTTGGTTTCTATGAAATTTCAAATTTTCATGAAGCTGTGCTACTTTATTCATGAAATCACTTGCGAATAATTCCTTTTTGAAGCGGTTTTCGATGATTTCATAACCGTTTTTCTGAGCGGTTTCAAAGTTTTCTATCGCTATACAATTTCACTGCCAACAATAAAATCATTTCATTATCGAAATAAATCCGTTCCATTCTAAATTGCCGTTCATTCCTTCCAGCTCCCATTTTTGTTGTACTGAACGTAACTTTAATTGGTATCGCTTCCAAATAGTTTTCCCTTTTCAAACCCGCTCCATACGGAATTGGTGCTAAATAAAATCTTGTTTTGAACACACAGCAGCAACGCTTCAGCTCTTCCTTTAATTAAAAAACCTTCTTTTCGTTATGTAATTGCTTCGCTTTTCGGTTACATAAGCGCCATAACGTAATTCGGCTTCTGAAGTTGCTTTTTTATTGCTTTCCAATATTTTTTTCAATTCCAAAACCGTTTGCCAATTCGTCTGTGTAAAAAGTTACCAATACTACAAAATGTCTTTCATCGAATTTGGGAACATTGGTAATTTCTTCCGACAAAAAGGGCAAATAATGTAAAAGTGAAGCCTTAATTTGAAACGTTTCGGTCGCCAATTGCATTTCGTATTCTGAAATAATTAAAGTCAAATCACATCTATAAACTAGCCATTTCTGCGCTTAAAAACATCCGAAATATAATCTTCAAAACCACCCCGATTTTGTTTAAAAGCAACTTCGCGAGCTTTTCTGAGAAAATGTAAGTCTTCCGTATCTAAATCGTGTTAGATCGGACAGTTTTCCATCACACGCCAACCGTATTGTTCTTCTATCATGAATCGGTCAAAGAGCACCACATTAGGATTTAATGCTGCAATTTCATCATCAAAACTACTGTCATTCAGTTGAATGGCTTTTGTTTTAACTGAAATCTGACTCAAAATCAAACGAAAACTTGATTTTGAAGCCGAACAATAAAAATGTAATTTCATAGCCTTGCTTTTGAACAATGTAAATATTTTGCAACATTCAATTCCAGCAGCTGTTGAATTAGGTTCAGGCCAAACGGCTCCTAGGATGACTAAGTGGTTCATGGGACAAAGATAGTTATTATGGGAAAAGTGAGAAGGGAAAAGTGAAAAGTAAAAAGTTAAAAGTTAAAAGTAAAAAGTAAAAAGGGAAAAGGGAAAAGTGAAAAGTTAAAAGTAAAACAAAGTAAAAAGTAAAAAGGGAAAAGGGAAAAGGGAAAAGTAAAAAGGATTCAGTAAATTTGTCCTTATCCCTAATCCCTAATCCCTAATCCCTAACCCTAACCCTAATGTATGACTTTTTTAAATTTTGTCCGAGTTGTGTTTCCACGCATTTTGAATTTCAGAGAATAGAAGATTTTTATGTCACAGATTGGTGACCACTTTATTATCACAATATTGCAGCAGCAGTAGCCATTGTTTACGTTTGAAGATAAAGTGTTGTTTACGAGAGAAACGTTGATCCTGATAAAGGGAAAATGGGATTTACCTCGGGCGGATTTATCGGGATCCAATGAAACTGCAGAAGCAGCAGCTTGTAGAGAAATTAAAGAAGAATTAGGTATTGAAATTTCAAATAGTGATTTAAAATACATCGCCGATTCCCCGCCAAATAATTATTTGTATAAAACGTTCCCTATAGAACGATGGATATTTTATGAGGTGAATTAACTGATGTTATTAAAATAGAAGCAGAAGACGAAATTAAGAATTGGATTTGGCAAAACGTCTGAAATTGATTTTGAATCAAATTGGTTTTGTTTCGATTCGAAAAGTGATTGGAGAAAAATATTTAGCTTAAGCACAATTAAAATGGCCGTGCTTGGCATTGGGCGATAGGCATAATATTGCAACACTTCTTCAATAGCTAGTTTTAATGCTTTATTTATTGGAACTATTACATTTCCCCAATTGAAAATCGATTTGGGATAAATTCATGTAATAATCGGTGAAAATGGGAACTGGTAAACCTTATTGATTAATTCAGTTGATTATTGAGTAATTTTCTGTTTGTTCCTTTGATGATTTTACAAGCCGCCAATCGCAATTGACCGTATTTATCAGTATTAGCTCCAAATCCGAAAAGACGGCAAATTAAACCTCGATATTGATAATTACAATTTTTGTTTTTACTCAACAACGAAAGCGGATTGTAAATAAACATCGGTTTACTGTTGATTGGTTTAGTGTGGTTAATACTTTTTTTCGGCTTCACCATTGTGTAAAAATAGATGAAAGCCCAAGGTAAAATTTAAAGTGACGCATCAATGGGATGATTGGGTAACATTTGCCGCAATCCAGTAACGCAACTCAGTTTTGTATGTGATTGGAATTCGCTTATTTCTATATCTAGATGAGAATAATCTTCACCAAAACAACTCGTTGCTCAATTTAGTCATATTTTTTACCTGAAGGTAGACTATATTTTGATAGTATTTTCGAATTTCAGTTTTATTTTAACTACTTGAAAATAAAAGAATTAAATCATTTTTTTGTAGTTTTCTGGAAATCTCTGTAGGCATAATATTGTAACACTTCTTCCAAGGCAGTTTTCATGGCTTTATTTACAGGTTGAAAAGTATTTCCTAGTTTAAAATCGATTTGAAAGTTGCATATAGTATTCCGTAAAAATGGGAACCGATAAATTTGCATTTATAGCCAATGTAGCTACTTCGTAATTTTCTTTTGACCTCTTTATGATGTTACAAAGTTGCTATTCGTAGTTTTCCATTTATCGGTTGTGGCACCAAAACCAAAAAGCCTATATTAAAACCACGATATTTGTAATTACTGCAGTTGCCTAATGTACCTTCCAATGATTTTGGATTATTACAAAACAAGTAGCTGTAGTATTTGTTCCAACTCTGAAAGTGTTTCTTCGGCAAGACCGTTTAAGAAAACATGGAAAGCCCAAGGTAGAAATTCTAAAGGAGATGCATCAATTTCTGGAGTTGAACAACATTTTCCACAACCAGCTATGCAACCCAACTTTGTTTCTTTTTGGAATTCTATAATTTCGATGTCCAAATTTTGGAACAGTGTTTCTACTAATCTAACTCGATTTTCTATAGAATTATCCATCTTTTTTTGTTGGTTTACAAGGAGTTAAGATACAAAAAAAGCGCTCAAAAAAATTGAACGCTTTACTTTTTTAGTGACCTCGACTGGATTCAAACCAGTAACCTTCTGAGCCGTAATCAGATGCGCTATTCAGTTGCGCCACGAGGCCGATTTTGTGAGTGCAAATATAGATATTATTGTGTAAATTGCAAACCTAAACATGAAAAAAAACATAAAAAATGAATATTGAAAACTACATCCGTGATATTCAGGATTTTCCGAAGAAAGGAATTGCTTTTAAAGATATAACTCCATTGTTAAATTCACCTGAAGCAACAAATGCTTGCTTGGATTTATTGGTAAGTCAGCTAGAGAATCAAAAAATTGATAAGGTTGTTGGAGTTGAAAGTAGGGGTTTTTTCTTTGGAATTTTATTAGCTCAACGGTTAAATGTAGGTTTTATTCCTGTTAGAAAGCCTAAAAAGTTACCCTATGAGACCATTTCAGCAAGTTACGAGTTGGAATACGGTACTGATACTTTAGAAATCCATATTGATGCCATACAGCCTGGAGATAAAGTTCTTATTCATGATGATGTTTTAGCCACTGGCGGAACGGCAAAAGCTGTTTGTGAATTGGTAGAGCAATTAGGTGGCGAAATCTTGCAAGTCAATTTCTTGATGGAGTTGTCTTTTTTAAACGGTAAAGAAAAATTAGAAGGTAAATCTGTTTTTTCTGCTTTGGTTTATTAATCTAAAGCTCTAACGGTAACAAAATAACGCCAAGCAATAATAGCTTTTTGCCACTTTTTTGCTTTAATAGGGTCTAATCCTTGTTTAGTGAAACTGGGTAATATAGCTTTATTGATTTTAGCTAGAATTTTGTACATTGTTAAATTTTTTGCAAATATAAGCAAATAAAAAAATCCCGAATACTCGGGATTTTTTGGCTTATTTTATTCTAACTAATTTTTTAGTTTGGTTTTCTTTTCTAACCAAAATCATTACCCAATAACACAGCAAAGCACCAATTATTCCAAGCGTTCCCATAAACAACCAATTCGCTTGGTAACCGTAATTATCAATGATGGTCATTCCAGTTTTGGCACTTAGAATATGGGCTAAACTATAACTCATAGTAAAAATTGCCATATAACGCCCTTCATGACCTTTAGGTGCCCGACTCAAAGCAAATGAATTTGAAAATGGAAACGCAAACATTTCACCGATAGTCATAAATAAAATCATGATGATTAAAATACCAGCCCAAACATTAAATAATAATAAGAGCATACTCATCGCCATAGCAAAAGTTCCAATGGTAATAATTTTAATTTTGTTTAGTTTGTTATTTTCGATGTAATTTACAATAGGCATTTCTAGTAGAAAAATAACAAACCCGTTCAAGGTCAATAACAAACCACTTTGAAATTCGGTTAAATCAAATTGTTCTTTGTGATAGAGTGGAAGCGTAGTGAATAATTGGAAGAATAAAATTCCTGTAATCAAACAAGCCGTCAAGAAAATCCAAAATGGACCATCTCTAAAAACGGATTCGGTTAAAATTTCTCCTGGATTTTTTTTGTCTAAATAGGAAGATTTCTCTTTTTCTTTGACCAAATACCAAAAAATTAAAATAGCAATAATACAAGAAGCACCATCAATCCAAAATAATCCTTCATATCCAATATTCATAATAATTAATCCACCCAAAGCGGGTCCAGCAGCAAATCCTAAATTAATAGCTAAACGAACTAATGTTAAGGCTCTAGTTCTATTTTCAGGTTTGGCATAAGCGGCTAACGAAACAAACATGGCGGGACGAAACATATCCGCAACAACCATGATTAAGAAAATAGCCACCATCAAACCTTCGAAAGAAGTAATTTTTTGTAAACCAAAGAACATTAATCCACTAGTAAACAAACTAAAAACCATTACTTTATAAAACCCAATTTTATCCGAAAGTTTTCCACCTAACCACGAACATAGCATAGAACCAAAACCAAAACTTACCATAATCCAACCGACTTGGCTATAAGTAAATCCTAAGTCTTCTTTCAAATATTTCGATAAAAATGGCAAAACCATGGTTCCCGCTCGGTTGATAAAGGTAATGATAGCCAAAATCCAGATTTCTCTAGAAAATCCAGTGAAGTTGTTTAGGTATTTTTGAAAGGCTTTTTTAATCATCGGAAATTGAAAGTACAAAAGTACAAAAGGCACTTCCAATAAATGTTAGAGAAATTATATATTTTTGTAAAAAATCAAACCATGTACAAAATCCTGATCGCTCTTTTTTGTTGGACAACTTTTTATGCTCAAACCAATGAAATTCAAAAGGCAGCAGACTTCCAAAAAAACATGAATGCTTCTTTTGCTGATGCTGACAAAAGTCCGTTAATGGAAGACGATTTGAAATCGTTTGAAGGTTTGGATTTCTTTCCCATTTCTGAAGCATTTATTGTAAAAGCGAAGTTCATTCGTTCGAAGAAAGAAAAGCCATTCCAAATGAAAACCACGACGGATAGAACGCCTATGTACAAGAAATTTGGTGAATTGCATTTCGAATTAAACGGACAAAAAATGCAACTGAATGTGTATCAAAATTTGGAATTAATTCAAAAACCGGGTTTCAAAGATTACTTGTTTTTACCGTTTTCGGATGCTTCTTGTGGCAACGAAAGTTACATTGGTGGCCGATATATTGATATGCGCATTCCAACATCGAAAGAAGTGATTATCAATTTTAATTTGGCATACAATCCGTATTGTGCTTATAATTACAAGTATTCTTGTCCGATTGTTCCTTTAGAAAATGATTTACCAATCGCTATTTTGGCTGGTGTAAAAAAGTATCATGACTAAGTTCATCAATTTACATACGCACCATTTTTCCAATGATTCCAATGTTTTGGAAGTGGTAAACCAATATCCGTGGGAATTTGATTCGAATATTCCAACGTATTCTATTGGCATTCATCCTTGGTATATAGACGAAAATCGTTTGGTTTCGGATTTGAAAACTATTGAAGAAAAGTTAAAAGAAACGGCTTGTTTGGCTTTGGGCGAATGTGGTTTGGATAAACGTATTGAAATTCCATTGGAAACCCAAATTCAAGTTTTTCATCAACAATTGGATTTAGTAGAAACAACTGAAAAACCTATTATTTTGCATTGTGTAGCGGCATTTCAGGAAGTCATATCGATAAAAAAAGACCGAAATATTCAAAATCCCATGATTATTCACGGGTTTTCAAAAAACGAACAAGTAGCACAATCGTTATTGAGTAACGGATTCTATTTGTCTTTTGGAAAGTATTTGATGCGTAATCCAGATTTAGAAAAAGTGTTTACCTTTGCACCCGAAAATAAAATTTTGTTAGAAACCGATACCATTGAAGAAACCATTTTTGATGTCTACGAGAAAGCAGCTACAATAAAAGGGATTTCAATGGATGAAATGAAAAACAAAATTTTTGAAAATTTCACATCAATATTCAAACCATAAACCATTAACAACAAACCATTAACAATAAACTTATTATGGCAAAGTGGAAAGAAAGAGCCGTTTTATTATTTAAAGAAGAAGGCATACAAAAATTAGAAAATGCCAATGTATTAGTCGTTGGTTTAGGCGGCGTAGGAAGTTTTGCAGCTGAATTTTTGGCTCGAGCAGGCGTTGGAAAAATGACCATTGTTGATGGCGATACGGTTGATATTACCAATATTAATCGTCAGTTACCGGCTTTACATTCGACAGTTGGTGAACCAAAAGTTACTATTGTTGGTGACAGATTACTAGATATCAATCCCGAATTGCAATTGACAAGAATTCAAGAGTTTTTATCGCCAGAACGCGCTTTTGAATTAATTTCTCCTGAATTTGATTATGTATTGGATTGCATTGATAGTGTTACTCCCAAATTGAATTTGATTTTAGCTTGCAAGCGCAAAAAAGTAAAAATCATTAGTAATATGGGAGCTGGAGGAAAATTCAACGCAGAAAATGTAAAAGTACGCGATATTAGTAAAACGGAATATTGTCCGTTAGCGAAAAACATTAGAAAGCGTTTGAAACAAGAAGGCATTTCAAAAGGAGTGAAAGTCGTATATTCTGATGAACGCCCAGATTATTCAAGTATTAAAACTACGGATGGCAGTAATTTTAAAAAATCGTTTTACGGAACGAATAGTTGGATGCCCGCTTTATTTGGTTTACATGCTGCAGAAACTGTGGTAAAAGGAATTATAAAAAGTTAAAAAAGCGCTGATTTATTCAGCGCTTTCTGTTTTATTTTCTGATGTTGCCAAAGAATCTTGAACGGTTTGAATTACAATTTTCTTTCTCACCGGAATGATGATTTCTACCGTTGGATTATGTTGTTTTTTATCTTTTTCAGTTGGATAAATTTCTAGGTAATAGCCACCGTAATCTTCTTCGTATTTGTTTTTAGCTATATATTTTATAGCGGCATCGTATGCTTTTTTTCTGTGAAGTGCTGTATTTCCTATTAATTTTGTTTTTAGAGCCAAATAATTTGGGAAGTTGCCGCCTGTAATGTTCGGATTTGTTGTAGATACAATTTCTTCTTCAATTGGGATACAAAACGCATATACCACAAAATTTTTATTTTCTTCCCAACGATCAAATAAAACAAACGGATTTCCAGTAGGTTGAATAACGTTTTGTTCTACGAATTGGTTTACTTTTTTCAGTATTTCTTTCGAACGAACATCAAAATCTTTAATAGAACAACTGTCTTTATGTTGGATAAAATTAGTTCCTTTTTGGTAGGAAAATCCTTGAATAGTAATAGAATGTTCAACAAATGAAGCGTTCAATCGATTTTCAATATTGGTTAATGCTTCTTCTAATTTTGGACCAAAAACATTTTCTGCACCACCATTAAATAAAGCTTTTAGCTTCAGTTTAAAACTAAGACTTCCGGATATTTTTAAAGTAATTTTAGTGCTTTCTTTTTGTTCTTCAAGTTTCCAAATTAGTTTTTGGATGTTGTCGTTTTCTTGAAAATTTTGGTAAAGAGAATCAGTGTTAAAAAGGGTTTCGTTTGTTAATTGGTATTGGGAAGTTGTAGATTTCCAATTAACCGAGGAAATACTGTTGGTTTCATTTTTATTAAAATCAAGATTTTCATTTGACACAATATAAGGAAACCATTGCGATGCGTTTTCTAGATTAGAAATAAAATCAAAAACAAGGGTTTTTGAAGTTTCAATTTTTTTTTCTTTTACAATTTCAAATGAACCAGGTTGAGTGGCGACGAATACTGAAAATGCAATAGAAAAAAGCGCTAGTAACAGCAGTATGTATTTAGCTATCTTCATTTCTAGTAGGTTGGGGTTACCCAAATATAAAAAATTATTCTCTTAAAAAGAATTTAATGATAAATAAAAATAAAATAAACAACAAAAACCCAATTAAAATCCAATACGTTCCTTTGTATTGGTTTTTCATTTCTTTTAAGTCTTTTTTATAAACTAAAATCATAGTGATTATAAAAACAATGACAAAAAATATAGCAAAGTAGGCTTGACCCGTTGAAAACATAGTGATAAATATTTATACAAAAGTAAGAAATGATTTCAGCAAATTAATATATTTAACCAATTAAAAATTAGCATATGCAAAAACAATTAAACGCAGTACAATTATTTCATGAAACCTATGGTTTAGGAGTAAGTAACGAATTAAAAGCAGATTTAGGAAATTTAAAAAATGAATTGCGTTTTAATTTGATGAAAGAAGAAAACGAAGAATATTTAGAAGCGGTTAAAAACAATGACATTGTTGAAATTGCTGATGCTTTAGGTGATATGTTATACATTTTATGCGGAACTATCTTAGAGCACGGCTTACAACATAAAATAGAAGCAGTTTTTGATGAAATTCAACGTTCCAATATGAGTAAATTAGGTGAAGACGGAAAACCAATTTATAGAGAAGATGGCAAAGTAATGAAAGGTCCAAATTACTTTAAACCAAGTTTTGAAGCGATTTTGAAATAGTCGCAGTTTCCAGTCACAGTTATCAGTGTGATAATTTTACTGATAACTGTGACTGCGACTGTAAACTATATTTTCACTGTCCAGCCAAAAGTATCTTCAGCTAATTTATTTTGAATATTAGTCAATTTGGTTTTGATGTCGGTTGCAAACGAATCGGATACATTTGGTAATTCAAAATAATCACCTTTGTATGAAAATCCAGCAATTGGATTGATTACGGCTGCAGTTCCCGCGCCAAAAATTTCTTTTAGCGACCCATTTTTAGCAGCTTCCACTAATTCTGTTACCAAAACCGAACGCTCTTCAACAGCAATATTTTCTCTTTTTGCTAGTTCAATTACACTTTTTCTTGTAACTCCATCTAAAATTCGCTCGCTTGTTGGAGCTGTATAAAGGGTATCATTAATTCGAATAAACACGTTCATGGTTCCCGCTTCTTCCAATTTGGTATGCGTTGCATCATCAGTCCAAATTACTTGTTGGAATCCTTGTTCGTTTGCTAATTGTGTTGGGTAAAATTGTGCAGCATAATTTCCAGCGGCTTTTGCAGCACCAATTCCTCCATTTGCAGCTCTACTGTAATGCTCAGCAATTAATACTTTTACTTCACCAGAATAATACGCTTTTGCTGGGGATAAAATAATCATGAATCTATAAAATTTGGCAGGAGCAGCAATTACACCAGGACCAGTAGCAATCATAAACGGACGTATATATAAGGAATTGCCTAATCCTTTTTTTACCCAATCTTTTTCAATTTCCAATAAACGTTTCAATCCGCCTAAGAAAACTTCTTCTGGAACTTCAGGCATTGCCATACGAACAGCACTTTTGTTAAAACGCTCGTAATTTTGATCTGGACGAAATAACCAAACAGCATCGTTGGCATCTTTGTAGGCTTTCATTCCTTCAAAAATAGCTTGTCCGTAATGAAAAACTTTAGCAGAAGGATCAATAGTCATTGGCGCATAAGGCTGAATAACTGGTTTTTTCCATTCTCCATCAGCAAAATCACATACCAACATATGATCTGTAAAAGTGGTTCCGAAAGTTAGATTATCAAAATCAACTTCATTAATCTTTGATGTTGGAGCTAATTGGATGTCAATGGCTTCTATAGTTTTTAATTCCATTAGGATAAGTATTATTAAATAAATAATATTAAAGCTTAAATGCCTTAATTGGATGCAAAAATAGCAAAAAAAGAATTCATTTTTTTAAGATGTTTAAAAATTATTAAGATGTGATGTTAATAAATAAAAATTTACTAATTCTTTTAAAATTAGTACTTTTGCTTAAATAAAATTTAATAAATATATGAAAAATATTTTTTTGATGCTTTCTTTAGCATTAGTTTTAGCAAGTTGCAAGAAAAATGAAACAGAAGTAGTAGTTGTTTACGAACCAATAGTTGAATATGCTGTTTTTGGAGATTCAATTGTAGCGGCCGAAGCTTTGTCTAATGAAGAAATGGCTGCTATGTATGCCAGTTTAAAAGAAGGAGATACAATCAATGTTAAGTTCAAATCTGCTATTAATGAAGTATGTCAGAAAAAAGGATGTTGGATGACATTGGATTTAGTAGAAGACAAGAAAGCTTCCGTTAAATTCAAAGATTACGGCTTCTTTGTTCCAATGAATGCACAAGAAAAAGATGTTGTTGTAAGTGGAAAAGCTTATGTAGGTATTGAAAGTGTTGACGAGTTGAAACATTATGCTAAAGATGCTGGAAAATCACAAGCGGCAATTGATAGTATTATTGCTCCAAAAGTTACCTATTCGTTTATGGCTGATGGTGTTTTAATTGCTAAATAATGAAAAATATTTTTTTACTTTTTGGATTTTTAGTGGTATTTGGTTCTTGTCAAAAAGCAAATCAAGAAGAATTGAGTACATCAGAATCTTCAGTTGAAAAGAAAACTGATGAAGGTTTCGAAATGTATGAAATGTCGGAAATGGCCGCTTTAATGGAGCAAATGTATGTGGATAATGAACGTTTGAAAGCGAGAATTATCAAAGGTGATACCATTGGGCAATTTCCGCAACATTTTAAAAGAATTCACGAAGCTGTATTGACTGATGAAACTGATAAAGATGCTTTTTTTGAAGAGCAATCAGCAAAATTTATTCAAGCACAGGAATTAATCTATAAAGATCCCAAGAATGCGAAAGAACATTTTAATAATGGAATCAATGCTTGTATCAGTTGCCATCAAGTAAAATGTGGCGGACCTATTCCAAGAATTAAGAAATTGTATATTGAATAATTCAAAAAAATACTATTTTAAAAGGTTTAAGGGTTTGTAAATCAAATTTTTAAACCTTTTTTTTCGAAGTTATGAAAAGAGAAATCATTATTACTCAAGACGGTTCCACATCAATTTTTTTGCCAGAATTAAATGAAAGTTATCATTCTAAATTTGGAGCAATTCAAGAAGCCCAACATGTTTTTATAAAAAACGGAATGGATTTATTTCAGTCAAATGATACGATTCATATTTTGGAAATTGGATTTGGAACAGGTTTAAATGCATTTATTACTTTTTTAGAAGCCAGCAAAAGAAATCAAAACATTCATTATGATGGAGTAGAGGCTTATCCTGTTTCTATAGCTGATGCTAAACAAATGAATTATGTGAATGAATTACAAGCTTCCGAATTTGAAACTGTTTTTGATAAAATTCATTCCACTAAATGGGAAGAAGAAATTGAATTAACACCATTTTTCTCTTTAACCAAAAGAAAGCAATATTTTCAAGAACTTACTGATAAAGAAAAATTTCATTTGATATATTTTGATGCTTTCGGATTTGAAGTCCAACCCGAATTATGGGATGATACTATTTTTAAAATCATGTTTGATGCATTATTGCCTAATGGCGTTTTGGTAACTTATGCATGTAGAACAAGTATAAAAAAAGCGATGCTAAGTGTCGGGTTTTCAGTGGAAAAACTGCCCGGTGCTCCAGGAAAAAGAGAAATGTTGCGAGCGATAAAAAAGTAAGTAAAACTGTTAAAGTTTACGTATTTAATAAAAATTTAGCATTTTTTTTATGTAGTATGTTATTTTGCATTCTTTTTTTTGTTTATCTTTACAATGAGTTCTTAATCCCTAGTCTAACTTAAATTTAATAATACCTATGTCTAGATCCATGTATTCGTACACGAAATCCATACTAGAAAGAGTGAGTTTTGACCCTAAATTATTTTGTAAAGAGCTTGAGAAAGCAATCAAAGTATTACTGCCTTACGAAATTGACCAACTAAGAGACTGGCTTTTGAATTATACAAAAGAAAAACCGGAATTACGCCAATGTTTAATTTACATTAACTAAAATATAAAGGAGCTGAAAAGCTCCTTTTTTTATTTCTTCGGTTTTGGACTAATGATTTGCACATCTTGAAATGCAATTGCGCCTCGAACTACTCCTGCTATTGTATCTCTTAATGCATTAATAATATGAATTTTTAATTCACTTTTAGGGTAAATTAAACTGACTTCTCGAGCTGGTTTTGGATCTTGAAAGTGACGAAGTTTGGTTTTGTTCTTTTCGTTTAAATCTAACGTATGTAGAAAAGGTAATAAGGTAGTGCCTAAACCTTCGTCAGCTAATTTGATTAGTGTTTCAAAACTTCCACTTTCTAATTGAAAGTTACTATCATTGATGTATTTATTATTTTTACAAAGGTTTAGGATACCATCTCTAAAACAATGGCCGTCTTGTAATAATAAAATTCGGTCCAAATCTAAATCTGAAATTTCAATTTCTTCTTTATTGAAACTATCATGATGATCAGGAATATAAGCCACAAAAGGTTCGTAGTACAAAACAATTTCCTTAAGTGTTTCTTCTTCCAATGGAGTTGCGGCAATAGCACAATCTAAATGTCCGTTTTTGAGTTTTTTGATAATTTCTTCAGTAGTTTGTTCTTCCAAAATCAAATTTACTTTTGGATATTTTTTAATGAAATTATTTAAGAACATTGGAAGTAATGTTGGCATTATCGTTGGAATAATACCAACTTTAAATTCACCGCCAATATATCCTTTTTGTTGCTCTACAATGTCTTTAATTCGTCCTGCTTCATTCACAATACTTTTAGCTTGTACTACTATTTTTTCACCAATTTCAGTTAATGAAATGGGTTTTTTACTTCTATCAAAAATTAAAATATCCAATTCATCCTCTAATTTTTGAATTTGCATACTAAGAGTTGGTTGAGTCACAAAGCATTTTTCGGCTGCTTGAGTAAAATTTTTATGTTCGGCTACTGCTAAAACATAATATAGTTGAGTAATAGTCATTTTGAATAATTTTTTCTGATACAAATATAGTAACTATCAATTTAACTTATAGTTTTTAAATTCGTTAATACTTCAAATCACAAATAAATATTAAATTTAATTTAATGATTTGTATTAATTTTTTTTATTATAAATTAGCAGAATGAAATGGGTTACCAAATTAATGCTTTTACTTTTTCTTACATTTTTATCTACTCCTACTATTGTTGGGATGGTAGATGATGATGTTGAGATTTCATGCTTTTATAATTTGGCAGAGGAAGAAGAAACTAATCCAACAGTTCAAGAAGTTAAAATTTTACCTTTTATTCAATATTCTTTTTCTAAATTTTTTTGTTATGAATCGTTTAAATTCAACGTGAAATTAATTCACTTTTTGGATTACGATAATTTAGCTCACAAAATTTTTTCACCGCCTCCAAACTGGCGATAATTATCTTTCCGCTTTCTTCGGTCCATTTCATTGGGTTGAATTCACGTTTATTACAGTTAAATTTTTTTATGAGCAAAAATCATATGTTTTCAAGCGTTAAGGGTGACTTAGCAGCTGGTTTGGTAGTGTTTTTAGTTGCATTACCGTTGTGTTTAGGTATTGCGTTAGCTTCTGGCGCGCCATTATTTTCAGGAATTGTTTCTGGTGTTATTGGAGGTATTATTGTTGGATTTTTAAGTAACTCTGCATTAAGTGTTAGTGGTCCAGCAGCTGGTTTAACTGCAATTGTTTTAACAGCTATTACAGATTTGGGCGGATTTGATATTTTTCTTACAGCAGTAATATTGGCTGGTTTAATTCAAATCGTTCTTGGATTTCTTAAAGCAGGAAGTTTTTCCAATTATTTCCCAACGAGTGTTATTGAAGGAATGTTAGCCGCAATTGGTATTATTATTATCCTAAAACAAATTCCTCATGCTTTTGGTCATGATGTAGATAATGAAGGTGATTTCTTCTTTATTGAAAAATCTGGAAATTCTACCTTTGATACACTTTTTGAATCAATTAATTACATTCATTTAGGTGCTTTATTTATTTCCTTGTTGTCTTTAGCGATATTAATTACTTGGGATAAAGTTCCTTTTTTAAGAAGAGTTAAAATGTTACCAGGTGCTTTAGTAGTGGTGGCTATTAGTATACTTTTAAATGAATTTTTTATTCAATCAGGTTCTTCTTTAGCCATTACAACAACAAACCATTTGGTAAATTTGCCATCAATTACTGAAATAAAAGATGGTTTTGCGTTACCAAGTCTATCTGCTTTTACCAATGAAAAAGTATGGATTGTTGCTATAACAATTGCTGTAGTTGCCTCTATTGAAACCCTATTATGTATTGAAGCAACAGATAAATTAGATCCGCTTAAACGCGTTACTGATACAAATAGAGAGTTAAAAGCTCAAGGAATTGGTAATTTAATTAGTGGTTTATTAGGTGGTTTACCAATGACTTCGGTAGTAGTACGTTCCTCTGCAAATATTACTTCTGGAGGTAAAACGAAATTTTCAACCATATTTCATGGATTTTTATTAATAACATTCGCGCTAACCATACCATTTGTTTTAAATAAAATTCCTTTAGCTGCTTTAGCCGCAGTGTTATTAATGGTTGGTTATAAATTAGCTAAACCTACTGTATTTATTCATTTATGGAAAAACGGTTTGTCTCAATTTGTTCCATTCATTATTACAATTATAGCAGTGGTGTTGACAGATTTATTGAAAGGTGTTGCTATAGGATTACTTGTAAGTATAGGATTTATCTTGTACAAGAACTTAAAAATTGCTTATTCATTCAAGAAAGAGTCGTTACAAGATGGTGACATTATTACTATTAAATTAGCTCAAGAAGTTTCTTTTTTAAACAAAGCAGCAATTAAAAATACTTTGCATAATATTCCTGAAAATGGGAAATTAGTTATTGATGCTTCAAATACCAATTATATTGATTTTGATGTATTAGAAATGATAAAAGATTTTACATCGGTTAGAGCATTAGATAAGAATATTGATTTAACCTTGAAAGGATTTAAGGAAATTTATGATTTTGAAGAAGCGGAATTTAAACACGTGAAAATCAAGCATTCAAAATAATTTACGAATAAAAACATACAGCATGAAAACATTAAATAAAGAATTACAAGATTCAATTACACCAAGAAGAGCTTTAGAGATTTTAAAAGAAGGAAATGGTCGTTTTATTAACAATTTAAAAGCACACAGAAATTTATTAGAACAAGCTAACGATACAAGAGATGGACAATGGCCATTTGCTACTATTTTAAGTTGTATTGATAGCAGAACTTCGGCCGAATTAATTTTTGATCAAGGATTAGGTGATATTTTCTCGGTTAGAATTGCAGGAAACATTGTAAATACCGATATACTTGGTAGTATGGAATTTGCTTGTAAAGTAGCTGGTTCAAAGTTAATTGTGGTTCTTGGACATAGCAAATGTGGAGCCGTTAAAGGAGCTTGTGATCATGTAGAAATGGGAAATTTAACGGAATTATTGTCTAAAATTCAACCAGCGGTTTATTCTGAAAATAAAACCAAAGAAAATAGAACTTCAAAAAATGCAGATTTCGTTGAAAATGTTGCTGAAATCAATGTAAAAAGAAGTGTGAAAAGCATTATTGAAAGAAGTTTTGTTTTGGAACAAATGTTAGAAGAAGGTCAAATTGGAATAGTTGGCGCTATGCATGACATTGAAACTGGAATGGTAACATTTTATGATGATGTAATGTACATTAAAGATGATATGAATCCTGAATTTTCTGTTGCAGAATTAAGACACTAATACTTGTTATTTAAAAGCATATTTGTACATTTATTCTACCAAATGATTGCTTTTAAATTAAAATCACATGATGACAGAATTTTATAAAAAGATACTAGAAAATAACCAAAAATGGGTTGAGGAAAAGTTAAGCCTCAACCCTAATTTTTTCAGTAAGTTAGCACAAGGACAACAGCCGCCCTTATTGTGGATTGGTTGTTCAGATAGTAGAGTTCCTGCAAATGAAATAATAGGAGCAGAGGCTGGAGAAGTATTTGTACACAGAAACATTGCTAATATGGTAATCCATACCGATATGAGCATGTTAAGCGTATTAGATTATGCGGTTAATGCTTTGCAAGTAAAACACGTAATCGTTTGCGGACATTACGGTTGTGGAGGAGTTAAAGCCGCTATGAGTAACACTTCTATTGGTGTTATTGATAATTGGATTCGACATATAAAAGATGTGTATCGTTTACATCAAAAGGAATTAGATACAATTACTGATGAAAGTAATCGTTTTAATCGTTTTGTAGAATTAAATGTGATTGAACAAACATTGGATTTAGCCAAAACATCAATTGTTCAAAATGCGTGGAAAAACGGTCAAGAGTTGCACTTACACGGTTGGGTATACGGACTAAATTCTGGTCTAGTAAAAGATTTAGGTGTAAATTTTAGTTGTGATAAAGATTTGGACGCTGTTTACCAATTGAAATTTTAAAGCTATTCGTCTTCTAAATTTTCATTAAAAGCGGAAGGCAATAACTGCGGAATATATTTAATTAAAATAGGCAACAAAATGCCTCCACCAGGAAGTAAAAAAATAGTTAAAGACGGAATAGTTTTACAAATGTCTAATAATTGTTTTTTTACTTTCTTTTTTTCATTTTCATTCAGCTCTCTTGTGGTTGATTGGGTTAATAATACCATCAACTCTTTACTTTGAGAGATTTCTTTTACCAAACGATTTTTATTTCTTCCAACTAGTTTACTAACTGTTTTATTGGTTTGGTCATAAAAATGCTTAACCGGATTGGAATAATTAAAATAAGGAATTTCCTCTTTATATGTGGAAATAAAATGCGCAATGGCAACACTACTTTCCAATAAATCATCAGTCGAAATTTCTAGTTTTTCAGCAATTCTATATAAAAAGGCTTGTTCTGAAGGCTCTAGTTTTTCATCACTCCACAATGCCATTTCGGTTAAATCTAGCAAGTAGAACTTTTCAATGGCGAAGTGCATTGGTGCTAAAGTAACTTTCTCGATATCAAATGCTTCTATCTTATGTAGTTTGGTGTAACGTAGCGAATTTTCAAATAATTTCACCAAAAGTTCATCGTATTTGGTTTTCTTTTCTTTGACTTGAAAAGCTAATGAAACTATTTTAATACAATTAAGTTCAAAGTCTTTTAAGTACTTATTAGAAAGTTCCCCATGAACTAAATAAGAATGAAATGCCAATACATCAATAAATAGTAAAGCATTGGTAATGATATGAGAAAAGTTTTTACTGAAAAAATTAGAATTAGTTTGAATGCGATTATCTAGTATCGTTTCCAATTTAGACAAATCAGATTCCGATGGGAAAATGGTTTTTAAGAAATTATAATTTTCACGTTGTATGGATTTATAAAACCCTTTTGCTTCTGAAATAAATACTTTGGAATCGTTTGTTCTTTTTACAATTCTAAAAACAGCGTATAATGCGTTTAAAAGTGCAATTTTGGTAACTTCATCTTGCGATAATCCTTCGGTAATAATTGGTTCTTCAAGTGGAATACTAACTGTATAGCCATAAATAAACCCAGAGTTTCTTATATCGTTATAAAAACGAGCATAATTGTCTGAATAATCAATAAAATGATGCTCATTTTTATTGAAAAATTTTTCAATCCAACCGTATGTAGAAGGGTTTATCATACTGTTTTATCTACAGGAATAAAAAATGAAATTGGATTTTTTTTGAATTTATCCCAAATTGCCAAACTCATGTAGCGAATTTCATAATAAGGAATCTCTCTGGACTTAATTGCAATAAACAAGGAAAGTCCAAAACTAACTAAAAAGTTAACTAAACCTATTAGAAAAACACCAATTATTGACCAAATTACCACACTTAGTTCAACTTGATAACCAGCTCCAAAAAGTCCAATAGCAAAATTTCCACTTGCAAAGGTAATGTGTCTAATGTCTAAATCCAAACCTAAAAACACTCCAATTGAACCGGTAGTTCCTAAACAAAAACCAAAAAATAAATTGGATATTACACCCGGCCATTTTTTCTCCAGCCAATTTGATATTTTCTTTGTTTTATTTTCACCAAGAAGTAATTTCAACTTAGGATGTTCGGCAATACGATAGTAAAAATTATTAAATTTATTATTGTTGGCTACGTTTCCAGCAATAATTCCAGATAAAAATAGAAATATACCAGCAATTCCGGCATGAAAAATTGCCGCTGATTTAATTGGGCTTAAATCATTTAGTAGTTTTGGTGCTTTTGCTACGGCCATATCATAATCAAAAAAGTGATAAATACTCCAAATTAAAAATAAGGCTACAGGAAACGCTATTATAACATTTCCTACGAATGCAATAAATTGAGAACGAAATAACTTAGAAAATAAAAGTGCAAAATTTTGGTATTGAGTTACTTTGTTTTTTTTATTTCTAATGTTTAGATTTTCTTCTAGGGTTCGAGCAATGGTTGTTGCTGTCATTGCGGGTTGTTTAGTGGCAAGTGTTGCACCAACTAAATAGATTAGAATAAAACCACTAGCATAGTTCATACTATACGCAAATGCATAACCAAAATCACTCATTTCCATTTTAGAAAAAGCCAATTTGAAAATACAAAGAAACGCAACAATGAATCCTCCAAAAGAAGCGGAATACAACATTTTAAAATATTCCGATTTGTTATTGGTTATGTAATGTTCGCCAGTTTTTGCTGTATGACTTGTAATTTCGTATGTAATATTGTAAAGCCCGTCATTGAATAATTCTCTTATGTTGTTTTTTCTACTATTGTACAGAACTAATTTTTGGTAGAAAAGAATTGTTTTTTCTTGTTTATCAGTTTCATCCTTAATAAAAAGATATTCTGTTAATTCTTTAATTCTAGTTAGCTGTTGCTTAATAGTTAATAAATTTTGATTCACTTTGAAGGAAATACCAAATTTAGAACTGTTTTCGTACGCAGTTTCAATATAGTAAAAACATTGACTTGCAATAATATCAAGTTGTTTTTTGTCAATGGTGTTAAATGGTAAATGAGTTGTTTTTTGAGTTTCTAATTGTTTAACGAGTTCACTCAGTTCTTTATCATATGCTATAAAAGGACTTTCTAAGTTGTTGTATTCAGGAACTAATTTTAAAATATCGGGTTGTAATGCTAATCCGCCCATTCGTTGCGAAAGTATGTGCATAGCCAAAAGAATTTCCGAGTTCAGTTTTTTAGAATCGTAAATGGATGGAAGTCGAAGGTGATTTATTAATGTTAGCCATTCTTCATTTGGAATTTTTGAAATCCAATCATAATCTCTAGAACTATACAATACCTGATTCAATACATATTGAAAACTATTTTTATCGGGTTGTTCAGGAATTAGCTTAGCAAAAATTCTTTTTTTTAACTCACCAAAGAAATTGGTATTATCCAAAATTCCTGTATCACTTAGTGTTTTTCGGAATTCTAAATTTTTAAAATTACTGAGAATACATTTTCTAAAAACATTTGAATAGTAATTATCTTTTTGAAGCAACTCAATTAACTCTGTAATTGAAATAGTATTTTGTTTAGACTTGTTTCTGAAGTAGTCGGCTAAATCTATCAAAAAGCTAGTTTCATTTACAATTTCATTGTTTTCAATGTGTTTGATAAATAGGGAACCTATTGATTTTTTTTGCAGATTAACCATTTTATTTTTTTTGTAAAATTAGTAATAAATTTGAATGTTTTGGAACAAAAAAAGACTGCTAAAACTAACAGTCTTTTTTAACAAACTAAACCAGAATTACTGATAATTAAAAGCTATATTTATTATCAGCGATTAATTTACCAGCAATTTTTTCACGTAAAGCAACCACATTTGGCATGTTTACATATTTTGTAAAGCGACGTAATCCCATTAACATCATGCGTTGTTCATCACCTTCTGCAAAAGATACTATTCCTTCTTTTCCTTTTTGGTTGATAGTGTCAACTGCTTGATATAGATATAATTGTGCCATTGCAATTTGTTCTTGAACTTTGTCAGCACCTTCTTTTTTCGCTAATTTTTCTGTTCTTAATAAAGTGCTTTCTGCCATATAAATTTCAATTAAAATATCAGCAGCAGCCATTAATAATTGTTGGTGTGATTCTAGTTCTGGTCCGTATTTTTGAACCGCAGCACCTGCAACCATTAAGAAAACTTTTTTCAATTTAGCAATCATTTCTTTTTCTTCAGCGAACAATTCAGAATAATCTGGCACATCAAATGAAGGAATTCCCATTAATTCATCTGCTACTGCCATTGCTGGCCCTAATAAATCAACATGACCTTTCATAGCTTTTTTCACTAACATACCAACCGACAACATTCTGTTGATTTCATTAGTTCCTTCGTATATTCTTGCGATACGAGCATCTCTCCAAGCACTTTCCATTGGTGCATCTTCAGAGAATCCCATTCCACCGAAAATTTGAATACCTTCATCTGTACAGTTTTGAACATCTTCAGAAACTGCTACTTTCAAAATAGAACATTCAATTGCAAATTCTTCAACACCTTTTAATTCGGCTTCTTGGTGTGAATTTCCTTCACTTACCCTTATTTTAATTCGATTCTCAATATCAGAAGATGCTCTGTATGTTGCACTTTCACCAGCATAAGCATTCATTGCCATTTCTGCAAGTTTAGCCTGTATTGCACCAAAGCTTGAAATTGGCACATTGAATTGCATTCTTTCGTTAGCATATTGAACTGCTCCCGTAATTGTTCTACGTTGTGCTTCTAAACAAGCAGCTGCTAATTTAATACGACCAACATTCAACGCATTCATAGCAATTTTAAAACCTTCGCCACGACCTGCCAACATATTTTCTACTGGTACTTTTGTTTCATTAAAGAAAACTTGACGAGTAGAAGAGGAGCGAATACCTAATTTGTGTTCCTCATCTCCTAATGAAATTCCATTAGATGGATCATTTTCTACGATGAAACCTGTAATATTTTTGTCATCTTCAATACGAGCAAAAACAATGAATAGATTACAGAAACCTGCATTAGAAATCCACATTTTTCCACCTGTAATTTTATAGTGTGTTCCATCTTCTGAAAGAACGGCTTTTGTTTTTCCTGAATTGGCATCTGAACCAGCTCCTGGTTCTGTTAAACAGTAAGCTCCAAACCATTCGCCAGAAGCTAATTTTGGAACATATTTTTGTTTTTGTGCTTCAGTTCCGTACAAAGTAATTGGCATTGTTCCAATTCCAGTGTGTGCTCCAAAAGCAGTGGAAAATGAACCCGTTGCTCCCGAAATATAATCACAAACCAAAACTGTATTAACGAATCCCATTCCCATTCCACCGTATTCTTCAGGAACAGCAATACTTAAATAGCCAAGTTCGCCCGCTTTACGCA
>JAGYJR010000023.1 GCA_018401995.1 Flavobacterium sp. | reverse complement strand
GGTATAAATTGCATTATTTCTATCAATTTCTCTTTGCGATACAGGATCATTTAAATGCCAAGTTAATAAAATATTTAAAAAAGTATTTGTTAATACTTGATTTGAAGTTCCATTAAACATATCATAACTCCATCCTGCTACTTGGTCTTGGTATCTTGTAATAAAGTAAAAATACATTCTAGCAATATCGCCTTTAAATTCGTCAATAGGTTCAAAAACGTTTGCTGTATAACCGGCTGAATATCCTGAATTTAAATTTGAACCTCTTTTAGACCCATTTGAAGAAGTCCAATTAACAGAGTTTACAACTCCAAATGGTAAATTTCCTCTTTGTGCGTTTACATATTTGTCAGATGGTACAACGAAATGCGCATCGGAGTGCATTGGTGTTACCGAACTAAAAACAGATTGTGGAATAATATGTTCTCTGTTGTATTTCTGACATTCAGAAGTTCCTCCTGTACCATCATCTTGATTGATACCATAAGTGTATTCACATAAATCTGGACCAGTTGGATTTTCAGTATACATGTCTAATACTGTTCCGTTATTTTCGTAATATAAATCAATATCAGAAGTTAAATAGGTAGTATATAATGCTCCGTATCCTGGATCAATAGTTCCTGTAGAAATAATATTGAATAGTTGTGTTTTCAATGTATAACCAGTTCCAGTTGCACTATCATAATAACCAGCTGGAATTTGTCCAAAACTCAATAAAGAGACTAATCCAATAATTAATGTAAAGTTCTTTTTCATTCTTATATGTTTTAATTTTTTCTTTCTAATAACGCCATGTAAAATCCGTCAAAACCACTTTCGTGAGCTAAAACTTTCTTCTCTTTTACGAAGGTGAATTCTTTTCCAGCTTCAGTATTTAAGAATTTTTTAATTTGTTCTTCATTTTCTGATGGTAAAACCGAACAAGTAGCATAAACTAATTTTCCACCTGGTTTTACGATTTTAGAATAGTTTTGTAAAACTTCTTCTTGAACTTTTTTAATATTATCGATAAATTCGGGTTGTAATTTCCACTTACTATCCGGATTTCTTTTCATTACACCTAAGCCTGAACAAGGTGCGTCAATTAGCACTCTATCTGCTTTTTCGTGTAATTTTTTAATCGTTTTTGAACTTTCAATTACTCTTGGTTCGATGTTGAAAGCACCATTTCTTTTCGCTCTTAGTTTCAATTGCTTTAGCTTACTTTCGTATAAATCCATGGCAATTAATTGGCCTTTATTTTGCATTAATGAAGCTAAGTGTAATGTTTTTCCACCAGCACCAGCACAAGTATCTACTACACGCATGCCAGGTTGTACATCAAGAAAGTAAGCTACCAATTGAGAAGAAGCATCTTGTACTTCAAATAAACCGTCTTTAAAAGCTTGTGTCATGAAAACATTGGCACGTTCTTTTAGTACCAAAGCATCTTCATAATCTTTAACTGGATTGGTTTCAATATCCAAATCCATTAAAAGCGCTCTTAGTTTTTCTTTAGTAGTTTTTAATGTATTTACTCTAAGAATTACTTGCGCTTGTTGATTTTGTGCAGTTAATTCTTTTGACCATTTTTCTTCTCCAAGTTCTTTTACTCCCAATTCATCCATCCAATCAGGAATAGATTCTTTGAATTTTCGTACTCTAGATAATTCGTCGAATTTTCCTTTTATTTTACGTGACGGTGTATCTTCAAAATATTTCCAATCTGGTAAATTAATACCTCTTAAAACTGCCCAAACTGCAAAAATTCGCCATACATTATCTCTGTCATATGGTTCTCTAACTTCTGCAATCTCTGCATACAATCTCTTCCAACGTACAATTTCGTAAATGGTTTCTGCAACAAATTTTCTATCGGCACTTCCCCAACGTTTATCTTTTTTTAAAGCTCTAGCAACGGCTTTATCTGCGTATTCACCTTCGTTAAAAATTGCCATTAGCGAATCTATAACCGTGAATACTAAATTTCTGTGTAATCTCATTTTTATTTTTAAATCAGCCTACAAAGATAGTAATTAAAATAAAAAAGCTGTCGGTTAAGACAGCTTTATTTTTGTGTTACGAACGACCATTTCTGCTGGAACTATTTCCACTGTTTCCGCCAGAATTTCCACTTTGTCTAGATGATGAAGATCTACTAGGAGCACTCATGGTTGTATTTCTTGAGTTTCCACCAGAACTTACGTTATTTCTAGGTGTTGCGTTATTTCTTGGCGAAGACGAACTAGTAGTTGCATTTCTCGGCGCTGTATTATTTCTTGGCGAAGAGGTACTGGTTACAGCCGCGCTTCTTGGATTCGAATTAGTTCTTGGATTCACATTTGTTCCTGAATTGTTATTTCTTGGAGTAGGTGAATTTTGAGAATAACTTCTTGGGGTTGCGCCATTGTTTCCGTTAGAATTACTTCTTGGGTTCGCTGTTGTCACACCATTATTTCTTGGGTTATTTCCGCTATTTCCATTTACTGAGTTTCTTGGGTTCGCTGTTGTCACACCATTATTTCTTGGTGAGTTTCCATTGTTTGAAGCTAATTCTCTGCTTCCCGGAACTCTTGTACGAACTTCTCTATTATTGTCTAATTCTCTTCTATTAGAATAACCGCTATTTCTATGCGTAAACGATCGATTTGGATGCATTCTTTCATATGCATTTCCTCTTCTTCCAAAATAGTTATTATAAGCATAATGACATCTTCTGTGGTTTACGTAATGAAAAGAGTGACCAAAATTGATATGTAATGCAATGTGATTTCTATATCTAAAAATTGGGAATGGATTCCAAAAAGAATAGTAACTTGGATAATAACCCCAATACCAACTTGAATAGTAAGGATTATACATTGGTGCCCAAAATGTGGTAAATATCACTGGTCTATGTACATAAACGGGTTCGTAAATGTAATTATTACCATACATATAGGTATCTCCAACCACTTGAACGGTTACATTGTTGTTTCTGTCTTTTTCAACTTCAACAGAAGCTACGTCTTGGAACAAATCTTTTCCTAAAACCGCCTGAATTACAATGATGTGTGCATTTCCTTCTACGACTTCAATTACTCGTAAATAATCCACATAATTGTCGTTGTTCAAATCTAAATTTGAAATTTGACTTTTTGGATCGTTCAAACGTCTTTCGAAGTCTTCTAAATCTCTAGAATCTCCAAATAGGGTTGCAACGGCTCTTAAATCTAAATTATCACTAATATCAGAACTATTGGCTCTAACAGTTGTTTTATCTTGTGCTATTACTGGATTCAACATCAATAAAGCAAAGAAAATCGAGGTTATAAATCTTGCTTTCATCATTTCTATGGTTTTAAGTTAATACTCACTTATATTTGTAAAACCAATTATTGTGCCAAAATAATAAATAGCTGTTTTTCAATAGGATATTTTAAAAAGTTTGTGTTATGAAAAAGTATATTTCTCTTTATTTAGTATTGATTTTGTTTTGTTCTTGTAAGAATGAAATTCAAACGGAAACAATTATTTCGTCTGTTGAAATGGAAACTATATTAGAAGATTCTATTAGTATTAGAGCCATTTGGGTAGGAGAGAAGGAACTTTGGTACGCAGGAAATAACGGGAAATATGGTGCTATTCAATTGGAAAACTTCCAGAAGTTTAAAGGAAAAATCATAAGAGATTCACTTTCATTAGAGTTTAGAAGTTTGGCAAAAACGGATAGTGCCACTTTTGTGTTAAATGTTGGAAATCCAGCTTATTTATATAAAATTTCAAATGATAAATCACATACTAAGTTGGTTTACACTGAAACACATGAAAAAGTTTTTTATGATAGTATGCAATTTTTAGATGCTACTTTTGGAATAGCAATGGGTGATCCTGTTGAAGATTGTTTAAATGTAATTGTAACTTCAGATGGAGGAAATTCATGGAAAAAAATTCCTTGTGAGAATTTACCAAAAATTGTTGAAGGTGAAGCTGCTTTTGCGGCAAGTAATACCAATTTAATCATTAGAGGAAACATTATTTTTATGGTTTCTGGTGGAAAGAAATCAAGATGTTTTGTTAGTGTAGATAAAGGTAATTCTTGGCAAGTTTATGAAACACCAATTATTCAAGGTGAAGCTATGACTGGAATTTTTACTGCTGATTTTTATGATGAAAACATCGGATTTATTGCTGGAGGAAATTATGAAAATCCATCGAGCAATAAACAAAACAAAGCGATTACTTTTGATGGTGGAAAGACTTGGAAGTTAGTTGCTAATGGAAGTGGTTTTGGATACGCTTCTTGCATACAATTTGTTCCCAATAGCAAAGGGAAATCGCTCATTTGTGTTGGTAAAACTGGAATTCATTATTCCAATGATTTTGGTGAAAATTGGAAACTTTTAGATGCAGTTGATGATTTATATTCAATACGTTTTTTAAACGATTCAATAGCTTATGCTGCTGGAAAAGATAAAATTGTAAAATTAATTCTTAAAAGCAAAGAAGCCATCAAGTAATACAACTCAATGGCTTCTTATTCATGAATTAGAAGGTAGAGGAAAAACTAATTCATTTTAACTATAATAAACTCACTTCTTCTATTTTTTTGGTGATCTTCTTCAGAACATGAAACACCGTCAGAACAACCGTTTACTAGTTGTGTTTCACCATAACCCTTTGCGGTTAATCGGTTTCTTTCAATTCCGTTTTTAACCATAAATTCTAATGTAGATTTTGCTCTTCTATCTGATAGCAATTCATTGTATTTGTGTGTTTGTCTGCTATCAGTATGCGAACGAATATCTACAGTCATATTTGGATATTGTTGCATAACTTCTATGATTTTTTGTAAATCTTTAGCCGCATCCGGACGAATATTCCATTTGTCTAAATCAAAATAAATCATGCTTATATCAAATATTTTAGCTAAATCTGTTCCTTCATCAATTGGGAAAACGGTTCTTTCAAGAGCTATATCCACTTTAGTTTCTCCAGTTTCTTTTGCTGTTGTAACCATTTTTTCGTTGGACTCATATTCTTCTTTTGATGCGCGAACAGTGTATTTATGATTACAATCTGCTGTAAAATTATAATGACCTTCATCGTCTGCGAAAACTTCAGATAGTTTTTTCATTTGTTCATTATAAAGTTCTACTTTGGCATTTGGTAAGAGTTCTTTGGTTTTCAAATCTGTAATTATACCATGAATTTTTTGGGTACAAACGGTAAATGTATAAATATCATCAAAACCATTTCCGCCTTCACGATTAGAAGAAAGATAACCCGCATTTTTATCATTTACGATAAACCCGAAGTCATCCATTGAGCTGTTAATTGGTTTACCTAGATTTAAGGGTTTCGAGTAAGTTCCATTGCTAAATTTGGATTCAAAAACATCCAATCCACCCAATCCTAAATGACCATCTGATGCAAAATAGATCATATTATCATGTCCAACAAACGGAAAACTTTCTCTAGCTGAAGTATTTATAGTATTTCCAAGATTTTCTGGATTACCAAAAGTTCCATCCTCTTTTATACTTACTTTGTACAAATCCGAACCGCCTAATCCGCCTGGCATATCTGATGCAAAATACAAGGTTTTTTCATCTGGACTCAAAGCAGGATGTGCTACTTGATAATTATCACTGTTGAAAGGTAATTCAGTGATGTTTGCCCATTTTCCCTCAACCAATGACGCTTTGTAAATTTTTAGCAACATCGTTTTTTCATCATCTTTTCCTTTCTTCCCATCATTGAAATTATTTCTAGTGAAATACATGGTTTTTCCATCTTTGGTAAATACAGGTGAAGATTCGTTGAATTTGGTATTTATTTCTTTCGAAAAATTTTCAACTGGAGAAAAACTACCATCCGCATTTTTGGTTGCCACATATAAATCGGTAAAATTTTGTTTGGTCCAGCTATGAATTTTGCTATAAATAGCTCCTTCTTTTCTGGCAGAAGTAAAGACAATTTGGTTATTAAAAAAGGATGGACTAAAATCGGAGTATTCTGAATTTAAATTAACGGTGTCTAAAGTATATTTTCCAGAATTTTCTTCAATTTTTTGGAGGTAATTGGGATTATTTAGAAATGCTTCACCTCTAGAGTCATTCGAGTTTTTTGCAAATAATTCAAGATATTTGTTTGCATTTTCATAATCCTTTATTGCTTTCAAACATTGTGCATATCTGAAATAATATTCAGGTTCAAATTCCTCATTTAAATTGAATAATTCTTTATACCAACGGGCAGCTTTATCTAATTCTGCATTGAAATAATAAGAGTTTCCAAGTTTTTTAAATAGTTCTGCTGATTTGTATCCTTTTTCAGCCACTTTTTCATAAATTTCAATAGCGTCGATATAAGAATATTTTTCATATTTCTTATCAGCAGTTTTTAATTGCGATGTTTGTCCAAAACTCACAAAATAAAAACCTATTAGTAAAAATGTATATAGCTTTTTCATAATTATGTCAGTTTAAAAGAATCTTGGAGAGGTGACTCTATTGTTATTAAATAGTTCAAAGCGAAAGAAAATTTCATGAGATCCTGAATTGTAATTAGATAACTTAGTAGTTTCCATATCATAACCATATCCTATGAACATACTTTGAGAAATTTGAAAACCAACTAAACCACTAACAGCTGAATCCCATCGATAAGCACCACCAATTGTGAATTTTTCGTTTATTAAAAAGTTGGCAGTAACATCTAGTTGGAATGGAGCTCCTTCTACAATTTTACTTAAAAATGCAGGTTTAAATTTAATACTTGGACTTAATTCGAAAACATGTCCAGCAATTAAGTAAAAATGCATTTTTTCTCTATTAATTGCTACGTCATTATCATTGTAATGTTTGGTTTCAAAAAAGTTTGGAACCGATAATCCTACGTAAGTAGCATCGGAAAATAAATACAAGCCGGCACCTATGTTTGGAGTGAAATCGGCATCTAAGTTTTGAAATTGTGGGTCGTTTTGGTCAAAAATATTCAATCGATTGACATCTAAATTAAAAATATTAGCTGTTCCTTTCAATCCAACAGATAGTTTATAATTAGAAGATATTTGAATAAAATAAGCTAAATCAGCCGAAATCATATTTTCTGTTGAAGGACCAATTCGATCATTTACAAACGATAAACCAACACCAAAATTTGAGTCACCAATTGGCGAGTGTAGTGAAGCATTGTTTGTTACTGGTGCACCGTCTAAACCAACCCATTGTGTTCTATGTAAAAGAAATATGCTTAGAGCATCTCTAGAGCCAGCATAAGCTGGATTTATGTTTACAGTATTATACATGTATTGTGTATACTGAGAGTCTTGTTGAGCGAAGCTATATAACGATGATAAAACTAACGCTATGAATATATATATTGTTTTCATGATTCAAGTTTTAAATTAAATAATTTATTGGATATTTAGTTTAACGGTTTACATACAAGTAACCTGATTTGTCGTTCCATTTGTTATCTTCATCTTTGTATCGTAAGATATAAAAATAAGTTCCATCTGGTACTAATTCATTTCGGTTAAATGTTGAACGTCCGTCTGAATATCCTTTAAAAGCTTTGGTATTATTATCATAGCCCCTAGTTTCATAAATTAGTATGCCCCATCTGTTATAAATTTCAACTGAATTATCTGGATAACATTCAATTCCATCAATTAAGAAAAGGTCATTTAAACCATCATTGTTAGGCGAAACAGCATTAAAAACTTCTACTGTACAAGCCGGTAAAACAATACAATCATCATTAATATTTAAGTATATTTCAAACACCATCGGACATGCATCGTCTTCAACAGTTACTACATATTGCAGTGTATAATACCCTGTTGGAATGTTTATTGGATTAAACATGTTTCCATTTAAACCACCTGTATTACTTAAATCTACCCATTCTCCATTTGTAGGAATTTGTGCCCCTAATATAGTAAATAAATCTATAGGGTCTTCAATACTACATACAGAAAATGGAATCGCGTCAAAAGGCTCATCAACACTAACATTTATTGTTTGGGTAAATGTTTCGAAATTACCACAAGTATCACTCACAATCCAAGTACGAATGATTATATATTCATAGATTGAAATAATTGTGGTTTCCTCTGAAAATTCCACTTCCGCAATTTCAGAACAATTATCACTAAACTCTAAATTTGGTATTTCAGGAATCTCAGAACATCTAACACTTACTTCAGTATCCAAATTTGAAATTAATGCTGGAGGTGTTGTATCATAAACAGTAATTGTTTGTGAATGCGAAACACTGTTACCACAATCGTCAGTTAATGTCCATGTTCTAATCAAAATGTAGTTCCCTGCACAACTTTCTTCATCTGAAATAATTTCTTCATTAAAAGTATGAGTTGTTGTAGAACAATTGTCTAATCCTTCCAAAATTTCTGGGCTAGGGATATTATCACATGAAGCTGAAATATCTTGAGGAAGTTCAGAGGTAAAATATGGGTTTTCTGTATCTTGTATGGTAAAAGTAGCGGAAGTGGTTTCTGAATTTCCACAATCATCCGTAGCGGTGAAGGTTACAGTTACTGAACCCGTAGCGCCACAAGCATCTGAAACTGCAGAGAAATCATTACTCCAAGTTACTGAAGAACAAGAATCTGAAGCGGAAGCACCACCATTGGCAGCTAACCAATCGTTTAATTGTGTAAGATTACCACTGCCATCACATTCTACGGTTAAATCACTAGCATCGATGTCAATAGTAGGAGCAGTCTCATCATCAATATTAATGGTTTGGACAATTGTTTGAGTTGAACAAGAAGAAATTATTGTAAATGTTCTAGTAACAACAAGAGGACAAGCACCACTTGAAATATCAACATATGAAATTGTATAACTTAATTGATTATTTGATACATTTCCTCCAGCATTAATAAAATCTTGTAGCGTTATTTGCACAGGCATTTCACTATAAAGTAGTGGAGCAATATCGCTTAAATTGCAACCTGCTATATTTAAATTTTGTGGCGAACTAATTGTAGGGTTTCCAACAATATTAATTGTAAATGTATAATAACAATTAGAAGTGTTTGGAAGAATTGCATAATAGGTATTATTTCCTATCACGTTTGGAAAAGGATTTGAACTTGTATACTCAATAGAACTACTTGTAATGGGAAAACTATTATAAAATTGAGTTCCAATAGGGTAGTTAGAAGCTATTGAGTTGAAAGGTACTTGAGCTAATGGACTACAATAATTGAATACTAATTCTGTAATTGTATTTTGACAATTTTGATTAATAAAGTTTGTTACATCAATTGCTGTTGTTATAGGATTTAATATTGGGTCTCCAATACATAATCCGCTACTAACATATCCTTGAAAAAAAGGTTTGTCAATTATTTGAATTCCAGAAATAGCACCAACTCCATTGATAAAGCCAATTAAAGAAACAGTTGGTATACAATTTGGATTACTCAAAAGAAAACAATCTTCACTAACTTTAACTTTGTAAATTAATTCTCCTAAAATTGTATTAGGAGTTGCAGGAACAGGTAATGTACCTATGTCCCAAATTAAGCTACCTGATGGACCATCATTAGCATCAAAATACAAATTATTTGGCGAAGGTAGTGGACTAAAGTTAATTGTTCCTGATTGACTTCCATTGACAAATGAAGTTATATAAGGTAATTGAATTTTAATTTGTGTATTGTTTACGGGCTCAGTTCCTTCGTTTAAAATTTTAATTGAATATTCGATTTCTTGACCAGGTGTTACAGTAGTTGTACTTGTTGCGGGCACCCCGTTTATTGTTACTAATGACATAACACCTTCTGGATCTGGAATATAAGCATCTACTGCCATAGCAGCCATAAAAATCACATAAGTGTCTTGTGTTGATCCATATCTCAGTGTAGTTGATGTTTGATTATTTGCAATAACAGAATTACCAGGATTAGGAATATCAAACATAGAAATATCTAGTCCAGTATTATTTACTAAACTTGGATTCCTTATATTTCCGCCAGTCTGAATGGAAGAATTAAAGAAATTATTAGTAGAATTTCCAGAATGGTTTAATGCTTGCCAATTATTATCACTAGATCTTAAAATATTAAAGTAATCCCCACTAATACTTCTATCACCTTCACCTGCCATTAAACCAAGTTTAATATTTACCTGGCCTGTTTGAACTGCATTAAATCCAGAAATTGGTATTTGGTGACTCACAGTTGTACTTCCTTGTACATAAGCATGACCATCAAAAACGGTAATGTCACGCCATTTCATTTTAGAGTTTTCATAAACAACAATAATTCCCCATCCTCCATAATAACCTGTTCCTCCACCATTTCCTTCAATAAGAGCAATGTCAGCAATAGTATATTCACCTAAGCCATTAGTTTTTACGTATTCTGTAATTTCTGCATATGCAGAATACATAAAACCATCATTTGTTTGTGGATAATAAATATCATTAGTTCCAGCGGTGATTTCTGTATAGGAAGTGGCAGTTGGTCCTTTTAATTGTACTTTTCTTTTATTGAATGTTTTGGTTACTGAATTTTTGGTTACATTGAAAGTATCTGGACTATTTGAACCATTTGAAGCTCTTCCTGTCCAATATAAACCTGCAAATACTATTTTTGAACATTCAGGAATGGCACCATTTTCAGTTGAAAAAGTTAAATTAGCACTTGATGAATTGAAAGTATTAGGATCTCCATCGACATCAACATATATCATGTTATTATTGCTATTAGGTTCATTAACATCATAATTATTTAATGTTAAATTTGTATTTCCAATAATAGTAAAATCACCTTTAATATTATATATGCTTGTTGTTGGGCTTGCGATTGCTTCTCTAGGTGTGAAATTTACTCTAACCTGAGAATGTATTGTTGAGCTTAGTGAAAGAAAAAGAATTAATATTAAAGCTTTTCCACTAAAATTAACATTTGATAAGTAATTTTTTGCATTCATAACTTTAAATTTATTGTGGAATACTTATTATGTAGGTAATAACTATATTCTGATTAATTAAATTAATTATTGATGGATTTGAAGGAAAATCCGTTTCAATAATAATGTGGATTAGTTCCAAATTAGATAGAATATTCAATAGATTTAAATCAATTGGATTTGAATTACTTTGAACTCTTAAGATGCAATGTTTTAATTGCTGTATTTGTTCAGAATTAATATGATTTAACTGATTTAGATTTTGATGTTTTATATCTACAATTTCAAAATTTTCATAACTGATTCTTGAAGATGTATTTGTAGTAATTAAAAATATATCCTTTGAATTTAAAATAGATTCAACCTTATTTTTTAAAGTCTGATCAGATTGAAGTAATACAGTCTCGTAATTATAAACCTTTTGTGCATTGAGCTTAATTATGCAGAGAAAAAAAAAGCAAAAAAATATAATTTTGCACTTGTAATTTGTTAAACTTTCCATAATAATAATTTTAAAAATTAATAATTACAGTAAGTTATTTTAATGAGTAATTTTGGGTGCAGAAAATTTTATAATAAAATAAATAGGTTTGTTTCGTTGGGGGAATTGTTAAAATTTTAATCTAAGTTACTTAAAATGTTCATTTTAAATATTTTAATGTACTTCTTTTCGATGAATTGTATAAAATAATCTTTGAATTAACATTTTTTTTGAATTTTTAATGCTAACTATTTGAAAAAAAATGTGTTACTTTATAAAACTAAAATGTTTAAAATGAAAAATTTAGTATTAATCCGTCATGCGAAGTCAAGTTGGGAAATGCCTTTAAAAGATATTGACCGACCATTATCAAGTAGAGGAATTCATGATGCGCATCTAATTTCATCACAAATTGAAGATTATTTACCTAAAACCTATATAGTTTGGTGTAGTGCAGCAAGAAGAACGAAGGAAACTGCTATCATTTTTTCTGAAAACCTTATGATTCCTTTTGAAAATGTCATAGTCAAAGAAGATTTATACACTTTTGATGATAAAAAGTTGACTGAAATCATAAAAAAATGTGAAAATAGGTATGATAATCTAATTCTTTTTGGACATAATGAAGCTATTACAAATTTTGTTAATAAATTTGGAAATCTTTTTATTGAAAACGTTCCAACATCAGGAGTAGTGTCACTACAATTTGATATTGAAAACTGGAACGATTTGAAAAAAGGAAGCACATTGAAAACGGTATTTCCAAGAGATTTCAAACATGAACAAATACATTGATAGAGAAAAAAGTTGGCTTACATTTAACGCCAGAGTTTTACAAGAAGCAGCAGATTCATCAGTACCATTATTAGATAGATTACGTTTTTTAGGAATTTTTTCAAATAATTTGGATGAATTCTTTAGAGTTCGTTATGCAGCAATTCGTAGACTTAAATTTGAAAGTGCAGACGCTGAAAAAATTTTGGGAGGAATCTCTCCAGATATATTATTAAAAGAAATAACTGAAATTGTTATTCAACAACAATCTGAAAGTTTAAGAATTCTTAGTGAAATTGAAAGAAAACTGGAAGAAGAAAATATTTTTATAATCAACGAAAAGGAAATAACTCACGAACAAGAAACTTTTATTCGTGAATTTTTTATTCAAAAAGTCAGTCCGGCTGTGGTAACTATTATGTTAAATGACTTAACTGAGTTTCCACTTCTAAAAGACACTTCGGGTTATTTGGCGGTAAAATTAGTAATGAATTCATCAGATGAAGATGAAAAAGATGAAATTCGTTATGCAGTAGTTGAAATTCCAAATACAATCAACCGTTTTGTAGTATTGCCATCAAATTCTGAAAAACAACACATTATATTATTGGATGACGTTATTCGTTATAATCTAAATTATTTGTTTAATATTTTTGATTACCAATCTATTTCTGCTCACATGATTAAAATTACTCGTGATGCAGAATTGGAATTTGATAGTGATTTATCAAAAAGTTTAATTGAAAAAATTTCGGATAGTGTTAAAGAACGTAGAATAGGAGAAACCGTTCGTTTTGTTTATGATCAAGCCATTGAAAAAGACACGTTAGCTTTCTTTTTGGAACGAATGAATATTGACAGTTCAGACAGTATCATTCCAGGCGGAAGATATCACAATCGAAGAGATTATATGAATTTCCCAAATTTGGGCAGATACGATTTATTATACAAACAAAATGCACCATTGCCAATTCCAGGTCTATCATTGGAAGGAAGTATTTTAGAAAAAATAAAACAACAAGATCATTTATTGCATGCTCCATATCAATCGTTTTCTTATATCATTAAGTTTTTACGTGAAGCAGCATTAGATCCCAAAGTTGTTACCATTAAAATTACATTGTATCGATTGGCAAAAAATTCTCAAATTGTTAGTTCGTTAATTAATGCAGCCAAAAACGGAAAAAAAGTTACGGTTCAAATTGAATTGCAAGCACGATTCGATGAAGCCAGTAACATTTCATATGCCGAACAAATGCAAACTGAAGGAATTGAATTGATCTTTGGAGTAAAAGGATTAAAAGTTCACAGTAAAATTTGTGTGATTGAACGCTTAGAAGCAGGAAAAGTGAAGCGTTACGGATTTATTTCAACTGGAAATTTCAATGAAAATTCCGCTAAAATTTATACCGATGTTACTTTATTTACGGCAAATCCATACATTTTAAAAGATACGATTAAAGTATTTGAATTTTTTGAAGTAAATTACAAAGTACATCGATACAAACATTTATTTGTTTCGCCTCATTACACACGTACCAAATTTTACAAGCTAATTGATCGTGAAATTATGAATGCACTTTCGGGAAAAGAAGCTTGTATAAAGTTGAAAATGAATAGTTTGACCGATTATAAAATGATCGACAAATTATATGATGCAAGTAATGCTGGAGTAAAAATTCAGTTGGTAATAAGAGGTATTTGTTGTTTAATTCCAGGCGTAAAAGGAATGAGCGAAAACATCGAAGCCATTAGTATAGTGGATAATTATTTGGAACATTCCAGAATTTACGTTTTTTGTAATGATAACAATCCTGAAGTTTACATTTCATCCGCCGATTTTATGACAAGAAATTTAGACGCTAGAGTAGAAGTAACTTGCCCAATTTATGACCAAAGAATTAAAGAAGAATTAATTGAAGTTTTTGATATTGGCTGGAAAGCGAATGTAAAAGCAAGATACCACTCAGAAGATTTGAGAAATAAATACAGAAAAAATGGTGAAGAAAAACCATTTAGAGCCCAATTAGAACTTTACAATTATTACCGTAATAAATTAGAAGTAGTTACAGAAAAAGTTTAATTTTTACTACTTCAAAATAGTACCAAAATGATTACATTAAAAAAATATGCCGCTATTGATATAGGTTCCAACGCTATGCGTTTATTGGTAACCAATATTGTAGAGCAAAAAGGGCAACCAACCCAATTCAACAAAAGTTCGTTAGTTCGAGTTCCTATTCGTTTAGGGCAAGATGCTTTTACCGTTGGAGAAATCTCTGATGAAAACATCGAACGAATGGTTGACGCCATGAAAGCATTTAGTTTGTTAATGAAAGTGCATAAAGTACAACAATACAAAGCTTGTGCAACATCAGCCATGCGTGAAGCTTACAATAATGCTGAAATTGTAGCTTTAATAAAAAAGAAAACAGACATTAAAATCGAAATCATTGATGGTAAAAAAGAAGCTGCCATTATTGCGGCATCCGATTTAAAACAATTCATCAATGCCAATAAAACGTATTTGTATGTAGATGTTGGTGGTGGAAGTACCGAATTCTCCTTATTTCATGATGGAAAAATAGTTGCATCCAAATCGTTTAAAAATGGAACTGTTCGCTTGTTAAACAATATGGTTTCCGAGATTGTTTGGGTTGAAATTGAAAAATGGATTAAAAATGCAGTAGCTCCTTACGAAGAAATTTCTCTAATTGGTTCTGGTGGAAATATTAATAAACTATTCAAATTATCTGAGAAAAATCAGGAAAAACCTTTGTCTTATATGTATTTAAATGCCCAATACCAAAAATTGAGCAACATGACATACGAGCAAAGAATCGCCGAGTTAGGTTTAAATCCCGACCGTGCCGATGTAATTATTCCTGCTACAAGAATTTATTTGAATGCCATGAAGTGGAGTGGTGCCAGACAAATCTTTGTTCCAAAAATTGGATTGTCAGATGGTATTGTGAAAGCGATGTATTACGGGAAGATTTAACTAAACATCCAAATCAAAAGTTCTTCTCAACAAATCTAAATTCGGATTAATTTGTTTCAAACGCTCATATTTTTCTTGAGGAGTGAATGCGTATTTCGTTTCCGTAGCTTCATTTACGTGAATCTCAATTACAATGTCATGATTGTGCAATTTTCCTCTCAAATAGCCCAATAATTCATTGGAACCCGTTTGAAATTCTTCTTTCGTACTTTGGTTTGGCAACTCTAAAACAATGGTTGTTCCTTTTAAAACAGGATCATTCATTTGCATGTAAGTTGCCATTAAACGTTTTCCTTGATCCATTAAGCGCTGCGCAAATTTATTCCAAAGCAACAACATATCTGTTTCATTGAAAGGCTCTGTTGGTAAGGAATCACCAGGTTTTACTTGAATGGCATGTTGGGCTTCCAATTCTTTTTTTATCTTAATACTAGATAAAGAAAGTGCTGAAACTTTTGTTCCAGTTGATATGTTGGAAATTTGATTAGAAGTTAGTTTTTCAGAAGTTTTTGTAACAACTTGTTCTATTTCGTTTTGAGATGTTACAATTGCAGTTTCAACCGAAGTTTTTTCAATTGTAGCTGTCGTTGTAACTTCGTTTGTGTTTTCTACTTGCGTTGGAGATACAATAGTTTTTTCTTTTGTTGCTTCAACAATAGAATAACTTTGTGTTTTAAAATGAGTAGCTGGAATTACGAATGACTTAGCTTTTTTTTTTCTCCATCAAAAAGAATGGAGGCTAATTGCATCAAGCAAAGTTCAACTAACAAGCGCTGATTTTGACTGTTTTTATATTTGAAATCACAAGCGTTTGCCAAATCAATAGCTTCTAATAAAAATTGCTGAGACGTTTTTTGCGATTGAGCATAATACAATTGTTGGGCTTGTTCTCCAGCTTCTAATAAGATTAAAGTCGCTGGATTTTTACATACTAATAAATCTCTAAAATGTGAAGCTAAACCAGCAATAAAATGATGTCCATCAAAACCTTTAGCTAAAATATCATTGTATGCGACTAGTAATTCAGGAATATTATTTTCAATAATTAAATCAGTGATTTTGATGTAATACTCAAAATCTAAAACATTCAAATTTTCGGTAACGGCTTGGCGTGTTAAGTTATTTCCACAATAAGAAACTACACGATCAAAAATCGAAAGGGCATCACGCATAGCACCATCTGCTTTTTGAGCAATAATATGCAAGGCATCATCTTCATAAGTAATTCCTTGTTCTTTTGCAATTTCTGCCAAATGCTCCTTTGCATCTTTAATTGTAATACGTTTGAAATCAAAAATCTGACAACGCGATAAAATCGTTGGAATAATTTTGTGTTTTTCAGTAGTTGCAAGAATGAAAATAGCGTGTTTCGGTGGTTCTTCTAATGTTTTCAAGAAAGCATTAAAAGCCGCTTGAGACAACATATGCACTTCATCCACAATGTAAACCTTATATTTTCCAGTTTGTGGAGGGATTCTAACTTGGTCAATGATATTACGAATATCATCAACACTATTGTTAGAAGCAGCATCAAGTTCAAAAACATTGAATGAAAAATCTTCATTTGGGTCGTCATACCCTTCTTGGTTGATTTTTCGTGCCAAAATCCTAGCGCAAGTGGTTTTTCCAACACCTCTAGGACCAGTAAAAAGTAATGCCTGTGCTAAGTGATTATTCTCAATAGCATTCAATAAAGTATTGGTAATAGCACTTTGTCCCACAACATCTTTAAACGTTTGCGGACGGTATTTACGGGCTGATACGATAAACTGTTCCATCAATTGATTTTTGCCTTACAAATATAATTTTTTGTTTTTTAAGAACGTATTTTTATTTGGTAAAAAATGGGAAAAGTTATCCACAAATTTTAGTAAATAAACTTAACAATTGTCCCTAATTACAATATTTGTTAGTGCATTGGTCGCTTCATCTGTTGAACTTGCTGCAAAACCAGTTACAAAAACACCCTTTTTACCTGATTTGGATTGTACAGCATAAACCGTAGCTTCCTCATCTGGGCTAGAATCTCCTTCATAGCGGTAAATATGGATTATTTTGTAATTTTCAGGATGTCTTACAATATCTTTATCATGAAGATTGAAATCGTATATAAATCCTTTTTCTTTTAATATAGCCAATGCTTTTAAAACCGTTTCATAATGATATATTCTAGACATGGTATATTGAATTAATGGTTTGATAATCTTAAAGTTACAATTTTTAAACCAATTATTCTAAAAACTTATGTTAAAGTAGCACTAAATAGTCTATCTGTGCTATTTTATTTTATTGTAAATTTGCACCGCAGACCGCCTTATCGCTGCTATGTAAATAGGAGAGGAAAGTCCGGACACCAAAGAGTAGCATAGTGGGTAACGCCCATCCGCTGAAAAGTGAGGACAAGTGCAACAGAAAGTATGTACAGGTAATGCTGTAGTGAAACCAGGTAAACTCTATGCGGTGAAATGCCAAGTATATCAGCAGTTTTCAAGTAATTGGAATAAGGGTTACTCGCCCGATGTTGAAGGGTAGGCAGCTCGATCCCGATAGTAATATTGGGACTAGATAAATGATAAGGTTCCAATTTATTGGAAACAGAATCCGGCTTATAGGTCTGCTTTTTTTAAATTTATAAATAATCCTCGTCTTCTTCAAAACCCTCTAATTCTTCTTCAGATTCAATTTCGAAAAAAGAAAAAGTAGTTCCGCCATAGGTTTTAGCAAATGAAAAGTGCATCATGTGTTCCAGTTTGGTGTCTTTGGAATGTTCTATAATTAACATGCCATCTTCTTCCAAAATTTCTCTTTCGAATACTAAACTTACGATTTTCTCAAAATCTTGTTGGGTAATATGATACGGTGGATCAGCAAAAACAATATCAAAACTTGTGTTGCATCTTTCTAAATAAGAAAAAACGTCACTTTTTAAAGCGGTAATATCAAAATCAAATTCAGAAGCTGTTTTTTTTATGAATGCCACACAACCAAAATCAGCATCTACACAAGTAATAGGTTTAGCACCTCTTGAAGCAAATTCGTAACTAATATTTCCAGTTCCGGCAAAAAGCTCAAGAATTCGTAATTCACTAAAATTGAAATAGTTGTTTAGAATATTGAACAAAGCTTCTTTGGCCATATCGGTTGTAGGACGAACAGGTAATTTTTTTGGTGCAACTAAACGGCGCCCTTTGTATTTGCCAGAAATAATTCTCATGAATGGAATAAAATAAAGTGATTTCGAACAGTATTTTCAGTTTGACCTAAAGTTGCTACTTGTTGTGTAACGTCTAATAAATTACAATTTTTAATGTATTTATAGGCAATTTTAAAGAATTCATCTTCTTTATTACAAATTCCTAATAAATGTAAAGGTACAATTTCTGGATTTAATTGTAGCTGTTCGAAAGTAAATAGAATATAGTAAATAAAATCTTCAATGGTTTGATACTCAAAAGAATTAAATAAAACCAATTCCTGATTTTTTAAAATGACAATCTCAAAATGATTTTCTTGTAAGTGAACAAATACTTCTTTTTCAGCTTGTTTTGATGAAAAATCCAATAATTTCCTAACTAAAATAGTATTGCTATTGCAATATTCAAAACTTTGAAATTGGTCTAACAAGAAATTATTAATGTTAACATAAGGTACGTAAACATTATTAATGTCATAAGCGCTTAATTTATCATAAGCAAACAAATCACTTTCAAAAACCTTTACGTTATATTGCAAGTAGCTTCCCAAATAATTTTCATCAAAAAGCGAAGTAGGAACAAAGGTGTTTAAATGATTTTCGTGTATGATTACAATTTCATCATACGTATTGGTTAAAATTGGAAATGTAACAAATGCTTTCCAAAGTTGCTCTTCAATCACTTGATTATCAGAAAAAACCACTTCATTAAGAGCAATCACTTTATGTGTTATTAAATCAAAAACACAAAAAGAAAGTCCACTCAAGGAAACCTGAATGGACAATTTTCTGTATGTTTTTTGTGTAATATCGTTAGTCGTTATTACCATATTTTTTAGGCCAGTTTCCTGTTAATGCTGCTTCTTCTAAAGAACCTAAAATAATTTTGTCACCATTGATTTCATCAATTGACTTCACTTTATTTTCGTTAGCAACTAATTCCTGATCTAAATCTGCTAATAGAGCATTTTTATCAATCACAGCTTCAAAAACATAAACTTTAGATTCATTTCTAAAGATGTGACCCGTTTTCATTGCTACTGGCACTTCAACTTCACCAATTTTTACAACGTTTAACCTTTTGTAACGCTCACTGTTTTTAAATAATGAGTCTCTAACAGAAACATATCCTAATGTATCAATTACAACTATGTCTTTAAAGAATCCTCCTTGACCAGAGCCATCAGTAGTTATTCCAAATGCTCTATTTTTGTCAGCATCAATTACAGCAGTATCTTTTCTCGAAATAATTGCAAATTTTTCAGATTCAATAAAACGAACCAATTCGTCAAAAGAATCAGCATACTTACCATTTACAGTTTTATATCCTTGTTGTGCTTTTTTGATATCAAGCAACTTTTTAACTGCAGCTTCATAACGCTCTTCTTTAACTTTAGTAAATTCAATTGGCTTCATAACAGAAGCATAAATTAAATAAGATAGTCCAATACAGATTATCCATAATACAATAGATACGATTGTTCTAGAGCCTGCAGGTAAGAATTTATCAATTACTTTTACTAAACCTACCGCTACAAGGCAAGTGATTACAACATAGATTAATAATACTAACATTATATTATACTTTTTAGTTTATAGGTACGCAAATCTACAATTTTTTTTTCTTCTCAAAAGAAAATCTTATAAAAATCATCTGTATCTTTGAAAAAATATCTCAGCCAAATCAAGTAAAGATGAATTCTACTCTGTTTTACAAAACGTTACGTCAAAATTTTCCTTTTGAATCCACTTTAAAACAAGATATTTTCTTCCAAAAAATTGCAGATTATGTGATAAATGCAACGAATCAAGATGTTTTTGTTTTAAAAGGATATGCCGGAACGGGTAAAACTACGATTGTGGCCACATTAGTAGCTCAATTAAAAAACGTAGAAACGAAATATATATTGCTTGCGCCCACAGGAAGAGCCGCAAAAGTGATTGGTAATTATTCAGGAAAACCCGCTTTTACCATTCACAAACGAATCTATTTTCCTAAAAAAAATCAATCGGGTGGCGTGAGTTTTACTTTGCAACCCAATAAATTTAAAAATACCTTATTTATAGTGGATGAATCTTCTATGATTTCAGATCATTCACAAGACACAAAATTGTATGCCAATGGTTCTTTGTTAGACGATTTATTTTTTTATGTAGAAGCCGGAACCAATTGCAAACTCTTACTAATAGGAGATACCGCTCAGTTACCACCAGTAAACATGTCGGTAAGTCCGGCTTTGGATATTGATGCTCTGTCATTACATTACAATAAAACCGTGCATCACATTGAATTGGATGAAGTCATGCGTCAAGCCGAAGGCTCAGGAATTCTATACAACGCTACTGAATTACGTGAATTACTAAATTCTCATTTTTTGGATACATTCCAATTTAATATCAAAGGATTTAAAGATATTGTTCGTTTGCAAGACGGCTACGAAATTCAGGATGCCATTCATAGTGCTTATGATACCAATGGCTTAGAAGAAACCGTTTTTATTGTGCGTTCCAATAAAAGAGCCAATCAATACAACCAACAAATACGAACTTCCATTTTATCCAAAGAAAGTGAATTGTCAACAGGCGATTACCTAATGGTGGTAAAAAACAATTATTTCTGGCTAAAAGACACGACTGATTCTGAAGCAGGATTTATTGCTAATGGTGACATCATTGAAGTTTTGGAAATAAGAAAAATTCAGGAACTATATGGGTTCAAATTTGCAACCGTAAAAGTGCGAATGGTTGATTACCCCAATCAAAAACCATTTGACACCATCTTATTATTGGACACCATCACCAGCGAATCACCTTCATTAACCTATGAAGAAAGTAATAAGTTGTACCAAGAAGTATTACTCGATTATGAAGAAGAAACTTCCAAATACAGAAAATTGCAAAAAGTGAAGGAGAATCCACATTTCAATGCGTTACAAGTGAAGTTTTCGTATGCCATTACGTGTCACAAATCGCAAGGTGGCCAATGGAAAACCGTTTTCATAGAACAACCTTATTTACCAAATGGAATCGATGTGGATTATATTCGTTGGTTGTACACCGCATTAACCCGAGCAGAAGAAAAAGTCTATTTAATCGGATTTAAAGATGAGTTTTTTAAATAATAATTTCAAAATCTGTTTATCTTAGCAACTTAATACTGTTTTATGAAAATTATCGCTGTAATTCCTGCGCGTTATGCCTCAACACGTTTTCCTGCCAAATTAATGAAAGATTTAGGAGGTAAAACCGTTATTTTAAGAACGTATGAAGCTGCTGTTGCTACACAATTATTTGATGATGTATTTGTGGTAACGGATTCTGAACTCATTTTTGACGAAATCCAAAAAAATAACGGAAAAGCAATTATGTCGATAAAAGAACACGAAAGTGGGAGCGACCGTATTGCTGAAGCCGTTGAAAACATGGAAGTGGATGTAGTAGTGAACGTTCAAGGCGATGAACCGTTCATCAATAAAAAACCTTTGGAAGAACTAATTGCTATTTTCAAAAACGATACCAATAAACAAGTAGATTTAGCTTCTTTAATGTTTCAAATCTCAGATAAAGAAGAAATTAACAATCCAAATAACGTAAAAGTCATTACGGACCAACAAGGTTTTGCGCTTTATTTTTCGCGTTCGGTGATTCCTTTTCCTAGAGATGAAAACGCAGGCGTTCGTTATATGAAACACATTGGAATTTATGCTTTCAGAAAAGCAGCTTTGCTCGATTTTTATCGTTTACCAATGCTTTCACTAGAAGCTTCTGAAAAATTAGAACAACTTCGCTATTTGGAATACGGCAAAAGAATCAAAATGGTTGAAACAACACACGGAAGTATTGGAATAGATACTTTGGAAGATTTAGAAAAAGCTAGGAAATTAATTTAATTTCTTAATCGTAAACAATTCATTATGAACTTCTACTTTTGGATACAAACGAACAGAATAGTCATCATTGAATTTGGTTTTATAAGTTGCATTTCTTTTTCTATCTGAAAAATTCAATACCATAGTATTAAATAAGATAAAACCATTTACTTGAAGTAAAAAATTAATTCTATTGATAAAGAAATCTTCAAATAAAAAGTTGGGCATTTTGGTATCTTGAAAGACATCAATGATAATTAAATCGTATTTTTCTTTGGTTTTTAGAACAAATTCAAAAGCATCATCATGAACTAATTGAAAGTTTGGGATTTTATTCAAGCCAAAATACTTGTCTGCAATTGAAATTACAGTTTCATCAATTTCTACACCCGTAATTTTGCCTTTAAATTTCACTTCTTGTGTTAAGGTTTTAATTACACTTCCGCCAGCAACTCCTAGAACGAGAACATTTTCAAATTTTTTAATTCTGTCAAAACCTATGTAAAGTAAGCCTTTACGAAGAATTCGCTCCAAACTTCCGTAGGAATAATTCGTGTTTTCAGAATCTAAAACCAATTGTCCATTATTCCAGGTAACTTCAAGATTTTTACTAATTGAAGATTTTTTTTGGTAAATTTTAATTGGAAGTAAATAGCTTAAAATGCGCTTAACCATAGTTTTTTGTTTGTTATCGTAAATATAATTTTATTTTTGTCTAAAATTTATTTTTCATGAAACAAATTCTCTACAAATTCATTTTTTTTAAACTTTTAGGTTGGAAAATCGTTGGTTCTATTGATTCAAATGTAAAAAAATGTGTAATGATTGTAGTGCCGCATACGAGTTGGTACGACTTTTTCCTTGGTGTTTTCACTAGGGGAATTGTACAATTGGAAATGAACTTTGTAGGAAAGAAAGAATTGTTTGTTTTTCCTTTAAATTATTACTTCCAATGGATGGGCGGAACCCCATTAAATCGTCAGAAAAATGAAAACAAAGTAGACGCTATCGCTTCAATTTTTGAAAAGAAAGATGAATTTAGATTAGCCATTGCACCAGAAGGAACTCGAAAAAAAGTAACCGAATGGAAAACCGGATTTTATTACATCGCCTTGAAAGCGAATGTTCCCATTTTACCTGTAGCTTTCGATTACAGTAAAAAAGAAGTGAAATTAATGCCATTATTTCAACCAACAGGCGATATTGATGCTGATTTTAAAGTATTGAAATCCAAGTATGTTGGGGTAGTGGGTAAGTTTCCTGAAAAAAGTTTCACAAATATTTAAATTTTCATAAAACCATATCTTTTCATTTTTCGTAAATGTGATTTATAATCTAAAATTTATTAAAAATGAAAAAACTATTATTACCTCTATTTACAGTTTCTTTACTATTAGTGTCTTGTAGTGATGATGATTCATCTCCTATGAATATGGAACCAACACCTGTTGAACCAAATCCTACACCAGCTCAGGAATTAAAACTATTTACATCAAGTAATACAACTGGACAAATTTCATTTACAGACTTGTTAGCTACAAATCCATCTTCTAAAAGTTTTACTGTTAGTGGAACAGATTCAGATGGTATTTTTTATGACCCATTCAAAGATCAAGTTATTTTAGCATCAAGAAGTAATAATAGAGTTGAAGCTTACAACGGACTTAGAACGGCAATTATTTCTTCGGCATCAAGTTTGGATTTAACTTTTTCATCTGCTTCAGATTTTTCCAATGCAAGAGAAATTGCAGTTACATCAGATAAAGTAGTTGTAGCGCAAGATCAATCAGCAGCTAATGGAAACACAAGTAGATTTTATGTATACCAAAGAAATAATTCTGGATTTTCTTTAGTTAATACATATACAGTTGATATAAAATTATGGGGAATTCATATTGAAGGAAATACAATGTATGCTATTGCTGATAATACTAGTGATTTAGTAGTTTATAATAATTTTTTTAATAATATCGACGGAAACATATCAGCCTCAAAACGTGTTACAATAGAAGGATTGACACGTACACACGGAATAACGTATTCTCCACAAGATAATGTAATGGTATTATCTGATGTAGCATTAGCCTCAAGTGCAACAGACGGTGGTTTAGTGATAATTAATAATTTCACTTCCGTATTAAATGCGACAAATAACATGGGAACAATTGCTATGAATAACCAGGTTAGAATTTACGGACCTAATAGTTTATTAGGAAACCCTGTCGACGTTGCTTATGATCACGTAACAAATAAGATATTCGTTGCAGAAAGAGCTAATGGAGGCGGACAAGTTTTAGAGTTTTCGTTTCCTACAAGTTCTGGTGATTTTGCTCCTATATCAAATAGAACAGAAGCTGGTGTAACTGCAGTATACTTGTTAAGAAGATAAATTGGTTAGTTATTAGTTACTTTGAAAGCGTTGTGTTAGTTACAACGCTTTTTTTATTGTTCATAGTTCTTAAAACTTCCATTTTTAAAGAAAATTACAATGCGCTCAATTTCTGATTTCTGATTAGGATTTGGAAACGATGATACTAGATTTTCAATTGCTTTCGTACTACTTTTTTCTTCTGTTGTTTTTGCTGTTGAAAATAAATCCAAATGTTCCTCATTTTTAACTTCAGTTTGCTTTTCAGGAATTGGAGCAGGCGCTTGCTTATGTTCCCAATCGTTTTGCTTTGGAAAATTTCCTTTTCCGTTGAGTAACCAATACAAATCTACTTCAGGAAAAACTTCTACCACTTTCATTACAAAATCTAAACTGGGTTTGTTTCTTCCAGAGAGTAGGTGAGACAAACTCGAACGTTGCACACCTATCTGATCAGCAAAAGTAGAAGCCGATAAACTGTAATAGTCAAGTATTTTTTCTAGCCGTTTAATGAAATCGTCTGTGTTTACCATTGTAAATTATGAGTGAGTTTTTAATAAGTTACAAATGTAAACATTAATAAGGAATAAACCAAATTTACATTTGTAATTAGTAATTTAAGGATAAAGTTTTGGTTTATATGCAAATACATATCTAACTGATTTAAAACAATATAATATTTAGTTTTACAAATGTGTATTGATTCAATAAGAACTATTTAATAATGAGTTGAATTCATTGGTTTGTGAGATTACAAATGTAAATTAAAGGATATTTTTTCATGTTTACAATTGTAAATAATAAGATGTTTACATTTGTAAAAAAATAATTTTGCACCAATGAAGCAATTGGCAACTCAGTATTTAGTAGACGAAATTAAAGGTCGTTATATTACCAATGAATCCATTAAACCGTTGTTTAAAAAATTTCAAAATGAATGTCAAATTCACGAAGAAGGAACATCTGTTTTAGGGAATTCGATTTATTCCATAACTATTGGAACAGGAAAAACAAAAGTTTTGATGTGGTCACAAATGCATGGAAACGAAGCGACGACAACTAAAGGTTTCTTTGATTTTTTAAACTTTTTGGTTTCTAAAGAACCATTGGCTGAAACAATCTTATCTAAATACACTATTAAATGTATTCCAATATTAAATCCAGATGGAGCAGCTGCTTATACTAGAGTAAACGCGAATGAAATCGACTTAAATCGAGATGCATTTGAAATTACGCAACCAGAAAGTAAGTTGTTAAGAAGCTTGTTATTGGAATTTCAACCCGATTTAGCTTATAATTTGCACGACCAACGTACTATTTTTGGAACTAAAGGCTTTCAACTGCCGGCTACCATGTCTTTTTTAGCACCAGCTTATAATGAATCTAGGGATTTCAATGAAACGCGCTTAAAAGCAGTAAAAATCATTAACGCAATGCATCTAGAGCTTCAAAAGTATATTCCAAATCAAGTAGGACGTTTTGATGATTCGTTTAATATCAATTGTATTGGTGATTATGCTACTAGTATTGGTATTCCAACCATTTTATTCGAAGCCGGACATTACCCAAATGACTACCAAAGAGAGGAAGTTCGTAAAATGGTTTTTATTGCTTTATTGAGTTCATTTTCAGAGAATAGTAATAGTGAAGTTGGTAATGAATTGGAAATATACTTGAATATTCCGCAAAATTCGAAGTGTTTTTTCGATTTTATTTACAGAAATGTCAAAATTATTAGTAATGATGAAGAAAAAATAATTACCTTTGCAGCCCAATTCGATGAAAAACTTAAAGACAATCAAATTGCGTTTGAGGCTAAAATTGTTCAAGTTGAAGATTTAGATGCTGTTAGAGGACATATGGAGTACGATGCGCAAGAGATGGTTTTTAGTTCGGAATCAGGAAATTCCCCAAAAATTAACCACAAAGCTGATTTTTATTTAAATAAATTGTTAAAATTTATTAACGGATTGCAATTTGTTTAATACTTTTGCGTTAAAATTAAAATTAATTATACAAGCACTTTATGAGTAAGTTTCGATTAGATGAAGTAGATCATCAAATTTTAGACATGTTGATTGATAATACAAGAATTCCTTTCACGGATATTGCTAAGAAATTATTGATTTCAGCTGGTACAGTTCACGTTCGTGTTAAAAAGATGGAAGATGCAGGAATTATTCAAGGTTCTTCATTAACTCTGGATTATGAAAAATTAGGGTATTCTTTTATTGCTTATGTTGGGGTTTTTCTTCACAACACTTCGCAAACTAAATTTGTTTTAGAGCGTATCAATCAAATTCCGTTTGTAACGGTTGCTCACGTAACTACTGGAAAATTCAATATTTTCTGTAAAATTAGAGCGAAAGATACAAAACACGCTAAAGAAGTAATTTTCATGATTGATGATATTGAAGGTGTTTACAGAACAGAAACTATGATTTCCTTAGAAGAGAGTATCAACGACAAAAAACGTTTGATGCATACTATTTTCAAAGAATTATAAAAAATAAAATCCCGAGCAATCGGGATTTTTTATGCTTTTAGACAAAAAAAAGAGATGAATTTGTGTTCATCTCTTTTTTTATGATTAATCTTCTTCTGGTTCATCGGCTATTTCCAAGTCGCCTAACGCTTCTAATGAATCATCATCTGGTGTTTCGATGATATCATCTTCATCATAGTTTTCAATTCTGTCAGCAAGTTTGGTACTGACTTTTACTAAGAAAATAGTGTCTTCAGTACGAACCTCTACAGCTTCAATTGTTTCATTTTTAGCGTTTTTGAATCGAATAATATTCGAATCATCATAGCCGTCAGGAAATTTCTCAACTAGTAAGGTTAAGATTTCATTTGTTAATTTAGCGTAATCAACAATTACTCTTTTCATTGGTTTGGGTTTAATCTCTATTTTTGTCAAATGTAATATCCTAAATTAAAATATCAAACAGTTTCTGATATTTTTTTTCAATTATTTTACCAACCTAAAATGTAAGCAAAAATCAGCGGTGCCACGATAGTTGCATCCGATTCTACAATAAATTTAGGTGTTGTGATATCTAATTTACCCCAAGTAATTTTTTCATTTGGAACCGCTCCAGAATACGAACCATAACTCGTAGTTGAATCTGAAATCTGACAGAAATACGCCCAAAATGGTACATCATGCATTTCCATATCTTGATACAACATCGGAACTACACAAATAGGGAAGTCACCAGCAATTCCACCACCAATTTGGAAGAAACCAATTCCTTTACCTTCACAATTGTCTCTATACCAATCTGCCAACCACATCATGTATTCAATTCCACTTTTAGTTGTTGTTGGTTTAAATTGTCCTTTAATACAATAAGAAGCGAAAATATTACCCATAGTAGAATCTTCCCAACCTGGAACTACAATTGGTAAGTTTTTTTCAGCAGCAGCAACCATCCAAGAATCTTTTGGGTCAATTTCATAATATTGCTCTAAAACTCCTGAATTAATCATTTGGTACATAAATTCATGTGGAAAATAACGTTCTCCTTTAGAATCTGCGTTATTCCAAATGTCAAATAAATGTTGTTGTAAACGTCTGAAAGCTTCTTCTTCTGGAATACAAGTATCAGTAACACGGTTGTAATGGTTTTCTAATAAATCCCATTCTTCTTGTGGTGATAAATCTCTGTAATTAGGAACTCTTTTATAAGAATTATGAGCAACTAAATTCATAATATCTTCCTCTAAATTAGCTCCAGTACAAGAAATAATGTGTACTTTATCCTGACGAATCATTTCGGCTAATGATTTTCCTAATTCAGCTGTACTCATTGCACCAGCTAAAGTTACCATCATTTTTCCGTTGTCTAATAAATGTTCTTCGTATCCTTTTGCAGCATCTACTAAAGCAGCTGAATTGAAATGAAGATAATGTTTCTCGATAAACTGACTAACTGGTCCTTTGCTCATTATTTTAAATTTTATTGTTCTTGTCTCTTTTTGTAACCTAAAATCTCTAACACGTCTTCGGCTCTTTGTTGCTCAGAAAATACTTCTGTTGCAAAAATGCCGTTTTTGTCTTTGTCAATCAAAATGTGTTTGGGTTGTGGTAAAATACAGTGACTTAATCCTCCAAAACCACCAATAGTTTCTTGGTAAGCTCCTGTATTGAAAAATCCAATGTATAACGGTTTTTCTTTGTTGTATTTTGGTAAATAAACCGCATTCATGTGTTGTTCAGAGTTGTAATAATCATCGCCATCACAAGTTAAACCGCCTAATAATACTCTTTCGTAAGTATCATTCCAACGATTTACTGCCATCATAACAAAACGTTTATTAATAGCCCAAGTATCAGGAAGTGTAGTAATGAATGAAGAATCAATCATGTTCCAATTTTCCCTATCATTTTGTTTCTTTTGATATAAAACTTGATAAATGGCACCACCAGCTTCTCCAACAGTAAACGAACCAAATTCAGTAAAAATGTGTGGTACTGGAACTTCAGCTTCATCACAAGCAATTTTGATTTGGTTTAAAATTTCGTCAACCATATATTGGTAATCGTATTCAAAGGCTAACGTATTTTTAATTGGAAATCCACCGCCAATGTTCAAACTATCTAAAGATGGACATTCTTTTTTCAAAGCAATGTATACTTTCATACATTTTAATAATTCATTCCAATAGTACGAAGTGTCACGAATACCAGCGTTAATAAAAAAGTGAAGCATTTTTAGTTCTACTTTTTTATTTTCAGCAATTTGCTTGCGGTAAAAAGGAACAATATCTTTATATCCAATTCCTAAACGCGATGTATAGAATTCAAATTTTGGTTCTTCTTCCGCAGCAATACGAATTCCAATTTTGAATTTTCCATCAATTTGCTCTTGCAACAAATCCAATTCTTCAAAATTATCAATTACGGGAATCGTGTTTTTATGTCCGTTGTTGATTAAGCGCGCAATGTTGGTAACATATTGATCGCGTTTGAAACCATTACAAACAATAAATGTATTTTTATTAATCTTTCCTTCAGCCATTAATGTTTCTACAATGTCAATATCAAAAGCAGAAGAAGTTTCAATATGAATGTTGTTTTTTAAAGCTTCGTTTAAAACAAATTCAAAATGCGAACTTTTAGTACAATAGCAATAGAAATACTTGGCATCATAATCGTGTTTTTCCATGGCATTTCTAAACCACATTTTTGCACGGTTAATGTTTTGCGAAATTTTCGGCAAATAAGTAAACTTCAAAGGTGTTCCGTATTGTTCAACTAATTTCATTAAGTCGATGCCGTGGAATTGAAGTTCATCTTTATTTAAAGTGAATTCTTCTTGAGGAAAATAAAAGGTTTGATTAATTAAGTCGTAATATCTTGTATTCATTTGATTATTAAAGTTTTTTAATTAAAAAATAGGTATAAAATTAGAAACAAAATTTTAAAACTATTCTTCAAACTCTAATATTGGCAAAAACAATCAACAGCTTCTCGTTGAAAGCTTTTAGATTTTCAAATAAATGTATCAAATAGGGTGAAGGAAGCGCAATTGTAGTCACACTAGTAGTTCTTCTCTCGCTTTGATTACTGCGTTGTTGCGTTTTGTTATTTTCTTTCATTCTAGGTACAAAAGTAAAAAAATAATTCTAAGAAAATTTAAAGAAAATATTAAATTAATTTTATGATTGATAATCTTCAAATGCACTGTAAATCAATTCGTTATCGCATTCTTGGTTGATTTTTATAGCACCAATACCGTCTAGTAAGGCAAATTGCACTTTTCCAAACTCATTTTTTTTGTCGAAAATCAGTAAATCAATGCAATTTTTGATGTCGGTTTTCGAGAAATTTACGGTTTCAAAAATATCTTTGATGATGTATTTGATTTCGTGGTATTCATCATTGGTTAATAGCTTTTTTTCTTTCGAAATATAACTTTCCAAAATCATTCCAATAGCAATTGCTTCACCGTGAAGTAACGGCGTTTTTGAATCGCTTTCCAAGAAATAACTTTCTATTGCATGACCCAAAGTATGTCCGAAATTAAGCGATTTTCTAATCCCGTTTTCCGTTAAATCTTCAGAAACAATGTTGTTTTTTATTTGAATAGATTGATGAATTAAGGTATTCAAATCCTCTGTATTTAAATCATTTAGATTTTTAAATTGATTCCAATACCCTTTATCGTAAATCAAACCGTGTTTCAACATTTCTGCCAAACCCGAACGCATTTCATTGGAAGGTAAAGTAGCTAAAAACTCAGGTAAAACTAAAACTGCTTTTGGTTCGCGAATAATGCCAATTTGGTTTTTTAAATTGCCCAAATCCACGCCGTTTTTTCCACCAATAGAAGCATCAACCATGGCTAATAATGTTGTGGGAACATTAATAAAATCGATACCGCGTTTGAAAGTACAAGCTACAAATCCGCCAATATCTGAAATTACGCCGCCACCTAAATTGATTAAAATACTTTTTCTATCGCCGCCTAATTCAGTTAAAGAATGCCACAATTGCAAGCAAGTTTCGATGTTTTTGTGACTTTCGCCAGCTTCTA
>JAGYJR010000022.1 GCA_018401995.1 Flavobacterium sp. | reverse complement strand
AAAAGCAAAAAACTAGAGCGAATAGCTGGATTAAGCTTCTCTTACTTTGGACTAACCGCCACAACCATTTTTAACTGATTGCGATAAGCGATATCCATCACATAAACTACTTTTTCGTGCGGAACTGATTTCTCAGCGCGCAAAACAATAGCTTTATTTTCGTTATTAGCCATTAATGCTAATAATTGGGTTTCCAATTGAGTTTCATCGACTGCATTTTTATCGATAAAAAATTGCAAATCCTTATCAATACTAACCGATAAACTTTTGTTGCTATCGGTTTTACCTTTTCCTTTTGGCAATACCAAATCTAATGCATTGGTAGTTACCATAGTAGATGTAATCATAAAGAAAATCAACAGCAAGAACACAATATCCGTCATAGACGACATGTTGAATTCTGTTGACACTTTATTTTTATCTTTTCCCAACCTCATTATACAGGATCGTTTAATAAATCAAGGAAATCTACTGCATTTGCCTCCATTTGGTTCACTACTTTATTGGTTTTTACTACCAAGTGATTGTAGCCGATGTAAGCAATAATACCAACAATAAGTCCAATTACGGTTGTTGTCATCGCGGTGTAAATTCCTTCTGCTAGAGCACCAACTTCAATTTGCCCACCACCGCTGGCCATTTTATGAAATGCAAGAATCATACCTAAAACCGTACCCAAGAAACCAATCATAGGTCCAGCACCAGAAATGGTAGCTAACATACTCGTATTTTTCTCTAATTTGTATAGTTCTAAATTTCCAGCATTTTCGATGGCAGTGTTGATATCTTCCAATGGCTTTCCGATACGAGAAATTCCTTTTTCGATTAATCGTGCTACTGGAGAATTGGTTTGCGCACACAACATTTTAGCTGAGTCAATTTTCCCCGATAGGATATTCATTTTGATGTTGTTCATGAAGTTAGCATCAATTTTACTAGCTTTATTAATAGCCATTAGTCGCTCAAAATAAAGGAACAACGCCATGAACAACAAGATGAAAAGCACTAAAATTATCGCTTGACCTCCAACGCCACCACTGGTTAACAATTCCCATATAGAAAGTGTTTTTTCAACTGGCGCATCTTCTGCTGCCATTTGACTAGCAACTGCTAAACTATCAACTTGAAGAAAAATACTCATAAATTATATTGTTTACTATTAATTAACGATTTATAATGTCAAAAATTGTGCCGTATTAATGAATAAGACCTCTTAGTACAATAAAACCAATTGCACCGGCAACAAAACCTAAAAATGCTAAACCCCCAATTTTCTTTAAATACCAGAAAAAGTCAATTTTTTCCATTCCCATAGCCACTACTCCAGCTGCCGAACCAATAATTAAAATACTTCCACCTGTTCCTGCTGCATAGGCAATAAAATGCCAAGCTGGTTCATTCAAAGGTAAATCAAACATACCAATACTGGCTGCTACTAAAGGAACGTTATCAATAACTGCCGAACCTACACCAAGTAACACAACCACTAAATCAGAAATTCTAGTAGCTGATTCTGTTCCAACCATTGGTACCGATTTTTCAAGAATACCTGCAAAATCAAATAACATTCCCAATGATTCCAAAGCCGCTACTGCCATTAAAATTCCTAAAAAGAATAATAAACTTGGCATTTCAATTTTTGAAAGTGATTTATGAATTGGACTGTGATGTCCTGTTTTGTCGTCTTGCAATGCGCCAGCCACACTAAATTTAAAGTTACTTAAATATTCAGCTACAGCTGCAACTATTGCCAATGACAACATCATTCCTACATAAGGTGGTAAGTGCGTAACTGTTTTAAAAACAGGAACAAATAAAATAGCTCCAAGTCCTAAATAAAACATAATAGCACTGTATTTTGACTTTTCTTTTACTTCTTGAATTTCTCCTTCAATTTCACCTTTAAATACAGACATTCTTGATGCAATTAAAGTTGGAACTACAAAACACAAAATAGAAGGAATCAATACATTAACTACTAATTGATCTGCAGAAACTTTATTCGCAATCCACAACATTGTTGTAGTAACATCACCAATTGGAGACCAAGCTCCACCAGCATTTGCAGCAATTACAATCAAACCGGCAAACCACAATCTTGTTTCCTTGTCTTTAATGATTTTTTGTAAAATAGTAATTAATACAATGGTAGCTGTTAAGTTGTCAATTACAGCAGAAAGAACAAAAGCTAAAGTTGTAAACAACCATAAAAGTTTCACCTTTCTTTTCGCCTTAATAAATGATTTGATAGTTGAAAAGCCATCGAAATAATCAATAATTTCAACGATGGTCATTGCTCCCATTAAGAAAAATAAAATCTCGGCAGTTTTTCCTAAGTGATGTAATAAAACAGGCTCCACATGATGGGCTACTTTTCCTTGACCGGAAACAATTTCAAAAACTTCAAGGTGATTTATTGCTATTAAAGCCCATAATATGGCCATCATGGCTAAAGCAGGAATTAATTTATCAATTTTAAAAGTGTGCTCAAAAGCAATTCCTAAATAACCAAGGATAAAAATAGTGACTAATAAAATTTCCATTGTAATTTGATTGGGGTTTTAAATTTAAACAAGTTGTTTTAAAGCAATTTCAAAGGCTCTTTCGCTGATATTTTTCTTATCAGCACTCAAGTCATACACTTTTTGAATCGCATTTTTAATTGTGTTTGAAGTATCAGAGAAAATAGCATCATCGGTCATTTGCACTTTTTTCTCCATGAAATAAGCAAAAACACGAGCCATTCCACAGTTAGCAATAAAATCTGGAATCAAGCTTACTTTTGCATCGGTTGCTTCCATAATTGGTCCAAAAAAGATTTCTTTATCTGCAAACGGAACATTAGCACCACTTGAAATCACCTCTAAACCAGAAGCAATCATTTGATCCACCTGGTCTTTAGTCACCAATCTTGACGCTGCACAAGGAGCAAAAACTTGAGCTCCCAAAGACCAGATTTTGGCATTAATTTCTTCAAAAGGAATCATATTTTCTGCTACCAATTTATTTCCGTCTTTGTTTAGAAATAAAGTAGTAATTTCCTCGAAAGTAAAACCATTTTCATTGATTAATCCACCATCTCTATCGATGATTCCCACTACTTTTGCGCCCATTTGAGCCAAATAAAAAGCAGCGGCAGAACCTACATTTCCAAATCCTTGAACTATGGCTTTCTTCCCTTTTACATCACCACCAAAAATAGTGTAATAATGACGAACCGCTTCAGCAACACCATAACCTGTAATCATATCGGCTACGGTATATTTGCGATTTACATCAGGAGAAAAATTTGGATTTTCAATTACTTTAATTACACCTTGACGCAATTGGCCAATTCGGTTAATTTTATCAGCTTCTGTTGGTTTAAAGTGACCATTAAAAACACCTTCTTGCGGATGCCAAACCCCACAATCTTCTGTCATTGGAATTACTTCATGAATTTCATCCACATTTAAATCACCTCCTGTTCCATAGTAATTTTTCAACAAAGGCGAAACCGCTTTGTACCAACGTTCTAAAACTCCTTTTTTTCTTGGATCGTTTGGATCAAAATTGATTCCCGATTTTGCACCACCAATAGCTGGACCAGAAACTGAAAATTTCACTTCCATAGTTTTTGCCAATGACAAAACTTCATTCATATCCAATCCTTTTCGCATTCTTGTTCCACCGCCAGCAGCACCACCTCTTAAAGAGTTAATTACCGTCCAACCTTCGGCTTCTGTTTCAGGATCTTTCCAATTAAATACTATTTCGGGTTCTTTATTTTCAAATTTTTGAAGTAAATCTTTCATTTTGTTGTTTGTTGTAGTTTTTTTTGCAGCACAAATATACATAATCTATCGAATTGCTACTTAAATTAAAAGGTTAAATTAGACCGTTTTAAAAAATATTTTTCCCGACGAATGGTTCTCTTTTGCACCCGTAACACTAGACAAAACATTAACTTCATTTCGCAAGCGCAAAACACCTAAAAATCCAAAAATTAGCGCTTCTTTAAATTCAATTACTTTAGTATCAGGAACTATAACTTTCATATTTGGCAAATAAAATTGCACTCGTTCCAATAAATACAAATTATAAGCACCACCACCAGTTGCTAGTAATTTTCCTTTTTTCGTAGGAAGCGCTTTAGCAATTTGAAAAGCAATATGCTCAACAAAAGTGTGTAAAATACCATCCGTTTCAATTGTCGTTCGTTGAATGATTGGCAAAATATATTGGTTTACAAACTCCATTCCCAATGATTTTGGATAGGATTTTGAATAAAAGTCAACAGCATTCAATTCTTGAAATAACACTTCGTTAAGTTTCCCAGATTTTGCAATTTTTCCAGCTGCATCGTATTCCAATCCTAAGGTATTGGCATAAAAATTCAAAACGGTGTTAACAGGAGAAATATCAAAGGCAATGCGAGTTCCATTTTCATTAAAAGAAACATTTGAAAATCCACCCAAGTTCAAGCAATAATCATATTCCTTAAATAATAATTCATCTCCAATTGGAACCAAAGGTGCTCCTTGTCCTCCTAGTTCAACGTCTTGTACTCGAAAATCACAAACTATATTTTGATTCAAGAGTTGACTTAGCATTGATAAATTACCAATCTGCAACGTAAATCCATTTTGCGGTTGATGTAAAATGGTATGTCCATGACTACAAATTGCATCAATGGAATCAATTTGGTTTGAAGTGATGAATTTTTGGATTACATCAGCTAAATATTGCGTATAAGCAACATTTAATTCGCCTAATTCTTGCTCGTTAAAATAAATGGCGGTTTGCAATTTTTGTTTCCAACTATCGGAATAAGGAACAGTTGCCGTATGTGAAATTTGAAAATTCCATTGGTCGGAGTAGTTAAAAAAAAGATAAGCTAAATCAATTCCATCTAACGAAGTGCCAGACATTACTCCTATTACCTTATAGCTATCTTTAAACATGGGTTAAAATTACAAATAGTTATTGAAAATATGATAATTAATAATTACTTTTGGGAAATTATTTTAAGGAAAACTCAAACTATTTATTCAAAGAATATGGATTTTAAATTAACCGAAGAGCATTTAATGATTCAGCAAGCTGCTAGAGATTTTGCTCAAACAGAATTATTACCTGGAGTTATTGAAAGAGACGAACATTCAAAATTTCCAACAGAGCAAGTGAAAATGATGGCTGAACTTGGTTTTATGGGAATGATGGTTGATCCTAAATATGGTGGCGCTGGATTAGATAGCTTATCGTATGTTTTAGCCATGGAAGAAATTGCTAAAGTAGATGCTTCTGCAGCGGTAATCATGTCGGTAAACAACTCATTAGTTTGTGCAGGTTTAGAAAAATATGGTTCTGAGGAACAAAAAGTAAAATATTTAACACCGCTTGCAAAAGGAGATGTAATTGGAGCTTTCTGCTTGTCTGAGCCAGAAGCAGGTTCAGATGCAACCTCTCAAAAAACAACAGCAATTGACATGGGCGACCATTATTTGCTTAATGGAACTAAAAACTGGATTACAAACGGAGGAACAGCTTCTACTTATTTAGTTATTGCTCAAACCGACGCTTCAAAAGGACACAAAGGAATTAACGTTCTTATTGTAGAAAAAGGAATGCCAGGATTTGAAGTGGGTCCAAAAGAAAAGAAAATGGGAATCCGTGGTTCTGATACACATACTTTATTATTCAATGATGTAAAAGTTCCAAAAGAAAACAGAATTGGCGAAGACGGCTTTGGTTTTGCTTTCGCCATGTCAACATTAAACGGAGGAAGAATTGGAATTGCCTCACAAGCATTAGGAATTGCACAAGGTGCTTACGAATTAGCATTAAAATATTCACAAGAGCGTGTAGCGTTTGGTAAACCCATTTTCAACCACCAAGCTATTGCATTCAAATTAGCGGATATGCACGTAAAAATTACATGTGCTAGATTGTTAATACACAAAGCAGCTACTGAAAAAGACAATGGAGAAGATATTGCACATTCAGGAGCTATGGCAAAATTATACGCTTCAGAAATTGCACTAGAAGTAGCAAACGAAGCTGTACAAATTCACGGTGGAAACGGTTACGTAAGCGAATACCACGTAGAAAGAATGATGCGTGATTCCAAAATCACACAGATTTACGAAGGAACTTCAGAAATTCAACGCATAGTAATCTCAAGAGGTTTAGTTAAAAAATAAAACAATAAATTCAATAGAAATCCGGCTTCACAAGAGTCGGATTTTTTTTGGGCGTTCCTGTTTGCTTCGTGCCTCGCAATGACAGGTCGGGCTATCCGCACTCGCTTTACTTAAAATCCTTAGGCATTTTAAGTAAGAGCTCAAACAAATGCTACTATCCCTAACGCGGGATTTGATTTTCAGTAGAAATTTATTGGAAAAAATTTATAAATTGTTTAAAAATTTACAAAACACGCAGAAAAAGGGATTCTGCGAGTGAGCTGGTGAAGTTCAAACTTATTTAAGCTTTACTCCAACTATAGATTTAGATTCTCTATTTTATGAATTTTTACTTTTCATCTTTAATAATATAATAAAGACTTTATTTTTCTTGTCAATTAAAAAAAAATTCCCTTTTTTCTTCATAATAATCAACTTTAAGTTCATTATTAAAATTAACTCCAATATTAAGATACAGAATTTTTCTCTCCAAAATTCTTTATCATACAAGCTTTAACAATTGTATCTTGAGTCACATAAAACACAGAATCAACTTTCTTATTAAGTAAGTTTTCTTGTAAAATTCTTCATCAACCGAAACAAATATCACTCCATAACTATTATAAATGTTATAATTTTTCAATTCTATTATTTTTCATCTGAATAGAATATAAATTTTTTTTTCCTTTATGAATACACAACTTACATTACAAAAATTGAAGTAGTAATATAATTAATTTATTTTTCCCATTAGGCTTGAATTTATAAAATTTCACAGTTTCAATTTAAGACCACTCGGATATATTGTAAACGGTCCAATAGCGTATTTTGCAATCTGTGCCTAACAAAGGTTTGGTTTCGAAGAGTATAACCATGCAAAAGACTAAATATAATAAGATTCACATACGTTTCAGTCCCTTAGGAACGGGAACGATTCAATAACAACAAAATTCCCCCGCTCCCGCGCGATTCCCATCGCGTGGTATATAAAATTAAACCAAAACATTTAATTAGTTAGAGCTATTTAGAGCTAATAACAACATTACTATTTGATTCAAAAACATCATTTTTCAGTATTTAAAACAAAAAATCCCAACCAGTCAAGCTGGATTTGTTGTTTCAGTCCCGAGTTTATATTATAACAAAAAAGCCCTATCAGTTATGATAGGGCTTTTCAAAAGCGGCGACATACTCTCCCACAGGATTGCAGTACCATCTGCGCCCGGCGGGCTTAACTTCTTGTTCGGAATGGGAAGAGGGTTGGGCCCCGCCGCAACTCACCTTTAAATTTTAAGCCCCCTCCAGCTCCCCGAAGGGGTTCCGACACTCTCTTCCTCCCTTTGGGGAGGTTAGGAGGAGCTACAATATTTTAACATACTGAGATAAAGTAAATATTTAGTGAAAGTTCTCGTCCGCCGATTTCTCCAGACAATCTTACAGATAAACACGGGTTATTAGTACTACTCGACTATGACATTACTGCCTTTACATCTGTAGCCTATCAACGTGGTCATCTTCCACGACCCTTAAAAAGAAATCTCATCTTCTGGTGGGTTTCGCGCTTATATGCTTTCAGCGCTTATCCCTTCCCGACGTGGCTTCTCTGCAGTGCTCCTGGCGGAACAACAGATACACCAGCGGTCAGTCCAATTCGGTCTCTCGTACTAGAATCAGATCCACTCAAATTTCTAACGCCCACAGTAGATAGAGACTGAACTGTCTCACGACGTTCTGAACCCAGCTCGCGTGCCACTTTAATGGGCGAACAGCCCCCTTGGGACCTTCTCCAGCCCCAGGATGTGACGAGCCGACATCGAGGTGCCAAACCCCCGTCGATATGAGCTCTTGGGGAGATCAGGCCTGTTATCCCCGGCGTACCTTTTATCCTTTGAGCGATGGCCCTTCCATGCGGAACCACTGGATCACTATGCTCTTACTTTCCCTGATCGACCCTGTATGTCTCTCGTCAAGCTCCCTTATGACCATTCACTCTGCACGGTTACCAAGCGTGCTGAGGGAACCTTTAGAAGCCTCGTTACTCTTTTGGAGGCGACACTTACTGATCAAACTACCCACCAAACAATGTCCCCGCCAACGGCGGGATTAGGGCCCTCAGACAAGCAAGGGTGAGTGATTTCAACAATGACTCCACAGATCCTAGCGAACCCACTTCAAAGTCTCCCACCTATCCTACACATCACGTGTCCAAGGTCAATATTAAGCTATAGTAAAGGTGCACAGGGTCTTTTCGTCCCACTGCGGGTAATCGGCATCTTCACCGATACTACAATTTCACCGAGCTCATGGCTGAGACAGTGTCCAGATCGTTACACCATTCGTGCAGGTCGGAACTTACCCGACAAGAATTTCGCTACCTTAGGACCGTTATAGTTACGGTACGCCGTTTACTGGGGCTTCAATTCCAATGCTTCTCCGAAGATAACATCTCCTCTAACCTTCAGCACCGGGCGGGTGTCAGGCCCCTATACTTCATCTTACGATTTTGCAGAGCCCTGTGTTTTGATAAACAGTCGCCTGGATCCTTTTCACTGCAGCCAGCATTGCTGCTGGCGACCTTTCTCCCAAGTTAGGTCTATTTTGCCTAATTCCTTAGCCATGAATCTCTCGAGCACCTTCGATTCTCCTCAACTACCTGTGTCGGTTTGGTACGGGTGCACAATCTAAGTTTAGAAACTTTTCTTGGAAGCCCTTAGCACACTATCCCCTTGGCCGAAGCCTCAGAGTACTATCGTATTTCACCAAAATCTACAGATTTGCCTATAGATCTTATAGCTATACTTCCAGACATTCCGTCAGTTCTTGGTGCTTTCATCACTCCGTCATTCCATCACAATTATAAGTAGTACGGGAATGATATTAGCCGTTATCGACTGTCCCCTTCGGGTTCGCCTTAGGACCCGACTAACCCACAGCTGATTAGCATGGCTGTGGAAACCTTTAGTTTTTCGGTGTGCGGTTTCTCGCCGCATTATCGTTACTTATGCCTACATTTTCTTTTCTAAACAGTCCAGCATGACTCGCATCACACCTTCGACCCAGTTTAGAATGCTCCCCTACCCCTTTACTTAACGTAAAATCCATAGCTTCGGTAGTATGCTTATGCCCGATTATTATCCTGCTCGTCCGCTCGACTAGTGAGCTGTTACGCACTCTTTAAATGAATGGTTGCTTCCAAGCCAACATCCTAGCTGTCAATGCAGACAAACCGCGTTTTTCAACTTTAGCATACATTTGGGGACCTTAGCTGATGGTCTGGGTTCTTTCCCTCTGGACATGGACCTCAGGCACCCATGCCCTCACTGCTGGTAAACATTATATAGCATTCAGGTTTGTCAGGATTGGTAGGCGGTGAAGCCCCGCATCCAATCAGTAGCTCTACCTCTATATAACTTATACCCAGCGCACCTAAATGCATTCGGGGAGTACGAGCTATTTCCGAGTTTGATTGGCCTTTCACCCTACCCACAGGTCATCCGAGAGACTTTTCAACGTCAACCGGTTCGGACCTCCACTATGTGTTACCACAGCTTCATCCTGCCCATGGGTAGATCACACGGTTTCGCGTCTACCATTACTGACTATGGCGCCCTATTCAGACTCGCTTTCGCTACGGATCCATGACTTAATCACTTATCCTTGCCAGCAACGGTAACTCGTGGCTCATTATGCAAAGGCACGCCGTCACCCCACGAAAGGGCTCCGACCGCTTGTAAGCGGCATGGTTTCAGGATCTATTTCCTCCGTTATTCACGGTTCTTTTCACCTTTCCCTCACGGTACTGGTTCACTATCGGTCTCTCAGGAGTATTTAGCCTTAGCGGATGGTCCCGCCAGATTCAGACAGGGTTTCGGTGCCCCGCCCTACTCAGGATACCACTATCGATATCTTCTCTTACCCATACAGGACTATCACCCTCTCTGGTTTACCTTTCAGGTAATTCCGGTTCAATCCGCATCGAATATCGTGGTCCTACAACCCCAAAATTGCCGTAACAACTCTGGTTTGGGCTAATCCGCGTTCGCTCGCCACTACTACGGAATCACTTTGTTTTCTTCTCCTCCGCCTACTTAGATGTTTCAGTTCAGCGGGTTTGCTCTCCTATCAGGTGACATGTCTTCAACATGCCGGGTTGCCCCATTCAGGTATCTACGGATCAATTCGTGTGTGCCAATCCCGTAGCTTTTCCAATGCTATCACGCCTTTCATCGCCTCTGAGACCAAGGCATCCCCATACGCCCTTATTTTTGCTTATATGCCGCCTATTCATATCAATACAAATAGGTTTCTATATAAATACGCAATAAATTACGCATTTAATGTATTTTTCTACTTTTTAAATATTTGCTTTTCTCAATATGTCAATGAACTTTTTCGCTTTGAGCATAGTGGAAATATCGGATTCAGACCGATGACCTCCTGCGTGCAAGACAGGCGCTCTAGCCAGCTGAGCTAATCCCCAATCTAATTATGAATTGTGAATTATGAATTATGAATTGTTTTCATAACCTTTCAACTCCTAGAATTTCCTTAGTTATAATCAGTAGTCCTTGCCAGACTCGAACTGGGGACCCCTACATTATCAGTGTAGTACTCTAACCAGCTGAGCTACGAGACTCTGTATTGTAACTTGTATTATTTGAATTAACAGCGAGAGTAAAACCCATAAGATAAAGAACCTATCTCTATCATTTCTCTAGAAAGGAGGTGTTCCAGCCGCACCTTCCGGTACGGCTACCTTGTTACGACTTAGCCCTAGTTACTAGTTTTACCCTAGGCAGCTCCTTGCGGTCACCGACTTCAGGTACCCCCAGCTTCCATGGCTTGACGGGCGGTGTGTACAAGGCCCGGGAACGTATTCACCGGATCATGGCTGATATCCGATTACTAGCGATTCCAGCTTCACGGAGTCGAGTTGCAGACTCCGATCCGAACTGAGACCGGTTTTGAAGATTCGCATCTAGTCACCTAGTAGCTGCTCTCTGTACCGGCCATTGTAGCACGTGTGTGGCCCAGGACGTAAGGGCCGTGATGATTTGACGTCATCCCCACCTTCCTCACGGTTTGCACCGGCAGTCTCGTTAGAGTTCCCGACATGACTCGCTGGCAACTAACGACAGGGGTTGCGCTCGTTATAGGACTTAACCTGACACCTCACGGCACGAGCTGACGACAACCATGCAGCACCTTGAAAGACGTCCGAAGAAGGCCTAGTTTCCTAAGCTGTCGTCTCCCATTTAAGCCCTGGTAAGGTTCCTCGCGTATCATCGAATTAAACCACATGCTCCACCGCTTGTGCGGGCCCCCGTCAATTCCTTTGAGTTTCACACTTGCGTGCGTACTCCCCAGGTGGGATACTTATCACTTTCGCTTAGCCACTCAAACTTGCGTCCGAACAGCTAGTATCCATCGTTTACGGCGTGGACTACCAGGGTATCTAATCCTGTTCGCTCCCCACGCTTTCGTCCATCAGCGTCAATATATTGTTAGTAACCTGCCTTCGCAATTGGTATTCCATGTAATATCTAAGCATTTCACCGCTACACTACATATTCTAGTTACTTCACAATAATTCAAGCCCTACAGTATCAATGGCAGTTTCCTAGTTGAGCTAGGAGATTTCACCACTGACTTATAAGGCCGCCTACGGACCCTTTAAACCCAATGATTCCGGATAACGCTTGGATCCTCCGTATTACCGCGGCTGCTGGCACGGAGTTAGCCGATCCTTATTCCTACAGTACCGTCAAGCTCCCACACGTGGGAGGGTTTCTTCCTGTATAAAAGCAGTTTACAATCCATAGGACCGTCTTCCTGCACGCGGCATGGCTGGGTCAGAGTTGCCTCCATTGCCCAATATTCCTCACTGCTGCCTCCCGTAGGAGTCTGGTCCGTGTCTCAGTACCAGTGTGGGGGATCTCCCTCTCAGGACCCCTACCCATCATTGTCTTGGTAAGCCGTTACCTTACCAACTAACTAATGGGACGCATGCTCATCTTGTACCGTTGGAACTTTAATAATCAGAAGATGCCTTCCGAAGATACTATGAGGTATTAATCCAAATTTCTCTGGGCTATCCCTCTGTACAAGGTAGATTGCATACGCGTTACGCACCCGTGCGCCGGTCTCAAGGAAGCAAGCTTCCTCTACCCCTCGACTTGCATGTGTTAGGCCTGCCGCTAGCGTTCATCCTGAGCCAGGATCAAACTCTTCATCGTAGTTTTTAAATATTGTACGATAAAGGCTAGGTTCATTCTTTAATTCTTAAAAGCCTTACTCTCTCTTAATTTTTCGATTTACATAAATGCAAATCGTGCTGTCAATCCAATATGTCTATGAACGTGTCATTCTATTTTTAATCACCAATCTCTCGATTAGCGGGTGCAAAAGTACAACTCTTTTTTAATCTGGCAAGCTTTTTTGAAAAAATTTTTTCATTATTTTTTCCAAACCACCTACCCAACATTTTTAAGAACTTGCACTCCCCAATTCCTTAGTTTCGGGTCGGCAAAGATACTACCTTTACTTTTTATTATCCAAATCTTTTTTTAACTTTTTTTAAAAGTTTTTTTAACTTGTTTAATCCTTCAGTTTGTATGTGAACTTCTGCTTTAATGCGGGTGCAAAAGTAATACTCTTTTCCTTACTCGCAAGGCTTTTGCAATCTTTTTTTTCGCTTTTTTTGAATGTTTTTCTTAACTTGTTGATAACAAGGATTTAATACAGAAAAGTTTTTTTGTTTAAAGTTTAAAGTTTATGGTTTATGGTTTAAAGTTTATGGTTTATGGTTGTGGGCTTAACTGCGTTAAGCAGTGGCCTGCTACGCAGGAGATTCCTCTTCTTCGGAATGACAGCTCGCAGGCGCGAGATTTGTGCTCGCTTTGCGAGCCGGTGGAATGGTTTTATGGAATGCTGTGCGTCTTGACTAGCCCCGATGGGAACGGCATCTTTTTTGCTTTATTTCGACTTCGATCAATTTGACAAAGCAAAAAAAGATAGAGTGGACAGCGGGACTAATAGTCTTTATGGAATACTGAACGGGTGCTTCTAATTAAACTTAATGGCTTTTACTGGAGAAATTTTAGTGATAATATAGGATGGTACTAGTAAAACCAATAAGCAAATTAAAATTGTACCGAGGTTTAAGGCAATAATTGTGACAGGATTGATGTCGACTGGAGCTACTGTAACGTAATAGCTTTCGGGTGGAAGTTTGATGATTTCGAAATATTTTTGGATGAATAGCAATCCGAGTCCGATGGCGTTGCCCCAGAAAAGTCCTCTTAATATTAAATAAGAAGCATTGTACAAGAATATTTTTCTGATGTTCCAATTATTGGCGCCAAGTGCTTTTAGAATTCCAATCATTTGGGTGCGCTCAAGAATGAGAACTAACAAAGCTACTATCATATTAATAGTTGCGACAATTATCATCACTACTAATATAATAATGATGTTGAAATCGAAAAGTTTGAGCCATTCGAAGATGCTGAAATATTTTTCTTGAATGGTTATACTATTATATGTAGGCGGAATTTCTTTATAAATGGCTTGTCCGGCGGTTTCGATTTGGTTGAAATCTTTAATGAATACTTCGAAAGCTCCAACTTCTGTTGGTTTCCATTTGTTGATTTGTTGGATGTGTCGCAAATCTCCAATTACAAAATTAGAATCGAATTCCTGAAAGCCAGAATTGAAGATTCCTACAATTACAAAGCTTCTCAGATTATAGCCCGAACCGCTATCTTTTATAAAATACGTTCGGCAAGTGTCTTGAATGGTTAATTGTAAGCGATTGGCAAGAAATTCGGAAATTACGACTTCGTCTGTTCTTTTATTGGAAATATTTGGAATTCTTCCTTTAATAAGGTATTCTTTTAGATTATCCCAGCGATATTCAGTACCAACTCCTTTATACAAAACACCTTCAACTGTTGTTTCTGTGCGAATCATTCCTGTTTTATTGGCAACAGCTTGAATGTGTTCGACTGCTGGAACCGAAGTAAACTTGGGATAAAAATCTTGTTCGGTTGAAATTGGCACAGTATTTACTTGTGATTGATTGTCGTCGTAGTTTGAAATAATAACATGACCATTAAAAGCAGCCACTTTTTCGCGAATTTTATTTTGGAGTCCAACGCCAGTAGCCACGGAAACCAACATCATAATAATACCCAATGCAATAGCAACAATAGCAATTTTTATAATTGGCGAAGAAATACTACTTTTATAACTTTTAGCAGCAATTAGTCTTTTGGCTATGAAATATTCTAAATTCAAGATATTCTAATATGAAAATTGATTTCAAAAATACGTTTTTATTTATTTCTACACTATTAATTTTAGTTGGATGTTCAACTACAAAAAACAATCTAGTTTCAAATACGGATAAAACAACACTACCTTCAAGTACCAATATAAAAGATAGAAAATTCAAAACTGGAGCAGAAAACTTTGAAAGTTATTTACCTTTACTGAAAGACAAACGTGTTGGAATTGTTACGAATCAAACGGGTGTTTTTAAATCCACACCTATTATTGAACACAGAAGTTCTTCTTTATATCCATCAGAAAATAAAGGCTCAATTAATATTTCTATAGTAGATTATCTTTTAGGACAAAACATCAATCTTCAGAAAATTTATGCGCCTGAACATGGTTTTAGAGGAACAGCTGATGCAGGCGAACTAATCGTGGACGGAAAAGATACTAAAACCAATTTACCAATTATTTCCCTTTACGGAAACAACAAAAAGCCAAAACCAGAACAATTAGAAGGAATTGACATCTTAGTTTTTGATTTGCAAGATGTTGGTGCGCGATTTTACACTTATATATCTTCGTTGCATTATGTGATGGAAGCTTGTGCAGAAAATAATATTCCGCTTTTAGTTTTAGATCGACCCAATCCGAATGGAACTATTATTGATGGTCCGATTTTAGAAAAAGAACATACGAGTTTTGTTGGAATGCATGAAATTCCGGTTTTGCATGGCATGACGATTGGCGAATATGCGAAAATGATTAATGGAGAAAAATGGTTAATTGACAGTTTACAATGCAACTTAACTATAATTCCCTGTTTAAACTATTCGCACGATATGAAATACAGCTTACCTGTGAAGCCTTCGCCAAACTTACCAAACGATCAATCGATTAATTTGTATGCGAGTTTGTGCTTTTTTGAAGGTACAAATGTAAGTTTAGGTCGCGGTACCGAAAAGCAATTCCAAATTTATGGTTCGCCATTTTTACCGGAAAGTGAATTTGATTTTAGTTTTACTCCGAAACCGAATTTTGGTGCAAAAGATCCTGTTCATAATGGAAATTTATGTTTTGGTGAAGATTTAACCGAAATTAGAAAAGTACACCGACTAGAATTAAAATGGTTATTGAAAGCTTATGAAAACACAGCAGACAAAACTGTTTTCTTTACTGATTTTTTTACCAAATTAGCCGGAACCAAAAAACTCCGTGAACAAATTGAAGCCGGAATGACCGAAAAAGAGATTCGAAAAACGTGGCAAGAAGGTTTGGAACAGTTTAAGAAAGTTAGAAAGAAGTATTTGATTTATGAATAGAAGAAAATAGAGAAAAGATGAAAGAGAAAAGACCTAAATTTAAATTAGCAAAGAAGATTATTTCGAATGTGCTTTTATTATTTATAATTACGTCTTGTCATAATAATGACAATAAAAAATCAACTAATGATAAAATAGCTGAAGACTTTTCAATTTCAACACCTGAATTATATTTAGTAGATTTTAAAAACCAAAAATTAACTGATAGTTTGAAAAGCAGAATTCATAAAGGTGATACTATAGCATATGAAAAACTAAAAGAAATTTATTACTTGAGTGGCTATCAAAGAGAGTTTTTCTTATACTCATTTTACATGTCCAAAAACTTTAAATACAGTAAAGCCTATGGAGATTGTTATTCTAACTTGAAATATACCCAAAATGATAGTTCAGATATTGTTTTAAACAAAATAACTGAATATTTCCTTCTAAAAGTATACGAAATAAATCCTAAATCTCTTGAGCACTTAGTTATAGAATTTTATGGAGAAAAAGGAAATGTTCCAAAATCTGATTCAATCTTAGTAATCAAATAACTACAAAGATAACTTCTCATCTATTTCCTCTACAATATTTTAAGTTATTTATTATGGAAGTTGTAAGATAAATAAACACAAATCTCACAAATTATCACAAATAAAAATTTTGAAATTCCTAACGGAATGACAAGATTGCGAAAAACTGAACACTTTCAACTGAACACTGACCACTTAACTAAAGAGGCAATTTCTCCTTCATTTTCTCCACAATATTATAAGCGGCTGGACAAATAGCTACATTTTTCAGAGTTAAATCTGAGATTTGTTGAAATTTCTTTCTGTCGGTATGTGGGAATTCTCGGCAGGCTTTTGGACGAACATCGTAGATAAAACATTTGTTGTCGCTATCTAAAAACGTGCACGGAACACTTTTCAACACATAATCGTTATCTTCATCAATGCGAAGATATTGGTCGATAAATTGTTGTGGTTTTTGACGGAAACTCTTTGAAATTCGTTCTATATCGGCCGAAGTAAATAACGGTCCGGTTGTTTTGCAACAATTGGCACACTCTAAACAATCCGTTTTTTTAAATTCGGCATCGTGTAAATCTTGCATTACATAATCCAAATTCTTAGGTGTTTTCTTTTTTAACTTGTCAAAATACTTTTTGGTTTCGTTATGTGTATCTTTGGCAAGTTTTCCGAGTTCGTTTAAATTTGGCTTTAGCATTTTATGAATTTTCTACTGCAAAGTTAAACAACTTTTAAACTCCTAAACCTTTAAACTTTTAAACTTTTTTATGAAAGACCTTTTCGGAAAAGCCATTTTAGACTACCAAACCAATAATTCTCCCGAGGATTTAATCACCGAAACTTCTATTTCGGAAGCCGATGAAATGAGCGTTGCCTATTTGTTTCGTGATTTTAAAGAGATGCCAAAATTGGAACAAAAAGCGTTACAATTAGCCAAAGGAAAAGTTTTAGATGTTGGTTGCGGTGCTGGAAGTCACGCTTTATATTTGCAAGAAAAAGGTATTGATGTTACCGCAATTGACATTTCGGAAAATGCTATTAAAGCTTGTGAATTAAGAGGTTTGAAAAACTGTAAAGTTTCGGATGTTTTGGATATAGAAACTTCAGAGAAATTCGATACTATTCTTCTTTTGATGAACGGAACTGGAATTTTCGGAAAAATGATTCAGATTTCGAAGTTCTTGCAAAAATTGAAATCGCTTTTAAACGAAGGCGGAGAAATTTTGATTGATAGTTCGGACTTAATTTATATGTACGACCAAGACGAAGATGGTGCTTACGAAGTTCCAGCGAATGGATATTATGGTGAATTAACTTTTACCATTCAATATAAAGGAGAAACGGAAGACACTTTTGATTGGCTGTATTTGGATTATAACACCTTACAAAATGCAGCAATTGCCAACGGTTTGAAATGTGAATTGATTTTGGAAGGAAAACACTTTGATTATTTGGCTAAGCTTTCTGTATAAATTCCAATAAAAAAATTCCAAATTCCAATTGATTTTTCATATGGAATTTGGAATTTATGTTTTTTCTAAACTCAGTTTTATTGCATGTATTTCATCATGATGCCTTGTAGTTGCATTCCGATGGTTTGTTGCATTGCCATATTTTTTTCAGCTAAAACCCCAGCTTTTTCTTTAATTTTTTTACCTGTTGGAGTGCTGTAAAATTTAATCATTTCTTTTATATCATCGTGCGTATAAACTTCCATGAAATTTTTCACTTGTTCGTCATTAATTGAACTGATAACCACATCAAATTCTTTTAGAAACTCAGCATGTTTGCTTTCAGGAATCATTCCGAGTACTTGTTTTTTAACCGCATCCATTGATGTGTTTGCTCCAGACATTTCAATAACTTTTACTACATCAGTTTTAAATGCATCTTGTGCAATAGCAAAATTAGCAGCTACAAAGAATGCAAATGTTAGAATAATTTTTTTCATTGATTTTATGTTTAATTTAAAAAGTAAAAATAAGAATTTTTTTGACTTAAAAAAATTAAGGAATATTCAAATATTTATGTGTTTGTAACGAAACACGCCATTTTGGGTTGTTCATTACATAATCAACAATTAACGGTGTCATTTCTTCTTTTTTGCTCCATTCGGGTTGTAGAAATAAAATGGCATTTGGATTTACTTTTGCAGCTTGTTCTTCGGCAAAAATGAAATCGTGTTTGTTGTATATAATTACTTTTAATTCATTGGCAATATCATACGCGCTTTGAACAGGTAATTTGTTTTTCTTTGGTGATAAACAAAACCAATCCCAAATTCCTGTTACTTCATAAGCTCCAGAAGTTTCAATATGTACTTTTAGATTTTGCTCTTTCAGTTTAGAAGTCAATAATGTCATATCCCAAGTCAAAGGTTCTCCTCCAGTAACTACAACGGTATCAGCATATTTTTTGGCATTAGCTACAATAATATCGGTTTTTGTAGGCGGATGTAATTCAGCATTCCAACTTTCTTTCACATCACACCAGTGGCAACCAACATCGCAACCGCCAATTCTGATGAAATAAGCAGCGGTTCCGGTATGAAATCCTTCGCCTTGAATGGTGTAAAATTCTTCCATTAGAGGCAACATTTCCCCTTTTTCTACTGCCAATTGTATTTCTTTCTGTAACATTTTCAAATTCAAATAGTGGGCAAAGATACGATTTCATTTCAGAAGATAGAAGTTAGAGGTTAGAAATTAGAATATGGGTGATTGATGATGGAAGTTGGGAGTTGGGAGTTTGGATATAAAATAGTTGTGTTAATTTCATTTCTGTAATTTACATTTAGTATTTTTGAGGAGATTTGTAAATAAAAAAATGATGAAAAAATATTTTATCCAAAAAGCACCATTTGTTGTTCCAACGACTGATGGAAAATTGATTGAGGAACATCACGGATTGGCAACTACCAAAAATTCAGAAATATCGATTGCGCATATGATTGCACCTCCAGGTTGGAGTGAACCGTTTCAAACTCCTGAATTTGATGAGTACACCTATATCATAAAAGGAAAAAAGCAATTTATTATTGAAAATGAAACTATTGTTTTAGAAGCTGGTCAATCCATTAAAATTGAGAAAAATACGCGTGTTCAATATTCGAATCCATTCGAGGGTATTTGCGAATACATTGCTATTTGTTCGCCTGCGTTCGATTTCAATAAAGTGCATAGAGAAGAAATTTAGCCTTTCTTATCTACATCTTTTAATAAGCCGAGTGCGAAATAGCCAATAATAATTCCAGCTAAAATAATGGCACTCCATAAAAACCATTGGGTTTGCCAGAATGATTTTGGTTCCGCAATTTCAGCTTCATTTTGAATTATATTGAAATTTTCAACTGTAACTATTGATAAGGAATCCAATTCTTTTGGAAGAAAATTAACAATGTCATAACTTGGCTTTTCATATGCTGTTGAAACTTTAATTTCGTATGTTTCATTTTGCTTTAAATTTGCAATAATGTATTTTGGTGTTTGAAAAAGTTTGATGTTTTCTATTCCCAATGGCGGATTGTCTTGATTATCAATTTCTATGATAATTTCCTTTTCAAAAATTTCTGGAAATTCGAAACTGTTTTTTGTCTTTGAATTCAAAACAAAAGAAAAAAATTCATCTTGATACTTTTGGGATTTATTTTTAATTTTTCGTTCACGATTTACTAAAATTCGGGCGTTTCTGAAATACAAATCTGAACGAATATCAAAATCTATTCTCGAAATTAGGTGCGGTTTTTCAAAAGAAATATAAATTAATGATTCCTTTTTGGAAGCATCAAGTTGTGTTGTTTTATTAAAATTTTCTAATTCTAATCTCGTTACAAAGTTTACTTTCGTTTGGTACATTCCAAAGCTTTTGGCTGCAACAGGTAAACTTTTTTTATCATCAAAATCGATTTTCAAAAACTTGTAATTGTTAAGTGGAAGTACAATGTTTTTTTCAACTTGTGCTAACTTGGAATCCATCAAATTATAAAGGGAATAATTTTGGACCAAACCAAACCACTCGTTTCCATCATTACTACCGGAAACATTCACGTTTTTTGAAACCGACGAGTTGGCAATAAACATAAATAATTCGTTTATCTTTAACTGTTTAGCATTCGAAATCACATAAGAACTTACCGAATCATTTTTGGATTTGGACACTAAAGGAAAATCAATCCAAGATTTTTTAAATGTTTCATTAATGGCATAGGAAGCAAAAGGCATTTCAGCTCCTGATTTTGCATTTGTAATTCTAATGTAATCACTATTGTTATTGGTAGCAGCAATAATTTCAGGAGAAAGCAAAACCAATTGTAAGCCCGACTGCTTAACTTCATTAATTTCACCAATAGCCATTTCTTGCGCTAGAAGACCTTGGAATAAAAAAAACGCGAAAAGACTAATTATTTTCTTCATTTGATTGGGTATTTGATGGTTCTTCAACTACTAATTTTTTAATTTTTTGGTATACGAATGATATGATTAAAATCAGCACTCCTAATAAGATGAAAGCTATAATTTTTCCTGTTTCAGAAACGTTATTAATATCGTAAACAAATAATTTTACAATAGTTAATCCTAGTAGTGATAAGGAAATAACTCGAATTTGTTTCCATTGTTTTTTAATACCAAAAATCAGCAATACAAAAGCTAAAATTCCCCATAAAATAGGATATCCAATTTTTATGACTTGCACTTTTATCACGTTCAATTTTTCTTGCACACGATATTCATTCATATAAAAAGAATCTTCTGGATAATCGGAAGCTTTTAAATCCGCTAGAATTTCATTTCGAACTGCTGCATGATCAACTGCGAACATACTATGCACAATTAATTCATTGCTCAAAATATAAACACCACAAAAAACTAAGAGCCACACCGCAACCTTAGTTTTCAAAATAGGAATAAAAGCTTGATGCAAAATTTGCTTGGCAATCGCCACAAAATAGTAAGCCAAACAAGCTAAAACTACATAATGCAAGTAAAATGCAACCGATGAATTCCAATTTTTTGCAATATTCCAAAGCACTTCTTTTGACGGAATATTGTACAACCAAATCACATAAAAAACTACATTAATAAGCGTAAGAACGGTGACCGATTTTTGAACCAAAGATTTGTTTGATTGTAATCCAAAATAAATTAGAACAGTTGAATAAATAAAATGATATCCAACCGACATAGCAAACATCGACGAATAATTTGAAATGTGTTGTCCCGCTTGATGAATTACTTCAAATAACCCAACAAAATACCCAACAATTATTGCCACCCAAGCTATGCCATTGCTGTAAAAAACGGGATCAAAATTCAAGCCAAAAGTTGCTGCTATGTTCGTTTCTTTCTTCAATAAAAATTGAGTTAACACAAGAGTAGCGACCACTACCATTCCAGTAATAAAAATAGGATTGATAACTATGGAGAGTTCGTTGTTTGAAAAATGATACAAATCATTCCAATCGATAATCAAACTGATAATCGCTAAAAACTGCACAATAATAGCGCCCAATTTGAAGCCATCGATTTTCGATTTTTGAGATAACCAAAACAACAAAACCGCTTCAGCCGCCCAAAATAAGGTAATTTGATTGCCTTCAAACTGAATAGGAATAGTTAATGTGATAAATGTTAGTACCAAAGCGATTAATAAATACACCGCTTTTTTGTCTAAACCAAATTTCTTGAATAAAAGGGAAGCAAATAACAAATTATAAACGGCTAATGATAAAGTAAATAATCCTTTATAATTGATTCCCCAATTGTGCAAAATTCCCATTCCTAAACCAAAATACACAAAGGTATTGGCAAGTAAAATGGAAAAATCTAGGAATGAAAATTCGCCTTTTCTTCTCACATTGTTTAAAACGGCAACTATACTGAAGATAAAGTAGTAAAGTGTTGCAAAAGCTAAAGCGCCTTTGTGCGGTAAAGTATTGGCATATAATTCTTTGGTATACCAAGAAGTGAATAATAATACTGTAAAAACAAACGATAATATAGTAACTACATTCCACTTTTTAAAATAGGCAATTCCTAAAATACCAATGTTTAAAATGGCAATATAACTGAATAAAACAATGTAATTTCCAGCGCCAGTGCTTACCATGAATGGAACGGCAAAACCACCAATTAGTGATAAGACGGCTAACTCTTGTCGGTTGTAATTTACGGCTACTAATGTACTAAACGCAGTAATGACCACCATAATTACAAAAGCTACTGTTTGACTAAACAATTGATAATCATGAAAAGCAATGGCAATGGTAAAATAGAAAATACTAATAGCGCCAGCAACCATTACCGAGCTAAATGCTTTGTAGTTTTGTCTTAATTTATGAGCAATTCCCATGACTAATGAACCTGCTAAAATTCCGATACCTACTCTTGCGGTTTCATTAATCCAATCTTTATCAATGGCATATTTCACGAAGAAACTAATGCCCAGAACCAAAATTAGAATACCAATTTTATTGATTAGGTTTTCCCCAATGAATTTTTCTAAATCGGGATTGTTTTGTTTGAATGTTTCCCACCATGAAAGTTGTGGTTCATAAACTGGTTTTGTTTCTTCTCTAGCTGCTTCTGGTTTTGGGATTGGCTTGTTATCTACAACTCTTTCTACAACAGGAGTAATTGGAACACTTTCTGGAACTATTCTTTCAGTTTCAATTGGCTTTTCTTCAACTTTCGCGACAGGCTTCTCAATTGGTTTTTCAAAAACTTGCTTGGCTTCCACTACGCTTTCTACTTTGGTTTCGGCAACCGTTTTTGTAGTTTCTTGAAGTTTTTTAGATTGTAATTCTGATTTTAAATCGTTCACTTTTTCATGCAAACGATAAACAGCATCGTTCAACTGAGAAAATTTTGAATTCATGTTGATTACTAAAATGAGTAGTAATACCAATACTATAAGAAGTAGAAAAATTTCCATGATTGTATCTATTTGATACTACCAAAGATACTATTTTTTGTAAGAAAAAAATCCAAATTTAATAATAATGAAATTTGATTTTTTTATTTTAGAAGTTCAATAATTTTCTGTTCCACTTCTTCTGAATTCCAATTTTCTTGAATATTCTCCATTTTCAAAACTTCTTGCATAATTTCATTTTGAAAATCACCAATTGCCATGGCTTCAGAATACGGTTGTAAACTAAAAGTTACTCTACTATATAACGGCATCCATTTTTCGGGATGTTTGTCAGAAAACCACTTTTCGATTTTCTTCTGCAACAAAAAATTAGCATCCGCAGTTTTTGCACTCATTTCTTCAAAATTTCTTCTCGAAAGTTCGGCAATGGCATCTGCGTTTGGTTTTCTTGAGATTTCGTAAGCTTTGAAAATTTGGCTCCAATCATCGCCAAATTGTTGCATCATTTCATTTAAAATGGTAATATCTTCAAAACCGGCATTCATTCCGTGACCGTAAAAAGGCACAATGGCGTGAGCTGAATCGCCAATTAAAGCCACTTTGTCCTCAAATGTCCATGGGAAACATTTCATAATCGCCAAGTAACTTGTTGGATTTTTAAAGAAATCACACACTAAATCTGGAATTACTTCTTTTGTATCAGGAAAATATTTGGCAAAGAAATCTACTAAAGTCGTCTCATCGTTTAAAGATTCGAAAGAGTTTTCACCTTTTATAGGCATAAACAAAGTACAAGTGAACGAATTATCTAGGTTAGCTAATCCCATCAACATAAAATTTCCTCTTGGCCAAATGTGTAAGGAATGAATATCAATTTTTGGAGAACCATCAGCATTAGCAGGAATATGTAATTCTTTGTAACCAATTTCCATAAATTCTTGGGAATAATCAAACATCGATTGGCGTTGCATTCTATGTCTGATTCTTGAAAAAGCGCCATCGGCTCCAAAAACTTTATCGTACTTTAACTCAGTCCAATCGCCTTGCTCGGTTTCGCCTTCCCACAAAGATGCGGTGGCTAAGGTTACATCCCAAATTTTACGTTCGAAGAAAAATTCTACACCTTCAGCTTCAGCCAAATCGACCATTTTCCTGTTCAAAACGCCTCTTGACAATGAAAAAATAGCTTCGCCATCTTTACCGTAATATTGATAATTCAACTTTCCATCTTGTAAATGAATCGCTCTTTTATCTACTGGAATTCCGATTTTTCTAATTTCTTCATCTAAACCCACATCTTCTAATGCTTTCCACCCGCGATTTGACATCACCAAATTAATGGAACGACCCGAAAACTCAACCGTTCTAATATCGGGACTTCTATCGAAAACATGTACTGTATGTCCGGCTCTTTTTAAATAGATTGCCAATAAAGTTCCTACTAATCCAGAACCTACAACAGCAATTTTTTGTGGCGTTTGCATGAAGACTTTTGTAAAAATTTGGACTGCAAAAATACGGAATAATAAATTTCTAAGCCCGACTTTTATCAGATTTTTCACTTTTGCATTTATTTTTTGTTTAATTATTTTTATTTTTTGTTAAACAAAATGTATCTTTGAATAAAAAATTGCAATGAGAAAGATTACAAAAGAAGATTTATCCCAAATGTCAAAAGTTCCCCGATTAAACTTAGTGAATTGTGTTACGGGTTATAAATCCGCTAATTTAATTGGAACAGTTTCAACGGATGGCGTTTTAAACGTTGCAATTTTCAGCAGCGTAACACATTTAGGAAGCGAACCTGCTTTGTTAGGGTTTATATTAAGACCTACAACTGTTCCACGTGACACCTACAAAAATCTAAGAGAAACTGGATATTTTACAGTAAATCACATTACTGAAGAAATGATTGCTGATGCCCATCATACATCTTCAAGTTATGACGAGAACATTTCAGAATTTGACAAGACCAATTTAGAGGCAGAATTTATTGATGGTTTGAAAGCACCATTCATAAAAGGGAGTCCAGTAAAATTATTGTGTAAATACGTTAACGAATATAGCATTGAAGAAAATGGTTGTATTCACATCATCGCTTCTGTTGAAACAATTTATGCAGATGAAAGTTTGTTTCACGATGACGAATGGATGCAATTAGACAGAGGAAATGTGGTTGCTATAAACGGTTTAGATGGATACGCAGTTCCAAAATTATCGGATAGATTTCATTATGCGCGACCAGATAAACCTTCAACATCGATGTTATAATGGCTCATAAAAAAGTCCATCTTCCCGAAAAAATCTGTAAAACCTGTCAACGCCCTTTTTCATGGCGAAAAAAATGGGAGAAAAATTGGGAAGAAGTTATGTATTGTAGTGATAAATGTAGAATGAATAAAAATTTCAAAAATCAAGGGCAAGGGCAAGATCAAAAATCAAACATTTAAAATAAGGAACACATATTTAAGAAATAATAGAAAACTAGAAAAATCTTATATGAACTTTTTTCACAAAGTTATTCCGTAAAGAAAACTTATGTGACTTATATGTTTAAAACTAAAACTTAGCGACTTTGCGTCTTTGAGAGCAAAAATTAAAATTATGAACGGATTAGTATGGTTTAGAAACGATTTTCGCACGATTGACAATCATTCGTTGTACAATGCTTGTAGAGAAAATGAAAAAGTAATTGGCATTTATTGCTTAGATCCGAGACATTTCGAAACAACTCAATACGGTTTCAAGAAAACAGAAAAATTTAGAACGCAATTTCTTTTAGAAACATTAGCTGAATTACAACAAAACTTAACGGAGAAAAATATCTCCTTGTTAGTTTATTACGGTTATCCCGAACAATTGATTCCTGAAATCGCAGCAAAATATCAAATCGACACGGTTTACATCCAAAATGAATGGACGCAAGAAGAAGTGGATGTTGAAACTGAAGTGCGAAATTTAATTCCAGCGGTGAATTGGAAAACGTATTATGACCAATTTCTATTCCATCCAGATGATGTTCCTTATGAAGATTGGGAGAAAATACCAGAAGTTTTTACCGAATTTAGAAAACAATTGGAAAAGAAAATTCGAGTGCGACCAACAGTTGCTATAACCGCAAAACCAATCGCCAATCTAATTGAAGAAAAAACTAGCATTCCAACTTTAGAAGATTTAGGATTTGATGATTTCAAACTACCTAATAAAACTGCTTTTCCATTTAAAGGTGGCGAAAATCAAGCTAAAAAAAGAATCAAAGACTACTTTTGGGACACCAAAAAACTAGCGGTTTACAAGAAAACTCGTAATGGTTTGGTTGGAAAAGATTATAGTTCAAAACTTTCAGCTTGGTTAGCAAATGGGAGTATTTCGGCACGAACGATTTATTGGGAAGTGCAACAATTTGAGAAAAAGATTGTCAAAAACGAAGACACCTATTGGTTAATTTTCGAATTGATTTGGCGCGATTATTTCAAATATATCTCATTAAAACATGGCAATAAAATTTTCCAATTGAACGGTATTTTACAAAAAGAATACCATTGGAACCAAAACACCAAAGCTTTCCATCAATGGACGAACGGCACTACACCTGAACATTTTGTAAATGCCAACATGATTGAATTACAAAAAACAGGTTGGATGAGCAATCGTGGTCGTCAAAATGTAGCGAGTTATTGGGCAAAAGAATGGGAGCAAGATTGGCGCATTGGGGCGGCTTATTTTGAAAGTATGTTGATTGATTACGATGTGCATAGCAATTATGGCAATTGGATGTACAATGCTGGTGTTGGCAACGATCCAAGAGACAGAAAATTCAACATCAAACGCCAAGCCGAAATGTATGATGGCGATGGAAAATTTCAAAAAATGTGGTTAATTCCTGAATTATTTTAGATGAAAACACTTCGATTACTTTTGGGCGACCAACTCAATTCGGAACATTCTTGGTTTGATGAAGTCAATCCGAATGTGATGTATGTGATGGCAGAAATGCGTCAGGAAACGGATTATGTGAAACATCACGTTCAAAAAGTGGTGACATTTTTTCTTTCGATGCGAAATTTTTCGGAAGAATTGACAAAACGAGGTCATCAGGTTGTATATTACAAAATTTCGGATGCGAATAATCCTCAAAACTTGGAACAATTAATTTTGGATTTGGTTGAAAAGAATACAATCGAGCAATTTGAATACCAATTTCCTGATGAATATCGTTTAGATGAACAATTGAAATCCATCTGTGAAAAACTTTCTATTCCAACAAAAGCAGTTGATTCCGAACATTTTTATACTTCTAGAAATGAATTGGCTGATTTTTTCAAAGGAAAAAAGAAACTTTTAATGGAAAGTTTCTATCGCATGATGCGAAAAAAACACGATGTTTTAATGGTTGGCGACCAGCCCTTAGATGGAAAATGGAATTTTGACCACAACAACCGCAATCAATATAAAAACGAAGTGCCGATTCCGTTTCCTTTGGAATTTCATCAAAATGTGATTGAACTTATTGCTGAAATTGAAGCACAAAACATCGAAACTTTTGGAAATATTGATGTAAAAAATTTCAATTGGCCAACTTCCCGAAAAGAAAGTTTGCAATTGATTGACTATTTCTGCGAACATTTGTTGGAACATTTTGGAACATATCAAGATTCCTTATTTTCTGGACATAAATTTCTATTTCATTCCCGTTTGTCTTTTGCGATGAATTCCAAAATGATTAGTCCAAAAGAAGTGGTTGATGCTGTGATTTCGTATTATTACCAAAATCAAGAAACCATTGAATTGGCGCAAGTAGAAGGTTTTGTGCGACAAATTATTGGTTGGCGCGAATATGTTAGAGGAATTTATTGGAAAGAAATGCCCAATTATGCCCAAATGAACGCCTTGGAAAACTACAATCCGCTACCTGAATTCTTTTGGACCGGAAAAACCAAAATGAAATGCCTACAACATTCGATTTCCCAAAGTTTATCGGAAGCGTATGCACATCATATTCAGCGATTGATGGTTATTGGAAATTTTTCCTTGTTAGCCCAATTGCATCCTGATGAAGTGGACGCTTGGTATTTAGGCGTTTATATCGATGCGATTGAATGGGTTGAAATGCCAAACACACGCGGTATGAGTCAATATGCTGATGGCGGAATTGTGGCGACTAAACCTTATGTTTCTTCAGGAAGTTACATTAATAAAATGAGTAATTACTGTAGTAGTTGTCATTACAACGTAAAAGAGAAATTGGGCGAAAAAGCCTGTCCGTTTAACAGTTTGTATTGGCATTTTTTAGATGAGAAAAAACAGCATTTTGCCAATAATCAAAGAATGAGCATGATGTTAGCTTTACTAAGAAAAATGAAACCTGAAGAATTAGCCGCTACGAAAGAAAAAGCGATTTCGATTTTGGAGGATATCAATAACTTATAAAAAAAACCGAAGCCTTTTGTTGCTTCGGTTTGTGAAATTATTTATTAAATTAATATTTTTCCCATTTATCAGTCCTTTTTTGTTGATCATTTAGAGTTAAATAGTGAATAGCAATCAACAACTGAATATTTGGATTATCTAAATTGAAGTCTTTCGGGTTTTTATAAATACTTTGCTGTAACAATCCCATTGATTCAAAATCTCCAGCTTCAATAAGTCCATCCGCATAATTTTTAACTTCTGGATTATTTTTTCCAATTTCAGTCAAAAATTTTTGATATTTCCCATTATATTTTGAACCTAAATTTTTTAATACCAAACCAGTATCTGGATAAGTCGCTTTTCCGAACTCCCATATTTCGTCAAACGTAGATTTAGAAATAGAATTGTAAAGTTCTTTTTGCTTTTCAAAGTCTACTTTATCTAAAATCGGTTGCCAACCATTTTCTAATAATTCAGGTAATATTATAGAAAAACAGGCTTTAAAATCAGATTTTTTATTTTCACATATTTGGTTTTTAAAAAAGTCTCTTATTCTGTTCAAATCTGAGATTTGGTCAGTCGAAAAGTTATTATCTAGTTCAACTGTTGAATATTGAGATTTACAAGAGAAACTCAATTGTAAAATAATAACTCCAAGTATAAATATTAGCGTTTTTCTCATATTATAAAACAACTTATCACTTTAAGAAACTGAAACAAGTTCAGTTTGACAAAATAGCTAATCAATTTATTTGTTGAATTTTATTTTATTTCCCACATTCATTTTCTGAGATTTGGCAAAAGCGCCACACATGTGGAATAACATTCTTGCTCCTACGTTTCCGTCCCAATCGTCATCGCCTGGTGCTACTTCTACTAAATCAAATCCGATGATTTCTTTATTGGTTTCCGCTAAGCGACTGAACAAATACGCGGCTTGCTCAAATGAAAATCCGCCCGGAACTGGTGTTCCTGTATTTGGACAATACCAAGGATACATACCGTCAATATCAAAAGAAATACAAACCTTTTCTGGTAACGAAGCGATGATATGATCGCATTGTTGTTGCCATGTTTTACCTTCGAAAGCTTCTTGTTTTAAATCGCTATCGGTATGCACTAACACTCTGTCTCTCAAAGCCACTTCCACTTCTTGCTCACAAAAATCACGAATTCCCACTTGTACAATTTTTGAAACTTGAGGAATTTGTAACGTATTGTACATGATAGAAGCGTGCGAATAGGTAAAACCTTCATAAGCAATTCGTAAATCCATGTGTGCATCTAAATGCAAGATTCCGAAGTTGTCGTATTTGGTGGCTAAGGCTTGGTAATATCCTAGTGGCGTGGAATGGTCTCCGCCAAGAAGAACTACTTTTTTACCTTTATTCATCCAATTTAGCGTTTGCGTACGAACGGCTTCCACCATATCTGAACATGCATAATTGATTTTTTCCAAATCTTGAAGCATAGAAGGATGGTGATCTAAAATTTTACCTTTTTCAAGTGCTTCAATAATAGGCGCTGCTTGTTTTTTATATTTTTTAGAATTTTTCTTTAGTTTCTTAGGTGCTTCATCCATGAAAATTCCTAATTTCCATAACTCAGGAAATTCTTGATGGTGTAAATCCACTTGAAAAGAAGCTTCCATAACGGCATCTGGTCCTTTAGACGCTCCTGAGCCATAACTTACTGTTACTTCCCAAGGCACTGGAATTACAATAATTTCACTTTGCTCTGCCGAAAATGGCAAACCAAAAATAGTTGCTTCGGCTAACCCTGGTTGAGAAGGGTCAAAGTTTTCTAAAATTTGTTCTTTAGTCATGATTTCTTGTAATTCGGTTATACATTACAAAGATAATTCATTTTAACAAAAAAAGCCGAACAAGAATGCTTGGCTTTTAATTATTTATTTGAAATTAATTGTTTTAATATTTACTCATATCGAATTGATCAAGATAACTACTATTTTCAATTTCTAAAATATCTTTTTCAGAAGGCTTTATTTCATTTCCATCTAAATCATAAAAAATCCAAGAGTTCGTGATGTAACCAAAATTTATTTCATCGCCTCCTTCACAACTTGTTTTTTTATGTTTTTTACCAATTCTATATGTCCCTTTTGCCTTTAAGTTTCCATTTTCAAAATAGTATTTCCACTCTCCATATTTATAACTATAATAACCATCACAAATTCCACCCGTACAACATTGCTTATAAGTATCTAGTTTATAATTCCCTTCAGATTTTAAGTTCCCATTTTTATAAAATTCTCTCCAAAATCCTACTCTAAAATTATTATATTCTTTGTGAAAAGCATCAATTACTCCAATATTTTTCACTTCTCCTGTATCATAAAATAAGGTAATTTCATTTTCTTTTAAATGTTTGACCTTGATACTCGAAGTTTTGCAACTCAAAAATAGAATAAGTAAAAATAGTAATAAAGATGACTTCAATTTAATTAAATTAAATTTACACTACTTCTCCAATATAAGTCTCTTCAGTATTTGCCCAAAATCATACATATCCTCGAAAGAACAATAAAAAGGAGCTGGTGCTAAACGAATTACGTTTGGTTCTCTCCAATCGGTAATTACACCGTTTTTCATTAATCGGTCGAATAATTCTCTTCCTTGTCCGTGAAGGTAAACGGACAATTGGCAGGCTCTCTCTTCTTGTTTGCTTGGTGTTATCACTTCAAATTCGGCACCTTCTAATTCTTTGTCAATTTCATGTAAAATGAATTCTAAGTACGCCGTTATTTGATTTCTTTTGGTTATTAATTTATCCATGCCTACTTCAGCAAACATTTCAACAGATGCCAGATAAGGTGCTAATGACAATATTGGGAGATTACTTATTTGCCAACCATCTGCGCCACGAACAGGATCAAATTGAGGTTCCATTTTAAAACGACGCTCTTTGTTGTGTCCCCACCAGCCTGCAAATCTTGGTAACTCAGTATCATTGTGATGCATTTCGTGCACAAAACAACCTGAAGCATTTCCTGGTCCTGAATTCATGTATTTATAACTACACCAAGCGGCGAAATCTACTTTCCAATCGTTAAGCTGTAATTTTATGTTTCCAGCGGCATGTGCTAAATCCCAACCTACATAAGCGCCTTGTTTGTGCCCTGCTTCTGTAATGGTTTTCATATCGAAAACTTGGCCTGTATAATAATTCACCCCACCAATTAATACCAAAGCTAATTCCTGACCAACTTCTTCAATTTTAGACAAAATATCTTCTAGTCGAATATTGTGTTCGCCTTCTCTTCTTTTGATTTCTACAATTGCTTCTTTAGGATTAAAACCAACTGTTTTAGAATGAAAATCAACTTGACTTTGAAACATATATTGGTCACTTGGGAAGGCTTTTTCTTCGCAAATAATCTTAAATTTTTTAGCTGTTGGTCTGTAAAAAGAAACCATTAACAAGTGTAAATTCACTGTTAGTGTGTTCATAACCGTAACTTCTGACGGTTTTGCACCAACGATTTCACTTAATGGCTGCGCAAATCTTTCGTGATAATCCCACCAAGGTTTATCGGCATAAAAATGACCTTCAACCGCTAAATTAGCCCAGTCGCTCATCACTTCATCCACGTAAGCTTTTGTTCTTTTGGGTTGTAATCCAAGTGAGTTTCCTGTAAAATAAATGACTTGTTTCCCATTTACTTTAGGAAAAATAAATTCGTCTCTATATTTTCTTAATTCGTCTTTAGCATCTAAACTTTTAGCGAATTCTCTTGAATTTTCAAAAATCATGGTATTTGGATTATTTCGTTGGTAAAAATAGTTAAAAGAAATAAGCCTACAAAAACAAAAAAAGAAGTATTTTGGATTTCAGAAACAAAAAAATCCCAGCAAAACTGGGATTTAAACTATTTTAAATTGGATTACAAAATCAACATAGCGTCGCCATAAGAATAGAAACGGTATTTTTGTTCCACAGCTTCTAAATACGCTTTTTTCATTAAATCGTGACCGCAAAAAGCAGAGATCATCATTAACAAAGTTGATTTTGGTGTGTGGAAATTGGTAATCATAGCATCTGCAATACTAAAATCGTATGGAGGATAAATAAACTTGTTTGTCCAACCTACATAAGGATTTAATGTTCTTTGTGAAGAAACCGAACTTTCCATAGCACGCATTGAAGTTGTTCCAACACAACAAATTTTATTCTTTTTTGCTTTTGCTTTATTTACAATATCACAAGCTTCTTGGGTGATAATCATTTCTTCAGAATCCATTTTGTGTTTTGACAAGTCTTCTACCTCAACTGGGTTAAAAGTCCCTAGACCTACGTGTAAAGTAACTTCTGCAAAATCAACTCCTTTAATTTCTAAACGCTTCAACAAATGCTTTGAGAAGTGTAATCCAGCTGTTGGTGCTGCTACTGCTCCTTCTTCTTTAGCATAGATTGTTTGGTAACGTTCCGCATCTTCTGGAGTTACTTCTCTATTGATGTATTTTGGAATTGGTGTTTCTCCTAATTCTGTTAATTTACTTCTGAATTCTTCGTAAGAACCATCATATAAAAAACGTAACGTTCTTCCACGAGAAGTGGTATTATCAATTACTTCAGCTACTAATGAATCATCGTCTCCAAAGTATAATTTGTTTCCAATACGAATTTTACGAGCTGGATCTACTAAAACATCCCACAAACGTTGTTCTGCATTTAATTCTCTTAATAAAAAAACCTCGATGCGAGCACCAGTTTTTTCTTTATTTCCGTATAAACGCGCTGGAAAAACTTTTGTGTTATTTAAC
>JAGYJR010000021.1 GCA_018401995.1 Flavobacterium sp. | reverse complement strand
TCAGAATAAAATAGATAATATCGCCAAAAGAAAAGGGCAAACTTCCAAAGATCTTTCTAGAAACAAAAGCCAGTTTTGGATAAAAACCTTTGCTGTACCAATGTTCCACAAAATCAGGAAACAAACCAATCGATTTGACTACGATGATTTGGATAAGTAGACTAAAAGCTATAATCTTTTTCATAATGTAAATATAAAAACTCTTCTTATATTTGTAGTATGCAATTAGGAAAAACTCAAATATCAAAAATTAAAGAATATTTTAAAACTAAACCCGTTTTGAAAGCTTATGTTTTTGGCTCTTATGTAAGAAATGAGGCTAGGATTGATAGTGATTTAGATCTTTTGGTTGAGCTTGATTATTCCAAAACAATTGGTTTGCAATTTGTTCAAATGAAATTCGATTTAGAACAACTTTTAGGAAAAAAAGTTGATTTGGTTTCTTCAAATGCTTTATCAAAATACATAAAACCTATTGTTGATAGTGAAAAAACACTGATTTATGCCAAGTAATCCTAAAGACTTGATACGATTACAGCACATTTTAGATGCTATTGATGAGATTGAGAATTACACCTTTCAAGTTGAATTTTCTGATTTTCAACAAAACTCTATGATGATTCATGCTTCTGTAAGACAGCTTGAAATTATCGGAGAAGCAGCTAATCATCTTTCCGATGAATTGACGAATAACTACGAAAGCGTTGAGTGGAAACAAATAATTGGTTTAAGGAATTTATTAATCCATGAATATTTTGGAGTTGATATTGCTATTGTTTGGAATGTTATTCAATTTGATTTACCCCATTTTAAAAATGAAATTTTAGCAATAATAACTGATTTAAAAAATAATAAACAAACATAATGAGCCAAGAAATTAGAAATCTAGAGCCAAAAGCACTTTGGAATAAATTTGCCGATTTAAATGCAGTACCAAGACCATCAAAAAAAGAAGAACGCGTCATTGCTTTCATGATGGATTTTGGTAAAAAATTGGGATTTTCAACCATTAAAGATGAAGTAGGTAACGTAATTATTAAAAAACCAGCGACTCCAGGAATGGAAAACCGCAAAACCATTGTCATGCAATCGCATTTGGATATGGTGCACCAAAAAAATAATGATACCAATTTTGATTTCGAAACACAAGGAATTGAAATGTATGTGGATGGTGATTGGGTTCGCGCTAAAGGAACTACTTTGGGTGCAGATAACGGTTTAGGAGTAGCAACAATCATGGCGATTTTAGAAAGTACGGATATTCCGCATCCTGCGATTGAAGCTTTGTTTACAATTGACGAAGAAACGGGAATGACAGGAGCAATGGGCTTACAAGGTGGCATGTTGGATGGAGAAATTCTTTTGAATTTAGATACGGAAGAAGACGATGAAATCGATATCGGTTGTGCTGGTGGAGTAGACGTTACGGCTGTTGCAGAATATGATGAAGAACCCACTCCAGAAGGTTCTGTTGGTTATACGATTACGGTGAAAGGCTTAAAAGGCGGACATTCAGGAATGGATATTCATAAAGGATTAGGGAATGCAAATAAAATCATGAACCGTTTATTGTATTCGGGTTATGAGGATTTTGGTTTACAAATTGCTACTATTAATGGTGGAAGTTTACGTAATGCTATTCCAAGAGAAAGTGTAGCGGAAGTTGTGATTGCACCGATTTACGATGAAGCTTTTGTGTTTGATATGATGCAAATTGCCAATGAAATCAAAGCCGAATTCAAAACTACGGAGCCCAATTTAGAAATTACAATAGAAAAATCTGCTACAACGCCTAAAATGGTAATGCCTTCAATGGCACAATTTTACTTGGTTAGAGCGATTTATACCGCACATAACGGCGTTTATAGAATGAGTGCTGATTTTGCTGATTTGGTAGAAACTTCTAACAATATTGCGAAAGTAACTGTTGGTGGTGGAAATCTTACCATCCAATGTTTAACGCGTTCTTCGGTGGAAACTTCTAAGTTTGATTTGGCAAATGCCTTGCGTTCAGCATTTGAATTAATGGGTTGCGAAGTGACTTTTTCAGGAAGTTATCCTGGTTGGACACCTAATCCCAATTCAGAAATTTTAGACGTGTTAACTGCTATTTACGAAAAACAAAACGGTTCAAAACCAAATGTAGTAGCGTGCCACGCTGGATTAGAATGCGGAATTTTAGGAACCAATTACCCAAAAATGGACATGATTTCTTTTGGACCAACGATCCACGGCGCACACAGCCCAGATGAAAGAGCGAGTATTTCTTCTGCTCAAAAATATTGGAAATTTGTATTGGAAATTTTACAAAATATTCCGGTTAAGAAATAAGTAGATAGAACATAGAATTAAGATGAAATCCCGATGCGAATCGGGATTTTTTTTGTTTATACTTTAAAAATGGCGAGTAGCCATAAATGTCTTATTAAAAATTTGATTTAACGTTCCGCCGCTTCTCGTCAGTTGCGAACTTCGGAACGAATTATTTTCCGTTAAAGATAAAAATTCTTGCGAAACGCAAACGTGAACTTACCACAAAATTCGCAATTGCGAGAAACGGCTGTTGGCAGTAGTATTTTTATTTTTTTTCTTCCCTTTTTCTCTTCCTCTTTTCTTTTCGTAATTCTTTTTTTGTTTTTTTAGTTAGTGTTCCAAAACCACAAGCAATTGTATAGCTTTTACTTTCTTTAACCAATTCCATTTTGTTGGTATTTGCATTTACGAAATAAAGGTTAACTGTTTTCTCTTCCCATTTCTCAAACTCTTTGTTCATGCTTTTTTTCTCTTCAATTAGCCAGCAAAAAGAATTTGAACTTTCCAAATATGCTAATTCAATATAATCAACCTTTTTATCTTTAAACCTTTTGTCTTTTTTTACTAAATCTAATGCTAAACAATAATCTGTTAGATTTTCAAAACCATTATTTTCTGAATATTTCGGGAACTTATTTTCAGAAATCATTTTTCCATTTTTGTCAAACTCAAGCCCAAAACCATATTCAATATTTTTGTTTTTATAAGTGTAAAGTATCCAATATGTAACATTATAATTTGATAGATTATAAAGTTTTTGATTTTCATAAACGATTTTTATTGAGTCATTATAGTTCACTTCAAGTTGATGAATTTTCAAATTATTGTAAAATTCATTTCCGCCTCGTTCAATAATATAATCTTTAGATTTTTTAAAAATGAAATCTGAATAACTTTTTATTTTTTTAATGTCGCAACAATATTGAATTGTATCACTAATATCTAAATCGAATGGAATATAATTGTTGGTTTTTGATGAATATGTTCCGCCAAAATCTAACTTTTCTGAATCTTCACATTGTGAAAATCCAAGATAAGAGAATAAAGTAAATATTAAGATAAAATGTCTTTTCAATTTCGGTTTTTTAATATTACTGCCAACGTGTTGCCGCTTGTAGCAGTTGCGTAAATTTAAGACAAAAGATTACAAGTACAAAACTCCTCATGGAATTTTCGGAGAAAATTCCGAACACACACCGAGCCCAGCAATTGCTACAAACGGCTGTTACCTGCAGGACTATTTTCGGTATTCAAATGTCATTTCGCAAGTGTATTGTTTATATGTATGGTTAATGTTGTTTATAAATCCATTGTCTTTATAAACATATTCATCTATATAATTTCCTTCGTCTGGACATTCACTTCCTGAACCTTGTCCAGAAATAGATTGATATTTGACAAGTCTATTTTTAGTGTCGTATTCAAAGTGTTTTTCAAAAGCGATACTTTTCAAGGTTTCGTTATATGACTTTATATGAGTTTCTTTCCAATTCTTATTATAATTTTTCTCTCCTGACAAACTCAATATACCATCTCTATTTGATTGGTATGTAGAACTAAATGAGTTATCCGAAAATGTAAAGGTTGTTATAGAAACAGATGACTTATCATCATAATTGCGGTATGTTTCTGTACTTATAATTCTATCTTTATCATCATATTTGAGAATTGTATAGATTGATTTGTTGTCTGCTAATATTTGACCTTTTGAACCTCTTTTTTTGATTTTAATTAATCTGTTTTTGCTGTCGTATTTAAAGTCAATTATTTCTGGGTCAAAAGATGAAGATTTTTTTTCCAGACTATCGATATAATTAAATACTTGCTGGTAAATTTTTCCAGATTGATTTCTTTTCAAATTGTAAATTGAATGCGGTTTCCCCATTCTGTTATACAAAGTTTTTGAAATTACGAGACCATTGATGTTGAACTTAAATTTAATCTCTCTGTATTTATTTGCGTCTTTTGAATCAGAAGAGTTTTTTGGCTTTGTATAAACTATTATTTCTTTAATTTGGTTTGATTTTATTAGAGAAGGATCAAATATTTCTTCATAATCCTGTTGGTATTGCAAGGAAGAATATGAACAACAATCACATATGTCTTCTTGACCAATTAACTTAATTGGTGAGATGACTAAAATTAGTATTATAATTAGATTTTTTATTTTATTCATCATGTTTTTTCGTCTTGCAGGTAACGTTCTCCAGCTTGTAGTCAGTAGCTTGAAATCGGAACGATTTTAAAGCAATGACAAAAGCTAAAATTGAAATAAATACTAACAAGCTATTGCTACAAACTGGTGTTATGCAATGGTTTTAAACACAAAAAAAATGAAAATATTTAATTTAAAATTTGATGTAAAATTTGAAAACGAATTTTCAAAAGATAATTTAACGCTTTTTGTTATTCCAACTTTTGTTTTCACAAGAACAGAATGGAATAAAGAAATAGATTACAGCTTTAATTTAGTTTTTCTGTGCTATAATTTATTGCTTTCCGTAGAATCTAAACGCAAAGACTAAACTATTGAATAACGTTTTGCAGCTACACGAGGTGGCAAACTTCGTGACTGCATATTTTCTGATAAAGATAAATGTTATTGCGAAACGGAAACGTGAATTTTATACAATTTTTGCCATCTTGTGTAACTGCTGTTGTGCGATGGTGCTTTTAAAAACTTTATTATGACAGAAAAACAGAAATATATTGGCGCTTATTTAGATGGTTATTTTTCAGATAAAAAAATAGAATACGGATTTACTTATTTTAATGAATTAGAAAAAGCAACCAAAAAAGTAAAAAAAAAATATAAACAATACAAAAAACACAATCAATTATGATTTGGTATAAATTAAAAGAAAAAAGACCATTAGCTTACAAAACAGGCTTATTTGATGGTAAAAAAAGTGACAAAGTTTTAGTTGCTGACCAATATAGAAAATATCACATTGCTGAAATGTATGAAGGTGTTTTAGATGGTTCGGAATTTTGTGATTTTTACGACACAAGAGATTTTGAAATTAAAAATGTAGAGTATTGGACTGAAATTGACAGTCCTTTTTAGCGGTTTCCTAGCATCTTGCACAACTCGTTTATATGTATGACTACGTCATACATATCTCTCTATTTTTAGGTAAATATGTATGATACACATCATACATTATTTCAATTGTAAATATATAAAATTAGTATACTTTATAAACACTAACAAATTATTAATTTAAAAAAAACAAAGTCGGCAGCTGTAACTAACCGACTTTGCATAACCAAAAAATTATAAAAAGAAAACATTAACCTCAAAGGGATTCGGCAATTAGGAAATAAATAGGCATTCCTAAAGTGATGTTGATGGGGAACGTTACCGCTAATGCCATGGGTAAAAATAATCCTGGATTGGCTTTAGGAACGGTAATTTTCATAGCAGCTGGCACGGCAATGTACGAAGCACTAGCCGCTAAGATGCCAAAGATGAATCGGTTGGAAATATCGTCTGTTACAAACGAACTCAACCAAGTGAAAACACTTCCATTGACTAACGGAATAATCATGGCAAACAAAAAGGGAAACCAACCATGAGCAAAGAACGATTTCAGTTTTTTTCCGCTGGTAATTCCCATGTCTAAAAGGAAAATGGCTAAAAATCCTTTGAATAAATCATTGGTAAACGGTTCAATACCTTGTGCTTGTTTGGCGCTAGCTAAGTAACCAATGATTAAACTTCCTAGAATTAACAGTACACTACCATTGGTAAAAGAATGTTTTAAAATCGTACTTTTCTTAATTTTCGTGCTTTTTTCTTTATTGAAAATCGAAATCAAAATCAATCCCACAATAATAGCTGGCGATTCCATTAAAGCCATGATAGCCACCATATACCCGTGCAACACCATGTCGTGCGATTCCAAATAGGAAACTGCTGTTACAAATGTCACTGCGCTAATAGAACCGTAAGCAGCAGCAATAGCTCCAGCATCGTAAACAGGCAATCTGCGTTTTAAGATGAAAAAAGTATACACTGGAATAGCAACAGAAATGAAGATTCCGAAAAGCATCGCCCAAATAATTTCTCCTGTTATGGGTTCGTGCGAAAGTTCTTGTCCGCCTTTGAATCCAATGGCAAATAATAAATATAATGAGATGAATTTGGAAGAATTTTGCGGAATTTCTAAATCACTTTTCAGATAAACGGCTAAAATTCCTAAAATGAAGTACAGTAATGCAGGATTGGTTAAATTTTCTAGTAAAAGGTCTAAATTCATGAATTATAATTTTAAGTGTGTTGTTTTTTTATGTGTAGCGCGTTCCAAACGGTCGTTTATAGTGCAACCCAATCCATAATCGGGAAAGCGTTCTGCAATGATGATATCGAAATTTCTGCTATCGAGTTCGTGCATAGCGTCATACAAACGAGCGGCTGCGGTTTCAAAATCGCCATTTGGAGCTAAGACAATTTGTTGTTCTAATGGTAAATTATTAACCGACTGTTGAAAAAGAAGCACACCTATTTTTTTATCGGCATACCAATCAATATCATCCAATAAGGTACGTGATAAAATAAAATCAGTTTGCGGTGCATAGTGTTTTAAAAGCATTCCGGGAGCTTTTGGATTGCTTTCTGATTTGTTGAAAACTGTTACTTTCCCTGTAATTTTTTCAATAGCTTCCAATGGAACGGCTCCATAGCGATACAATTGGACTTTATCTTTCTCAAATCCAATGATAGTCGATTCCACTCCAGCTTTGCAAGAACCACCATCTAAAACTAATGGAATTTGGTTACCAAAATAATTTTCAACATGAATGGCTTTCGTTGGACTAATACTTCCAAAGGGATTTGCGCTTGGTGCTACTAAAGGGAAATCGAGTTGGGATAACAATTCTAGAGCCATTGGATGTTTTGGAACCCGAACAGCTACTGTTGGTTTTCCTGCAGTTATGGTATCCGAAATATGTGGTTGTTTTGGTAAAATTAAGGTTAATGAACCTGGCCAAAATGCCTTTGCTAATTCCCATGCAACATCAGGAATTTCGGTAGCCACTAGTGGTAAATCGTCCAAACTTTTAATATGAACAATTAACGGATTGAAACTTGGTCTTTTTTTGGTAGTAAAAATGCTTTGAATCGCTTCTTCACTAAACGCATTACCTGCCAATCCGTAAACGGTTTCAGTGAGTAAACCAATGATTTTGTCTTGGTTTAAATGATAAACGGCTTCTTTAATATTGGTACTAATCATAAATTACGGATTACAATAATCACAATACATTGGGTCTTCTTTTTCTATTCCGTTTGGAAATTTTTGTTCTTCTTGGTGATGGCATTTTTGGCATTCCAAAACATATTTCAAAGTGGATTTTGTGGGTAAATTGCATAGCGAACAACGCAAACCTTTCACGGCTTCAGTTACTGTAAATCCTGGCGTTTCGCAAATGGAGCAACACGATTTCATTTTCTCTACCAAATTTTCTGTGGCTTTAGCAATCACTTGCATTCGTGTTGGGTTGTACAAAGCGCGCATATCGGTTTCGATGTAACAACTTCCAAATTCTTTTTTGATGTATTGGAATTCATATTCCAAATCTTCCCAATTTGTTACGCCTTTTTTTTGGTAACTGAAATCTTTTTTTGCTGGTCGTACCATAACGGCGTGACTTGGAAATTGTACTTTGTTTGCAAACGCTTCCAATTCAGCTTCTGTTGTTATGATGGCTTCGTCAAATTTGGTTTCCAAACTCAATTCTCTACCAATGATTTCCAAGTTGTTTTTCTTATCGAGAAGCATCACAAGTTCATCATCAGCAGCTGCGAAAAAGACCGATGGATGATTTCCAAAGGAACCTTCGCTGGCTATAGCTAAATCAAAACCTTCTACTTCCATTGCTAATTGGCATTTTTTTCTCAAAGTGGTTAATGCATCGTCTTTGCGACTAATTTCACCACTGAAAGTTCCTAGTAAATCGGTGTCAAATTGGGTAGAAAGAATAGGCTTAAGTCCAAAAGGTTCCAATAATGGCGCTATCACTTGCTCTTTTTTGTGTTTGCTTACAATAAGGATTTTCCGATTAGCGAACAGTTTGTAATTCATTTTCGTATGCAATTTCAATCACCGATTTAATGACTAAATTTTTATTTTCTGCTTGAGCGTCTTTTAATAATTGATTTAAATAATTCACAGCTTTGGTTAGGTTTTCAATATTTTCCACAGCCGTTTTATCGTCTTCACCAAAGCGAATTTGTGAACTAAAATTTTTTACTTTATTGAAATTGATGTTTTTGTGGTACAAGTCCAAAAGCATTTCTTTGGCTTCACTTGGCGAGTAATTGCCTTCGATTAAACTAATTTTTTTTGTTGTTTCCATTAGAAATAAAGATTTGATTAGATAGAATTCGTAGTATAAATAGTGAGAAGAAAATGAATAGTCCAATTAAGAGTTCTTTTTCAATTGTTCCTTCGGTTAGGTAAACAATTCCAATCATTAGTAAATCTACTAAGGTAATTATGAGTAAAACTACTTTGTTCATTTGTAGTATTGTTTTTATTTTACGGAACAAAATTGTATATAATTTTTCATATATTTTTATTTATCTTTGCAATGATATTTATAAAATAAATTTATGAACTATACTTTGAATCAACTTAGAATCTTCCTTAAAGTGGTACAAACCAAGAGCGTAACCAAAGCTTCTGAGGAGTTGCATTTGACACAGCCAGCAGTTTCTATTCAGTTAAAAAATTTTCAAGATCAATTTGAAATTCCATTAACAGAAGTAGTTGGTAGAAAGATTTATGTAACTGATTTTGGTAAAGAAGTGGCTCATGCAGCAGAAGCTATTTTGAATCAAGTAAGTGCTATCAACCATAAATCATTGGCATATAAAGGACAATTGTATGGAAAACTAAAGATTTCGGTGGTTTCAACTGGGAAATATGTTTTGCCTTATTTTTTGTCGGGTTTTATGAAAACGCATGATGGCATTGAATTGGAAATGGATGTAACCAATAAAAACAAAGTTCTTGAAAGTTTAGAGCTAAACGAAGTGGATTTTGCATTGGTTTCCATTTTGCCTGAACATTTAAAAATTGAGCAAATTGATTTGATGCCGAATCGTTTGTTTTTGGTTGGAAATAATGAAGTTAGTTTCAATAAGAAAACTTCCACTGAAGAAATTTTTAAGCAATTGCCCTTGATTTTCAGAGAAAAAGGCTCAGGAACACGACAAGCCATGGAGCGTTTTATTAATCAAAATGCCATTATTGTTCCTAAAAAAATGGAGTTGACTTCAAACGAAGCAGTTAAGCAGGCTATTCTGGCTGGTTTGGGTTGTTCAATAATGCCAATTATCGGTATTCGAAAAGAAATTGTATCCAATGAGTTGCAAATTATTCCTACACAAGGCTTACCTATTGAAACTACTTGGAGTTTAATCTGGTTAAAAGGAAAAAATCATAGTCCAGTTGCAGCAGCGTTTTTGGATTATTTGTCTAAAGAAAAAGAGCAAATTATAAAAGAAAAATTTGAGTAATAAAAAAATATTATTTCTTTCTATTCGCTAATCTTCCACCAAAATAAGCCATTGGAAGATACGCAATACCTAAATCTAAAGCGGTAAACCAAGTTGGTGACGGCAACATAAAAACACTTGCAATTCCGCCCAAAAGAAAAAAGAAACCAATAGCAAATGCAAATTTCATTTTATGAGTTGCAGCCATTAAGCTTGCAATAAAAGCACCAACAAATGTTCCCAAAGCATGTGCTAAAAACGGAAAAATAAAATGTTTGGGTTCAAATAAAGGCATGGTAGCTTTTAAACCTTCGGTTGTGGTAACATCTGAGCCTTCTGGTGGAGGAATTATGGAGCAGCTAACGGTAATCAAACTCATATTAACTACTGCCAATTACAATTCCAGCGATTACCGCTAAAATATTTCTTAAAATAGGATTCATAGGTTTTTTTTGGTTTCAACCAAATGTATGAAAAAAAATCATACTTAAGAATTTGTTATAAAAAAATCCACAATTGCTTGTGGACTAATTTATTACAGTTTATTCTTCTTGTAAATCGGAATAAAATAACTCAACGTGTAATTGAATCCGGCTCCAAATTTCCCATCATACGTTCGGTTGAAACCTGGAATGTATAAGTTGGCAAAATTTTCTGGTTCTTTATTGGAAATCAAATAATTCAATCGCACGGAAAATCCCATGTATAGATTGTTGAATAACTCTGCTTTTATTCCACCAACAATTTCTACCCAACTAGCCGTTTGTCCGCTGAATTTTTCCCCTGGAGCTATGATGGTTTGTCCGTAATAATTGCCGTTGTTTTCATATATTTTAAAACTATTTACTTGGTGGTCAAACGAACTAAATCCAACGCGCATACCAGCATAAATCATGTTTTCCATGTCGAGCCAGTTTTCAAACGCATTGTAATCGAAACCAACTTTGAAATAAGAACCATTTGTAGTAAAGTTTAGACGGTCATCGTCTACCTTTTTTTCTTCGTTTCCTAATTCTCCAGCGATGTAGAATTTTTTGGTTAAACGGTAATCGCCCACAATTTCTAAACCACGATAATTGTCGTCGTAAAAAGATTTTGACAAACGATGTAAATCTACACCAACACGCAATCCGTAACGTTCTGGGAATTTTTGAATGCTATCTTGTGCGTTTCCAGCAATTGAAAACAAAACAACAAGACTAAAAGTAAATTTTAATATGTGTTTCATTTTCGTTTATGATATTAGGTTGTTCAATAGTTAAGCTAGAAATCCAAGTTCCTGTAAAATCGGTTGGTAAAACATTAGTTAAATTAAAAATAGTTTTATAACCACAAGCTCTTGAGATAAAAACGTTACTTCTTTCGTAATTGAAAGTTAATGTAACCGTTTCGTCATTAGCAGGATCATTGTCAGCTCCGTTTAAAACAAAATCCAATTCCGTTATGTCTACATTGGTTCGTAAGGGAACTTCAATTTTATTAGTTCCATTAAAAGTAAAACCTTCTGTGAAACCCGTAGCAATTACTCCTAAATTAGTAATATTTTTTGGGGTTGTTTGATTGGTAGCATCAAAAAACTCAATGATAACTCTTGGCGTAACTGGAGTTCCTTCGGCGCAAATATCATCTTTTTCACAATTCCAAAAGGAAATGGCTAAAAGTAATGATATTGCTATAAAAGCTATTTTCTTCATAGATTTCTCTTATTTTCTTTTTTCCAACAAGACTACGTTTTCCACATGATGTGTTTGTGGAAACATATCTACAGGACGTACACGAACTACTTTGTATATCTCATCCATCAAAGCCAAATCACGCGCTTGTGTTGCCGAATTACAGCTTACATATACAATCTTTGGTACATCTGTTTTCAATAACATTTCTACCACATCTTTATGCATTCCGTCTCGTGGTGGATCGGTGATTATAACATCAGGTTGTCCATGTTGGTTGATAAATTCGTCGTTGAAAACGTTCTTCATATCCCCAACATAAAACTCACAATTGGTAATGTTATTGCGTTCCGCGTTTGCTTTAGCATCGATAATGGCTTCTGGAACGGCTTCCACACCAATTACTTTTTTCGCTTTTTTCGATACGAATTGTGCTATAGTTCCAGTTCCGGTATATAAATCGTAAACGGTTTCGTTTCCAGTTAATCCAGCGAAATCTCTAGTGATTTTGTATAATTCGTACGCTTGATCTGAATTGGTTTGATAGAACGATTTCGCATTAATACTAAAATGCAATCCTTCCATTTCTTCCAAAATATAAGCGCGCCCTTTGAACAAAACAATGTCTTGGTCATACAACGTATCATTCAATTTCTGATTGACAACATATTGCAGCGACGTAATTTGAGGAAAACGCTCCGCTAAGAAATTCATCATCAATTCGATTCCGTTTTTGTCGTTTTCAAAAAACTGAATTAACACCATAAGTTCACCAGTTGAAGCCGTACGAATCATTAACGTTCGCAACAAACCTTCCACAGCTCTTGCATTGAAGAACGTAAGATTATTTTCATTAGCAAATCGTTTGATTTCGTTACGAATTTCGTTGGATGGATCTTCTTGTAAATGACATTTCTCAATATCTAAAATCTTGTCCCACATTCTTGGAATATGAAAACCAAGTGCATTTTTATTGTCAAATTCAGTTCCCGATTGAATTTCAGCATCCGTCATCCAACGGGCATTTGAGAAACCGAATTCCATTTTATTTCTGTAGAAAAATTGTTTTTCCGAACCTAAAATAGGCTCAAATTCTGGTAATTCAATTTTTCCAATGCGTTTTAAATTGTTATAAACTTCCTGATTTTTGTAGAACAATTGTTGGCTGTATTGCATGTTCTGCCATTTGCAACCACCGCAAGCACCGAAATGTTCACAAACCACATCGGTTCTGTGTTCAGAAAATTCATGAATTTTTATGGCTTTTCCTTCGTAGTAGGCTTTTCTTTTTTTCATGGTTTGTACATCTACCATATCGCCTGGCACTACATTTGGTAAGAAAATTACTTTTCCGTCTGGTGCTTTTGCCACCGACACGCCTTTTGCACCTGCATCAAGGACTTTTACGTTTTCGAATACGATTTTTTCTGTTCTCTTTTTTCCCATGGCACAAATATAGTTGAATACTAAATGATACAGAAATATAGCATAAAAAAAACTCGAATATTGCTATTCGAGTTTTAGAGAAGAGATAGAATTAATTTAGTATATGATTTTTTTAGAGCTCATTATACCATTTTGGTTTGTTATTTTTAGAAGTAACAATTGCTTTTTTCTTTCAATTGCTTCAATAGTGTAGGTTGTAGCGTTTACATTTTTGGTATGAAAAACTTTTTTACCAGTTATATCATAAACTTGTATTTCATTAATGTTTTCTTTTGATTGAATTCCAATGGAATTGTTGTTGGAGAAAACAATAACATCGTTTTCAAAATTAAACTGTGGAGTTGTTAACGTGCCGCATGAATACGAATAGTTCACTACTAATTTTGGTGCTTTTGTTGCTCCGCCTTCGAAAGCATCGGCAACTCTTTTAGCACTTGTACTAGTTAAACTAACTCCTGTTCCGTTGATTTTGAAAGCCAATGAGTTTCCAGTTTCCCAAGTTGGTTTTGAAACTATTTGTTGTACCAAGTTTACCAATGAAGGTGTTCGTTGGTTAGCGTTACTTTGGTTAATTACTGTCCAAGCCGGTGGCGACCAACTCACGGATTGTGGTAAATACGTTCTAGAACTTACTCCAAACGGAAGTGATTCTACATATTCGCCTGCGTTTTCAGAATCTTCGATAGTAATTAATAATTCCGTTGTTGCTGAGTTAGATTCGTCAGCTGTAAATTGAATGTAAGCACTGTTTATTACAGCTCCTTGAGGAATTTTAATGTTTCCAAAGCGCAATCCAATGGTTTGATAGAATAAATTATTAAAGCTATCATAAACCATTTCTAAATCAGAACTATCGGTGTATAATCTTCCATCTTGAGCTTCTTCCACATCGTCATCTCCAGTTAAAATGGAAAACGTGATATCATTGGTAAAAGATTCTACAAAAATATAGCGCTCTGAAGTAGCTGTTCTTCCGTTTGCATCAGTTGCTACGGTCATTATAGTATGAATTCCAGGTGTGAAATTGTGCGTGTATGAAAATGGGAAAGTTGTATCTGAACCAATATAAGTTCCATTGCTATAGAAATTCACATTGGTTACACCACCACCGTTTTCCACTATATTCACATCAATTTCTATATTGTTTCCATCGTCATAACATTGTCCGTTTGGAACTGCCATTGCAATTTGTGGTGAAGGTTGATACGAGTTTTTGAAGATTTCAACCACATCACCATTGCTTGGATTCCAAACGTTTAAATTTGTTGGTAAATTGAAAGAATCATTATTTGAATTTTCTCCTACACTGACTGCGTTGTCAACATTAATTGCACGCGCTTCAATTTTATTTTGATCAACAAAAATTAAGTTAAATTGGTTAAACGAACCCGAATTTCTTGTCCAAGGTTTGTTGTCATTGGCTGCTCTTAATGGTGCTCCCCAACAACCTTCGCCTAAATAAACTGTTCCATTAGCATCATCTTGAATGAAGCCTTCTGAACTTCCTGGTTCTGTAGATGGTTTTACAGGCCAAGTTTGTTTTACACAGTGCGAATCACTATCGATAACCAAACGCACTTCATTATTATAAAACGTATTTGCCCAAGCATTGTAAACGTGAGTTCCTTCTGATTTTGAACCTACATGCGGACGCATAGGTTTGTGGTATTGCGCACTTTTCCAAATCGTGTTTGTATGTGCCGCTAAGTCCGAATTTAGCCATGTGTTTTGATTTCCAGTAGTTGAAATTTCTGAATTCAAAGTGTACAAACGAAATAAATTATTTCCAAAAGTTATAGCATAGTAAGAATCAGCTGTTGGTGTGTCAAATAAGTTGTAAACTGTTGAAGATCCTTCATGGTTTCCTCTAGTTGGTACAATTGGAAACATTCTTCCGTCTGAAGCTGTTGTCAATTGCCAATCGTCAAACCATTCTTGCCATTGTGCATCATTATCGCTATCTGTCATGTCTCCACCAAAGAAAACAGCATTTGGTTTTAATTTAGCAACTAATCTGTTTGCATTTTGTCTTGGTGTTCTGTTGTTTCTAGAATCGCCACCAGCAATGAAAGATAATCTACTTAAATCGTTAGGAGCAGTTTTGAACCAAAAACGCTGACTAGTTCCTTGGCTGTCTCTAATTACAAAATAATAGGCTGTATTTGGTGTTAAACCTGAAATTCTAGCGAATTGATTGTTCATTCCTCTAAAAACCATAGTTCGGTCTGGAGTTTTACTATTTGGATAAGAAGCCCAGTTGGTTCCAAAATCGGTTGTTCCGTAATAAACCGTTGGTGCTGTTCCTGAAATTTGATTCCACGCAATAGTAATAGTTGAACTTGGATCGTCTAAAAGCACAATACGATACTTGTCTGTATTACTAAATCCAATTAAGGATACAAATAGTAATAGTAAAAGATAGTTGTTTTTCATTTTTGTTAATTTGTGTTGGTTGAAAGTTCAAAAATATTCTGATTTTTTACACGAAAATTGATGCTTTATTAAAGTTAATTTTTTAATAAAATCCATAACAATTAAATGACAATTTGGTTTTGTTCCACTAATGTTGCGTTAACATTTACGTGGTAATATTGTGCTTTAATTGATAATTGATGAAATCACAACATTTATTTTTATTAAAGTTATCTGTAATCACTGTTTTTCTCGGTAGAGCTTACCAACATTTATTCTGGGATGTTCCCTATCGTACGTTTATTTGGAATGAAAAGCATTTAGCGCCAATTCTTAAATCTTTTTTTGGATTAGAATGGAAGGATTATGCTAATAGTTTAGCGGTTGATGCAAAGATTCAATTTGGCATAAAGCTAATTGGTTTGTTTTTTGTTGCATTGGCTGTTTTAGTCTATTTTTTGAATAGCCGAAATTTCAATTATTTTAAGATTCCAATTGCTATTGGTGGTTTTTGGCAAATACTTTTAGCGTTACTTTTTACGAAAGAGTCTTTTTTTCAAATAGGCCAATTTTTTGAATACACCTTGCAAATTGCATTGCCTTTTTTGTTGCTTTATGTTTTTTCAACAAATTTCAGATTAAGTCGATTTATTTTGGTTGTAAAATTGGCTATTGGTTTTACTTTTTTCGCACATGGTTTGTATGCATTAGGATTTTATCCAGTTCCTGGAAATTTTATTGATATGACAATTTCTGTTTTACATACCAACGAATCAAATGCTAGATTGTTTTTACTTTTTGTTGGAATTTTGGATATTTTAATTTTCCCCTTATTATTTGTAAAATCAATAAGTAAGTATGTTTTAATTTATGCCGCTTTTTGGGGATTTCTAACTGCAATTGCTAGAATTATAGCTCATTTTGATAGTAATTTTATCTCACAAATAATGCATCAATACAGTTTTGAGTTTGTAGTAAGAGCAAGCAATTTTATTATACCACTTTTGACTTTCTTTATTTTGCATAAATTACTTCTAGAACAAAAACAACAGCAGTATTGTCCAAAGGATAATAACAATTGGTCCAACCAAACCAATAAAAATTCCGCCTAATCTGAAATCAGCTTGTTTCAGCATTCCTGTGCTAAATGCTATAGCGTTTGGTGGTGTAGAAACAGGAAGTAATAAAGCACATGAAGCACATAAACCAATAACAATTGGAAAGACTTCTGGAGCAAATTCAGGGGTTAAGGCTAAAAGTGAAATGGCTATTGGAATTAAAATAGTTGTGGCAGCTGTATTGCTCATGAAATTGGAAAATAATGTACTGGCTAAAGCAAAAATGAGTAGCAATAGGTAAGCGTTCACTTCAAAATTACTGATTTTAGAAACAAAATATTCTGCAATACCTTGTTCTTGAATGGCTAATCCTAAAGCCAAACCTCCAGCAACGAGCATTAAAGTATCCCAAGGTAGCGCTCTAACATCATCAGCATCAATAATTCCGAGCATAGTTAAAGCTACAATCGGAATTCCTGAAACTGCTGCAACAGGAATTTTTGTCCATTGGGAAGTAAGCCAAAGCAATAAAGTTGTTGCTAAAACCAAAGTAACAATACGTTTTTTTATTCGTTCTTCTGTGGCAAATTCGGAAACTTCTTCTGTTGTATTTAGAAAGTCTAACGATAAAGTTTCGCCTTTGATTTTATATTTTTTTATAAGGAGTTTCCAAAACAAATAGGTTAGGAACAAAGCTACCGGAACACCAATAAGCATCCATTCGAAGAAACTTACTTTAATATTAATGGTTTCTAAAGCACCAACCGCAATTGCATTAGGAGCCGAACCAATAATTGTTCCCATTCCGCCAATAGCCGCAGCCGACGGAATTCCCAAAAGTAAAACTTTACTAATTGGACTTTCTTTGCCAACAGAAGCAAGTAGGGGTGTTACAGTAGCAATCATCATAGCAGTTGTAGCTGTATTACTCATCAACATTGATAAAACTGCTGTAATCATCATTAAACCTAAAACAATATTTTGTGCTTGATTTCCAAATTTTGGAGCGGCAAGTTGTAGTAATTGAAAATCCATTTTGGTTTTCTTCATGCCTTCTGCTAAGAAAAATCCACCTAAAAAGAGCCAAATTACACCATCAGACCACGTTTGAACGTAGCGTTTGGCATCCATAGTGTTTTCGTTTCCAATGGTAAAAACTAAGAAGCCAACAATAAGAATCCCAACAGCAAAAGGAGGAATTGCCTCTGTAATCCAAAGTCCAATCGCAAAAAACAAGAGAAACAAAACATAATCCTGCGTGTTCGTAAAATTACTATCTCTTAGAAAAAAAGTTAACAGAATTGCAGTTATTGCAGAAGCTAAAAATAGAATAGTTCTACTTTGTCTTGCTACACGAAGCTGCATTCGAGTCAGTTGTTTGAGCGAATAATTCCTAGAATCAGACATGTTTACTTTTTCAACAAATATAAGTTTTTTCGTAATTTGACCCTAATCCGTTGGAATTAAAAGTAACTTTGTAACCACTAAAAAGGAATTTATGAAGACACATTTAGCACTTTTGAGAGGCATTAACGTTTCCGGACACAACATGATCAAAATGGATGTTTTGAAAACCGTATTAGAAAATGCTGGATTTCAGAATGTTCGAACGTATATTCAATCGGGAAATGTTTTTGTGGATTCCGAAGAAACAAATGGTGCAAGTGTTGGGTTTAAAATTAAGCAAGAAATTTTTAAAGCTTTAGGTTTAGAAGTACCAGTCGTAGTAATAGGTAAGGAAGATTTAGAAGCTTGTTTTCAGAAGAATCCTTATGATAAAGAAAAAGATTGTGATTTAAAGAAATTATACGTTGCTTTTCTTTCCAAAGAATTGCAAGGAAGTGCTATAAATGATTTGAAAATCAGTCAGTTTAAGCCAGATGAAGCGGTTATAGATGCCAATAAAATTTTCATCAAATATGCTGTTGGTGCAGGAAAAACAAGATTAGATCAAAAATATATTGAAAAGAAATTAAATTTAATTGCAACTATTCGAAATTGGAATACAATTACAAAATTATTAGAAATGTATGAGGTATAATGAAATTTATTTGATAAACAGGCTCTTTATAGAGCCTGTTATATTTGATTTTATCTTAATGTTGCGCCAAGTTCTTTTTCAAAATTACCTTGTAACTTGCTCATGGTTTTGTCAATTTTAGCATCGGTAAGAGTTTTAGTTGTATCTTGGAGCGTAAAACTTACGGCATACGATTTTTTACCTTCTGGTAAGTTTTTGCCTTGGTATACATCAAACAAATTGATTTCTTTCAATAATGATTTTTCTGTTTGTTTGGCAATTTGATACACTTTTTCAAAAGGTACCGATTCGTCAAGTAATAAAGCTAAATCTCTACGAACTTCAGGGTATTTTGGAATATCAGTAAACTTAATTTTGGTACTTACATATTTTTGAATGCGTCCCCAATAGAAATCAGCAAATAGAACTTCTTGCTTGATATCAAAATGTTTTAGAATTCCTTTTTTGATGGTTCCTAATTCAACAATGATTTCTTTACCAATAGCTAACGCAATTCCTTCAGCGAAAACATCACTTTCAACAGGAAGTACCATAACTTTTGTATCAATTCCTAATCGACTTAAAATGGTATTGATATAACCTCTAAACAAGAAGAAATCTGATTTTTGATTGGATTGGGTCCAACTTTCCTCTTTGCGATTCCCTGTTAAAAACAAAGATAAATGCTTGATTTCATCATAACCCGAAGGCATTTTGTGGTAGGTTTTACCAAATTCAAACAATTTTAAATCACTTTTTCTACGGTTTATATTGAATGAAACAGCTTCTAATCCAGAAAACAACAACGATTGACGCATAGCTGATAAATCATTGCTTAACGGATTTAACATGACTACGTTGAACTCTTCTTTTAAGTTTTCAGAAAGCTTCACATAATCAGGAGTTGTTAACGAATTCGCCATCATTTCATTGAAACCTAAAGCACACAATTGGTTGGCAACGATATTTTGCACTTTGTATTCTTCTGTTCTTGAAGAATTAGCAATGGTAGCGTTTAATTTCTTTGGAATAGCAATATTATTATAGCCGTAAACACGTAAAATATCTTCAATAACATCAATTTCTCTTTGTACATCCACGCGATAGGCTGGAATAATTAGACCAATTCCTGCATCGGTAATATTATTGATCTTCATTTCTAATGAAACTAAAATCTTCTTAATCGTTTCTTTTGGAATTTCTTCACCAATAATTTTGGTTACGTTATTGAAATTCAAAAATACTTGGAAATCTTCAATCTTTTTTGGGTAAATATCGGTTATATCCGAAGTGATTTCGCCACCTGCAACTTCTTGAATTAATAATGCCGCACGTTTTAAAGCATATTCTGTAATATTTGGATCAATTCCTCTTTCAAAACGGAAGGAAGCATCCGTACTTAATGTATGACGTTTGGCAGTTTTTCTAATACTTACTGGATTAAAATAAGCGCTTTCTAAAAAGATAGCTTGTGTATTTTCGGTTACTCCAGAATCTTTTCCACCAAAAACGCCTGCAATACACATTGGACCTTCTGCATGGCAAATCATTAAATCTTCAGCATCTAAAGTTCTTTCGACTTCATCAAGTGTCGTGAATTTAGTTCCAGCTTTAACTGTTTTTACAATAACTTTTCCGCCTTTAATTTGGTTGGCATCAAAAGCATGAAGTGGCTGACCTAATTCATGTAACACATAATTGGTAACATCAACAATATTGTTCTTTGGCGTTAAACCAATTGCTTTTAAACGATTTTGTAACCATGAAGGAGAAGGTTTTACTGTAACTCCAGAAACTGTAACACCACAATATCTAGGTGCTAATTTTTCGTTTTCAACAGAAACATCGATTTTCAGGGTACGCTTATCGACTTTAAAATTACTAACTGAAGGCGTAATTAACTCGAAATTTTTTCCTTTTTGAGAAAATCCTGCTTTTAAATCACGAGCTACACCTAAATGCGACATTGCATCTGCACGATTTGGCGTTAAACCAATTTCAAAAACTTCGTCGTTTTCTACTTCAAAAATTTTTGCTGCTGGTGTCCCAGGTTTCAAATTGTTAGCTAAAATCATAATACCATCATGATTGCTTCCTAGACCTAATTCGTCTTCAGCACAAATCATTCCGTGGCTTTCTTGTCCGCGAATTTTACCTTTTTTTATTTCAAATGCGTTTCCTTCTTTATCAAATACCTTGGTACCAATAGTCGCAACAGGAACTTTTTGTCCAGCCGCTACATTTGGGGCACCACAAACGATTTGCACAGGAGCATTTCCATCGCCTAAATCAACCGTAGTGATTTTAAGTTTGTCGGCATCTGGATGTTTTTCACAAGTTAGCACGTGTCCAACAACAACGCCTTGTAAACCACCTTTTAAGCTTTCATATTTATCAACACCTTCAACTTCTAAACCTAAATCGGTAAGTAAATCAGCTGTTTCTTCTACAGCCAAATCGATTTTAATAAATTGTTTTAACCAATTGTATGAAATACGCATTTTGTATCGAATTTTAAGTTTGCAAAGATACTTTTAAAATTTAGAAAATTGAAAATAGAATTTAGAAAAATCGATTTCTTTTAAAGAATCTCTTCTACGTGTTTTTTGATATTAGCAGCAATTTTATCTGTTGGCAAATCATTAGCATCGTAACCAAATGGATCTTCGATTTCTTCAGCAATTAATTCCAAACTTGCCAGCACATAAAAGATAAACACCACAACAGGAATTACATAGTAACCTAAACTAAATACATAACCAAATGGTAATGTCATTATGTAAAAGAAAATAAATTTCTTAATGAACGCACTATAAGAGTAGGGAATAGGCGTATTTTTAATACGTTCGCAAGCACCACAAATATTGGTAAATGAAATTAATTCTTGATTCAAAACAAGCAATTGATCACCAGAAATTTTACCTTGTTCAAATAAATCTTGAATTTTTTGATATAGCATTTTAGCTACTTGATTGGGTTTGTGTTTGTATTGGTCAATTTCCAAAACTAAACCTTCAAATAATACTTTTGCTGTATCATCATTAGCCAAATGCTTTTGTAAAACAGAGGAATAACTTGGAATTAACTTTTTAAAATAGTTTCTATCATGCTCATCTTTGAGCATAACGCTTAATTTTAATGCCAAATTTCGACTATTGTTGACTAGTTCACCCCAAAGTTTTCTGCCTTCCCACCAACGATCATAAGCAGTATTGGTTCTAAAAACCAAAAGCAATGAAATCACAAAACCCAGCATATTATGCATGATGGTAATGTTTTTTACAAAGCTATTTTCGGATAATTTCCAATATTCCATTTCCAAATAGCCAACGCCATAGGAATATAACCCAATAAAAATCATCATAGGAAACAATTGACGAAACGTATCCGATTTGTGAAATCTAAAAATAAAGGTAATCCAGTCTTTGGGATTGTATTGAATCATAAAACAGCTAAAATTGGAATGTAAAAGTAAGAAATTATTCCAATGATAAACTTCCTGCCAATTCTTTCAAATTAATTTCTGTCAATTTTGCTAAATATTGCGCATTGGCATAACGAACTGAAGCATCCAAATAATTTTGTTGTGCCGTTCTAAATTCAATAGTAGTAATAGTTCCAATTTTAAATTTTGCCAAAGTAATATCTAAATTTTCTCTTGCTATTTCTAAATTGGTTTCTTCCACTTTTATTAATTGCAAATTGGTTTGAAAACTAGCATAAGCGCTATTTAATTGAGCAGAAATATTCATTTTTTGTTGTTCCAATTGAAATTGAGCATTTTCTACTTCTAATTGAGCTACTTTTTCATTTCTATTTTGATTGAAACCATTGAAAACAGGAACAGAAGCTGTAAATCCGTAAGCAAAACCACGACCATACGATTGCGTAATGAAACCAAAAGGCGATTCGGAACGGGTAAAATTATAAGCCGTATTGATTTGTACATTCGGATAACGATTGGCTTTAGTTTGTTTTAGTTGGAGTTCGGCAACACGTTTTGCTAATACTTGCGCTTGCAATTGTGGATTTTGATTTTCAACATTGGTTTGTAATTCTTCAAAATTAAGTTGTTCATCAATAGTAATCGCATTTGTAACTTGAAATTCTATATCTAAATCTCTGGCTAATATTTCATTCAACTTAATTTTGGTTTGTTTAAGTAATTCTTGTTGTTTCAATTGTATACTGATATCTGTATTCAAATCCACTTTTGCATTCAGCATTTCTAATTTAGAGGCTTTTCCAATTGAATAGCGATTTTCAGCTGTTTTTAGTCGCTCTTTTGAAACTACAATAGCGGTATCTAGTGCAGCAATTTGCAATTGTTGTTGGACTAGTTCGAAATACGTTGCATAAACATCGCCAACTTTCGTTAAAATGGCTAATTTAAGTTCTGCTTTCCCTTGTTCTTCTAATGTTTTTAGTTGTTCTTTTCTAGCAAACATTCTGAAACCATCAAAAATAGTCCAGTCTAAACCAACTCCGTAGTTCAAGTTGAAGTTGCGAACACCTTCTAATTCTCTTTCATTACCATCAGCTTGTGTTAAATTGATGGTGTTTAATGTGTTATTATTATTGATATTGGCATTAACTATTGGCAACATACCAGCATTACCAATCGTGTTGTTTCTTTCATCTATTTTTAAATTGTTTTTTGCAATCTTGATGTCATAATTGTTTTCAAGCGCCAATTGAATGGCTTGTTCCAATGTCAAAGTTTGTGCATTAGCACTCCATTGGATTAGAAATAATAGGATGATATATTGAAATAAACGTTGCATAATTATTCTTTTTCGAAAGCTTCTAAGTTATCAAATTCTGGTCGGTGTTTACGTTGCTTAGACCACATTAAATAGAATGCTGGAATTACATATAGTGTTAATATCAACGAAAACAAAGTTCCACCTACAATTACTACACCCATTCCCATTCTACTTACTGAAGCAGCTCCTAATGAAAGCGCAATAGGTAAAGCACCAAGTGCAACCGTTAAACTCGTCATTAAAATTGGTCGTAAACGTGATTCGGATGCTTCAACAATGGCGTCGTATTTGGTTTTTCCTTGTTCTCGGAGTTGGTTCGCAAATTCTACTATCAAAATTCCGTTTTTGGTTACTAAACCAATCAACATAATAGTTCCAATTTGACTAAAGATATTCCAAGTTTGACCAAATAACCAAAGTGAAAATAACGCTCCAGCAACAGCCATTGGTACAGTTAAAATAATGATTAATGGGTCAACAAAACTTTCAAATTGAGCTGCTAATATCAAGAAAATTAAAAGTAAAGCCAATCCAAAAGCAAAAGCCGTATTGGAACTACTTTCAACGAAATCACGCGATTCACCTGCTAAATCTACGGTAAAACTATCGTCTAAAACACGTTCTTTAATAGCGTTCATGGCATTTATACCGTCATTCATGCTTTTTCCAGGAGCTAAGCCAGCAGAAACTGTTGCCGACATGTAACGATTATTGTGATACAACTGCGGCGGATTACTTTTTTCTTCAATGGAAACTACATTGTCCATTTGAATCAAATCACCTTTATTGTTTCTTACAAACATCGATGTTAAATCTAGTGGAGCATCACGACCTTCTTTTTGGTATTGTCCAATAACTTGATATTGTTTACCATTCATCATAAAATAACCAAAACGTTGTCCGCTCAAAGATAATTGTAACGTTTGCGCCACATCTAAAACCGAAATTCCTAAACTTTCAGCTTTTTCACGATCAATAGTAACATTGATTTCAGGCTTATTGAATTTCAAGTTAACATCTGACATTGAAAAAGTTTCATCTTTACTAACTTCTTCCATGAAAACGGGAATTTTTTCTTCCAATTTTTCGAAATTTTTTGCTTGAATTACATATTGAATCGGTAGTCCACCTCTGCGACTTACTGCAATAGTTGGTTGCTGTATAATAGATGTCTTAGCATTAGGATATTGCTTTACCCAATTCGATAAATCGTCTGCTATTTCTTTTTGAGAACGTTCTCTATCTTCCGCTTCTTTGAGTGAAATTCTTACGAAACCACTATTAACAGAAGCTGTTCCACCAAAGCCAGGGGAAGAAATTACTAAACTTACTTGTTTTTCAGGAATGGAATCGTCTACTAATTTAGAAATTTCTTGCATGAAACGATCAGTGTATTCATAAGAAGAACCTTCAGGTGTATTCATTCGCATTACAAATCCGCTACGATCGTCCAATGGAGCAGTTTCTTTAGGTAAAATACTAAAAAATAAAGCTATCATGGCAAAACAAATCCCAATTATTGGGAAACTCAACCATTTTCTGCTTAAGAAACGAACCAAAGCTTCTTTATAAGACGTATTCATTTGTTTGAAATACGGTTCTGTTAATTGGTAAAATTTTGATTCTTTTTGTTTGCCAGGTTTCATCAAATACGCATTTAGCATTGGCGTTAATGTTAACGAAACAAAAGCAGATATCAATACCGCAGCACCGATAACCACACCAAACTCTCGAAAGAGTCGGCCAACGAATCCTTCTAAAAAAATTACAGGTAAGAATACTGCAGCTAGAGTTACTGATATGGAAATTACGGCAAAGAAAATTTCATTTGAACCTTTAACTGCTGCTTCGATAGGGGACATACCTTCTTCTACTTTTTTAAAGATATTTTCGGTTACAACAATTCCGTCATCAACTACTAAACCTGTTGCTAGTACAATGGCTAATAAAGTTAAAACGTTAATTGAAAAACCTAACAACCACATAATAAAGAATGTAGCTATCAAAGAAACTGGAATGTCAATTAATGGTCTAAATGCAATAGCCCAATCTCGGAAAAAGAAGTAAATAACTAAAACCACTAAAACAATTGCAATCAACAAGGTTTCTACAACTTCTACAACCGATTTTTTTACGAAAACAGTTGTATCTATTGCAATATTAAGTTCAATATCATCTGGTAATTCTTTTTTTAAACGGTCAAATTCTTTGTAAAAAGCATCCGAAATATCCAAATAATTCGCACCAGGAAGAGGTACAATTGCTACACCAACTAGAGGTTTTCCAGATTGTGTCATTTGCGTTTCCGTATTTTCAGGACCTAATTCTGCATAACCAATGTCACTAAATCGAACAGTTCGCTCTCCATCAGCATAAATGATAATATTATTAAATTCTTCAGCTGAACTCAAATTCCCCATTGTTTTTACCGTTAATTCGGTATTTGCTCCAGTTATTTTTCCTGAGGGTAATTCTACATTTTGTTTGTTCAATGCATTTCTAACATCACCAACGGTAACGCCATATGAGGCTAATCGTTCTGGATAAATCCACATTCGCATTGAATAGCGCTTTTGTCCCCATATTTGAACACCACTAACTCCTGGAATAGATTCCACTCTTGGGCTAATTACATTTTCGGCGTAATCACTTAATTCCAATGAATTTCGTGTTTTACTTTGAACCGTCATCGAAATGATAGCATCACTATTAGCATCGGCTTTTGAGACAATAGGCTGAGAGTCGATATCTTGAGGCAATAATCTGATAGCTTGAGAAACTTTATCTCTTACATCATTAGCAGCTTCTTCTAGGTTTTTGTCCAAATTAAATTCAATCGTTATAATACTGCTTCCTTGATTACTAGAAGAAGTAATATTTCGAATACCATCAATAGAATTTAAAACTTTTTCTAAAGGTTCGGTTATTTGAGATTCAATAATATCTGCATTAGCTCCAGTATAACTGGTACGAACAGAAATTTGTGCAGGGTCAATAGAAGGAAATTCCCGAACGCCTAAAAAATTATATCCAATTATTCCAAAAAGAACAATTGCTAAATTCATTACAACAGCTAAAACGGGTCTTTTTATACTTAAGGTTGATAGATTCATAGTTTTTTTCTTGATAGTTATTTAAAACTAATCGAAACTTATTTCACTTTAACTTGAATTGGAGCATCTTTTTTCATACTCATAATACCACTAGTTACTAAGGTGTCTCCAACTTGTAAACCCTGTATAACAAGAATGTTTTCTTTAGTTCGTGTTCCAGTTTCTATTAAAACTTCAGTTGCCTTTCCATTTTTAGATAGAATTACTTTTTTCCCATTTTGAACAGGAATTATAGCTTCGGTAGGAATTAAAATAGCATCAGTAATAGCGGTTAGTGGTAAATTTACAGTTGCAAATGTTCCGGGTAATATTTTTCCAGATGTATTGGCTATTTTGGCTCTTATTCTTAATGTTCGTGTTGTGGTTTCAATTTCTGATTCAACCGCATAAATTGTTGCTTCAAAAGATTCTGTCTGATTAGGAACTGTAAAAGTAACCTTTGTATTTGGTTGTAAATTGGAACTGTATTTTTCAGGAATTGAAAATGTTATTTTTAAAATATCGGTGTTCACCAATTTAGAAATTAGGGTTGTAGGCGTAACATATGTTCCAGGAGAGATAGAACGTAATCCAATTTTCCCTGAAAAAGGAGCTCTAACAGTAGTTTTTGCTAATTGCGCTTGAATTAACTGAGTTTGTGCTTTTAAACTTCTATACTCTGAACTAGCAATGTCATATTCTTCTTGACTTATAGCTTCTTTTTCTAAAAGTAATTTGGCACGTCTTTCATTTTCACTCGCTAAATTTTGACGTGTTACAGCTTGAGACAATTGAGCTCTAAGCTCTAAATCGTTTATTTTTAAAAGTGCTTGACCTTTAGTTACAGTTGTACCTTCTTGAAAATAAATAGCTTCAACTACACCAGAAACCTCGCTGCGAATTTCTACTTGTTCATTAGCTTCAATAGAGCCTGAAAGTGACAAAACATCAGAAAAATTTTCTGAATTAACCACAATTCCTTCTACTTGTTGGGCCATTTTAGGACCACCATTTTTTGGACCGCTTGGGTTTTCATTTCCACTTTTTGAAATACGGTAACCAATTAAACCTAGAATTAAAAGAATCAGTAGCGTTATGCTAATTTTTTTTATTTTCATAATTTGAAGACGAATTTGCTCTACAAAACTAAAATTTCTTCAATGAATAATTGTAATTGTTAGGTTTAATTTAACACTTGTAGCTACAAATGTTTTTAAACAACATAAATAAGTAAAAATATTTTATTAACCTTTCGTATCAATTTTAACTTTTACATTAAATAACTAATCCCAAGCTTTCACTCGGGATTAGTTATTTATATTTCTCTTAATTTGCTTAGCTTTTCTTTCCACAATTTTAAGTCTTCTTTGTGGCGTTCGATGTTTTTCTGAACTTCTTTGATGAATGGATTTTCACCTTTCGAGCTACTGCTAATGAACTGAATGTTATTTTCTAATTGGAAAATTTCATTTTGCACTTCGTCAATTTTCTTTCTGATGAAGAATTGCTCTTTCTCAATGGCTCTTCCGTCTTCGTTTTCAACCCATTGGTCAATTTTAGCACTAAAACGCATCATTTCTGTGTCTTTTTTAGACAAACTCAACTTATCAAATAATGCATCTAATATTTTGTTGAATTTCCCTTCAATATGACGACGGTTAAATGGTACTCTTCCTATAGCTTTCCATGCTTCGATATGACCTTTAATAGCATCTAAATCGGTTTTGTGGTCGCCTGATAAAGTAAAGTCTTTTAATTGGTCTAAAAATTCTTTTTTCTTGTCAAAAGCGGCAATTTCTTCATTGCTTTCTGAATTTCTAACGGCATGCATTCTATCAAAATAGTGGTTACAAGCATCTTTGAATTCTTTCCAAATCTTATCCGAATTTTTTCTTGGAACATGACCAATTTTCTTCCAATCTTCTTGAATTTGCTTCATGATTGGCGTTGTCGCTTGAAAATCTTCGTTATCTTTTAATGCATTGGCTTTTTCTACCAAAGCCATTTTTTTGTTTAAATTTTCTTGTTGCTCGTGTTTAATGTCTTTATAAAATGCATTCTTATTGGTATTGAAAGAACGTACCGCATTTTTAAAGTTAGCCCAAGTAGCTTCGTTTACTTCAGAAGGCACTTTACCCGCTTTGAAGAACGAGTCCCTTAGCGCTTCCATTTTTTTAATTTGTCCTTGCCAACCGTTATGTGAATTGATTTTTTCTTCGCCCAATGCAATAATTTGAGCAATAATTTGATTTTTCTTGGCTAAATTTTCATTTTCACGCTCTTTGGCTTGTCCGAAATAGGCTTCGCGTTTGTCGTGCATTTGTTTGGTAATTTCACTGAATTCGTTCCAAATGGCTTCACGATGTTCTCTATCAACAGGACCAATTTCTTCTTTCCAAACGCGGTGTAACAATTGCAATTCACGGAATGCTTTCATTACATCTTCTTCGTTCAATAAAATTTTAGCACGTTCAATAATCGCTTGTTTTTGGTCTAAATTATTTTTTAAATCCAAATCACGTGCTTCTTTATCCAAATGCATTAAATCGTAAAAACGCTCAATGTGAAAATGGTAATTGTTCCAAACAATATTGTATTTGTCACGTGGAATGGCACCAGCATTTTTCCAACGTTCTCTTATGTCGTTTGCTTTTTTGAACATATCGTTGATGCTCAGTGTTTCATCTGTTCCATCAACAAGGTTTTTCAACTCTTCAATTAACTCACTACGGTAAGTCAAATTGTTTTTTAAGTTTTTTTGTAATTGGTTGTAATGCTGATTACGTTGCGTTTTATATTCATCGTAAATGGCATCAAATTTATTTTTTAGCGGGAAATGGTATTCAAATTCCGCATTTTCATCGGTATTATTTTCGTTGAATTCTTCACGTTTTTCATCCATAAAGTGGTGAAAGTGATTCAAAAACGCTTTTTTAATTTCTTCCACATGGTCTTTAATAGCCATGACTTTGTGTTGTTGGACTAACTTTTGTAATTCATCAGCTAGTTCCTCCATCGAAAGCGTTTCGTAATCCAACATTGGGATTTCGTGTTTGTCTTGTACAGAGTCGTCTTCACTTTCTTCTGCATTGGAATGATCAATAGCATCTTGTGCCGATTGATTTTCAACTACAACTTGTTCTATTTCCGACTCTTGAATGTGTCCATCTGCTTCTTGCAGGTTATCATGCTTTTCTTCTAACATTGTGTAAAATGCTTAAGGTTACTATTATTTGCGTCCGAAGATACTAAAGCATGACCAAAATTCAAAGAAAATCGGTTAAATGTGTGTTTTTTTTATTTGAGATGTATTAAAAAATGTATTAAAATAGTAAAAAATGCTACTTTTTTTTATTTTTTATTCCAAATACGCCACGCTTTTTCTGCTTGAAAAACTAACATTTCATAGCCATTTTTTGTTGAAGCGCCATTTTCTTTGGCACGTTTTAAAAATTCGGTTTCTTCTGGATTGTAAACCAAATCAAAAGCAAGGTGCTTGGAAGTAAACAAACTGTAATCCAATTCTGGATAAGTTTCTACATTTGGATGTGTTCCTAGTGGTGTTGTATTTATTATGATTTGATAATCCTCAAAAACTTCTTGCGTAAGTTCTTCATAACTCAACTCAAATTCAGTAGGATTTCTAGAGACAAAATCAAATTCAATTTTAAGTTTTCGCAAGGCAAATGCAACGGCTTTACTAGCGCCACCTGTCCCTAAAATTAGTGCTTTTTTATGGTGTTCTTCCAATAGTGGCAGCAATGCTTTTTTAAAACCGTAATGATCCGTATTATAGCCTTTTAATTTTTTGTTTTTGGAAATAGAAATAGCGTTGACAGCTCCAATTTTTTCAGCGTTTTTAGATAATTCGTCCAAATAAGGAATAATTTCTTCTTTGTATGGAATGGTCACATTTAAACCGCGTAAACCTTTAGTTTCTGCAAAGATTTCTGGAAACTTTTTAATGGAATCGATATCAAAATTCAAGTATTCACAATTATCGAAATGCAACAATTTGAATTTTTCAGTGAAATATTTTTTGGAAAACGAATGACTAATATTTCGTCCAATTAAACCATATTTAACTTGCTTTTTGTTTTTTTTCTTCTTTGCCATAACACATTAGTTTTTACCTAATTTCGCTGCTATTTTTTCTAGTCCAACAATTAAAATAAATCCGAATAACACCATTACAATTGCCCCAATGATTTGCGGATTTCCTTCGAAATGCTGAGGTAATATGCTTTTTTCTAAAAACGGAACCACTTCACCATGACTATTTAAACGGGTTTCTAAAACTTGTTTCCAAGGCCAAATTTTATTCAATGAACCTATCATGAATCCTATTAAAACGGCCAATGTTGTGTTTTTATGATGTGCAAACATCCAATGCAATATTTTAGAAAATAATTTTAATCCTAAAATAGCTCCAACTGCAAAAGTCATTAATTTAATCATGGCTTGACCTAAAATTTCCATGTTAAACGATGCAATTCCTTCTCTAAATTGGTTAATTGTACCAATTACAGTTTGGTACGAACCCATTAAAAGCAAAATGAAAGCGCCAGAAACACCAGGTAAAATCATAGCTATGATGGCTACAAATCCGGATAAAAATAAATAGGGTAAACTATCTGGCGAAGCTACTGGTTTAGCAATAGTAATGTAATAAGAAACGAAAGTTCCTAAAAGTAAAGCCAATAGCGAATAGTATTTCCAATGCGTGATTTGTTTCCAAATTAGCAAAATACTTGCCAAAACCAATCCGAAGAAAAATGACCAAACTAGAATAGGATGATTATCTAGTAAATAAGTAATAACCTTTGAGAAAGTAAGGATACTAATGAAAATACCGCTAATTAATGCCAATAAAAAGTTTCCGTTTAAGGCTGCCCAAGTAGCTTTAATTCCGTTTTTTCTTACTGAAAGAATGGTTTTTATATCAATTTTATTGATGCTGTCAATGAGTTCTTGGTAAATTCCAGAAATAAATGCAATGGTTCCACCTGAAACTCCTGGAACAACATCAGCAGCGCCCATTGCAATTCCTTTTAAAATAATTAGTAGGTAATCTGGGAAAAGTTTTCTCATGGTACTAAAAAAATCATTCGAATTAAAAATGGTTGGTTTTCAATTGGAATGATTTTATGATTTTAAGTTTATTCGCTATATTTTTTGATGATATTTTGTACTGATTTTTTATTCCAAATGCTCGGAAAAAGTTCTTGAATCAACGTGTGATTTTTGAAATTCATTCGTAAACCGTTATTCAAATGGAAGTTTCCTTTTTTGGTTTGTCCCATTAAATAATACAATCCAGCTAAACGATATTCAATTTCATATTCATCAGGAAAAACTTCTGTTGCTTGCAATAAAATCTCGATAGCTTCGTCATTTTCTCCAATTACTTGAAGCATATTGGTCCACAATAAAAAAGTATCTAAGTTGATATCGCCATGTTCAAAAGATTTTTTGTAACCCAATTCCGCTTCTTCAAAATGGTGTAGCGCTTCATTGATTACGGCATAGCGTTTCCAATAGTCGCTGTTATCACCATCAATTCCTAAAGCTTTATTGGCATAATATAAGGCTTTTTGGTAGTTTTTTTGACGAATATAAAAATCGGTAATAGCAATCCAAGCCTTGTCTAATAACGGATCTTCATGAACGGTTTTGTGATAATATTTTAGTGCTAATTCAATATTTCCAAGTTTTTCGTAGCATTTACCTACGCGCAATAAAGCAAAAGAAGTAGCATCATCTAATTCCATTGTGGTTTTGTAGCAATCAATGGCTTCTTGGTATTTTTTTAATTTTTCCAAAGACTTTGCTTTTTCCAAATAAGCACCCAAAAAACTTTCATCAATTAATGTGGCGTAATCATAAGCCCAAACCGCTTTTTCGTAGTTTTTTAACGAATAGAATTGGCGACCTAATTGATGCCAAGCGACTTCACTATACGGATTTTTATCAATAAATTTCTCTAAGTACGCAACAGCTTCTTCATTTTGGTCTAAGAAATCAAAACAATACACCACATTGTATAAGGCGGAATAATCTTCGGTATCACTTTCCAAACATTTAATGAAATAGGTTTTGGCTTGCTCTAAATCATCCATGAACAAATATTCCATTCCAATCATCGAATAGACATCCGCTAAATCATCGGTATAAGTCAAAGCAATTTGAAGTTGCTCAACCGCTTTTTCGTGTTGATCGCGTTTGGATAAAATATTGGCTTTTTGGATATAAATCTCTTCGTTGGTAGGCTCAATAGCGAATAATTCATTTAGAATTTTTTCAGCTATGTCCAATTTGTCTTCGTAAACTAGCATTTCTACTTGAACCAATTGCAAGCCCGTAGATTTTGGATGTTGTTCCAAACCTAATTTTAAAGCTTTCTTTGCTAGGTTCATTCGTCCTGTATCCATGTAATGAAGAATAATATCTTCAAACTCCTCTGAATCGAAAAAGAAAACTTTGTTTGTCTTCAACATCGACTCAAATTTAGATAAGGAACGGTTGCTTTCTTCTTCATCGTGACTCAATCTCATAGCTTTTCTTTTTATGGTTTTGTCCTTATATAAAATTAAGGAATTAATTGGGGCGCTTCGTTTCTACTTGTATTTGTTTTGAACAATTTAATTAACAATTTTTAAAATCATGTTCAAGTTAAAAGTCAAATTCAAGTTCAAATTCAAAAGTCAGAAAATCTGAAATCTGAAAATCCAATATCAAAAGTCTAATATCTAACTTCTAACCTTTATTTTCTAATACTTTATTCATCACTTCAAGAATAATGCCACAACCTTCTTTAATTTCCTCATTTGAGATGGTAAGTGGTGGTGTGATACGAATGGCGCAACCTTCGAAGAGTAACCAAAATAAGATTAAACCTTTATCTTGGCATTTGAGAATGACTTCATTGGTAATTTCCGGACTTTCTGTCATGGCGGCTAGCATTAATCCTTTGCCTCTAATTTCTTTGATTAGCGGATGAACTAATAAACTTCGGAACAATTGTTCTTTTTCCAAAGCTTCTTGCATTAAATTAGTTTCTGTTAGTTCTTGTAAAGTCGCTAATGAAGCTGCAGCAATTACGGGGTGACCGCCAAAAGTAGTAATATGTCCTAGTTTAGGATCGTGACTCAATAAATCCATCATTTCGGGTGAAGCAGTGAAAGCACCAACAGGCATTCCGCCGCCCATTCCTTTTCCCATAACCACCACATCAGGAACGATATCGTAATTTTGGAAACCAAATAATTTTCCTGTTCTTCCAAAACCGGGTTGAATTTCGTCCAAAATTAGAATAGCACCAACATCAGTACAACGTTGGCGTACTTTTTTAAGAAAATCGTTTTCAGGTTGGATGAAACCAGCGCCACCTTGAATGGTTTCTAATAGAACGCCAGCAGTTTTGGTAGTTATTTTTTCTAAATCCGCTTCATTATTGAACGTAATAAAATCTACATCGGGAATTAATGGACGGAAAATTTGCTTTCTTTCTTCAAATCCCATTACGCTCATACTTCCCATGGTATTACCATGATAGGCGTTATGACAAGAAATCAACTGACTTCTTCCTGTAACTCTTCGGGCTAATTTTAAAGCGCCTTCAATGGCTTCCGTTCCTGAGTTTACCAAATACGTTTTGGTAAGTGGATAGGGAAGGTGCTCTGCTAACAAACGGCAGAATTCGGTAGCTGGATGTTGGGCATATTCGCCATAAACCATTACGTGCGAATACGTATCCAATTGTTTTTTTATAGCATCATTAACACGCTTAGGTTGGTGCCCCAAAGTATTGGCAGAAACACCAGCAACGAAATCTAAATATTTTTTTCCTTTGGTATCGTAGATATAAGAACCTTTAGCGTGAGAAACTTCCATTGCCAAAGGATGTTCTGTGGTTTGCGCTTGGTATTTAAAAAAATCAG
>JAGYJR010000020.1 GCA_018401995.1 Flavobacterium sp. | reverse complement strand
GACTGCTGTGGGTTGAATCGGTTGAGTTCCATTTATTTCCCATAAACATGTACTGGAATTAAATGTTGCTGTTTCATAGCAAGCTAAAATGGGTTGAACGGTTTGAGGATTATTAGTAATTACAATATCATCATAAGAATCACAAATTCCATCAAAAGACCAACGTAAAGTTGCTGTTAATCCAGTTAAAACAAATGTTTCATTTGGATTATTTGATGTTGTAGGCGAAACAGAACCTGAGACTACACTCCAAGAGCCTACTGTGGGTGAAGTTGGTGTATTCGCAGTCATAACAAAAGAAGAATTATTACACTGTGTAATATCATTACCAGCTTCTGCTATTTCATTATTACCAACAGTAACAGTTATGTCTTGAGAGCAGGAAGAAACACCATCTGAAATTGTAGCCCTATAAGTTGTTGTTGTTGTTGGACTCACATTAATATTGAGTGGTGAAGTGGTCGAAGTTGCAACTACAGTTCCTCCCGCTGTTAAATTTGTAATTGTAATATTATACGGTAAAGGTGTAGATATGACAACGTTGTCAAGCCCCCAATTATCTGTAGAAGAATTAGTTGCCACTACTTGATGCCACCTAAACCTTGTATTAGCGGTCATAGCTCCTGCTGGCAAAGGATATTCCATTCTCGTCCATTGATGTACATAGTTACCACATCCATTCAGTGATGAAATGTTTACTGCACTCGGAAAAATATATTTAATTAATTGCCAAGTTATACCATTATCAGTTGAATATTGTAAATAAATTCCTTCTAAAGATGCATATGTTGTATTATAATCAGGCGACTCACATGGTGAAGACACACCATTTGTAGAAGGTTGTCTATAATCAAAGGCAATTGTTCCTCCATTTGTTAAATTAAAATTATTAGTCTCTAAAGTTCTTGGACCTGCTGCATTTTGCATCCATAGAAATATTGAGTTATCTAGACTACCTGAACCACATACATTTGAAAGAAATGAAGCTGCTGCAGTTGCATTCCAACCTGAACCAATAGTGCTATCATTGAAGGAATTATTTATAGGCGTACTAGTAATAGATCCAGCTACTGTTAGCATTGTGCTTTGACCATTACAAATTGATGTTTCTGATACATCAACACTAATATTACATCCAGGCATATCCGCTAATTTGAATAATGAAACAGACGCTTCCCAACCGGGGCTTAATTGATTAGAACCATTAATAAAATTTAATGTAATACATCCATCAGCGCTTGTTGAAGTAAAAATAGTTGGTGAATAAATATCCTGAATTTGTGTTAATGGAAAAACTCTAGTACCTGAAAAAAATGGTGCTCTACTCCCTACACGAAAAGGATTTGTTCCATTACTAAATCTTTGTGAATAATCCCCAGCAAGAGATCCAATATTTGCTTCAATAATCGAATTTCCATTATGAATATTTAATATGTCTCTTTCATCAGTAAATGCATCCGCATAGTAATAAGTATTAAAAAATGTAAAATTTAGCGCAACTTGATAACCAGGACTTGAAGGACAAAGTGTTATGGTATGATTTGTATTACCATCGTTCCCACTTGCACCACCAGCATCATAAAATGTTTCTCCTCCATTTACATTGATAGTACCACCTTGACTAATAAGTATATTTTGAGACCATCCAGTAATTCCAAACATAAAAATTACTAAACAAATTATATATTTATTATTGATTTCTTTATTTATTTTCATTTACTAAAAATTAATTTTATTGTATCCCAAATATAAAATTCAATACCTAAAAAAAATAATCAAAATAAACTGTTTTTTGTATTTCAGATTTTTATTTAAATACATAAAATTTGAATACATTTAAATAACAAAGCCCTAAAATCTTTCAATTTCAGGGCTTTGGTAATCTAATTAGGTTAACTTAAATAACTATCTTACTTCTTAACAATTAAGAATTCACTTCGTCTGTTTTGTGCGTGTTCCTCTTCTGTACACTTGGTGCAGTTTACTTTTAACTCGCTCTCTCCAAATCCTTGTCCTGAGATACGCTCTTTGGCAATGCCTTTCGAGATAATATACTGAACAGTAGCTTTTGCTCTTCTATCAGATAAATTCATGTTGTATTTATCACTTCCTCTACTATCGGTGTGCGATTTAGCAAAGATGACCATCTCTGGATATTCGTTCATCACCATGACTAGCTTGTCAAGCTCCTCAGCTCCTTGTGCCGTAATGTTACTCTTGTTGAATTCAAAGAATATCGGTTCTAAAATCACTTCTTTCTCCGTAATGATTGGCATAATTGGATTCATCAAAATCTCAATGGTCATTTCGCCTCCTTCTGATTCTTGCATGGTTGCTATTGCATTCTCAAATCCTGTCTTGGTTGCTTGGAAGTTATATGCCATTTCACAATTCAATCCGAAATTTGTAGTTCCCATTTCACTTGTAGTTTGTGTAGCTGCAAGTACATTTTTAGCATCCATTGCACTAACTGTTGCGCCTTCTATCATAGCGCCTGTTTTTGCATTTTTTGTAACTACCAAAGCGTTTACACCACAAATTGGTAGAGCTACATAAATGTTATCCACTCCTGCTCTATTACTCGAAAAGAAAGCTACTTTTTTGCTCTTATTGAACGTAAATGAAAAATCGTCTTTCTCTGTATTTACCGGAGCACCAATATTAGTTGCTTCAGCTGGTTTGTTCATATCTACTTTATAGATATCAAAACCTCCAAATCCTTGTCTGGCATCTGAAGTAAAGTACAATACATTGTCATCCGCTATAAATGGAAAACTCTCGTTTCCTTCTGTATTGATGTTCTTTCCTAAGTTCTCTGGTGTACCGTATGTGTCGCCATCTACACTTACTTTCCAAATGTCTTCTCCTCCTAATCCGCCTGGCATATCCGAAGAAAAATAAAGCGTTTTACCGTCTTTACTAATACTTGGGTTTCTTACCGAGTACGACTTGTTGTTCATTGGAAGTGGTTTTGCATTTGTCCACTTATCGCCCTCTTTGGTAGCTTTATACAAGTAGATTCTCCCTTTTTTTATTGTTTGCTCTGTAGTAGTTGTTTTTCCTTTCTCAAACTCCTTCTCATTGAAACTCTCACTTCCAAAGTACATCGTGTTTCCATCGCTAGAAACTGCAACTGGGCCATCGTGCCATTTGGTATTTACATCACCTAGTGGTGTAGCTTCGCTAATGGTTTTGTTTTCATTGAACGTAGCTTTGTAGATATCCAAATATGGCTCTTCGTTCCATCCGTGTGTTCTGCGCGAGGTGTTTCTTGCACTTGTAAAATAAATCGTATTATCGTTTGCTAGTACAGCTCCAAAATCACTCTTATCGCTACTAATGTCAGATGGCGTTATATCAAACAGCTTCGCTTGTGATTTAACAGCTGCAAGATAATTTGGATTCGATTTAAAGGATTTGGCTCTTTGGTCATTAGGTGCTAAGGTGGCAAACTGCTCCATTTGCTTGTTGGCCTCTTGGTAATTACCTTCTGCTTTTAGCATTTGGGCATATTTATAATACGTTTCTGCGTCTTGCTTTTCTTCTACAAGTTTAGAAAACCACTTTACGGCTTCTTTGGTATTAAAAATATTATAATAACTCTCTGCCAATTGTTTGACTACATACGTATCTGCGTCGCCTTTATCGGCTAATTTTAAATACTCTTCTGCGGCTTCAACATATTCGTAGCGCTCAAACAATTTATCTGCTACTCGGGTTTGTTTGTTTTGTCCTTGTGCTAAACTAACAGCAAAAACAAAACCTAAACTTAAATATATATTCTTCATTTTTTTGTGCTATTAGGTTAGAAAAATCTCGGTGAACTTGATACCTTTTTCGGGAAGTTTACATCAAACAACAAGATAATCTCGTGCGAAGAAGGCGTAGTTACTTTTAAATCCGATACAATATGATCATAGGCATAACCAATACGTAAATTAGGTAATACCGCATAATTAACCATAGCACCAAAGCTATCATCCAAACGGTAAGTGGCACCAATCTCAAACTTCTCATTGAATAAAAAGTTCGTAGATAAATCTAACGATGTAGGGACACTAAAGGCTGATTTTAACATGAAAAATGGCTTAAACTTTACATTCTCCGTTACATCAAAAACATAGCCTCCAGTTAAAAAGTAATGTTGGGTCTCAGAACCAAATTCTAATTCATCTCCATTACGATTAATATCTAAATGCTTCGTCTTTAAAAAATTAGGAACTGAAAAACCTAAATAATACTTCTCCGTATAGTAAAACAAACCAGATCCAACATTAAAATAAGTATTGCTAACATTCTCCTGAAAAGCAGGATCGTTTGGCTGTGGAAGTGTACCATTGATATCACTAAATAAACCAACATTATGAAAGGTAAGTCCCGCCTTTAATCCAAAAGCCAATTTATGCTCGCCTCCTAAATTAATCGTATACGAAAAATCCCCGTAAACATTGTTCTCCTCTACAGGACCAATCTTATCCGAGATAACACTCAAGCCTAATCCAACATTCTTCCCAACTGCAGAATGACCAAAAAAAGTTGCTGTCGTAGGAGCGTCCTCTATCTCAACCCACTGCTTTCTATATAACAAACCCATCGATAAATTCTCCTTACTACCAGCATAAGCCGGATTCATAATACTCATATTATACATGTACTGCGTATAATGTGGATCTTGCTGCGCTTGAACATCCGTAAAAATGACAAACACTAATAAAACTAAGAATAGTCTTTTCATATCTTAACTTATTTTACTCGCTGAAGATAAACCCAGCCTGTTTTTTGTTTTCCTGATTCAAATGTAATAACGTAGTAGTAGGTAGCTGTTGGAAGTTCATTTCCTTTCATATCCCTACCATCCCATTGATTGGTATAGTTATTTTGTTGATAAACTTCTAAACCATACCTGTTAAAGATTTTAACTTCTCTTACATCTAAATTTGATAAATCCCATGTATCATTTAAACCATCACCATTCGGAGATAGACCTTTTGGTATGGAGCAAAATACATTATCGATTGTAATAAATGATGAAATTGAACAATTTAACGATACAACTTCTAATGTATATGTATCAGCTTCATTTATAATAATAAATTCATTATTTCCAATTAAATTATTATTAGAATCAAACCAATTATAAGTGTAATTTAAATCATACGGAGAAACACTTAATGTGTATTCTAAATCAACACATCCTGATTCAATTTGGAAATTTGGAAATTGAATCTCTACTAAAGTTACAGTAGCGGTAGTATTTGGACATGGTGCAACTCCAGTTACTGTATACGTGTAAACCAATCCAACATTACTCCAACTTCCGCCTGCATCTGGTGTTCCGTTTAATGCGGCAAATAATTCTGCATTGGTTGGTGTAGTGCCTTGACAAACTGTTAGTGTTCCGTTTGTTCCTGCATTAGCTGGTGCTTGTTCCGTTACTGTTACTGTTGCTGTAGCATTTGGACATGGTGCAACTCCGGTTACTGTGTAAGTATAAACCAATCCAACATTACTCCAACTTCCGCCTGCATCTGGTGTTCCGTTTAATGCAGCAAATAATTCTGCATTGGTTGGTGTAGTGCCTTGACAAACTGTTAGTGTTCCGTTTGTTCCTGCATTAGCTGGTGCTTGTTCCGTTACTGTTACTGTTGCTGTAGCATTTGGACATGGTGCAACTCCGGTTACTGTGTAAGTATAAACCAATCCAACATTACTCCAACTTCCGCCTGCATCTGGTGTTCCGTTTAATGCAGCAAATAATTCTGCATTGGTTGGTGTAGTGCCTTGACAAACTGTTAGTGTTCCGTTTGTTCCTGCATTAGCTGGTGCTTGTTCCGTTACTGTTACTGTTGCTGTAGCATTTGGACATGGTGCAACTCCAGTTACTGTATACGTGTAAACCAATCCAACATTACTCCAACTTCCGCCTGCATCTGGTGTTCCGTTTAATGCGGCAAATAATTCTGCATTGGTTGGTGTAGTGCCTTGACAAACTGTTAGTGTTCCGTTTGTTCCTGCATTAGCTGGTGCTTGTTCCGTTACTGTTACTGTTGCTGTAGCATTTGGACATGGTGCAACTCCAGTTACTGTATACGTGTAAACCAATCCAACATTACTCCAACTTCCGCCTGCATCTGGTGTTCCGTTTAATGCGGCAAATAATTCTGCATTGGTTGGTGTAGTGCCTTGACAAACTGTTAGTGTTCCGTTTGTTCCTGCATTAGCTGGTGCTTGTTCCGTTACTGTTACTGTTGCTGTAGCATTTGGACATGGTGCAACTCCGGTTACTGTGTAAGTATAAACCAATCCAACATTACTCCAACTTCCGCCTGCATCTGGTGTTCCGTTTAATGCAGCAAATAATTCTGCATTGGTTGGTGTAGTGCCTTGACAAACTGTTAGTGTTCCGTTTGTTCCTGCATTAGCTGGTGCTTGTTCCGTTACTGTTACTGTTGCTGTAGCATTTGGACATGGTGCAACTCCAGTTACTGTATACGTGTAAACCAATCCAACATTACTCCAACTTCCGCCTGCATCTGGTGTTCCGTTTAATGCGGCAAATAATTCTGCATTGGTTGGTGTAGTGCCTTGACAAACTGTTAGTGTTCCGTTTGTTCCTGCATTAGCTGGTGCTTGTTCCGTTACTGTTACTGTTGCTGTAGCATTTGGACATGGTGCAACTCCGGTTACTGTGTAAGTATAAACCAATCCAACATTACTCCAACTTCCGCCTGCATCTGGTGTTCCGTTTAATGCAGCAAATAATTCTGCATTGGTTGGTGTAGTGCCTTGACAAACTGTTAGTGTTCCGTTTGTTCCTGCATTAGCTGGTGCTTGTTCCGTTACTGTTACTGTTGCTGTAGCATTTGGACATGGTGCAACTCCGGTTACTGTGTAAGTATAAACCAATCCAACATTACTCCAACTTCCGCCTGCATCTGGTGTTCCGTTTAATGCAGCAAATAATTCTGCATTGGTTGGTGTAGTGCCTTGACAAACTGTTAGTGTTCCGTTTGTTCCTGCATTAGCTGGTGCTTGTTCCGTTACTGTTACTGTTGCTGTAGCATTTGGACATGGTGCAACTCCGGTTACTGTGTAAGTATAAACCAATCCAACATTACTCCAACTTCCGCCTGCATCTGGTGTTCCGTTTAATGCAGCAAATAATTCTGCATTGGTTGGTGTAGTGCCTTGACAAACTGTTAGTGTTCCGTTTGTTCCTGCATTAGCTGGTGCTTGTTCCGTTACTGTTACTGTTGCTGTAGCATTTGGACATGGTGCAACTCCAGTTACTGTATACGTGTAAACCAATCCAACATTACTCCAACTTCCGCCTGCATCTGGTGTTCCGTTTAATGCGGCAAATAATTCTGCATTGGTTGGTGTAGTGCCTTGACAAACTGTTAGTGTTCCGTTTGTTCCTGCATTAGCTGGTGCTTGTTCCGTTACTGTTACTGTTGCTGTAGCATTTGGACATGGTGCAACTCCGGTTACTGTATACGTGTAAACCAATCCAACATTACTCCAACTTCCGCCTGCATCTGGTGTTCCGTTTAATGCGGCAAATAATTCTGCATTGGTTGGTGTAGTGCCTTGACAAACTGTTAATGTTCCGTTTGTTCCTGCGTTAGGTGAATTGTTCAAAGTAATAACTACATCTGCACTACAAGATAAATCAGATGCTGTCCATCTAAACACATTATTTCCAGAAGACAAACCATTGACAACCGTATTTGGATCTGTATTTGAAACAAATGTACCTGAACCAGAAATAACACTCCAAGTACCTGTTGCTGGAGAGCTAGCGGCTAAAGTAGTTGAATTAACATCACATAATTGTTGATCTGGGCCTGCATTACAACTAAACTCTGTAGTAAAACTACCTGCTTCAATATAAACAACACTATCATAAGCACCATCGTTAACATCTGTAACAATTAATTTTATATGATAGGTTTGACCTGGAATTAATCCGGATTGAGTTGCAGTTAATATTCTAGTATTACCATTTAATTGCGTTCCATCAATAGTACCTAAAAACTCAGGTGTTGGTGTATTTTGAATCCAATCTCCATTTGCAAAAGTACAATTAGCGGCACTAGGTGCTCCTCCACTTGACCCTACAACACCATTATTTACTGAGTTAATTGACACTTCAGATCCGTTTCCTAATCTAGCAATATTTCTTGCATCATTAGTGTATCCTTGTCCTCCAGCTATACCAGGGCCACTAATTAAAAATCCAAATTTATCATTATATGTAGAGCATTGGTAATTAATAAACCCAGAATCATCACTATATTCTTCAGAGCCGAAAATATATCTAAACTGAACAGAATTTTCTACTGGTACAAAATCAAATTCTAAAACTGAAGCATTAAAATAATTTTGGGCGCCAGCTAATATATCTAAATCATTAATTCCTGCAGGGCAACCACCTCCTTGACGAACTTCTCCTAGAGTACAAGAAGTATAACCTAATGACATTTGAGCAACAGAACGAGGATCTACTCCTAATGCTAATGGAATATTACTAGTATTTCCAGAAGTTAATACAACTCCATTTGTAAAACCCATTTGTGCTAAAGTTGTTGTTGCTGTAGAAAAATAACCTACTTGATATCTTCCAGAATTGTTATATACTCCTCTAAATACAACATTTGAAATAACAGTTCCACTTCCTGAAGGAACTAAAACACCATCAACTAATTGTGTAGTTGAGTATGTAGTGTTATCAATTGTAATCTGAGCATTTACAACACTAAAACAACAGCAAAAAGCAATTGAAAATACTATTTTTTTAACTATATCTTTCATTTTCTATTGATTTGAAATTTTTATTGATTTTTGAAATCCACTTTTTGTTTTAACAATTGCTATATAGATTCCATTTGGTAGAAAAACATTTTTATTAAATTGCATTAAATCCTGATTAAAGTCTTCTTTAAATACAAGTCTACCGTTTATGTCATATAACTCAACATTTGATAATACTGAATTACTTTTAACTATTAATTCATTATTATTTATGGTAGCAAAAACATTTATATCATTGTTATCTAGAATTTCTTCTGGTTTTATAATCTCATATAATACTTCAAATCGATTTTGAGTATCGTCAGTATAAAAGAAATAATCTGCTATTGTTAAATCATGGTAAAAATTAAGTTTTTTGTCATGCAAATAAATTTTTTGGTCATTAAAAATTCCCTCTTTTTTACTTAAACTAATAGTTAACATTGATGATTGTTGATTACTTATAGCATAATCAATCATTACTTTATCTTCTATATCAAAATTTCCTCTACCTTGAATTACTAATCGTTTTTCATTTAACTGACTAAAGAATTTCAATGTTGATAATGAATTTAAAAGACCATCATAAGCTTCATCAAAACCATTTGTTGCTTTATCAATGTAACCTATTAACAAGTCGCTAAATCTTCCATTCGAATCAGTTAAACGCAACCAAAATCTATCTTTTTGTTGATTTTGAGTTCTAAAAAACTGATTATTACTTGGAATGTCTTTAGTTCTTTGAGAATTATTAAAAACTACTTGCCCATTAACTTTTGGTCTAACCATGAAACCTTGAGCAGATGCTATATACCCATTTGGAAGAATTCCGTTTGGTGATTGAGTATTTGATGTTCCAGGAACACCTACTCCACCAGTCAAATTAAATGATGCATAATCAGCTTGTTGGTACAAACCACTTCCGGGATAAGGAGTGTAAGATGACCATAAATAAACAGTGCCATATATTTTATCACTATTATCTAAATAAAACTTTTCAAAATCTATTGCACCAGGATAAGGATTACCTAGTAGTGTAAAGTTTCTAAACGAATAATTATCAGCATCATAATATTTAACTGTTGCATTATAATCCCCATTATTTGATACTCCAGAATAACTCAAGTTAATGTTTGTTGGAGTCATTCCAATGGCTGTTTTTACTCTAGTTATGAATCCCATTCCTATTGACGGTTCTGAATTTAATACACGCCAACCTAAATAACTTTGACCAATTCCAGCAAAATCTGGATCCCAATAATATTTAATATCAAAATTTGCATTATAAGCACTTAAAACATTATCTGCTATTGGTTTTCCCCAATACACATAATCCCATCTAATTTTATCACCCGTATTTTTAGAAAAATTAATATTTGGAGTGACAATTGCTTCATCATTTAAATCTAAAGGATGATTAACTTGTACTAAATTAGCCTTTGAAGTTACGTTAATAGTTCCGTTGTTGAAAATTGAATTTACTACATATACATAAGTACCATCTGTTCCGTCTAATATATCTAAAGTTACACCAGAATTTACGGTCATTTGACAAGCATCAATATTTCCATGAATTTCAGTATTATAATTGGCTGTAAGTATTACATGCTGAAAAATAGTTGGAATTCCTCTTGACCATGAAGTACCGTTCCATCTATTTTCTGTAACGCAAGTAATTGTTGCTGAAGCTGTACCACAAACTCCATCGAAACGATCTATACAACGTGTAACAGGCAAAGTAGTAGGTAAACTAGATGATGTTTCTGTGTAATTACCAAACATTTCTGGTTGATCTATTGCAATTCCACTTGGACTTGCTACTATGTCTCCATTTGCACTTGTTCCTGTTGGAGTAGTTAAGCCTTCAAATTTAATTTCTGAAGCTAAAAGATTATTATTATATAAATTCACTTTTGAACCTGCAAAAACATCAAAAAATGTATTATTTCTGAAAGTTATATTATATAGTGCTGATAATGCTTTTCTAAAATAGATATCATCACCATCATCGTTTGTACTATTGCCAGAAAACGAGCAAGTCGTGAAATTTACGTTAATATTGGGAGAATTTAAATTAGTAATACAAACAGCTCCCCCATCGGAAGAAGCACCAATTGAGGTATTTCCATTAAAGCTACAATTTGAAAAATTAATAGTAGAAGTGGAAGAGTTTGCACTAGGTCTCAAAAATACCGCTCCTCCACCTTCATTCGATACAGCTATAGTTGCTCTATTATTATTAAAACAAGAACCTGAAACATTAACAGTTGCATTAGATCCAGTTACTGCTAATGCACCTCCACTACTTGCTTCGTTATCATCAAATGTCGTATTAATTATTGTTACATTAGAATTATTACCAGCCACTAAAACTCCTCCTCCATAAAGAGCTGAAATAATATTGTTATTTATGCTACAATTATCAATAACTGCGGTAGCACCTTCAATTTTAAAAGCTCCTCCATAGTTAGCAGCTCCAACTCTATTACAAGGACTGCCAGAATTTTTAAATGTTGCACTTGTAGTAGCGCCAGTTATCCAAACAGCTCCTTGACCAGCACTACCCACATTTGCATAAATAGTAACTCTATTAAATTCAATTCCTGAACCCGATGATATTGCTACTGCAATTCCATCAGAAGCTAAATTATATTCTGTGATGGTAAGCTTAGATACCTTAACATTGTTAGCTGAAATTACACCCCAACGATTAATCCCTGAAGTTCTTCTAAATACAGTCATTTCTTCTCCTGCACCTATAATTTCAACCTCTACATTAATATTTAATCCTACATCATTATAATTCCCATAGTCAATGTAAATAATATCACCATTTGTAGCTATTGCTAGAGCACCTGCTAGTGTTGCTTTAGGCGTTGCAGGTGTTAACCCATTGTTAGCGTTGTTGCCTGCTGCTGTTGTATAAACATCATCAGGTGTAAAAGCATCATTTACATAAATTGTTAATCCATACGAATTAGCATAGACAAAAAAGATTAACAAAAATAACTTCAAATTAAAAAATGAGCAATTGTATTTTTTTTTCATAATTCAAGCAATTAAATTTAACAATTATATAAAACACTGTTAATCAATTAGTCAAAAATAAGAAGCTTAACCCCACTTTTTAAACAAATAAATTACTATTTTTGTAATTCAGATAATCAATTACCATGATAATTAATGATTGTAAAAAAATCATAGAATCAATGTCTATGAATGAAAAAAGGTATTTCAAGGTGTTTATAAACAAAAATATTTTTGGAACTCAGAATAAATACTTGCTTATTTTTGATTTATTCAATAACAATACACTTGTTAATGAAGATTTAATAAAAGTAGAAATAGAAAAGCATAACTTTTCTAGCAAAAACACCTCATATGATATTAATTATTTAATTAAAATAATTTTAAGATCTCTTAATGAGTTTCATAATGAAAAAACGATTAGTTTAAAGTTCATTAATTACATTAAATCCATTGAAATTTTATTCTATAAAGGACTTTTTGATGAATGTTTAAAACTAATTTCAAAAGCAAAGAAATTAAATTTAAAGAACGAAAATGAAGAACTCACATTAGAGTTATTAAATTGGGAAAAAAAATGCATGGGGTACTCAAAAGGTTTTTATAGTGCCATGTCAATAAACGAAAAAATTGACACCTATTTCGACCACATAAGAGAAAAAAAAGAAATTACCGACTTATATTATCAAAGCTATTATTTAAAAAACAATGTTGGAAAAATCCCAAATGATGACTTATTGGAAAGTGTTAAAACTCTAGAGAAGAGCTCAGTTTTTAAAAAAAACATTACAAAACTTCATGCTATTCAATCTAAAATTTACTACAATTTAATACAAGCTAATTGCTCAAATATCAAAAATGAAACTGAAAAAGAATTAATTGCGTTAGAACAAACAATTGAAGTTTTTGATAATAACCCATTTTATAAAGAGGAAAATCCATTAGATTATATTTCAATTTACATCAGAATTGTAGATATTTATAAGAACAGTGATAACTTTACTTTCTATAAAAAAATTGAAGCTTTAAGAGGCTTTGAAAACATACTTGACTTACAAAAAAGCGTTGCACTTGAAAGAATCTTTTTTCATACTTATCAAGCTGAACTAGAGTTCCTAATTTTTAACGATAAAATTTCAGATGCTCTGCAATTGATGCAAACAATTGATAAAAATTTAAAAGAAAATAAATTTACAATTGAACCTTATTATTTTGTAGAAATGTATTATCAATTTGCTTGTTTATTTTTAGCGAATAACAACTTATCTAAATCATTAAAATTTATTAACACTATATTAAATGAGTTTAGCATTGAGGATCGACCAAAAACTTTTGTGAAAACAGAAATATTAAATCTCATTATTCATTATGAGCTAAAGAATTACAAACTAGTACTTAATAAATTCAGCACTTTAAAAAAGAAATATCAAAAATCTTTTAATTTAAATGAAATTGAAAAGAAATTACTTAACACAATTATAAAACTAGCAACAAATCCTTATGGAATAAACGAAAGAGTATCATTTCAAAAATTGATAAAAAAAATTGACAAAATAGAATCTATTGACAAAACCTCATCTAATAAAATATATTTAAATTACATAAATAAAAAGAAAAACTAATTTGAAAAATTATTCACTACTACTATTCTAACACCAACACCTAACACATCAGGAAAATAAGGATATTTTGAAGTGTTCTTAACCACTATCTTGTATTTTCCTTGGATCATGTTCTCAGATACAATTGGAGCGAACAAATCGCAAATATCGCCCATGCAATCGCTTTTTATTGCTTCTGATTGCATTTCTAAAACCATTGGTATAGATTTAATAGTTCCATCTGGAGCAGTCATTTCAATTTGTACATCTACTTTTGGAATTTGGTATTTGTCAATATGACCAAAATGCAATTGCACTTCATAATTTCCATCCTTTTCAATTATAAAATTAAACTCTCGATAATCTTCACTCAACCAACGATTGTCTTTAAAATCGCTAGAAAAGGATTCTAGAACCACATTGGAATTACAAGAGAACAAAGTCAAGCTTAAAAATAACAAACAAATATTTTTCAACATTGTACAAGATTTAGTTTTACTAAAATAACAAAAAAGTCCCGACTTTCGTCAGGACTTTCTAAAATATATTTTATTAAAGGAATTACTCTTTAATATCCATAGCTAATTTTTCAGCTTCGTCTTTACTCATTGTATCATTCATAACAGGAGTTGCGATGAATAACGAAGAGTAAGTTCCGACTAAAATACCCACTAAAATAGCGAATACAAATCCACGGATAGTTTCTCCACCAAAGATAAAAATTGCTAATAATACCACTAAAGTTGTAGCAGAAGTATTAATGGTTCTACTCAATGTAGAATTCAATGCTTTATTAACCAATCCTTTGAAATCTTTAGATGAATTGTAATTTAAGAACTCTCTAACACGGTCAAATACAATTACGGTATCATTCAAAGAGTAACCAATAACCGTTAGAATTGCAGCGATAAACGCTTGATCAATTTCCATGTTAAATGGTAAGAACGAATTACCGAAAGAGAAAATACCTAATACAATAATTACGTCATGCGCAACAGCAGCAACAGCACCTAAACCAAACTGCCATTTTCTAAACGAAATCATTAAGTAGATAAATACTACTAACAACGAACCTAAAACAGCCCAAATAGAGTTTGTTTTAATATCTTTAGAAATCGTTCCAGATACTTTAGAAGCTTGCATTACACCGTATTGTTTTCCTTCATAAGAAGTTACAAATTGGTTGTAAGTCATATCAGCTGGTAAGTATTTTTTCAATCCTTCAAATAATTTTTCATTCACTTCTTTATCAACTCCTTCACCTTCTTCGTCCACTTTGTATTTAGTTGTAATTTTCAACTGATTATCACTACCAAAAACTTTCGCTTCAGCACTTTCAAAAACAGCTACTAAATCTGAAGTAACTTCTGGAGCAGAAACTGTTTTATCAAAACGAACTTGGAACGTTCTTCCTCCTTTGAAATCCACACCTTGATTTAATCCTTTAGTAAATAAAGAAACTAAACTCAATACAATTAAAATTGCAGAAATAGTGTAGGCTAACTTACGTTTTCCTAAGAAATCGAAGTTCATGTTCTTAAACCAATTTTTAGTAATTGAAGTTGAGAAAGTAATTCCTTCGTTTCTTGACAAACTCCAATCTAAGAAAATTCTTGTGATGAAAATAGCAGTAAATAACGAAGTTACAATACCTATTAATAAAGTAGTTGCGAAACCTTTAATTGGTCCAGTTCCAAAAACTAATAAAATGATTGCTGTTAAAGCTGTTGTAATATTCGCATCCACAATAGAAGACATTGCCCCTTTCCAAGTATATGAATAATTAACTGCTTCTTCAACTGTTTTACCAGAATCTAATTCTTCTTTTGCTCTTTCGAAAATAATTACGTTAGCATCAACTGCCATACCAATTGTTAATACGATACCAGCAATACCAGGTAATGTCAATACAGCACCAAAACTAGCTAAAGCTCCAAAGATGAATAAAATATTTACTAATAAAGCTAAGTTTGCATAGAAACCTGTTTTTCCGTAGTAGAAAATCATCCATAATAATACCAAAGCAAAACCAATAATGAATGAAATCATACCACTATTTACAGCTTCAGCTCCTAAAGATGGTCCAACAACATCGGATTGTACAATTTCTGCAGCTGCTGGTAATTTACCTGCTCTTAAGATATTCGCTAAATCTTTAGTTTCATTGATTGAAAAACTTCCTGAAATTTCAGATTGTCCTCCAGAAATTGCTCCTCTACTTACACCTGGTGCAGAATATACTACGTTATCTAAAACAATAGCAATAGCATTTCCTTGTTGAGAAACTGCTCCAGTTATTTTTTCCCATTCTCTTGCTCCTTGACCGTTCATTTGCATTGAAACAGCTGGTTTACCCATTTGATCAAAAGTATCTCTTGCGTCAACGATAACACCACCACTAATAGGAGCTTTGTTTTCTCTGTTACCTTTTAAAGCATACAATTCAACAACTTCAGGCGATTTTTCATTGATTTTACCCCAACAAAATTTAGCATTTGAAAATTGTGCTGGCAATAAAGCTCTAATATCATTTCTTCTTAAATAATTTCCAATTTTAGCTGTATCTTTAGTTAAGAACATAGCAATATATGGTGTTCCTGGTTGACCACCAGCTACCATACTATCAAATAATGGATTTACTTGTGTTTTTGTTGAATCTGCTTTATCCGTTAACAAAGAATCAATTCCAGAAGTTGCAGTAACTTCTTTTACTTCTTCTTTAACATTAACTTCTGTTTTTTTCAAAACCTCATTAACTTCAACTAAAAAGTTACCAATTTCTTCAACTTTGTAAGTTTCCCAAAACTCTAATTGTGCTGTACTTTGTAATAATTTTTTAATACGATCAACATCTTTAGCTCCTGGTAATTCTACTAAAATTCTTCCTGAATTTCCTAAAAGTTGGATATTTGGTTGTGTAACTCCGAATTTATCAATACGCTCTCTCAATACTTTGAAAGCACTTTCTACTGATTCTAAAACTTTTTGCTTGATGATTGGTTCAACTTGCGCATTAGTCATGTTGAATTTAATCACTTCATCTAAGTTACGGTTACCAAAAACATCAGCATCAGCTAATTTCAAGTTAGCTGCATTCGCTTCAACCATAAAAGCATCAAAATAATCTTGATTTCCTTGTTGATTGATTTTAGCATCTGCTAAAGCTTTATTGAAAGCTGGATTTGTAGTGTTGTTTGCTAATCCTTTTAAGATATCTCTAACTGAGATTTGAAGAATTACGTTGATTCCACCTTCTAAGTCAAGACCTTTTTGCAATTGGTTATCTCTAACCTCATTGTAGGTTTTTCCTAAAAAAACTTTCTCGTTTCCGATAGAATCTAAATACCTTAATTCTTTAGAGAAATCTCCATTTGCAAAAGTTTTTGCGTCTTTCGCGATACCGTTTGCTACAAAAGTAAACGTTAATTGGTATACACATACCAAAGCAAAAAGAATTGCGAAAAATTTAATCAGTCCTTTATTCTGCATTATTACTAAATATTAATTATGTATTTTTTATAAAAACGGACAAATATATAATTTACAATAGGATTAACCAATTTTATTTTGGAATAAAATCGGTTTTTTTGTATTTCCTTGTTTGTAAAATGTCCATAAAAAAACTGCCAATTGATATTGACAGTTTTCAGTCTTTTTCTTGACGTATTATAAAACCGCTTTTAAATCAGCGTTCATATTACGAACAGCGTCTGCACTCTTAGCAAATAAAGCCTTTTCAGCATCATTTAATTGAATGTCTACGATTTGCTCAATTCCGTTTTTACCAATGATACATGGTACTCCAATACAGATATCGCTTTGACCGTATTCACCGTCTAACATTACTGAACATGGAATCATACGCTTTTGGTCGTTTAAGATACTATCAACTAAATACGCTACAGAAGCTCCTGGAGCATACCAAGCTGAAGTTCCTAATAAACCTGTTAAAGTAGCTCCACCAACCATAGTTGCAGCTGCTACTTTATCCATTTCGTCTTGACTCATGAAGTTAGCAATTGGCGATCCATTGTAAGAAGCTAATCTTGTTAATGGAATCATAGTCGTATCACCATGACCACCTATTACCATTCCTTGAATATCATTTGCTGGTTTAGCTAAAGCTTGTGATAAATAATATTTAAAACGAGAACTATCTAAAGCACCACCCATACCAATTACTCTGTTCTTTGGTAATCCAGTTGCTTTTAAAGTTAAATAAGTCATCGTATCCATTGGATTAGAAACTACTACGATAATTGCATTTGGAGAATGTTGTAATACATTATCCGCAACGGTTTTAACAATCCCAGCATTGATTCCGATAAGTTCTTCGCGAGTCATTCCTGGTTTTCTTGGAATTCCTGATGTAATTACTACTACATCACTTCCTGCCGTTTTAGAATAATCGTTTGTACTTCCTGAAACTTTGGTATTAAAACCAGTTGTAGTAGCACATTGCATGATATCCATAGCTTTACCTTCTGCAAAACCTTCTTTGATATCTAATAATACTACTTCGCTTGCAATTCCTCTGTACGAAATAACGTCTGCACAAGTGGCTCCTACGTTACCTGCTCCAACTATTGTTACTTTCATGTTGTTGTATTTAAAAAAGTTTATATTTATTAAAATTGATATTGAACTCCTAAATTAAGATTTGCAAATTTACCAAATGCAAATGAACTTTGTAAATAAAATTTATCAAATTGATATCTACCAGAAATTTCGCCTATTACATTCGTTTTTCTTTCAGCAATAGTTTCTAATAAAGAATTAATGGTTTGTTGCAACGGAATGATTTCTTCAATTTCTCCTTTTTGACCAGAAACAATGTATTCGAAATTACTCGTATTGACAATTAAATTAGAAATCAGTTCAAATTTTTTAAATTCTTTGGAAGCACTTAAAATAAAATGAAACGTATCAACCGTACTCGTTAATTTATTGATTCCTAAATTTCCGTAAGCCGTATTAATATCTAAAAAATCGAAACTAATTTCTTCATTGGAATAAACAGTAGCGAATGCGAAATTGATTTTTTTAGCTTCTAACTTAGAAAAATACTGACTGAAATTATGTTTTAATCCAAAACCGTATACTTGGTAATAGCCTTTTTTCAATTTGGTTTTGGTAGAATATCTTCCAATGAATTCAAAACCATAAGGCAACTCGATTGTTCCTTGTAAATAAGGATAAACTATAGCTTCCTGATCCACTCCTCTTGGTGTTTCCAAACGCACTTGTTCTCCACCAATTTCACCTATCAAATATACTTGATTAGAATTCCCCATAGCTGTAGGCACAACTGCTGAAGTAGCTCCTTCAATTTCAAAAAAACTAAAGTCACTATTCTGAATAGCAAATTCTCTATCTCTTTTAGGGACAAAAAATGCGTTGACATGAAGTCCTAAAGTAACTTTCCAACGTTCCTTCTTCTTAGGAGAAACAATCCAGCCTGAAGAAGATTGATAAATAGCTGCATCAGTAGCTGGCTGAATGTATTGTTCTGAAAAAAATAATGCATCGCCCAAAAGCAATGCAATATTTTGAATATCGTCAGCTGTTTGAGCATTGCTCTTAGAACCTAAAAACAATGCAAAAACGAACTGTATGACTAAAAGCTTTTTACGCATCGATTTTTGCGTAAGCCGCATTTTTCTCAATGAACTCTCTACGTGGTGGCACTTCATCACCCATTAACATCGAGAAAATTCTATCTGCTTCTGCTAAGCTATCGATTGTTACTTGGCGTAAAGTTCTGAAATCTGGATTCATTGTGGTATCCCATAATTGCTCCGCGTTCATTTCCCCAAGACCTTTATAACGTTGGATTGCTGCGTTTCCGCCCATTCTTTCGTTTGCTAAATCGCGTTGGTCATCATTCCAAGCATATTCTTTTTTATTTCCTTTTTTCACTAAATATAAAGGCGGTGTTGCGATATAAACGTGACCGTTTTCAATCAACTCTTTCATGTATCTAAAGAAGAATGTTAAAATCAAAGTAGCAATGTGACTACCATCGACATCGGCATCACACATAATTACTACTTTATGGTAACGCAACTTCGATAAATTCAATGCTTTACTGTCTTCTTCTGTTCCAATGGTAACTCCAAGTGCTGTAAAAATATTTCGAATTTCTTCATTTTCGAATACTTTGTGTTGCATTGCTTTTTCCACGTTCAAAATTTTACCTCTTAATGGCAAAATTGCTTGAAACGCTCTATCTCTACCTTGCTTTGCAGTTCCACCAGCCGAATCTCCCTCAACAAGGAAAATTTCACATTTGTCTGGATCTTGCTCTGAACAATCAGATAGTTTTCCTGGCAAACCACCACCGCCCATAACGGTTTTACGCTGTACCATTTCACGAGCTTTTTTGGCAGCGTGACGTGCTTGCGCCGCTAAGATTACTTTTTGAACAATAATTTTAGCATCGTTTGGATTTTCTTCCAAATACGTTTCTAGCATTTCTGCTACGGCTTGAGAAACTGGCGAAACCACTTCTCTATTTCCTAATTTGGTTTTGGTTTGTCCTTCGAATTGAGGTTCAGCTACTTTAACAGAAATAATAGCCGTTAATCCTTCACGGAAATCATCACCAGAAATTTCAAATTTTAATTTTTCTAATAAACCAGAAGCATCCGCGTATTTTTTCAACGTACGCGTCAATCCCATACGGAAACCTTGCAAATGTGTTCCTCCTTCGTGTGTATTGATATTGTTGACGTAAGAGAAAATATTTTCCGAATAACTATCATTGTATATTAACGCTACCTCAACTGGAATTTCACTTTTTTCATTTTCCATTGAAATCACATGTCCAATAATTGGTGTACGATTTCCATCTAAAAAGCGAATAAATTCTTTTAAACCTTCTTTAGAATGAAAAACTTCTGATTTTGCTTCCCCTTTATCATCAATATCTCTCTTGTCTGTCATGGTAATTGTAATTCCTTTGTTTAGGAAAGACAATTCGCGCATACGAGCCGCTAAAGTATCATACGAATACTCCAACGTTTGTGTAAAAATTGTTGCATCAGGCTTAAAAGTTACAACTGTTCCTCTTTTATCTGTAGTTCCAATTTGTTTAACTGGATATAACGATTTTCCTCTTTCGTATTCTTGTTCGTATATTTTTCCGTCTCTATGAACAGTTGCTCTTAAATGATCCGATAATGCGTTCACACAAGAAACCCCAACACCATGCAATCCTCCTGAAACTTTATACGAATCTTTATCAAATTTTCCTCCTGCTCCAATTTTAGTCATAACAACCTCAAGAGCAGAAATACCTTCTTTTTTATGAATATCAACTGGAATTCCACGTCCGTTATCTTCAACAGATATAGAATTATCTTCGTTTATAATTACCGCAATAGTATCACAATGTCCGGCCAACGCCTCATCAATTGAGTTATCTACTACTTCATAAACCAAGTGATGTAAACCTCTAACACCCGTATCACCAATATACATTGACGGACGCATTCTTACGTGCTCCATCCCTTCTAACGCCTGGATACTATCGGCAGAATAATTATTTTTCTTTACTTCTTCGCTCATATGATTTTCGCTTAAATACTCATTTTTGTTAAACAGACAAATATAAGTATTCTCATAAAAATTTCAGGCGATTTAGTTGTGTTTTATAGGGAAGTTATTAACAAATGTTCGTTTTTTTGAACAATTTAGAAGTAAATTTTACTATTATTTCATGAGTCTTGAAAAGTTGGGTGATTTTCAATTAAAAAACCGATTCGATTTTATACGTTATTGTATTGACATTAATGCAATCTCCTGCTTTTTTACCCATGAATTGGACTCCAATAGGCGATTGTAGTGAAACGCCAAAAACAGTTGCTCCTTCAAGCGTTATTTGAGGTAAAGCAGTAGCAATAAAGAAATAGATTTCATTTGCTTTTACCAAACTTCCTAGCGCAATTACTTTATGCGAAACACTACAATCAATGGCTTCTAAAATGTTTTTCTGATTTAAACTTTCTGCTAATTTTTGATTGAGTTTTTCTTGTTCCAAATGCATCATTGCCAACGCCGTTTCGTGCTTATCTCCAGCCGAACCTTTGGCATCATTTTGTGCATCTGTTGTTAAATCTGCAATTTGATTTTGAAGCGTAAGTATTTTAGCTTCTAACAGTTGGATGTAATGGGATTTTATTTTTTGTTTGAAGATCATTTTTTTACCACTAAGAGCACTAAGAAGGCACTAAGAACACAAAGAATTTAAACTTAGCGTAACTCTGTGAAAGCTTGGTGTGACTTTTCGCTTCAAAACATTAAAAATCAAACTTATAATTAGCTCCTAATAACACTTGAATTCCTTGTACTGGAAAATTTGCCCAACGGTTGTATTGTTGGTTTGCTAAATTATTTCCTTTTAAGAATGCTGTTAATCGTTTGTTGTATTTATAGCCCAATTGCGCATTCAAATCGAAAAAGCTATCTAAAGTTACCTCTTGAGTAGAGAACGTGCCAGGATTTACCAATAAATCATCTTGAACCGTAATTCTGTCTTTTCGTTCTCCTACGAAGAAAATAGAAGCGCCAGCATACCATTTTTCGGTAATATCAATATCTAAAGTAGATGCTATTTTCAATTGTGGTAAATTCCATGCTTCAGCTTGTGTATCGGAGGAGAAATTGTTGTAAGTTCCGCTAATTCCGAAAGTGGTACTTTTTGAAAAATCTGCTTTTAATTCTCCGAAAATGCTAACGGTTTTAATATTGTCATAAACTACTCCAAATGAATTTCCGAAAGCATAACCTTCAGTATTGGCATAGATTGGATTAAATTCATTACTCACAAAAAGGGCTTTATTGTCTTCGTTGTTGTAAGAACCTCGAACATTAAACGCAACTGCATTGGCTAATTTTCCTTTTAAACCAACATAAATATCGTATTTATTATCGGTTGGTGCTACAATCATCGTTGGGGAAACAAATGGATTTTGGTCTACGAAATCCGCATACGAATTTTGATTCAAACCTCCTTCAGCTCCTGCGTAACCAATTAACAAATCACCTACAATTCTATAGGAAGCTTTTACGTTTGGATATACAAACAATTTGCTATCACTTGCTCCGTTAAACTTTCCTGTTGTGTAGAAAATACCTGCTCCAATTTGCACTGATAAATCGTCTTGTTGGTATAAAATACTTGGTTTTGTACCAAAAATTACATTGCTATATTTTAACTCTTCGTCAGCTTCGTATTGTCTTTCGAAAGAACCGCCTACATAATCCACCAAAAAATCAGCATTGATTTTTTGATCCATTACATCAAAATCGAAAGCTGGTTTAATGTTGAATCTATTTTCACCTGAACCAAAACCATCTGAAAAACGTTTGAACAAAATACTTCCTTCGCTGAAAAGTCCGTCTTTGGTGCTCATTTTTCCACCTAATGCAATGGTATTATAGGTTTGTTGCGCATCTATTGCATTAATCGTAGTTTCATCAAAGAAAATAGTGGATGTTGGCAAACCATACCAATTAAAAATTTGATTTTTTACACCTAAATCTACATTCCAATTCATATCGCGTTCACGAACGCCGTAGGTTACATCTAAACTTGTGTTATAAAATTTGTCATCTAAAACCAAATCTTTAATTCCACCTTGCGATGACAAATGACGAATCATTCCACCAACATAACTGTTTTTATTAATGTTTTCGGTAATGAATAATTCTGCATTAGCTGTTCCGTAGTTACCAAAACCTAAAGTTGCGTAATTTTTGTATAGTTTTTCTCTTTCCTGTTTGTCTACACCAGCTGCTTTTCCTTTATTAGGTGTAAAAGTTGATGCTACCGGAAAGGAGAAAATGTTGTACTGAATCACTTCTTTTTTCGCATTATCATCATCATCTAGAACCGGAGTTTCTTTTACTTTGAAAGCATCAGAAATGGTTGGCGTATAAGGTTTCACAATGTTTACAACTTCCGAACCAATGTTTTCGTCTTTCTTTTGCGCGAAAGTGATTTGACTTAGCAATAACAAGGCAACAATTGGGAAATATATATTTAGTTTTTTCATATGTTTAAATTTTAAGATGCTGAAATTAATTCAGCATGACAAAATAATACAAGTATTAATTAGTAATTGACGAATTTCGTTTTGCTTCTTCGGTTTTAATGAAATCCAATTCGGTTTGTGCTTCTTGCACTACTTCTGGGAATTCGGTGAAATTTTTAATTACACTTTCCAAAATGTAGGTTGCTTGGAAGCTGTCTTTCAATCCGTAGAAGTTTTTCGCCATAATAACTAAACCTTTGGCTCCAAAAAACTTATATCCCGAATAATCTTTAGCAATTTTTTGAACGGCTGTGTTTGAAGCTTCAAATTTTCCTTCTTTGTTTTTGAAATACGCATCGTAATACAAAGCTTCCGCAGCTAATTCACCTTTGGCAATTTTCAATAATTCAGCATAAGCTAATTTTGCTTTAGCTTCGTTATTAGTTTTAATGGCCGAACGCGCTACGATAATTTGAGCATCACTTTTAATTCTGTCGTCTACTTTGGTATTGGCTAATACGATAGTAGCATACATTTCTGCATTATTGAAATCTTCTTGTTCGTAATACGCTTTCATTAAATTGGATTGCGCATACGTTTTGTTTTGCGGGAAATCAGCTTCTGTTTCCAAACGTTTCAACACTGGAACTGCTTTGGTATAATCTTTCGCTTTTAAGTGAATTTGGCTCAAACGCGCCAATGATTGTTCGGTAAACTCATTTCTTGGTTGATCAACCACAAATTCATAATGTTTCACGGCATTGCTTTCTAAACCATCTGCGAAATATAATTGCGCTAAATAGAAATTCGACTTTAATGCATGTAAACCATTTGGAAACTTAGCCAAATAACTGATAAATCCTGAAATCGCTTGTTTAGGATTATTCATTAAATACTGTTTCTCAGCTGATTCATACATCGTATTGTCCAATTCCGAATCTGAAACTTCAACGAAGGATAAGGTTTTCACCCAATCCGCATATTCCTCTACTCTACCTGTATCTACATAAATCAAACGAGCAGTTGCAACGGCTTCTAATGATTCTGGAGAATTTGGAAATTCAGCAGCTACTTTTTTGAATTTACCCAAAGCAGGCTCACTTTTATTGTTGTTGTAATAAATTAATCCTTGTTTTAAAATTGATTTAGCCACATACGAACTCGTTTTGTAATTAGCAATCAATTTATCATAGGTAGCAACAGCTTTTTGCTCATTATTTTGGTTAACATAAGTATTTCCTAATTCATACAAAGCATCATCCGCATATTGTGAATTTGGATATGTGGAAGCAAATTTCTCTAAATCTTCAATTTTCCTTTCGTTTCTTCCAACAAAACCATAACTGATTCCTTTTTGAAAAGCTGCATAATCAGAATTAACACTATTTAATTCAATGGCTTTATTATATGCATCCATTGCTGGCCAGTATTTTGCTGAAATAAAATTACAATCACCCAAACGCAAATAGGAATCGGTTAAACGCACTTTATCGTCTTTCCCAACGGCAATATAATCTGAAAAATGTTTGATTGCATTTTCATATTCTTTCAGTTTAAAATAACTGTAACCTAAATTGTAATGCACATTTATAAATTCCGGTGTATTTGAAGCTTCGTTTAAGTTCAAGAACTGTTTAAAACTTAGCATGGCTTCGTTGTATTGGTCCAAATTGTATTCGGTTTCTGCTTTCCAAAAAGTAGCTCTTGCTGAAAACTTGCCGTCTTTATTTTCAGCAATTGACTTCTTGAACAAACCATAAGCTTCTTGGAAGTTGCCATCAGTATACAATTCCAAACCTCTATAAAAGGTAACTTTTTGATACGCCAAACGGTTTTCAGGAGATTTATTTTTTTCCAATAACACCAATGCTTCTTTATAATTTTTTGAACTGATGTACGAATCAATCAACAAATTATTGATTTCTTGTTTGAAAGGTGAATTCGGATATTTGTTCAAGTAACTAGTCAACACAGAAGGAACTGATTGATATGGGTTTCCGATTTCGTAACTCAATTTCGCATAATTCAAATACGCATCTTCTTGGATTTTTTTCTCAAATTCCATTTCAGAAGCCGTCTTGAATGCATTTAAAGCTTGTTGTTTTTTATCGGTTTTCAAATAACATTCACCTAAATGGTAGTACGCGTTTTGAGCCACATGATCATTTCCGTCGATGATTTTGTTGAATTGCGAAATAGCATTTTCAAAATCATTTTGCTTGTAATACGTGTAACCCAATTGGTAAAAATCGGTATTATTCCATTTACCTTTTTTTCCTTTGTAGGCTTGTAAATAAGGTAATGCTTTGTCGTATTGGTTCAAATTGAAATAACTTTCTCCAATAATTTTCGACAATTCACTTTTTTCTTCTGCATTTGACTTTGGTAATTGTTCCAAACCTAAATCGATGGCTTTTTGGAAGTTGCCCAATTTGAAGTTCATATCGGCTTGAAAGTAGCCCATTTTTTCTTTGTACTTGTCTTTATCTTGAACTTGATCAAAATACTGATTTGCACTGTTGTAATCATCCGTTTCGTAAGACATATAACCTAAATAGTATTTCGCTTGGCTACCGTATGTTTGCGAATTAACTACTTGATTGAAGAATTTTGTTGCTTCTTTAGTGTTTTTTGCGGTGAAATAAGCATATCCTTTTTGGAAATTGTATTTTTCTTTATCGGTAGCCGACATAGAATCGGTATTTGCTTTATCAAACCATTGTAGTGCTTGTGGATAACTTCCTTGTTCAAAATAATAATGAGCAACTTCAATGTAAGCTTGATTTTGTTTTGTGCTTGTTGGGTAATCAGCTACAAATTTTTCTATCATTGCATCAGCTCCCACTTGATTTAGTCGGATAGCGCAATTGGCAATATAATAAGCACAATCGGCTTGCACTTCTTGATTGGTTGCATGCGATTGTACTTTATCAAATAAAATTTGAGCGGATTGGTATTGTTTGTCTTTGTACAAAGCTATTGCTCTATCAAATTCTTTTAAATCGTGGGTATAAATAGCAGTTTGTTGGGCGCTAACATAAGAAATACTTGCTAACAACATACAAACTGAATAAGTTACTACTTTTATCATCGTTTACGAATGTTTATTTGGTCTCAAAGATACGTTTTACTTACTGTATTAACGAAAAGAATTACCAGTTTATTGCAACAATTTGTAAACAAAGTTTTCAACGAAAATTAAAAAATTGGGTGAAATTGGACTAAAATTTTGAAAGCGTTTATTAAGTTATTACTTTTACATCATTAATTCCAATAACAGTTATGTCAACACCTATCCTATACTTACAAAATGTTACCATTTATCAAGAGAAAAATCCAGTTTTAACAAATGTTAATTTGGAAGTTAATCGCGGTGAATTTATTTATTTAATTGGTAAGACCGGTTCTGGAAAAAGTAGTTTTTTAAAGACGTTGTATGCTGATTTACCTTTAACAGATGGTGTAGGAAACATTGTAGAATATGACTTAAAAGCATTGAAAGAAAATGACATTCCTTATTTGAGAAGAAAGTTAGGCGTTGTTTTTCAAGATTTTAAATTACTTCCTGATAGAAATGTAAAAGAAAACCTTTTGTTCGTTTTAAAAGCAACAGGCTGGACTGTTAAAGAAGAAATGGATGTTAAGATTGATGAAGTATTAGATAAAGTGGGTATGAAAAACTACCAAACAAAAATGCCACATCAACTTTCTGGTGGTGAACAGCAACGCATTGCAATTGCAAGAGCTTTATTAAATGACCCCGAGTTGATTTTAGCCGATGAACCAACTGGAAATCTAGACCCACAAACAAGTGTTGAAGTAATGGAAGTTTTACGCAAAATCAATGAAAACGGAAAAACCATTTTAATGGCTACTCACGATTATGCTCTATTATTAAAATACCCTTCAAAGACACTTAAATTTGATGAAGGAAAAGTGTTTGAAGTGGTTCAAAGAACGGTGTAAATGCTATCGATTTTAATAACGATATACAATTACAATCTTTTACCTTTGGTAGAAGACATTCACCAACAATGCCTTGATTTAGGAATCGATTTTGAAATTTTAACGCAAGACGACGCCTCAAATTCCATTCATAATTTAGAAAACGAAAAAATAAATTTACTTTCTCATTGTAGTTATATTTCTTTGGAAAAAAATGTTGGTTATCGAGAAAACAAAAATATTTTAGTTAGCCAATCGAAATATGAAAATTTACTGATTTTAGATGGAGATTGCGTTTTGCCTTTTCCAAATTTCATAAAAAATTATGTAAAACAAATTCCTGATTATGAAGTAGTTTACGGTGGAAGAATTCACGCTGAAAAAGCACCTTCTAAACAACAATTACTTCGTTGGAAATATGGGAAATTCATGGAAGACCAATCGGTTGAACAAAGAAATAAAAATGTGTATCGAGCGACTTTGTTTAATAATACTTTGATAAAAAAATCGGTTTTTAATAGAATTAAATTTGATAGTTCTTTTAAAAAATACGGGCATGATGACACGCTTTTTTCATTTGAACTTCAAAAAATGAACGCTAAAATTAAACACATTCATAATCCTGTTCAGCATGATGATATTGACACCAATGCGGTTTATGTTGAAAAAACAAAAAACTCGTTAGACAATTTACTTTTGCTTTATAAGAAACGACTAATTACAAAAGAATACAGCAAAATGGTTAACTTAGTTTCCAAGTTGCATACTTTTAAAATGACGTATTTATTAGCTGTTTTATATTCGGTTTTTGGAAAATTTATAGAGAGTCAGCTTAAAGGAAATCATCATTCGTTGTTTGTATTTAATGTGTTTCGATTGACTTATTTTAGTAAAATTTATATTGGATGAAAATACTGATTATCAATAATTTTAATAGTGAAAATCGACTTGGCGGTGTCGAACACTATTTGTATGAATTGATTCAGTATGCCGAAAAAAATAATTCTGATTACATTTTCAAATGGTTTGGAAAAGAGAATATGAAAACCAATTGGGTTGAAAAATTCTACCACAAAACGATAACGCAAGAAATTATTCAAGAAATAGAAAGTTTTCAACCTGATATAATTCATTGTTTTAGCATTGGTGCACCAATAACACCGCATTTCATGAAATTTGCAAAATCTAAAGGAATTCCGATTGTGTATTCTTTTCGCGATTACTATTATATCTGCCCAAAAAATTACATGCTGAATGACAAAAACGAAGTCCTTCATAAACATGAAAGTGCTTTGGAATGCATTTTACATCACCAACCCAAACGAAATATTTTATTTGATACTTTATTGTATTCAAAGCAATCGTATCACAAAAGTATCATCAAAAAACACATTGATTACTTTTTAACGCCATCAGAAAATTTAACGCAATTTGTCTCAATACATTTCCAAAAAGAAGGCAAAACATTAGCAAATCCAATACTCATTGAACAAAATCAAAATTCAAAAACAGAAGAAAATTATATTTTGTTTGTTGGGCGATTGGTTCCAGAAAAAGGGGCTTTGACTTTATTAAAAACATTTCAGAATATTTCCAAATCATTTCCAAATGAACAATTATGGATTGTTGGTGATGGAAATCAATCAGAAGAACTTCAAGATTTTGCAGAAAATAACGAACTGAAAAACGTTTTATTTTTAGGAAATAAATCTCGTGAAGAATTGCAAGTTATTTATGCTAATTCGAAATTTTCTGTAGTTCCTAGCGAGTATTTAGAAGCGTATGGCAATGTAATTTTAGAAAGTTTGGCTTTTGGAAAAACAGTAATTACTAGTAATTTAGTCGGAATAAAGGATGAAATTGAGAAAAATAATGTTGGACTTACCTATTCCTACCAAAACCCAAAAGAATTAGAAGACAAAATGATCGAACTGATCACTAATTCAAGTTTAAAGAGCGAATTAGAAAACAATATTCCAAATTATTTAGCTACCAAAACGTTTTCAAAACATTTTGAAGATTTGGTAAGTGTTTACGAGGATTTATTGATTAAAAATCGCTAAAAACTCATCAAATTCCCTAATGTAATCTGCTTCTTCGAAAACATCAGAAGCTACAACCAAACAAACCGCTCCTGATGAAAAGTTTTTTAATTCACGCCAAATTCCATTTGTGATTAGTAAGCCTTCAAATGGTTTGTTTAAAGTGACCGTTTTTTCAACTTTTCCGTCGTTTAAAATAACATCAAAACTCCCTGAAAGTGCTACTAAAAATTGTTGTAATTTTTTGTGTGCATGTCCGCCTCGCTCAGCTCCAGCTGGAACATCGTACAAATAGTAAACACGTTTAATTTCAAACGGTACTACTTCTTTTTCGATCACAGATAAATTACCTCTAGGATCTTCTATTTTTGGGATATTTACAATTTTAATTTCCATAATTTAATGCTTGAAACCATTGGTTTACAACAACTTCCGACTGAAATTTAGCTACGCTTGAAATAGCATTGTGCTTACAATTTTGATACAAAATCTCATCTTTCACAAAGATATTCATTTTGTGAGTTAATTCAGTAAAATTCTGATTTTCTACTAAAATTCCGTTGTGATTATTGATAATCATTTCGTTTGGACCGCTTTCACAATCGAATGAAATTACAGGAATTCCTAAACTTAATGCTTCTAAAATTGTCATTGGAAAACCTTCATACTGACTCGATAAAACCAAAAACTTAGCATTGGAAATATAATCCCAAACGTTTTCTTTGAAACCTAATAAGTGAACTTTATCTTCTAAATTCAAATCGGCAATTCTATTTTCTAACATAATTTGCTCTTCTCCAATTCCAAGTATTACCAAATGAATGTTTCTTTGAGGCAAATCAGAATTCGCGTAACTTTCAATTAGCTGAGCAAATTGTTTTAATGAAACCAATCTTCCAACTGCAATTATATAATCAAAAGGCAATTTTTCAGCAGTTGAGATCGAACGAATGCAAACCGAATTTGGAATAACTACAACCGATTTATCATTAAATTTAGTTTCGATTTTTTGTTTGATAAAATTAGAAACCGAAACTATTTTGCATGCTTTTTGAATCATTTGCTTAGCAATCCAATTGTTATCCGTTAAATACGTTTCTAATCTACTGCTATGAACGGTATAGATAAATTTCTGATTGCGATAAATGAAATGCAGAAAAACATATTCCATTTTTGGATTTATGCGATGACGAAAATCGATTATATAATCAAATTGTTGCTTTTGAAGATAATCTCGTAATTTAAAATACTTAACAAACTTTGAATATTTTCCAAAAGTCGCCAATTTACCTCCAAACTCATAATCGATTTTATCTTCTAAAACCAAAGTATGCATTTCAATTCCAGCATCGTGAAGCATTTTTGTTGTGGTTCCAAAAACGCGCTCTAAACCACCTTCAGCCAATTTATAACCAATTACGGCTACTTTTAATGGTTTTTTTGAGTGGTTTTTCATTTCAGTTGAATTAGTTTAGTAATTTAGCATAAAAATAGATTTAAAAACCCAATATGCAAAATTTTCCGCTTGTTAGTGTTATTTGTTTGTCGTACAATCACGAAGCTTACGTAGTGGAAGCCTTAAATTCTGTCATTAATCAAACCTATCCGAATGTTGAATTGCTAATTGCTGATGATTGTAGTACTGATAATTCAGTTGAAGTAATTCAAAATTGGTTGGAAAATCATCCAGAAGTAGATTTTTTGACTAACGAAAAGAATTTGGGTAACACCAAAACGTTCAATCAACTAGCAAAAAAAGCCAAAGGCGAATTTATCATCGATTTAGCGACAGATGATATTTTACTTCCGAATTGTATTGAAAAACAAGTAAAGACTTTTCAAAATTCAAAGTTTAAAAATCTTGCAATTGTCTACGGAAATTTAATCGAAATAGATGAAAATGGAAATTTCATAGAGAATTATTACACAGAAGAAGATTATCCTGAAAGCGGTGATATTTACAAAATGGTTGTGGGAAGAACTACCAAAATTTGCTCTGTTTCTTCAATGGTTAAAAAATCGGTTATGGAAAAATTAGGATATTACGATGAAAATTTGGCTTACGAAGATTTGGATTTATGGATTCGAACTTCGAGAGATTTTGACTTTGAATATATACCAGAAATTTTAGCGAAGAAAAGAGTACTTTTTAATTCACTAAGTTCTCATTTTTTAATGGAAAACAATTTGAGAGCAAAAAAATTAAACGCTTCTACGTTGAAAATATTGGTAAAAGCTTTTCATTTAAACAGAACGAAAGAAGAACACAAAGCGTTATTGGGAAGAATTCGATTTGAAATGTACAAATTTATCAAAGCCCGAAATTTCAATTTACTTTTTCAGCTTTTTTTATTGGAAATAAAAGTTCGTTTGAAAAGTATTTAGGAATTAAAAATTGCTTTTCGGAAATAGAAAACCAAAGCAAAAAAGTAAATAATATAAGTAGCAGCATAACTAATAACAGCTCCTGTTGCACCGTAAATTGGAATCCAAAACCAAGAAGCAACAAAAAAGACCAGAAAGGAAATGCTTTCGGTAAGGAGATAACCTTTTAAATCTTTAACTACGTAGAATCGAATTCCTAAAATTACGACATTCCTTTGAAAAATCGCCTAATAATTGCCAAGCAAATAATTCTCTTACTTGATAAAAATCGAAGTTAACAAAATTTGAATAACAAAATCTTTCGTGAAATATATTCCAATTAAAACTAACGCAAAAGTAGGAATAACACGTTTGTAGAACTTGGTTGTAATGGCTATTTTTTCAGACTCTGAGTTAGTTTTGATTAATTCAGGAAGAAAATAAAAACTGACTAAAGTTGAAATAAACATAAAATAAAACCCCGAAATTCTTTGCATCGCTTCGAACCAACCTGAAGCTTCAATAGAAACTTCTTTTGCAATTAAATTTCGAACAAAAATGTATACAATTGGAGTTAAAACAGCTGTAAAAGTGACATAATTCCGAATGGAATCAATCCTTTTAAAGTATTAAAATCAATCTGAACTCGGCTAAAAATAATTTTAAATGAAAATTCTTTGAAAAATAAAAACTTGAAAACAAAAACAACAAAAGTGAAGTTACAGAAACAGAAACCAAAGCACCAAAAACTCCATAATACCAAATAAAAGTAAATGAAATCAGTAAACTTACGACGTATCCATAAATTGAAATTAAAGTAACTTTTTATAGTAACTAAAACCATTTAAAACTGTTATAAAAAAGAGATGTAAAACTTGGAAAGGAAGAAAAAAGCAACAAAATTTAAAATAAAGTTATACTCGATTGCTATTGAAAATCATTTTTCCAAAGTACGAATTTCCAAATAGCAACGTGGTAGAAATTAGTAGTGAAAACAATAAAAGTGTCCAAAAAACAAGTCGAACAAAATGATTAAGTCTTACTTTGTCTTGCTGATTTTTAGCTACATTTTGTAAAACACCATTCTGAATTCCGAGTGTTCCAACAGATTCTAATAATGAGGTAAAACTTCTCAAATTACCCATTAAAGCCATACCAGAAGGGCCAACAAAATACGCTATGACTTTAGATGACAAAAAACCCGTAATTAATCGAACAAGAATGCTAAAGCTACTCAGTGAAGTAACTTTAAACAATTGGTTTTGAGTTATTTTTTTAAAAACGTCCAATAATCAATACTGATTTAAAACCGTTATTATTTGTTGAATTTCAGCTTCATCTAACCCCGAATGCAATGGAATACTCAAAACCTCATCATGAATTTTCTCTGTAATTGGAAACGATAAATTGTTCCAATTTGATAAAGCTTTTTGCTTGTGTGATGGAATGGGATAATGAATCATGGTTTCAATTCCGTTTTCTTTCAGATATTTTTGCAACTCCAATCGATTATTCGTTCGAATGACAAATAAATGGAATACATGATTTTGAGTTAAATCCCAAATTGGTAATTCAATTTTATTATTTTTTATCTCAGAAATATAGCGTTTTGCAATTGTTCTTCTAGATTCATTCTCAGCATCCAGATGTCTTAATTTGATATTCAAAAAAGCGGCTTGCAATTCGTCTAATCTTGAATTTACACCGATGATTTCGTTTTCATATTTTACTTTTGAACCATAATTTCGTATGGAAAAAAGTATATCAGCAAGTGCGTCATCGTTTGTTGTGATGGCTCCACCATCGCCTAATGCACCAAGATTTTTACCTGGATAAAAACTAAAAGCCGCGGCGTTTGATAAATTTCCAGCTTTCTCATTCTTTGAAAATTTACTTCCATGCGCTTGCGCTGCATCTTCAACAACTAATAAATTATACTTTTGAGCAATTTCGTTTATAGCATTCATTTCGCACAATTGACCGTAAAGATGAACGGGTAAAATAGCTTTGGTTTTCGATGTGATTTTAGCTTCAATTTCTTCTGGATTGATGTTGAATGTTTCCAATCTTGGTTCGACTAAAACTGGAATTAAATCAGCTTGTAAAACAGCAAGAATACTAGCAATATATGTATTCGCTGGAACAATAACTTCATCACCTTTCTGTAGTTTTCCCAAATGAATATAAGCTTTGAAAATCAATACCAAAGCGTCTAAACCATTTCCAACTCCAATACAATGTTTCGTTCCACAATAAGCTGCAAAATCAGTTTCAAATTGCTTGACTTCATTTCCTAAAATATACCAACCACAATCTAGAAACTGCTGCATTTTTTCTTGAAAAGCAGTTTCAAAAAGTTGATTAAGTTTTTTTAAATTTAGAAATGGAATCATAGTAAAACGGTATCTAAAAATGTGTGATTTTGAATTTCAACTTCGTAAAAATCTTGTGTAATGGTTCGTGCACCAAAACTTTCTTTCCAATACAACAAACCTTCGTTAATATTTTTCCCTTGATTTTCATTGGAAATT
>JAGYJR010000002.1 GCA_018401995.1 Flavobacterium sp. | reverse complement strand
GATCTATTTGTGTGGCATTACGGCTGTTCCTCCAAATAAAGAAATTCATAAAACAGCACTTGGCGCAACAGAAACCGTAACTTGGGAATATGCCAAAGATGTTTTAGAAGTAGTGAACCAATTGAAAGTAGAAAATGTAAAAGTGTATTCCGTGGAACAAACAGAAAATGCGATTATGTTAGATGATTTTCAACCCGAAATCAATACAAAATACGCTTTAATTTTTGGAAACGAAGTAAAAGGTGTTTCACAAGAAGCCATTAATTTGAGTGATGGCGTGATTGAAATTCCGCAATTGGGCAGCAAACATTCGTTGAATATTTCTGTTAGTGCTGGGATTGTGATTTGGGATTTGTTTCAGAAAATGAAATAGAATTCCAACGTTTTAAGTTTTCAGTCGCAGTCTCAGTTTTCAGTTTAGTAGCGCAATGTTACACAAAGTTTTTTCACAGAGTTTACTACGTCAGTTCGCTAACGCTCGGGTCACAATGTTTTAAAATTTGCGACTTTGTGACTTTGCGAGCAAAAAAAATCCGTTAAAATCAGCGTTGCAAAGCATCCGTATTATCCGCGTGCCAAAGTTATTTTCTTATTTATCTCTTCCAACAAAAACACATAATCTTCCTGCTTTTTCACGAAATCTAAATCAGAAACATCAATGATTAGTACATTCAAATCGGTTTGGGTTTTGATGTAGTCTAAATAACCGCGATTGATTTTCTCTAAATATTCTTGTGGAATTTCTTGTTCGTAACTTCTGCCGCGTTTTTTGATATTGGCTAATAAGCGTTCGCTATTTTGGTACAAATACACATACAAATCAGGCTTTGGCATTTCTTTGTAAATGATATCGAACATGGTTTTGTACAAGCGGTATTCATCTTCTTGTAGCGTGACTTTAGCAAAAATTAGCGATTTAAAAATATGATAATCCGCTACGATAAAGTCTTTAAACAAATCAAATTGCGCCAAATCATCGGTCAATTGTTGGTATCTATCTGCTAAAAACGACATTTCTAATGGAAAGGCGAATCGGCTTTGGTCCTTGTAGAATTTGGGTAAAAAAGGATTATCGGCAAAACGTTCCAAAACCAATTTTGCGTTACAATCTTCTGCAATTTTTGTTGCCAATGTGGTTTTTCCAGCCCCAATATTTCCTTCAATAGCGATATAATTGAATTCAGGTAAACGCAATTTTTCAATGGGAGAAACTATTTTATGTACCACTTCACACTGACTTTCATCTGAAGTAATTGCTATTAATTCTGTAACCGAAAGATGTAATTCTGGATGCTGCCATTGGTTATCCAAATCGCGAAGTGGCAATAACACAAACTTGCGATGTTGCATTTGCGGATGTGGCACTTGTAAATTTTCGGTGGAAATAATTTCGTCATTGAAAGCAATAATGTCTAAATCTAGGGTTCGAGCTTGATAGCCTTTTTCATTGGAACGCGTTCGGCCTAAATGCTTTTCAATTTTAAGAAGTTGGTTTAAAATCTTCTGTGCATTTTTAGTGGAATGCAATAAAATTGCTGCATTATAAAAAGCATCACTTTCAAAACCCCAAGCTGGTGTTTCATAAATTTGAGAAACTTTCACCACTGTAGCTACTTGCTGATGAATTAAATCAATAGCCGTCAATACGTTAACAAGACGTTCTCCTTGATTACTGCCAATTGATACTATAATTTGATTTTGCGCTTTCATCTATTGGCAAAATAACAAACAATTTTACATTTTCTTGAAGCTAAATGCTATTTTTTATGAACATGTAACAATTTTATAAAAAAGGCTACTTATAAGACATAACATACAAAGGAATAAAACAATGAAATTTTTAGGTAATGTATTCGCAACAGTTATTGGAATATTTGTATTCTTCATGGTTGCTTTTTTTGGGATTTTATTAATTGGTATAATTGCTGGAGGCGATGATAACAAGGTAATTATCAAAGACAATTCAGTTATTGAGTTGGATTTATCCAAAGTAACTTTAGATTATGCCGGAAAAGTAAACTTCAAGGATTTCAATTATTTTGAAACCAATCACAATGGTTTAATTGATATTTTAAACGCTATTGAAAATGCAAAAACAGATGAAAAAATTAAAGGAATTTCAATTTTAAACAATCAATCTTTATTAGGTTTAGCACAAAGTAAAGCGTTACGCGATCAATTAGAAGATTTCAAAAAGTCGGGGAAATTTGTTGTGGCTTATAGCAATTATATAACGCAAGGCGATTATTACTTAAACTCTGTAGCAGATAGTTTGTATTTAAACCCAGTGGGTGAATTGGAATTTAAAGGGTTAGCTTCTGAAATTTTATACTTGAAAGATTTACAAGAAAAAACAGGAATTAAAATGGAAGTGTTGCGTCACGGGAAATATAAAAGTGCGGTTGAGCCTTATTTAGCACAAGAAATGAGTCCGGAAAACCGCGAACAAATGACGGTTTTATTGAATTCTGCTTGGTCTACCATTGTTAGTGATATTTCAAAAAGCAGAAAAATTTCTGTTGACAGTTTAAATGGAATTGCTAATTCACTAGGTGCACGAACTCCAGAATTGGCTTTGGCAAAAAACATGATTGACAAAATTGCTTATGAAGACGAATATCACGAGGCTATTAATTCAAATTTAAAAGTTAAAGAAGGAAAAGATTACAACAAAGTAAGCATTTTAGATTACGCCAAAAACAATGCTAAAACAGTAAAAAATTATTCTAAAAAAGAAATTATTGCTGTTATTTATGCACAAGGTGAAATTCTTGGTGGTGAAGGCGATATCAATGTAATTGGCGAAGGTTCCATCAAGCGTTCTTTAAAAGAAGCAAGAGAAGATGATGATGTAAAAGCGATTGTTTTACGAGTTGATAGTCCAGGTGGAAGCGCTCTAGTTTCTGAATTGATTTGGAGAGAAATTGAAATTACTAAGAAAACCAAACCTGTTGTAGTTTCCATGGGTAATGTTGCTGCTTCTGGTGGTTACTACATTGCTTGTAATGCCGATAGAATTTTTGCAGAACCAAGTACGATAACAGGTTCGATAGGTGTTTTTGGTGTATTACCAAATATGACGCAATTAGCTAAAAACATTGGCGTTAATGCAGAACAAGTTAAAACACATACCAATTCCAGTGGCTACAGCTTATTTGAGCCATTAGACGAAAATTTCAAAACAGTTACTTTAGAAAGTATTGAAAATATTTATGCTGTATTTTTACAACGTGTGGCTACAGGAAGAAAAATGACTGTGGAACAAGTAAACGAAATTGCTCAAGGAAGAGTCTGGACAGGAACCGATGCATTAAAAAATGGTTTAGTTGATGAATTAGGTGGACTAGAAAAAGCTATTGCTCATGCTGCTAAACTTGGAAAAGCAAAAGAATACAAAACGGTGAATTACCCAGAATACGAAAAGAGCTTTGAAGATTTATTAGCACAATTTACTGGTTTTGGTGTATTCCAATCAAAAGAAACGTTGATTAAAGAGCAAATTGGTGAAGAAAACTACCAAGTTTTACAACAAATCAAACGTGCCAACGAATTAAGAGGTATTCAAGCGTTGATGCCTTTTGAGATTAAAATAAATTAAAACCAGGTTACAACTATAAAAAGAGAATGTCGCTTCAAAAAAAGGAGCGGCATTTTTATTTTATCAATTTGTTTAATTATATTTGCTTTTTATTAAACAAATGGAGGTTCAACAAAAACTTTTTGCTCAAAAAATCTACTTTATTTTAAGTGGCTTATTTATTTGTTCGTTAGTAGTCTCGAATTTAATCTTTCAGAAGTTTTTCTATTGGTATCCTTTTGGTGATGTGACTATTTTTGGAGCCAAATTATTTGAAATTTCCGTTGGTATTTTACCTTATCCTATTACTTTTTTGGTTACTGATATCATTTCAGAAATTTACGGTAAGAAAAAAGCCAATCAAGTAGTTACTACTGGAATATTTGCTTCTGTTTTTTCATTGGGAATTATTTATTTGGCCAATGAAGTTCCGGCAATTCCAAGTTCACCAGTCGATAACGCTACTTTTTCAACCGTATTTGGTCAAACCGCCTTGGCAGTTTTGGCTTCTATGTTGGCTTACTTATTTGCACAATATATCGACATTCAAGTGTATCACTTCTGGAAAAAATTGACCAATGGTAGAATGCTTTGGTTACGTAATAATTTTTCAACCATTACTTCGCAAGCAGTTGATACGTTTTCCGTTTTGTTTTTACTATGTTCGTTTGATATTTTACCTTGGAAATTGTTCACAGGATTGTTTGTGAGTGGTTTCTTATTCAAATTATTTATTGCTTTAATTGACACACCATTTTTATATCTAGCGGTTTACTTTTTTAGAAAAAAATTCCATCTGAAAATAAACGAAGAACTTTCTATCGATTAATTTTTGAGTTTAACGAAATCTTAATTTATTTTGATTAATTTGGTACTACTTTTGTTGTGTTGAACAAGTCAACATTTGTTAAAAAAAATATACTTCGTATGGTTAAGAAAATTTTAAAAGGATTAGGTATCTTTATATTGGTCACTATTATTGCATTAGCTGCTGTACCATTTTTGTTTAAAGATAAAATTAAAGCTATGGTGCTCAAATCTATCAATGAAAATGTTGATGCAACCGTTGCTTTTGCTGATGTAGATTTAAGTTTACTGAAAAGTTTCCCTAATGCCAATGTTACTATTTCCAATTTAGGCATAATCAATAAAGCACCATTTGAAGGTGACACTTTGTTTTACGCAGGTGAAACCAACTTAAAAATGAGCATCAAAGAATTGTTCAAAAGCGAAAATGAAACTATGAATTTACAAAGTTTTCTTTTGAAAGATGCTGTGGTAAATGTCATTTTCAATAAAGATGGCATTGGAAATTTTGATATTGCCTTAAAAGATAAAGAAGAAAAAACAGATGATTCAGAAAGCAAGCCTTTTAACTTAGCCATTCAAAATTATGAAGTGGAAAATTTAAAATTGGTTTATTGGGATCAAGGTTCCAATATGAAATTGGCTTTGAACGAATTCAATCATACTGGAAAAGGTAATTTTGCTGAACAAAAATTAGATTTGGACACCAAAACCACTACCCGATTGTCTTTTGAAATGGACGGCAGCCAATACATGAAAAATGTAACTTTAAGTTTGGATGCTATTTTAGGAATCGATTTAGATAAAATGAAATTTGAATTCAAAGACAACAAAGCTTTAATCAATCAATTGCCTTTAGAATTCAATGGTTTTTTGCAAATGCAAGAAAATGGTCAATTGTATGATTTAACATTCAAAACTCCAACATCTGATTTCAAAAACTTCTTAGGTTTGGTTCCAGAAGCTTATGCTGGAAATATCAATCAAGTAAAAACCACTGGCGAGTTTAAAGTAGCAGGAAAAGTAACTGGCGAATTAACCGAAACTACTATTCCAAAATTCAACGTCGAAATTGCTTCTAAAAATGCTTCGTTCCAATATCCTGATTTACCAAAATCAGTAAAAAACATTGTCATTGATACGCATATCATCAACGAAACGGGTTTAATGAATGATACCTATGTGAATTTAGACCAATTATCGTTTACCATAGACCAGGATGTTTTTAATGCCAAAGCAAATGTGCGCAATTTAACCGAAAACCCTTTGGTTAATGCCGAACTAAAAGGAACAATAAATTTAGCCAATGTTACCAAAGCGTATCCAGTACAATTGGACAAACCATTAACTGGAATTTTAAAAGCCGATGTTACTACAAAATTTGACATGAAATCGGTGGAAACTAGTCAGTATCAAAACATTCAAAATTCGGGAACGGTTTCTTTAACAGGTTTCAATTATGAAGGGCCAGAAATGGCAAAACCTTTCCAAATCAACAAAACGAGTATCACTTTCAATCCTAACCAAATCAAGTTAAACGAATTTGATGCCAAAACAGGAAGCAGCGATATCAATGTTTCTGGAGGATTGGATAACTTCTACGGTTTCTTATTCAAAAATCAAGTACTAAAAGGAAGTTTTAATTTAACTTCCAATAAATTGGTGGTTTCCGATTTTATGGCACCAACCACTACAACTGATGATGCTGGAAAAAAATCGACTGAAGCTGTAAAAATTCCATCGTTCTTAGATTGTAATTTAACCGCAAAAGCCACGACAGTTGTTTATGACAATTTGAACTTGAAAAATGTTTCAGGAAACTTAGCCATTAAAGATGAGGCCGTAACCTTGAGTAACCTGAAAATGGATGTATTTGGTGGAAATATTGGATTAAATGGAACCGTTTCTACCAAAGGTGACAAACCAAAATTCAATATGGATTTAGGATTAAATGCCGTAAATATTGCAGAATCCTTCACCCAATTAGACATGCTAAAAAGCATTGCTCCTATTGCAAATACCATTAATGGAAAATTAAATTCTACCATCAAATTATCAGGTGATTTAACTAATGATATGACACCAGATTTAAAAACTATTTCAGGTGATCTATTTGGTCAATTATTAAGCACTACCATCAATCAAAATAATTCGCAATTGCTTTCTTCGTTGAGTAACAATGTGAAGTTTTTAGATGTTAGCAAATTAAACTTAAACGATGTAAAAGCCGCATTATCTTTCAAAGACGGAAAAGTAGCGCTAAAACCAATGCAATTGAAATACCAAGACATTGGAATTGAAGTTGGCGGAACACACGGTTTTGACCAAAAAATGAATTATGATGTGAAATTTGATGTTCCTGCTAAATATTTAGGCACTGAAGTAACTAATTTACTTTCCAAATTAACACCAGCAGAACAACAAAAAATTAAAAGTATTCCTGTAACAGCCAATTTAACTGGAAGTTTTTCGCAACCAAACGTGAGAACCGATATGAAACAAGCTACTACCAATTTAGCAACACAATTGGTAAAAATGCAAAAAGACAAATTGGTTAACCAAGGAACATCTGCATTAAGCAATTTATTAGGCGGTGATAAAGCAACAAATGCAATAGATACAAATACAGCAACAGATACAACTAAAACCACACCAACACCAAAAGAGCAAGTAAAAGATGGAGTGAAAAACGCAGTGAAAAATCTTTTTGGTAAGAAGAAAAAAGAGGAATAGTTTGAAGTACAAAATTCAAAGTGATAGAAAACCTTTCAAATTTTGAAAGGGTTTCTTTTCACAAACTCATTTTCACCACATAACCTTCATACGTTCTGATGTTAAAAACGGTTCCGTCTTCAAAAAGTAAATATTGGCCTTTGATTCCGGTTACGGTTCCGGTGAAATTTGGGGTTTTGTCTAAATTTAAGCTGGCAACTTTTTTTGGATATTGCAAAACAGGATAATGCAAATCAAAAATTTGACTTTCTTTTGCGAAATGTTGGCGAACTTCACTTGGTAACCAATCGGCGGCTTTGTTTCTTTCGGCAAATAAATCGGCTGGTGCGACTTCATTTTTTAGCATTTTTTGCCAACTCGTTTTATCCGCATAATGGTTTTTTAAAGCTACTTCGGTAATTCCTGCCAAATAACGATTGGGTACTTCAACAATTGGAATGGCTTGAATGGCGCCTTGATCAATCCATCTTGTAGGAACTTGCGTTTTTCTTGTAACACCTACTTTCACTTCACTCGATAAGGCCAAATAAACGATATGCGGTTGCAATTGCACGCGTTTTTCGTAGTCTAAATCACGATCTTCAATATCTAAATGCGCTGTTGATAATTCAGGTTTCATAATCCAATCGCCTACAGCTGGACTTTTCATGAAACAATCGTAACAGAATCCTTGACGGAATATTTTTTTGGATTGACCACAATTCAAACATTGGTAACCCTGAAAATTAATTTCAATTTCTTTACCAAGTAACTGATTTACATTCAAAAAACTATCTTCAAAAACCAAATAATAAGCAATTGGATTGGTGAATTCGGTTTGCATTTTATGAAGTACGCCTTGATATGTCATTGGAAAAATAGAATTTTGTGAGTAATAATTTAAAAAAAATGTTATTTTTGGTAAAGTTATAACGCTTCAAGCAAATTTCATAATTAAACTATGTCTTTACTCATAAATTCTATAGCTTCATGGTTGCTCAAAAAACGAATTCATCAAATGGAATTGTTTTTAAAATATCCCAATGAGGTACAAGAAGAACTTTTGCATAGTTTACTAAAAGCTGCTGAACAAACTGAAATTGGGAAAAATTATGATTTTCCAAGCATAAAAAACTACAAAACTTTTGCCGAAAGAGTTCCTGTTTCTACTTACGAGGAATTGGAACCTTTGATTGAAAAAACCAGAAAAGGCGAACAAAACGTATTTTGGAATACACCTATAAAATGGTTTGCTAAATCTTCTGGAACTACCAATGCTAAAAGTAAATTTATTCCAGTTAGTAGTGAAGCTTTAGAGAATTGTCATTACAAAGCGAGCAAAGATTTGTTGTGTTTGTATTTGAACAATAATGAAGATTCACAGTTATTTACAGGGAAAAGTTTGCGTTTGGGCGGCAGCAAGCAACTGTATGAAAACAACAATACTTTTTTTGGTGATTTATCGGCGATTTTGATAGATAATATGCCTATTTGGGCTGAATTTAGCTCTACACCAAGTAATAAAGTTTCGTTAATGGGAGATTGGGAAACCAAATTACCCGCCATCATCAATGAAACCATCAATGAAAATGTAACAAGTTTAGCTGGCGTTCCTAGTTGGATGTTAGTTCTGCTAAACAAAACATTGGAAACCAAAGGAAAAGAAAATTTATTGGAAATTTGGCCCAATGCAGAAGTCTATTTTCATGGTGGCGTAAATTTTGAGCCGTATCGCGAACAGTATAAAAAGTTGTTTCCAAAAGAAAGTTTCAAATACTATGAAATTTACAATGCTTCAGAAGGATTTTTTGCAATTCAAGACCAAAACAATTCGAATGAACTATTGTTGATGTTGGATTATGGTATTTTCTATGAATTTATTCCAATGGACACTTTTGGAACTGAAAATCAAAAAGTAATTCCATTGAGTGAAGTGGAATTGTTTAAAAATTATGCTTTGGTGATTACTACTAATTCTGGACTTTGGCGTTATATGATTGGTGATACCATTCGATTCGCATCTTTGAACCCATATCGTATTATGGTTACTGGTAGAACTAAGCATCACATTAATGTTTTTGGTGAAGAATTAATGGTTGAGAATACCGATAAAGCCATTGCTAAAACGTGTTCAGAATTGAACTGTGAAGTGATTGATTATACCGTTGCACCTATTTTTATGAATGGAAAAGAAAAAGGCGCTCACGAATGGGTTATCGAATTTAAATCTTATCCCGATAGTATAGAAAATTTTGCAAGATGTTTGGATAACAATTTACAACAACTCAATTCGGATTACGAAGCCAAAAGACACAATAACATGACATTAAACCCGTTAACAGTTAATGTAGCGCGTTCTGGTTTATTTTATGACTGGCTTAAAGAAAATGACAAACTAGGCGGACAACATAAAGTTCCAAGATTATCTAATGATCGAAAATACTTGGACGAACTTTTAAAGTTACAACTAATTACAATTTAAAAAGATATGAAAAAAGAGACAATTATTTTTGGCATTTTAATTTTAGGATTTCTTGCTTCTTGCGGACCAAGAAGATATGGTTGCGGTCCTAGACGATGCGAAATTAAAAAAACAGAAATGCCACTCCCTCAAATAAAGTTTTATAACACAACTCAGGAGGTTTAACCATAAATATAACAAATGTTTTTTGTCGGATATTTTTGCTTTTTATCGATAAGTTTAAGGAATCTATAAAAAAAAGACAAAAAAACAATGGTTTTTAAAGATATTCTCATACTTTTGCACCCGATTTTAAATTTATATTAAGAAAAGGTTTATGAGAGTATTTGTAAAAACATTAATTGTCACATTGTTTTTAAGCCAAGCTATAATTGCACAAGAACCACAACGAGTTGAAGGAGCTGATTCTATTTCAAACATTTTAAAAAATTCTACTAAGGGATTGCGTTATGTTTTAAGTGATTCAGGAATTAACTCGGAATTAAATGAAGTTGGTACTACTTTTTTCAAAAACAAATACCTTATCTTATCTAATAAAAAGAGAAGACATTACGAAACTACTTTTAACGAAGAAACTAAAGCTTTCAACAACAACTTATATTGTGTAGATGTTGATAAAGATGGTAATTTGTCTTTTCCTTTATTATTTTCAAAAGATTTGGATTCTAAAAATAACGAAGGATCTTTAACTTTTTCACCAGACCAAAAAACTATTTTCTTCACGCAAGAAAATCCAAACAAAACCGATCATTATGAATTGTATAGTGCCCAATTAGACACAACAACTAAAAGACCTTTTTGGGGAAACATTAAAAAAATTGATTTACTTCCGGAAGACTATTCTATCGAAACACCGGGAATTTCTGCTGATGGCACTAAACTTTATTTTGCATCAGATATCCCTGGAGGATTTGGAGGATTTGATATTTATGTAGCTGAAATAAATCCTGATGGAACAATCGCTTCATACAAAAACTTAGGTCCGAATGTTAACACAAAAGAAGATGAGAAATATCCAAATGTTACTCCAGACAATAAACATTTGTACTTTTCATCAAAAGGACATTTAAATATGGGCGGATACGATGTATTTAGATCCTCTATTGTTGGAGATGACTATTTACAAGCCTTAAATTTAGGCGTTACTTTAAACTCTAGAAGAGATGATTTAGCTTTTGTATTAGTTGATAGCAACAAAGGTTATGTTTCTACTGACAAATCAAATGCAGGAAATTTTGATATTTTAAAATTTGAAATCAAACAATTAGAAAAAGGAAAAAATAATTTCACCATTGTTGAGAAAAAATCAGGAGTAGCTTTACCAAATGCAAAGGTTGTTATCAAAGATGAATTTGGCAATGTTGTAACTGAAACCATTACAAACAAAGATGGAAAATTGTAAACATTGCAATAAATCCAATTTCTTATAATAATATTTCAGTTGAAAAAGAAGGTTATGAACCTTTTAATGCTAGTTTTACCTCTGAAAAAATCATTAGCAAGCCCGATTGAATTAAAACAAGCAAAAGCAATTGTTACTGAAGATGCAATTGTTATTGAAAACATCTTCTTTGAATTCAATAAGTCAACCTTACTAGCTGAATCGGAATTGTCTTTAAATAAAATAGTGGAAGTTTTAGAACAATTTCCAAATATGAAGTTAGCTCTTGAAGCACATACAGATTCGAAAGGTTCACAAAATTACAACTTGCCTTTATCAAATAAAAGAGCAAAAGCAGCTTATGACTATTTAGTTAAAAAAGGAATTGCAAAAGACCGTTTAACTTCAAAAGGATTTGGAAAAGCTAATCCGGTTGTAAAATGCACAAAATGTACAACTGAAGAAGATCAGAAAAACAGACGCGTTGAATTTAAAATTATCAAATAAACACACAACTATATCAAAATCATGAGAAAAGCAGTAGCAATTACATTAATTTCAGGTTCTTTTTTACTAACCTCTTGCTCAAGCGGCTGGAGTTGCAAAAGTAGATACGTTAAAAGTGACAAAAAGCAAAACACGATAGAAAACAAAAAGAATGCATAATACAAAAGGCGACCAATTGGTCGCCTTTTTTTATAACTTTCAAAAACTATAGATCTCTATTTATAGTCAACTAATTCTACTACAACTTCATTTCGTCTATTAAAAAGCTCATAAGGTGAATTATAACCTAAATAAGTAAATTTGTTTGTGTGTTGTAATTTTTCTTTAGCCAATTCCTCTTTTAAAATAGCCTTATATTTTTCAATTTTGTCATCATTAGCCCAACCATCAAATTGTATAGCTGCAACGATTTTTTTATCCTGTTTTTCAAAAAGTATTCTATTGTTATTTGGATTTGGTAAGTCTTTAAAGCTGTAAGCTTTTGGTACCATAAACATCATTTTAGATGTATCTCCTATTTCCATAACTACTGGTGAAGTCATTGCAATTTTTTCGTTTGATTCATTATCTCCAAAAATATATCCTGCTAATATACCAAAACCTTCACCTGAAGTTCCTTTGTAATTTTTTTTACCAAGTTTAACACTTGAAAACAAAGCGGGTTCATATTTCCTAATTTGAAAACTACTAAAATCTTTTACTAGTTTGTAATTGTGTTGCTCCGTATTTTTTGTTGTAATTGATATGTAACCTTGTGCTATCAAGAATAAAACAGAAAATGAAATTAAAATAATGATTGTTGTTTTCATATTGATTGTGAAAAGTATTTAATTAAATGTGAATTATATTTTGCTTTTGTAAACTAACATCTAAAGCTTAAATCTTAAGCAAATGTAAAGTATTTTGTTTAATGTTTTGTTAATTTTGTTAAACAAAAGAAATAAAACATTACTTTTGAAGTAATTAATAACTTAAAAAAAATAAAATGAAACTAATTAAACCATTAACTGTCCTTGCAATAGGAATTATGTTTACTTCTTGCGGAGAGTCAAAAAAAGAAGAAGCTGTTGAAGAAGTAGTAGCCGAAGAAGTAGTTGAAGTTGTTGAAACACCAAATATTGTTGGAGTTGCTTCATCAAATGCTGATTTTAGCACTTTAGTTACAGCTGTTGGCGCTGCTGAACTTGTTGAAACATTGAGCGGTGAAGGCCCATTTACGGTATTTGCTCCAACAAATGACGCCTTCAATAAATTACCAGCTGGAACAGTTGAAACTTTATTAAAAGCTGAAAACAAAGACAAGTTAACTTCAGTTTTAACTTACCATGTTGTTGCAGGAAAATTTGAAGCTGCAGCAGTAATTGAAGCAATAAATTCTAATAACGGTAAATTTGAAGTAACAACAGTTCAAGGAGGTAAAATCACATTGAGTCTAGAAAATGAAAAGGTTGTTCTTACCGATGCTAATGGAGGAAAAGCAATAGTTGTTATTGCTGATGTTGCTGCATCAAATGGTGTAATTCATGCAATTGATACAGTTGTAATGCCAAAATAATTTCCTAGGTTAATTCTTAATTCTTAAAAGAGTCGATACTTTTGTATCGACTCTTTTTTATATCACAAATCTTGATATCAATCCTCATTAAAACAAAAAAGCTTATGATTTAAAATCATAAGCTTTTATAAATTAAAAAAATAAAATATTTTAAGAAGCAGCTTTCAATCGCTGTAAAAGATTTTTATCTAAACTTTGAGCAGCTAAAACTCTTGTAATATGCAACTCTTTTTCATCAGAGCTAGGTAAATCGTACATTGCATCTGTTAAAATAGCTTCACATAAGGAGCGCAATCCTCTAGCACCCAATTTGTACTCAAGAGCTTTTTCTACAATAAAATCTAATGCTTCATTTTCAATTGTAAAATCTACTTCATCCATTAGAAATAGTTTTTTATATTGCTTAATTAAAGCATTTTTTGGTTCTGTTAAAATTGCTCTTAAAGTAGCAGCATCTAACGGATCCATATATGTTAATACTGGTAAACGTCCAATAATTTCAGGTATTAAACCAAAATCTTTCAAGTCTTTTGGAATTACATATTGTAGTAAATTATCTTTATCAATGCTATCTGTGTTTTTAGATGAACCGTAACCAACAGCTTGACGATTTAATCGTTTCGAAATAATTCTTTCGATTCCGTCAAAAGCACCACCTGCAATGAATAAAATATTTTGGGTGTTTACCTCAACAAATTTTTGGTCTGGATGTTTTCTTCCTCCTTTAGGCGGCACATTTACAACCGTTCCTTCCAATAACTTCAATAACGCTTGTTGCACCCCTTCTCCAGAAACATCTCTTGTGATTGATGGATTATCACTCTTGCGTGCAATTTTATCAATTTCATCAATAAAAACAATTCCTCTTTCGGCTTTGGCTACATCATAATCTGCAGCTTGTAGTAAACGTGTCAAAATACTCTCCACATCTTCTCCTACGTATCCTGCTTCAGTTAAAACAGTTGCATCGACAATTGCTAACGGTACATTCAACATTTTAGCAATGGTTTTTGCTACTAATGTTTTACCAGTTCCTGTTTGCCCAACCATGATGATGTTACTCTTCTCAATCTCAACTTCATCTTCTTGATTTTTTTGCAACAATCTTTTGTAATGGTTGTAAACCGCTACACTCATCACTTTTTTGGTTTGCTCTTGTCCAATTACATAAGCGTCTAAAAATGCTTTTATTTCCTTTGGTTTCTGTAATACCAAATCAGCCATCAACTCACTTTTACCGCTTTGACGTAATTCTTCTAAAACAATACCATGTGCCTGCTCGATACATCTGTCGCAAATATGCGCATCAATACCTGCAATTAATAAATTAGTTTCTGGCTTTTTCCTTCCACAAAACGAACATTCTAATACTTCTTTTGCCATTTCTCAGTCAACAGTCGCAGTTTTCAGTCACAGTAAAATGTAAACTGAGACAGAAAACCGAAAACTGATTTTATCTTGTTAATACTTCATCAATCATTCCGTAAGCTTTCGCTTCACTAGCAATCATCCAGTAATCTCTATCACTGTCATTATGAACTTTATCTATGTCTTGTCCTGAATGTTTAGCTATAATTTCATACAACTCGCTTTTCAATTTTAAAATTTCACGCGTGGTGATTTCGATATCTGAAGCTTGTCCTTGTGCGCCACCTAATGGTTGGTGAATCATTACTCTTGAATGTGGCAATGCACTTCTTTTTCCAGCAGCTCCAGCACATAATAAAACCGCACCCATTGAAGCTGCCATTCCTGTGCAAATAGTTGCTACATCAGGTTTGATGAATTGCATAGTATCGTAAATTCCCAATCCAGCGTAAACGCCTCCACCTGGAGAATTCACATAAATTTGGATGTCTTTGGAAGCATCTAAACTTTCTAAAAATAACAACTGTGCTTGAACGATGTTGGCAATTTGGTCATCAATTCCTGTTCCAAGAAAGATAATTCTATCCATCATCAAACGAGAAAAAACGTCAAGTTGCGTTACATTCATTTGGCGTTCTTCCATAATGTATGGCGTCATCCCAATTGGCGTTACTCTACTTACTAATTTATCCAAATACAAACTATTGATTCTATGGTGCTTTGTAGCGTAATTTTTAAATTCTTTACCAAAATTCATATATAAAAATATTAAAGGTTTAAAATAAGAACGTCAAACTGTAAAGTCTGACGTTCAAAGATAATTATTTTTTATGAGAAATTATTCTTCTCCGTACATTGCTTTAATAAACTCTTGGTAATTTACTTTTTTAGCTTTAGCATTTACTTTTTCTTTGAACAAGTTCATCATTTTCTCATTCATTACTTGTTCTGATAAACGCTTCACCTCATCTTGATTCGACATTACTCGAGCAACGATTCCGTCAATTTCTTCATCTGTTGGATTCAATTGTCCAAATTGCGCCATTTGTTGTTTAATTAAAATCGCTGTATGAGAACGTAAATCTTCGAAAGTGATTTGTAAATTATTCTCTGCAATAATTTTACCTTCGATTAATTGGTAACGTAATCCTTTTTCAGATTTTGCATATTCCTCATTCGCTTGATCTTCAGAAAGTGGATTTTCACCTACCGTTTGAATCCATTTTTTTAAGAAGGTTTCAGGTAAATCAAATTTGGTGTTTTCGATTAATGATTCAATTACATCATTTAAGAACTTCTGATCAGCTTGTTGCGCAAATTGACCTTCAGCATCTTCTTTAATTTTGGCTTTTAAATCTTCAACAGAAGTTACAACACCTTCACCAAATAATTTATCAAATAATTCTTGATTCAATTCTGCTTTTTCTACTGCATTGATTTCTTCGATAGTGAAATTAACCACAACATCTAAACCATGAACGTCATCATGACCTACTTTTAAATAATCCATTAATTTGTGATCGTCGTCAAATAAACCTTTGGTTTTTAATTCAACTACATCACCTACTTTTTTACCAACAAATAATTTTCCTGTTTTTTTATCATTGAAGATATCTAAAGTAATTGTAGTTGTATTGTTGATTCCTTTTTCTTCATTAGTAAAAGTTCCTCTTAAAGTATGATCTTCAGCAACTTTATCTTGAGAAATTAATTTACCATATTGTTTTTGAATACGTTCTACTTGTTCGTCTAACATTTTTTCATCAGCAACAATTTCGTATTTTACGACACTTGATTTAGCATTTAAGTCAACTTTAAAATCTGGAGCCAAACCTAATTCAAATTCAAAAGTAAAATCCTCTTTATCCCAATTAAAATCTTCTGTGATTTTTGGAAGAGGATTTCCTAATATATCCAACTTTTCTTCTACTAAATAATCATTCAAAGAAGCTTGTAAAATTTTATTTACTTCATCTAATAATACTGATTTACCATATTGCTTTTCAATCAAGCTCATTGGCACAGCTCCTTTTCTAAAACCAGGAATATTAGCATTTTTTCTGTAATCTGCTAACACTTTAGCAACTTTATCAGCGTAATCATTTTTTGAAATTGCTACTGTTACAATAGCATTTAAGGCATCCACCTGAGATCTTGAAATGTTCATTATTTCTTTATTTTTATATCATGAAATTCGGGTTGCAAAATTATAGAATTTTTACAACTGAAACAAGTTTTTAATCAATTGAATTTCATATGTTTAAATTTTATTTTTAGAAGTAACATATGGTATCGCCATTTAGTTATAGATGTTTATCTCACAATTCATTTATTTTATAAGGTGTTCGATGATTTTCAATTGCAAGCAAACAACTTTATTTATGGCGATTTCAGAATACTATAATTTATTCTTCATTAATCAATATTTTATTCATTATAGATTGTCCGAAAGAAAGTAAAATACTGAAAAACAAAGCACTCCAAAATCCAGAAACCAGAAATCCAGAAACGAAATGATCCGCAATTAAAACAATAACCGCATTAATTACCAAAAGAAACAATCCTAGAGTGATTATTGTTGCCGGAATGGTTAAGAATATTAAAATTGGTTTCAGAAACACATTCAAAATCCCTAATACAGCTGCAACAATTAATGCAGTTGTTAAATCAACAACAGTTATCCCAGGCAAGAAATAAGAAATAACAAACACAAGAATAGTTGTGATTACTAATTTAATAAGTAAATTCATTTTTTATTTTTTTAATTTTAAAAAAAAAGACACCAAAAATGGTGCCTTTTTTTTTAAAATAAAATTTATTAAATAGGATTATTTACGGGCAATATATTTATACCAGGAAAATAAGATGGATTATTTAAAGGCAAATTAGCATTGTAATGTCTATTAATTACTTTTATTATTTCATTAGCAATTACAGAATAACCTCTTGCATTTGGATGTACCCCGTCTAAAGAGAAAAGAACTAGACCTTCAGTTGAAGAACCACTAAAATAATTAGCAGTATACACTTGTCCTGTTTCAATTCTTAAACCTGAAACTAATTCATTTAATATTGCGTTCATATCCGCAATCGCTAAATCATTCGCTGTAGCAATTGAAATAATAGCATTATTATAAGCTGTAGTAGCAGAAGCAACCTTAGTTTGTTCGTTAGAAGTTAATACCCATCTGTTAGCCATTGGATAAGAAACTCCATTAAGATTTGCTCCTAAAGATACTAATGTTGCCGTTGCATTTGCATTTGGTGTTCCAATAACACCTGAAGCAGGTAAAACAACTAAATCGTTAGCTGTAGCTTGGCGCGCTTTACCAAAGGCAGCTCCAATTTCAGCAGCCACTGGCGCAGGAACTCCTTGCATCATTAAGCCCCCTGTAATTTCAGCAGTTCTATCAGCAGCATCTACATCCCATATTAAAATAGGATTTGCTGTGTTAGGATTCAATGGATTAACTCTATTTGGCTCACTAAAAGCAGTAAAAACTGCATCTAAATTATTATATAAAGCAGTATTTAATTGGTTCATTGCTGCTGTACCAGCTGCAATCTGAGTAGCTGTATCACTTCCAGCTGGAACCAAACCAGCACCTAAACTTTGAGCAGTTAATGGCGCATAAGGAACAGTAGTGAAATAAGGAATAGAAGTAACACTTGGAACCGTAGCCACAACTCCTTTTGCACCACCACTAGTTAATGTTGTAATTAATGTAGAATAAACACTAGCAAATACATTAGAATTAGTAATATCATTACTTCCATAAGTAGCCGGATTTGTATTACCTGTTGAATTATGATCCTCGGCTGCTGTATTACCATCACCAGTTGTTAGAGCCCCACCGTTTGTTGCATAAGACAACACATCATTGGCACCAATCCAATTGGTGAAGAATGTTGGATTTTTAGTCATAGCATCTCCTAAAACTGTAGCTGAAGGCGAAGTTGCATGACGCACAAAATAAGGATTTGACTGTCCTAAAGCAACTCCAGCTACATTTCCATAACCAGGAGCTACTAGATGAAATGATTTTGCACCAGGAACTCCCATATTGTTATAAGCTGTTGCTTGTAAAGCAGAAACTTCAATTCCAATAGTTCCAGCTATATTTTCAGGACGTCCTTGAGAAGCATCAATAATTAATCTTGAAGAAGCAATTGGAAATCCTCCTAAATTTAAACCTCCAACATTGTTAATATCATCCGCAAAAGATGGCTGAGTAAATTCTCCCCCACCAACTAATGCAAATTTTTGAGCTAATAAATTAGGGAATGAATATTGTTGGCCAGAACGATAAACTGTTCCGTCCATATATCCAGCAGTTAATGAATTACCAATAGCAACATAAGAAGTAAAATCAGCTTCACCTGCGGTATAATCTGCATTAACTTCATTTTCAAATTCTGGCTCACACGAAGCAAAACCAAAAGCAGCTAAAACAGCTAAGTATATAAATTTATTTTTCATTGTCTTTTTTATTTTAAAATTAGAAACCATAAGTTATACCAATACCAGGAGAAAAAACTGAGCTTTTGTAAGTTCCACCAAATGGCAAAAAGTTACCATTTTCTTGATAGAAATCATAAGAATTTTCAACTTCATCAAAGTGTAAGTATAAAAACGAGAAATCAATTCCAAGCTTTTTATTAACTTGGTACGTTAAACCTCCTGTAAATCCCATTGAATCATTTCTAGGGGTTTCTGGCGCAAAATAACCATCTTGAACTGGACTTTCATCAAAATACCAACCTGCTCTGAATGTAAATTTTTCAGTTGCAGTATATTGCGCTCCTAATCTATAAGTACTTGCATTTTGATAATTTCTTGGATTAACAGATGTTGTTCCTGATGCAAACTCAACAGTTAACGCTTCATATACATCCCATAATGCATAATTATAATCAAATGCTAAAAGAAGTTTTTCTGAAACTTGAACCGAAAGACCAGCAGTTACTTCAGCCGGCAATGGTAAGTCTGCATTAAAAGTTGTTGGAGCAAATCTTGGATCATTTTCTAATAAAACTGGTAATTCACCAAAAGTAGCATCACCATCTCTTGCTTCCATGATAATTTCAGAACGATAGTTCAATCCTAAACGAACTTTTTCAGTTGGATTAAACATCATACCAACATTATAACCCCATGCAGTAATCCCTTTACCATCTAGAGTAACATCGGCGTTTTCTGACAAATTACCTGGAGTAGCTAAATTTCTATTAAACATAACACTCCCTGTTGCATAAATCGGCCCACCACCAATACTAAAATGCTCTCCCATTCTTACAGAAATAGTCGGCTGAACAAAAATCGCCTGTAAATCAATATTGTTCACTAAGTGAGCTCCTTCCCAGTTTTGATCCCACTCTACAGAACTTCCGTAAGGAGTGTAAACCGCCAAACCAGCAGTTAACCAATCTGTGATTCTGTATGTGGCATAAACACTAAAAGGAGTTCCTAAATTGCTTGTTGAAGCCGTCCAATTGTACTGTGAATTCTGAAATTTTGTTTCTGCAAATAAAGCATTTCCACCTACCGAAACATTGAATTTATTATCCAAGTAAGCCATACCAGCAGGGTTAAAAAAAGCAACTTCAGCACTGTTTACAACAGCAACACCTGTATGTCCCATTGCTAATTGCTTTTGTCCTTGAATACTAACTCTATATCCACCTGCAAAAGCAGTTGAGCCAGCCAAAGCCAATAATGTTAAAGAAAGTAATTTTCTCATAATGTAAAAATGTGTTAGTTTTTTTTGTTGAAATTAATAATATCAATATACCAAAATTAGTATAAATTATGGAATTAACAATTTTTTGACAAAAAATATTATGAATGCATACTATTTTTTTGATTAATTAATGAACTGTACAACATATAAATAGAATTCTTTTGGATTTTCAGCATGTAACCAATGTCCAGCATTGGAGACAGTTTTTAATTGAGCAAAAGGAAATTGTTGTTTAATAGCATCCCAATCAGCATCTACAATATAATTGGACTTATCACCTCTTAAAAATAACGTTGGTTTATCATATTGAAATTCTTCAGAAAGCGCCTTTCCAACTGCTTCAATCTTCTCAACAAATACTTTTAAATTAAAACGGAATGCTAATTGACCGGGCGACTCCCAATACAAACTTTTCAATAAAAATTGCCTAGTACCAACATCTTTAATATAACTAGCCAAAATATCATCTGCTTCTTGTCGACTTGGTTTTTTAGAAAAATCGATAGCACTTAATCCTTCTAAAATTGTTTGATGGTGTTGTGGATAATACTTTGGTCCAATATCAGCAACAATTAATTTTTCAACCCTTTCAGGATATAAACACGCGAATTGCATCGCTACTTTTCCACCCATCGAATGACCTAAAAGTAAAATTTGATCCAATTGATGAAATTCGCAGTAACGCTTTACATCTTCAACCATTACTTCGTAATTAAAATCATTGGAATGAAAACTTTTCCCATGATTTCTTAAATCTAATGCATGCACTTGAAATCCTGCAGCTGCAAATTCTGAAGATAACGTTTTCCAATTGTCTAGCATTCCCAAAAAACCATGCAAGATTACAAACGGTTTTCCTTCGCCTTCAATTTTTGAATGTAAAATCATGTTGTTTTTATTTTAATTTTTGCAAATACATGTTCACTACATTTTCTAAACCTAAATAAATGGCTTCCGAAATCAGGGCGTGACCAATGGAAACTTCTAATAAATTGGGAATATTTTCTTTGAAAAAACGAATATTATCCAAACTTAAATCGTGGCCAGCATTAATTCCTAAATCCAATTCATTAGCTTTTAATGCTGCTTGAATAAAAGGCTGAATTCCTTCTTTATTTCCTAAACCGTATTGATGTGCAAAACTTTCAGTATACAACTCAATTCTATCAGTCCCAGTTGCTTTTGCTCCTTCTACCATAGCTTCATTGGCATCCACAAAAATAGAAGTTCTAATATTATTGCGTTGGAATTCTTGAATTACTTCTTTTAAATAGGATTGATGTTTTATTGTATCCCAACCTGCATTTGAAGTTAGTGCTCCAATAGCATCAGGAACCAAAGTCACTTGCGTAGGTTTGCATTCTAAAACCAAATCAATAAAATTGTGTTGAGGATTTCCTTCAATATTATATTCAGTATGAACAATTGCCTTTAAATCTCTTGCGTCTTGGTAGCGAATATGGCGTTCATCAGGTCGTGGATGAATGGTAATTCCGTGAGCACCAAATTTTTGAATATCAGCAGCAACTTTTAATAAATCAGGGACATTGCCTCCTCTAGCGTTTCGTAATGTGGCAATTTTATTGATATTTACAGATAATTTTGTCATTGTATTTCTATTTACTTTACAAAAATACAAAGTATTACTAGTATGGATAAGGTATTTTTGATTATTTTGCATAAAATTTCGAGCGAAGATGAATACTCTATTACATTTTTTAAATAGCGATATCAAAGCTTTGAGTAGCACAGACACCATTGAAGAGGCACAAGATTTATTCTTGGATTTGCCTTATTCACATTTTCCAGTATTGGAAGGAAATGTTTATATTGGTTGTTTGAGCAAAGAAAACGCAGATATTTTTAGTCAAATATCAAAAATTGAAGAACACCGTTTTGAATTCAATCGATTTTTTGTGCGTTCAAATATGATTTGGTTAGATGTTTTAGAAGTTTTTGCTCAGAATGAAACCAACATCGTTCCAGTTTTAGATGAAAAAAACAATTATTTGGGTTATTACGAACTAGAAGATGTGGTTCGTTTTCTGCATGAAACTCCATTTCTTAAAGAAGAAGGCGGAATTTTGGTAGTAGAAAAAGATGTTACCCAATTTTCATTTAGTCAAATTTCCCAAATAGTAGAGAGCAATAATGGAAAAATATTGGGGATTTTCATTTCCAACATCAGCAATGGAAAAGCAGAAATCACGGTTAAGATTAGCCAAAGCGAAATGAATGAAATTATTCAAACATTTCGTCGTTATGAATATGAAATCATTTCGGAGCACCAAGAAGATTCCTATTTAAACAGCTTAAAAGAGCGTTCCGATTATTTAGACAAATACCTTAATATATAAGTCAAATGAAATTAGCACTTTTTGGACAATATTACCAAAGCAATACCGCAGAAATTGTTACCAAAGTCTTAACTATATTACATTCACACCAAGTACAAATTGTTTTTGAAGCTCATTTTTTGGAAATTTTAAAAGAGAAAGAAATTGTAACTTCCAATTTCCCTGTTTTTCATAACAACCACGAATTAGATTCGAGTTTTGAAGCATTAATTAGCATTGGAGGAGATGGAACCATTCTAAAAGCAGCCACTTATATTCGAGATAAAAACATTCCAATCATTGGAATTAACGCTGGAAGATTGGGGTTTTTAGCAACTGTTCAGTTTGAAAATATTGAAATTCAACTAAAAAAATTGTTAGCCAAAGAATACCACGTTTCTAAACGAACACTTTTGAGTATAACTACAAGTCCATCTTACGAAAGCTTTTCTGATTTAGACTTTGCGCTTAATGAAGTTACTGTAGCCAGAAAAGACACCACTTCGATGATTACCATAAAAACCTATTTGAACGGTGAATTGTTAACTTCTTATTGGGCAGACGGATTAATTGTTTCTACACCAACGGGCTCCACAGGATATTCATTGAGTTGTGGTGGTCCATTATTAACTCCTGAAGTAGCTAGTTTAGTTATAACACCAATGGCACCACATAATTTAAATGCAAGACCATTGGTAATTACTGATGATACCGAAATTACGCTTGAAGTTTCAGGAAGAGAAGAACAATTTTTAATTTCGCTAGACTCCAGAATTAACTCAGTTAGTAAAGATACTGTGATTCATATCAAAAAATCGCCATTCACCATTAGCATTATTGAATTCAACGAAGATTCTTTTTTAAACACCATTAGAAAAAAATTACTTTGGGGTGAAGATAAAAGAAATTAAAAACCGTATACAAAAAACAACTTTATTACGTTTTTAAAATAAATTTCCTATCTGTGTGGTAGTGAAATCTATATTGTTATATTTGCAAACTATTTTTAAAATGAAAGTATTAGTTGTTTACATATTTCTGTTGCTAAGTTTTTTGAGTGCAAAAGCTCAAATTAATGAAATTGGTATATTTGTAGGTGGTTCCAATTACATTGGCGACATTGGTCCTACAGATTACATTTCGCCAAATGAACCAACTATAGGGTTGTTATACAAATGGAACAGAAGCACACGTCACTCCTATCGCTTTTCAATAAAACATGGAAATATCAATTCAAATGATAAAGACAGTGATATTCCAGGAAGAAATTTAAGAGGATTTTCATTCACAAATAGCATTACTGAATTTTCCGCAGGTCTAGAATTTAATTTTTTTGATTTCGATTTGCATGAATCAGGAACATTGTTTACTCCTTATGTATTTACAGGTGTAAACCATTTTATATATAATGAAAAATATATATTAGGAACCAAAGCTGAAACTGATTACAGAGATAGTGCTTTTGCGATACCAATGGTAGTTGGAATTAAAACAAGATTTCTTGAAAGTTTTATCTTAGGTTTTGAAGTTGGTGCTAGATATACTTTTACAGATAATTTAGATGGAAGTAATCCAAAGAATGACAATTTTGAAAATGTTCGATTTGGAAACCTAAATAGTAATGATTGGTATGTGTTCACGGGTTTTACGTTAACTTATACTTTTGGCGATAATCCCTGTTTTTGTGCAGAATAATATGATATTGAAAGACAACATAAATCTAGAAAAACTACCACGCCATTTAGCAATTATAATGGATGGAAATGGTCGTTGGGCAAAACAAAAAGGTTTATTGAGAACTATAGGTCATGAAAATGGTACAAAATCTGTAAAAAACACTGTTGAAACTTGTGCGGAATTAGGAATTGAAAACCTAACCCTTTATGCATTTTCAACTGAAAACTGGAATCGCCCAAAATTTGAGGTAGATACCTTAATGAAGTTACTAATTTCATCTTTAAAGAAAGAATTGGCTACTTTGCAGAAAAACAATATCCGATTAAACGCTATCGGAAATTTAACAAATTTACCAGCAAAGGTTCAAAAAGAACTTGAAGAGGTAATTGAATCAACTGCTGCAAACACTAGGATGACATTGACATTGGCTTTAAGTTATGGTGCTAGAGAAGAGTTGGTTCAAGCTGTTAAAAAAATTAGCGATAAAGTTAAAAATAATATAATTTCAATAGATGCTATTGACGAATCAATTATTAATAAGCATCTTTACACACACAATCTACCTGATGTAGACTTAGTTATTCGTACAAGTGGCGAACACCGCATTAGTAATTTTTTACTTTGGCAAATAGCATATGCAGAATTTTATTTTTCAGAAGTGTTATGGCCCGATTTTAAAAAAGAACATTTATACGAAGCAATATTAAGTTATCAGAATAGAGAAAGAAGATTTGGAAAAACAAGCGAACAAATTTCAGAATAAAAAAATGTTTAAAAAAAGTTTACAATTACTTTTTGCCTTTGTAGTTATAGGAAATAGTACAAAATTAGTTGCACAAGAAACAAAACTTGAAAGCGGAAAAGAATACATTTTAGGTAATGTTGAAGTGACAGGTAAGTTAAATTATAACGAACAAACAGTAGTCACGTTTACTGGTTTAGAAAAAGGACAAAAAATTGTTGTACCAGGAGAAGACATTAGTACTGCAATTAAAAAGCTATGGAAACTTGGCCTTTTTAGTGATGTTAATTTTTATGTTAATGAGATTAAGGGAGATAGTATTTTCCTTGAATTAAACATTAACGAACTTCCAAAATTATCAGATATTAAAATAAATGGGATTAAAAAAGGAAAAGCAGAAGACTTAATTAAAGAAGTTGATCTTAAAAAAGGTAAAATTGTCAATGAAAATTTGATTACAACTACCAAAAACTATATTGAAAATAAGTACAAAAAAGACGGTTATTATAACAATAAAGTTTTTATAAATACAATAGAAGATTCAACCGATACTGAAGTAAAAATGGTTGTAAATATTGACAAAGGAACTAAAGTTAAAGTCGCATCTATTACCTTTAATGGTAATGAAGAAATGAGTGATAAAAAACTTAGAAAGGCTTTTAAAAATACCAAACAAAAGAATCCATTACGAATCTTCAAATCTTCAAAATACATCAAAGATAAATATCAAGAAGATTTAACAAACGTTATTGACAAATATAAAGAAAATGGTTTTAGAGATGCCAGAATAACATCAGACACCATTGCCTACAACAAAGAAAAAAACACAATTGACATCAAAGTTAACCTTGAAGAAGGAAAAAAATATTATTTTGGAGATATTCGTTATCTTGGAAATAGCGTTTATACCAATACCCAACTTAACAGAATATTAGGTATACAAAAAGGTGATGTTTATAATGGTGTTTTATTACAAAAGAGAATTGCAGATCAAACTAAGCCAGATGGCGAAGATTTAACAAATCTTTACCAAAATAACGGCTATCTTTTTTCAAGCATTAATGCTGTTGAAGTTAAAACATCAAATGACACCATAGATTTTGAAATTAGAATCTCTGAAGGTCCAATTGCTTATTTTAACCGAATAACTGTTGTTGGAAATGACAAAACAAATGATCATGTTATTTATCGTGAATTAAGAACAAGACCAGGACAAAAATATAGCAAAGAATTATTAGTTAGATCTATACGTGAAATTGGTCAATTAGGATTTTTTGATCCTGAAGCAATAAAACCTGACTTTAAAAATGTTGACCCTCAAGAAGGAACAGTAGATATTGAATACAGCGTGGTTGAAAAAGGCTCTAGTCAAATTGAACTTCAAGGAGGCTATGGAGGTGGAGGGTTCATTGGAACCTTAGGGCTTTCTTTTAACAATTTCTCTGCGAGAAATATGTTTAAAAAAGATGCTTACAAGCCATTACCAATGGGTGATGGTCAAAAAATGGCTCTTCGATTACAAGCGAGTCAGTTTTTTCAAACATACAGCTTATCGTTTTCAGAACCATGGTTAGGAGGTAAAAAACCAATTAACTTTTCTGCTTCAATATCTCAGAGTAAACAGTTTTTATTTGACTTTCGAACAAGAGATGTAGATAGAAATCAGAGTTTTAACATTACTTCTTTAAATGTTGGTATAGCAAAAAGATTAAGAGTTCCTGATGACTATTTTGTGTTATCTCAGAATTTGACTTTTCAATATTATGACTTAAATAACTACAATACTGGATTGTTTACATTTGGTGATGGTTCTTCAAGAAACTTCGCTTATACAATAGGATTAACAAGAAACAGTAAAGGTGTAAACCCTATATATCCAACTTATGGTTCAGAGTTTAGTGTTTCAGCAAGACTAACTCCTCCATATTCTTTATTTAATGGAGTTGATTATGGAAATTTAGAAAATTTAGAAGAATACAAGTATACTTATAAAGGAGACCCATACTCATATGTTGAAAATGGTGTTACCGTTATTGTACAGCCAGGAGACTATTTGGAAGCTGTTCCAACACAACAAAATCCTAATCCGAGAAAAGTTGATAATTTTCAAGATGCTGCTGCCGATCAAAGTAAAATAGATCAAAAAAGATTTAATTGGCTAGAGTATTACAAGGTTAAATTTAGAGGTGATTGGTATACAAGAATCTATGATAAATTGGTATTAAGAACTTTAGGAGAATTTGGATACATGGGCGCTTATAACTCAGATAGAGGTCTCGTGCCTTTTGAGAGATTCTATGTTGGTGGTGATGGTTTAGCCAACTTTGCCTTAGATGGTAGAGAAGTAATCCAGCTCAGAGGATATCCAAACAACTCATTGTCAAGTGTCGATGGTGGAACAATATATAATAAGTTTTCATTAGAACTTAGATATCCTATTACGTTAAAACAAGCTGCAACAATTTACGGCTTAAGTTTTATTGAGGCGGGTAATGCTTTTGACACATTTAAAGAATACAATCCTTTTAAATTAAGTAGATCTGCAGGTGTTGGTTTAAGAGTATTTATGCCAGCTTTCGGACTATTAGGAATTGATTTTGCTCATGGTTTTGATAATATCCCAGGGACCAATCAAAAAAGTGGATGGCAAACTCACTTTATAATTGGACAACAATTTTAATTTTTAAACGTTTTTAATAAATGGAAATTAACAATTAGAAATATTTCTTATCTTTCGAAATGATTTATAATTGAAATTTTTCAGTGAAACTTAAAAACTTATCATGAAAAAAATAATTTTACTTTTAGCTCTAGCTTGCTCACTTTTAACATACTCTCAAGGTAGAGGTGTTAAAATTGGCTATATTGATATGGATTATATTTTGGAAAAAGTTCCTGAATATGCAGAAACTAAAAATCAATTAGAACAAAAAGCGCTAAAATGGAAGCAAGAAATTGAGCTGAAACGAAATGATATAAATAAACTAAAAGAATCATTAAATACAGAAAGAGTTCTTTTAACAAAAGAATTAATTGAAGAAAGAGAAGAAGAAATTGCTTTTCAAGAGAAAGCACTTTTAGAATATCAAGAAAAAAGGTTTGGTGCAACAGGCGATTTAATTGTTCAAAGAACAATGCTAATTAAACCAATCCAAGATCAAGTTTTCACAGCAATTCAAGACATTTCTGAACAAAAAAAATACGACTTCATTTTTGACAAATCTTCAGATTTAACCATATTATTTGCTGCCCAAAGATACGACATCAGTGATCAGGTGATACGTGCAATTGGAAGAGCTCAAAACAGAGAAAAATTATCTAAAAAACAACTCAAAGAGCAAGAAAGCAAAGAAGCACTAGAAGATATGGAAGACGAAAATCCAGCTTTAGCCGAAAGAAAAAAAGTATTAGAGGAAAAGAAGTTAGCTAGAGAAAAGTTACTTGAAGAGAAAAAGGCAGAACGTGAAAAATTAATTGAAGAAAGAAAAAAAGCAGCAGAAGAAAGAAGACAAAAATTGATTGAAGAGCGCGAGGCTAAAAAAAATGGCACAGTAATTGAAAAGGATAGTACAGAGGCTAAAGAAATTGAAGACGTTAAAGATAAAACTGAAACTTTAAGCCCTGAAGAGAAAAGAAAACAAGCAGAAGAAGAGAAAGCTAGAAAAGCCGAAGAAAGAAAAAAGGCTCTAGAAGAAAGAAGAAAAAAAATTCTTGAAGAAAGAGAAGCTGCAAAAAAAGAAAGAGAAAATAAAACCAACGATTAAATAATAATAAACCTGAATTAAATAATAGTAAAATGAAACAAATTAAAACCTTAGTAATTGCACTTGTTCTTTTTGTAGGAACACAAATAAACGCTCAATCAAAAGTAGCTCACATTGATGTTCAAGAATTAATGACGAGTATGCCAGAAATGAAAACAGCTCAATCTCAATTAGACAAAATCAAAGAACAGTACGATAAAGAATATCGTACAATGGTACAAGAATACCAAACTAAATTACAAAAATACGAGCAAGAAGCTCCAACTGCAGGTGACGCAACAAACGATGCTCGATCAAAAGAAATGCAAGATATGGGAACTCGTATTCAACAGTACCAACAAAGTGCTGGAAAAGAATTACAACAAAAGGAAGTAGATTTATTAAAGCCAATTTTAGAAAAAGCACAAGCAGCAATTCAAAAAGTAGCTAAAGCTAAAGGATTTGAATATGTTCTTGACGCAACAAACGGAAGTGGTGTTTTAGTTGCAAATGGAACTAACCTTTTGATGGATGTTAAGAAAGAATTAGGTTTCTAAAACCAAATAATTATAATTAAACTGCTCAAAAATAATTGAATTTTTGAGCAGTTTTTTTTTACATTTGTTTTATGATCTCAACATTAAATCCAATAGGACTATTTGACTCAGGCGTGGGTGGAACTTCAATATGGACAGAAGTAAACAAATTACTTCCACATGAAAACACAATTTACCTTGCAGATAGTAAAAATGCACCTTACGGACAAAAAACAAAAGAGGAAATCATCCATTTAAGCTGTAAGAATACCGAATTCCTATTGAACTTAAATAGTAAAATAATTGTAGTAGCTTGTAATACAGCAACTACTAATGCGATTAAAGTTCTAAGAGAAAAATACGATATTCCTTTTATTGGTATTGAACCAGCTATTAAACCAGCCGCAATTCACACTAAAACGCACAAGATTGGAATACTTGCAACAAAAGGAACATTAAATAGTGAGTTGTTTCATGAAACAGTTTCTAGATTCACTGATATTGAAGTGATGGAGCAAATTGGTTATGGCTTAGTAGATTTAATAGAAAATGGTGAAATAAATTCTAATAAAACTAAACAATTACTAAAAAAATACTTAGAACCAATGATAACAAACAAAATAGATTATCTAGTTTTAGGTTGTAGTCATTATCCTTATTTAATTCCGCAAATACAAAAAATACTCCCAAAAAATATAACAATAATAGATTCTGGAGAAGCAGTTGCAAAACAAACTAAATTGGTATTAGAAAAAAATAACCTTTTAAATTCTAAAATCAATCAAGGTAAAAACATTTTTTATTCTAATGGAAATCCAGAAATTTTATCCTACATAATTCAAAGGAAAGACGATGTTTTTTATCGCGATTTTTAATCTTGGTCTTTAAACCAACCCGAATACATTACGTAATTATTAGAAATTCTCTCTATTTCCCCTGCAAAATCACTTTGATTAATATCTTTAACTTTTTTCGCTGGAACTCCTGCATAAATTGTACCTGAAGGAACAACTGTGTTTTGCGTAATTACTGAGCCAGCGGCTACTATTGCATTGCTTTCAACAACACAATTATCCATAACGATGGCTCCCATCCCAATTAAAACATTATCATGAATGGTACATCCATGCACAATTGCATTATGTCCAATCGAAACATTATTCCCAATTAATGTTGGATGCTTTTCATAAGTACAATGAATTACGGCACCATCCTGAATATTAACCTTATTTCCAATAGTTATTGAATTTACATCGCCCCGAACAACAGCATTAAACCAAATACTACATTGATCACCAATTTTTACATCACCAACAATCGTAGCGTTTTCAGCTACGTAACAATCTTCCGGAATTTGTGGTGATTTCCCGTTTACCGCTTTTATTATCATATTATGTGTAATAAAAATGTCCCGAAAAATCGGGACATATTAAATATTTTTTATCAATTAGTTTACAGCTGGACAGTTACAATCCCAGTCTGCAGCTCTACAGAACACATCAAATCCAAGTGTAATTTGATGGAATCCACCATTGTCAAACTTAATATCACCTAACAAATGTGAATAGGTATAAGCGAACATGAATTTTTTGTAATTAACCCCAACAATCGGTGTTATATACTGCAAACGTTGTCTCTCAATTGAAGTTCCATTACTTGCTAAATATTCCGCTTGATCGAAAGCCCTTCTATATGAAAGTCCTCCCCACATTCTACCAAAATCAAGATTTTTGTAAACTTTCATGTTTAAATCAATAGTTCTCTCTTTAGTTTCAGGAATCCATTGAAACATAAAAGAAGGCTCAAACATAATACGATCTGCATCACCAAAAACAGCACCAGCACTCCATAAAATTTTTCTCAAATTATCAGACTCTATTTCTTCTGTATATAACTCTCTTCTATTTGCAAGAAAGTTTTTTACTGTTACATGCGTAAAGAAATCCATATAATGATAAGAAACACCAAGATCTACATTAAAATAAGCATCCTTCTGAATCACACCTGGCACAATTCGTGGATCAAATTCAATAAAATCAGTACCGTCAATTGTACTTTGAACAAAAGCACCACTTAAACCAAAAGATAATTGATTTAAATCAGCTGTACTTCTTGAGAATCTTAAATGATGCGCATAAGTCAATTTCGCTCCTCTTTGCGAGTGATAACCATTTTTATCATTAAAAATAATCATACCCACTCCTGATACACCATCTTCATCCAAAGCAGTATTAAAACTTACTGTTTGAAGTGCTGGGGCATTTTCTTGACCCATCCACTGTTGGCGAGCAGTTAATCTTACTTTACCACAATTTGCAGCACCTGCCATCGAAGGGTGAATTAAATAATAATTATCAGATAAATAATCTGAATAAACCGCAACACCTTCTTGTGAAAATGCTAATTGCGACAATAAAAAAGCTAAAAATAAGTATCCTTTTTTAAAATTCATTTTTGTTAACGTATTAATGAGAAATGCGCTTTAAAAGTTTTTTGTTGTTCATTTTCAAGGTAATCAACTGTAAACCAATAATCGGTAGAAGGGAGATCAACTCCGTTTAATCTTCCATCCCAACCTGCTCCTGCTGGACTCAATTGTTTTATCAATTTTCCATATCTGTCAAAGATATAAATTTTTGCATTAGTTTGACCATTTAATGAAAAAATATTCCATGTATCATTAAATCCATCTCCATTTGGTGTGAAGAATGGTGGATAATCTATTACCAATACTTCTATTGTCAAATAGGTACATCCTTGGGTGTCTACTACAGTCACTGTATGTAATCCTGCTGAAACTCCTATGAAAACATTTGATTCTTGGAAGCCTTCATCATCCAATTGATATAACAATGTTCCTGATCCGCCTGTTACACTTACCGTAATGGTAGCGTTATCTGAAAATGCATCTGTAACTGTAGCTGATACTGCTGTAGCGGGTTGTACTTCTATTACATCAGCAAAAACCTCCTCTGAAATACATCCTGTTACCGTATTGGTTACAATTAAGGAATACGTTCCTGGTTGTGTTGCCGTGTAACTATTTCCTGTTGCTCCGGCAATCAATGTACCATTGTAGTACCAATCAAAATCATATATAACTCCACTTATTCCACTATTTAGAACATACGTTTGGAAAGTAACTCCAGATGCGTCAACACAAATCGCTCCGTCTTGTAACGATGGAAGTGGTAATGGATTTACTCTAACTATAAAGTCTGTAGTATTTCCAATACAGCCATTCAAACGTGAAGTAACACGGTAACGGATAAATCCTTGTTGATCCGTTTCATTAATCAATATATCATCAATCAATATTGGTGATACTCCTGAACCTTGAGTAGCATAACCTGCTGTTATATTGACAGCCTCAACTACTTCCCAATCTAACTCTGTACCTGCCATTAATGGCGTTACTGAAATATTCAAATTCGCATTCTCTCCACTACAAATTTCAGATACCGGTAAACCAATTGGAGTACCAGGAATCGGATTAACCGTAATAACTGGAGTGACAACTGATGCTCCAGTACATCCATTACGAATTGGAGTAATCTCAAACTGAATCGTTCCTGCTACTAATGGATCGGTAGTAACTAAAGTAACATCAATATCACCCGTAGCACTTGTACCACTAGTTACGCCTCCAACAATTGTTACTCCGTTAGTATTAATAGCTTGCCAAGTATAACTTAGTCCACTTGGAATACCAACTACACTTATCGATACTTCATTATTAGAACAAATCGTCTCTGCGCTTACGTTAACATCTGTAATCTCTGGAACAGGATTAACAACAACTTGAATCGTAACTGGATCTCCATCACAATTATTAGCTCGTGGAATTGCAACTATGGTCACAAATCCAACAACAATAGGGTCTTGTAATTCAACCAACTGATTAATATCAGATTCATCGCCACTCAATATAAACGATCCTTCAATATTAGTAGTCGATGCAGACCAAGTGTAGGTCGTTCCTGTTACATTACTATTCAATACCAAATTCATCGTGGCTCCATTACACAATACTAATGGATTAGGTGAAACCGTCATTACTGGGCGTGGGGTAATTGTAATTGTTACACTATCTCCTACTGTTTGCGAACATGAAGGCGTGTCTGTTGTAACTACACTTGTTAAAGTAAACGTGGTAGTGCTTGAGATAGGTGGCGTAGTATAGTTATTAACTCCTGTAGCATCTAAAGTAACACTATAATTATTCGTTCCGTCTGTGAAAGAAACAATAGCATTAGGCGTTCCTGTAAAATTCAATACCACAGAACCTCCCGAACATGTAGCTGGATTAGCTGAACTTAAATTCGCTGTTGGTAATGGTAAAATAGTCGCTGTGTCTGTATTGCTTATAACTGCACTACATCCTGTTACAGGATTAGTAACTGTATTTAATGTTATCGTTTGATTGGTTGTTACTCCATTTACTGTTACCGTAGCTTGTCCACTAGCACTTAATGTTACTGCACTAGCTGGAACTCCTATAACTCCTGAATAAGATACAACCGCATTAGGCGTTCCTGTTATTGTAAACACAACATTTGCTCCTTCACAAATTGGACCATTATTAGTTACACTTGTAACAACTGGAGCTGGCAATTGATCCGAAATATTAAATGAAGTAGATGCTGCTGAAGTACACGTTGTGTTACCTGCTGCTACTGTATAGGACGTTCCAAAAGTCATTCCTGAAATTAATCCTGTAGCATCAACTGTTGGACCTGCTGGAGTGAAATCATAGGTTAATGTTCCATCATAATTCGTTATCGTTGCAAAGCCTGAAGCAGTACATGTCGGTGCTGTAATTGTAAGGGTTGGAACATCAGGTGTTATCAATTGTGTTGCATTACTAAATGCTGCAGAATCCGCTGATGTACATGTTGCATTACTTGCTGTTACGGTGTAACTCGTTCCAATAGTCATACCTGTGATCAATCCAGTAGCATCAACCGATGGACCTGCTGGGGTGAAAGTATAAGTTAAAGTTGCATCGTAATTCGTTAACTCGCTAAAACCATCTGCCGTACATGTTGGTGCTGTAGTAGCTATTGTAGGAACTGCTGGTGTTGGTAGAATATCATCAATACTGAATGCCAAAGAATTCGCAGAAACACAACTACCATTATTAGCCGCTACTTCATAACTCGTTCCAAAAGTCATTCCTGAGATTAATCCTGAAGCGTCAACTGTTGGACCTGCTGGAGTGAAATCATAGGTTAATGTTCCATCATAATTCGTTATCGTTGCAAAGCCTGAAGCGGTACAAGTCGGTGCTGTAATTGTAAGGGTTGGAACATCAGGTGTTATCAATTGTGTTGCATTACTAAATGCTGCAGAATCCGCTGATGTACATGTTGCATTACTTGCTGTTACGGTGTAACTCGTTCCAATAGTCATACCTGTGATCAATCCAGTAGCATCAACCGATGGACCTGCTGGGGTGAAAGTATAAGTTAAAGTTGCATCGTAATTCGTTAACTCGCTAAAACCATCTGCCGTACATGTTGGTGCCGTAGTAGCTATTGTAGGAACTGCTGGTGTTGGTAGAATATCATCAATACTGAATGCCAAAGAATTCGCAGAAACACAACTACCATTATTAGCCGCTACTTCATAACTCGTTCCAAAAGTCATTCCTGAGATTAATCCTGAAGCGTCAACTGTTGGGCCTGCTGGAGTGAAATCATAGGTTAATGTTCCATCATAATTCGTTATTGTTGCAAAGCCTGAAGCGGTACATGTCGGTGCTGTAATTGCAAGAGTTGGAACATCAGGTACTGCTAAAATATCTTGAACTATAAATGGTGTTGAATCTGCAGATGTACAATTCCCGTTATTTACGTTTACAACGTAACTGGTACCATACAAGATATTTTCAACCAATCCTGTAGCAGAGATTGTTGGTCCTGCTGGGGTAAAGGTGTAAGTAAAAGTTATATCATAATTGGTTATTGTAGCAAACCCAGCCAATGCACAAGTTGGAGCTGTTACATCAATTGTTGGAACATCAGGTATAGGGTTAACAACAACTGTTGTATTATCAATCAAAGTAACCGTACAACTTCCAATAGAAATTTCAGCTAGTTGAATAGTTGTATTTGCAGTTACTGAAGGTATGGTAATTATTACCTCACCAGAGGCATCAAGCGTTTCTGTTTGAATAGTTCCTCCATCAATAGTATATTCAACCGTTGCACCTGCACTACCTTGCAAAGTAAAAATCGCATCTTCACCTGAACAAATAGGCGTATTTGATAGTAAACTTGTAAATACAGGAGCAGTTGCAATTGTTATAGTACCTTGCAAACTTAATTCAGGAGTACAACCTGTAGTAGTAACTGTATAAGTAAAACTGCCTGTAGCTGTTGGAGTTCCACTAATTGTTACAACTCCTGATGAAACTGTAGCAGAAACACCTGTAGGTAAATCTATAACTGAAGCATTGGTTGCATCACCTGAAAAAGTATAGGTAATGTCCGTCACAGCCTCTCCAATACAAATAGTCTGATTTGTTGTAGTTGCGGCTGAAGTTAAATCTAACTGGCAAGATGCAGGAACACAATCCACTATCACATCAACAATATCAAAGTTACTACATGGACCATTAAAAATCTCGACACCTACAATAGTTGTTGCAGTAGGAGAAAATGTTGTAGGATCGGCAATTACGTCAAAATTCTCGTCATAATATACAAAAACAAAACCAGCAGGGTCTTGGGGAGCTACCAAAGCAGCCTCATAAACCGTTAAGTCAATAACCGGATTACATTCTCCAGGTGTAGCAACAATTGGTGGGATAGGGTTAAAAGGAACTACACCAATAAAGCCAACCTCAATATCATCAGAGGTAACAACATTAGCACAACCAGGCGTTAACACCTCAACAGTCCAAGTTCCACTTTGACAAACATTCAATGTAGGGACAGTAGTGGTTGTCTGTAAAACTCCATTGAGATACCAATTAAAAGTTGGATTAAATCCAGTAGGTAATGTCTGAGCAAAAGTCGCAGTAATATCAACACATGTTGCCGCTCCACAAAAAAAACGGTCAGGCCCTAAGCTAACCGTAGGAATAGTAAAACTGTTTGCTTGTAAAAAAACAGCAGAATCCCAACCATTATCAGAAACATTAGCAATTGCTAGTTTAATATGATAGGTTTGTCCACATTGTACATTAGACCTAGCGGTTAAAACTGTTGTCATTCCATCATATTGAACTGTATTGGGATTAACTAAACCAGTTACAGGATCTATAAAACTTGAATTATCAACATAAAAAGCATTGTATGGAGAACAATCATTTATGTTATTAATTGAAATTGGTAAAGTTGTTCCGGGAATCAAAGCAATATTTTCAGCACTATTAGAAAAAGGGCCTGTTATTCCTGGACCTGAGATAAAAAACCCAAAAACATCATTTATAGGACTTGCAGTGCTACATGGAGTGAACTCTGGATACTCTTCAGAAGCAAAGACATAGTTAAACTCAACAAATGAACTTGTGGGAACAAAATCAAATTCTAAAACAGCTACATTTCGAATTGTTCCGGTAACCAACGTAGCTAAATCGGCATCCCCAACAACAGGAGAAGTAGAAGCTTGAGAAGCGCCGCCAACTTGGGTGGCAGGACCAATTTGAGCAACTAAACTATTACCAGTAGATAAAATCACTCCAGAATCAATGTTTACAGGAGAAGTTAAACCATTGGAGAACAATCCTATTTGATCCATTACTATAGAAGCATTAGCTGCAGTTCCATTAAAAGTGATATTTGAGACTGTGACTCCAGCACCAATCAAATCCTGTATCGTAATTTCAGCAGGTGTTTTTGTTTGATCAATCAAAACTTGTGAGAAAGAGTTTGAATGAATAAATAAAACAACAAAAAAGAGTAGAATTTTTTTCACAGAAATTTAGTTTTTGTTTATTTAGAATTAACAAATATAAAAAGAATTAAATACTGAGGTTTTGTATCTTTGCAAAAAAAACACATCATGTCTAAAATTAGTGTAAAAATAACAAATAACCCTTCGATTGTTAAATTTGAATTAGATGAAACCATTGTTCGTAATCAAAATTTTGAATTTAAGAATATTGACGAAACACAAGATTCTCCTTTAGCTAAACAATTATTCTTTTTGCCTTTTGTAAAAACCGTTTACATTTCTGGAAACTTTATTGCAATAGAAAAATTCTCAATTGTGGAATGGGAAGATGTTCAGGATGATGTTGCTCAACAAATTGAAGAATTCATCAATAACGGAGGAAAAATTATTACAATTGAAGAAACAGAGAACAAAAAGATTCCAATTACTGTTTACGCAGAAACCACTCCAAATCCAGCAGTATTAAAATTTGTTGCTAACAAAGCATTAACTAAAACACTTGTGGAATGCAAAAACATTGATGACACTATTGCTTCTCCATTAGCAAAAGAATTATTTAAATTTCCTTTCGTAAAAGAAGTCTTTATTGACGAGAATTACATTTCTATTTCCAAATTTGAAATTGCACAATGGGACGAAATTACTTTGGAAATTAGAACTTTTATCAAAGAGTTTTTAGAAAACGGAAATTTAGCAGTTGATGAATCCTTGATAGTAAAAACGGAAAATCATCAAAAGCAACAAGAAGAATATTTTGACAAATTAGATGTTACTTCTCAACAAATCATAAATATCTTAGAAGAATATGTAAAACCAGCAGTTCAAGGCGATGGCGGTAATATCATGTTTGATTCTTTTAATGCAGATGAAAAAAGAGTGAAGGTAATTTTACAAGGCGCTTGTAGTGGTTGTCCTTCTTCTACATTTACTCTAAAAAATGGTATTGAAAATATGCTTCGCGACATGTTAAATGACAATGAAATTAAAGTAGAAGCAATAAATGCATAAAATTTAATTTTAACAAAAAAGGGAGTCAAAATTTTGACTCCCTTTTTTTATTTCTTATCAACTTGTTCATTAAACTCTTTAAACAATTCCAATAAACTCATAGTTGCTTTTACTAAATCATTTGTTTCTAATAACAAACCAAAATACAATTTACTGTTTTTAGGACTATTCTCAGTAGTTCTGATTCTAGTAATTTGTTTTTGAATCAACTCCGCTATAGAATTTAATAAAGTTGATTTTTCTTGTAAAACAAGATCCAATTTAGAAAAATCTTCTGCTCTGAAACTTTCTTCTAAACGTTCAAATAAAAGTTGCAACTGATTATCAATTGATTTTAAATCTCTAATTTGATTGAATTTCAAATTCTTATGATTGTTATTTATATGCGAATAACTCGTATTAGTTATAAAACCTATAGATTGAACCATATCTTGTAAGAATCCTAAAATTAGAATATAGAACTTACTAGCTTCAATTGAGTTTTCATCTAAGTTTTTAATCACATAGAAAACATTACTCTTTAAATCATCAACTTCTTTTTCTAACTTTTTAAGTTTCTTTTTATCTTCTTTTAATTTTGCTAAATCTTGTAATCCTAAATTATTCACAACATCAGAATACAAAATATTAGTTTTATGAACAACCTTAGCGATTTGGGATGAACTTTCCGAAATAATTTCTTTAATAGTTGCTACATCTTCAGTTCTTAATTGCGCTAATTCTGCATCGCGCTCTTTGGATTTTAAAATATACTTTCTTGAACTTCTATATAATAAAATTCCAACCAAAATCATAATGGCAACAAAAGCAAATACTTTTCCAACTTTTAAAATAGTAACCACTAATCCTGCCATAGAGAAAGCTACGATTGCGGTTACAAACCAACCTCCAATTACGTTAAAAACTCCAGCTACTCTATAAACTGCGCTTTCTCTATCCCAAGCTCTATCCGCAAATGAAGTTCCCATTGCTACCATAAAGGTTACGTAAGTTGTAGAAAGCGGTAATTTTAATGAGGTTCCAATTGCAATCAACACAGCAGCAACCATTAAATTTACAGAAGCACGAACCATATCAAAAGCAGCAACTTCTTTGTTTTTACTCTTTATTTCTTCTTTAACAAACTGTTTGTCAATTTTTAATTGAAGTGATTTTGGTAATACATAATTAATTAATTGTCCAATATACATTACACCTCTTACAATAATACGAGATAAATTATTTGCATCAAATTTTTCAGAACCATCACCTTGGCGAGACAAATCTACTCCAGTTTTAATAACTTCTTTTGCTTTTTTAGAAGTCCAAAGTGTGTAAACCATTATTCCACCACCAGCTAACAAATACCAAAAATTAGCTTTTAAATCGGTTGATGCTAATTCACCCATTAACATTGACGAATTATTACCTCCAGCGACATAAATATCATATGCCTGAATAGCTCCAATTGGCACACCAATGAAGTTCACTAAGTCATTACCAGCAAAAGCTAATGCCAAAGCAAAAGTTCCTATGACAATGATTACTTTGAAAATGTTAACTTTTAAAGAAATTAGCAATTGTGAAAGTAAACCAAAAATAACAATAAAAACCCCTAAAAAGTAAAGCATGTAATAATTTACATAGCCTTTAAAAGTTAGCAAAAGTTGTGTCTTATCATCATTTAAAATAATTTCCTTTTTTTTATCTTTTAACAACTCTTCAAGAGTTTTATGAGAAGTTTCGAAGAAATTATTACCAGCAGCCAACAAATCTTGAGCATTTCCTTCGTGAATAACCTCTATAATTTTTGTGGCTAAATCAGTACCTCCTAATCCTTTTGCTAATATGAAATAACAAATAAAACCAAGCCCAACTCCTCCAAAAATGGCTCCAAAATACTTGACTCTTCTTTCATATTGAAACGAAAATAAAATCCTTGAAATATATTGAACAAAAGCACCAATTGTGAATGATATTAATACCGAAAGCAAAATACTGGTTACAATTTCAGAAGCTTTTTTGGTGTTGATATAACCTGATAAGGTTTCAAATCCATCATCTTGAGTAATGATTTTATAGATAGCCAAACAAACACCAGCACCCAAAAGCTCGAAAACCACAGAAACCGTAGTTGAAGTAGGAAATCCTAATGAGTTGAATATATCTAACAATAAGACATCTGTCACCATTACGGCTAAGAAAATAATCATAACATCATCAAAGGTAAACATAGACGGATTAAAAATTCCACTTCTCGCAATCTCCATCATGCCACTTGAAAAAAAAGCTCCAAGTGCTATACCAATACTTGCAACTATCATTAATGTTTTAAATGAAACGGCTTTAGAACCAATTCCTGAATTTAAGAAGTTTACTGCATCATTTGCAACTCCAACCATCAAATCAATTGAGGCTAAAATAGCCAATGCCACAAGCATTACGATATAAATTTGTTCCATTTAAGTTTAGATTTCTATTTGTTGCAAAATTCCGTTAAGATTTTGTTTTGGATGTTAAGTTAATGTTATCAATTTTTATTGTTCAGTTATTTAATTTTTTGTATATTTACATTTCTTAATTAAAAATATATAAAGATTATGGCAGTATTAAAAGTAATTGAAATTTTATCAAGTTCTGAGAAAAGTTGGGAAGATGCTACAAAAAAAGCAGTAGCAAAAGCATCTAAATCATTAAAAAACATCCGTTCGGTTTATGTTCAGGATCAAAGTGCTTCTGTAAAAAACAACGAAGTAGCCGAATTTAGAGTGAATCTAAAAGTAACTTTTGAAATCGAATAGTTTCTACTACTTATTTATTGTTTTATTTTTTAGTTAAAATAAAATCTTTCAAATAATACGGTTCAAAATAAGCGACATCCACAAAGTCGCTTTTTTTGTACTTTTCAAATGCTAACAAACTCATTTCATTCGCTGATGGATATACTACAGCATCATGATACACAAATTTATCAGCTGTTAATACGCTTTTAAATTTTGACGCACCATCACCAATTAAATGCATCGTTGCTGTTTCGTTTTCAAAAGATGAAGCATCAATTACTAAAGCTGCTGTTGGCTGTGTTTTTTGGTAATTACTATCAAAAAAGGCAGTGTAAACTTCCATTCTCCGAGCATCAATCATTGGTACAATAAAACCATTATCTATTTTTATTTGACGTGCCAAAAGCTCTAGAGTATCAACTGCAATCAAAGGAATTGATAAAGCATAACACAAACCTTTGGCCGCGGAAACGCCAATTCGCAAACCCGTATAAGAACCTGGGCCTTGACTAACCGCAATAGCCTGAATATCTTGAAATTGTAAGTGATATTCTTTTAAAAGCGTTGCTATAAAAACATGTAATTTTTCAGCATGTGAAAAATTTTCGGTTGCTATTTCTTGTAATGCAATCGTCTCCCCATCAGCAGATAAAGATACGGAGCAGTTTTTAGTAGCAGTTTCTATATTAAGAATGTAGGTCATTGCGTTAAAATTGATTGGACAAAAATACAAACTTTATATACCAAAAAATAAAAAGACGCGAATAAATCCGCGTCTTTCCAACCCAAAACTAAATAAAAGACTACTTCTTACTAGAAGATTTGTCCTCTGTCTTCACTTTGTCGTTACTAACCAAATCTTTGGAAACCATTGTATACGGACCAGTAATTATTTCTTCTCCTTTTTTCAAACCTGAAATGATTTCAATATTCGTATCATCTTGAATTCCTGTTTTTACAACTCTAAGTTTGGCTTTATCCCCTACTTTTACAAAAACACATTCGAATTTTTGATCAGGTTTATACGTTCCTTTTTTCTCATTTTCTTCTTTCTCCAACTCTGCCATTACATTTTTTTTGACAGAAGTGGTATCTTCTTTAATAACTACAGCACTAATTGGAACACCAATCACTTTTTCTCTTCGCTTAGTAATGATGTCAACAGTTGCCGTCATTCCTGGTCGAAAAGGTGAATAATTAGCAGGTTTCCCTTCTAATAAATCTTCATAAGACTCTTTTAAAATTCGAACTTTTACTTTAAAATTAGTTACTTGATCAGCTGTTAATGCCGAGCTAGCAGAATTTGAGATACTAGTTACTACTCCTTTAAATTCTTTTTTCAAATAAGCATCTACTTCAATTTTTGCCTCATCACCAATACTAATTTTAACAATATCATTTTCATTTACATCTACTTCCACTTCCATATTGTTCAAATTGGCAACACGTAAAATTTCAGTTCCTGCCATTTGCTGCGTTCCTAAAACTCGTTCTCCTAACTCTACCGAAAGCAATGAAATAGTTCCGTCAGCTGGAGCATAAATTGTAGTTCTTCTTAAATTATCTCTAGCTTCTGTTAAAGTTGCATTAGCACTCGCAACATTATAATAAGCCGATTGCTTTGAAGCAACAGCTACTTCGTAAGCAGATACTACTCTATCCCATTCTGCTTTTGAAATTACCCCTTTATCGAATAGTGTTTTATTTCTATCATAATTTGCTTTTGCTTCTTTCACTTGAGCATCAGCCTGACTTAATCCGGCTTTTGTTGTAGATAAAGTTGCTGCTGTACGGTTTACACCTGAAACGTAAATATCAGGATTGATTTTAACCAATAAATCTCCTTTTTTCACTTGTTGCCCTTCTTTGATTGGCAATTCAATAACTTCACCAGAAACTTCTGATGAAATTTTTACTTCAATTTCAGGTTGAATTTTTCCTGTAGCAGAAACGGTTTCAATGATAGTCATTTCATCTGCATTAGCAATTTCAACAATTTTAGCATTATCGTTGTTTCCTATTTTACCTGCTTTTTTTAATCCAATTAAAACGATTAAAACAACGGCTACTACTCCTACTAAAATGTATATTGATTTTTTTGACATGGTATTAATTATTTTGAATTAAAGGAATTCCGAAATAAAATTCTAAAATTTTGGTTCTAAAAATATAATCATATTTGGTTCGTAATACTTCCGATTGCGCATTTACTAACAAAGTTTGCGCTTGATTGAAATCAAAAACATTCATCAACCCTACTTCATAACGGTCTTTTGCATAATTGAAAGATAAGGTTCTTGCTTCTAAGGTTTGCAAAGCGGCTTCATAGCTTTCTTTCGCTGCTTTAGTATCAGTAAATGCGGTATAAACATTTCTTTCTAAGTCTAAGTTTTGCTGATCGTAATTCAATTTTGCTCTTTCGAATGCAACTTTCGAACGTTGTACATTATTTCTAGTTGCAAAACCATTAAATATTGGAATATTCATTTGAACTCCAAAATTTTGACCTTTATTATTATCAAATTGTTCCCAAACAGAAAGTGGTCCTCCTAAAATTGGAGAAAAATTAGGTTGCAAAACAGCCTGACCAGTACCATCAACAAAACCAATAACAGATGTTGGATTTGTCGTATTTGGTTGAAAACCAACGATTCTATCAAAGTAAGCCGCTCTAGTATTAAAACTGTAAAATCCTACTATAGAAGGCAAATAGGCTCCTCTTGCAATAGAAATGTCTTTTTTAGCAATTTCTAAATTAGATTCCGCTATTTTTAATTCGGTTCTGGTTTCTTTTGCTTTTTCGATAACAGCATTTGGGCTTTCATTCATGATTACACTATCAAAAACATCCAATTGTTCTTCTGAAATATCAAAACTTTGAAAATCTTCAATACGAAGCAATTGTGCCAAACTCAATTTTGAAATCAAAAGTGCATTCTCAGCCGCAATCAATCTTTGTTTATCTGAAGCTACGGAAGCTTTAATATCTAGTAAATCGCCTTGTGGTACTTGTCCTGCATTTACTAATTCAGTAGTTCGTTGCAACTGTGATTCATTAAAAGTCAATTGTTGCTTTTGCACTTTTACATTTTCCTTATTGAATAAGATTTGCAAATAAGCGTTAGCAACATTTAGCGCAATATCTTCTTGCATTTTTAGCAATTGGTATTGCGATGCAATTATTGATAGATTAGATCTACGCAATTGGTTTTGATTTTGCAATCCTTTAAACAAATCTACACTCACATTTAGTCCTGCAGAGGTAAATTGTGTAGTCTGGTTTTCTAATAAACCTGTTGTGATGTTTTGATTCAAACCCACATTCCATGAGTGAGAAGCTGATGCATTAAAATTTGGTAAAAAATTTCCAATTGCATCTTTTTTAGCAATTCCAGCAGTTTGCAAATCTAAAGCCGAAGACTGTACAGAAATGTTGTTTTTTATAGCATAATCTACACATTCTTGTAAAGTCCATTTTTTCTCTTGCGCTTGCAACTGAAAAACTACTAATGAAAGTAAAAAGACTATTCGTTTTCGTATCATTCTATTGTTTATTTCTTCGAATTTCTTATTAGACCAAATTTTAAGGTTTTTGTTACAGTTAATCAATTAAAATTTTAATTTTGACCAAATTTTCAAAGCATGAAAAAGTTGTATTATATACTATTCGTATTTATTTCCTTATTTATAATTTCTTGTGGGACTACAAATAAAATTGAAGCTTTAAAACCTCTGCCAACTTCAGACTCTACTGTTATTGTTAAAAACAAAACCTCATTTATTGCAATGCCAGTTGAAATAACTTTGAAAGAAATTCAACAACAATTAAATAAAAACTTAAAAGGATTAATATATAACGATTCTATTATTAAAGATGATAACATTGAATTGAAAGTCTGGAAATCAAACGAAATTGTATTGGAAGAAAAAAATGGATTCATTATTTCAAAAATTCCATTGAAGATTTGGGCTAAATTTAAATATGGAACTGATTTTTTAGGTTTAAATGATACCAAAGATTTATTTTTAGATGGCGTTATGACGCTAAAGAGTAAACCACATCTTAGTAATTGGAAACTAACAACAAATTCTACTATAGAAGATTTTGAATGGAATACTAGCCCAGCTATTATCGTTGCAGGAAAAGCAGTTCCTGTTACTTATATTGTAAATCCGGCTTTGCGATTTTTCAAAACCAAAATGGCTAAAGAAATTGACACCGCTATTGACAAAACATGCGATTTCAAACCACAAGTTTTAGATGCTTTAGACAATCTAAGTAATCCGTTTTTATCACAAGAAGCTTATGAAGTTTGGTTTAAAATGGAACCTCAAGAATTGTACGTGACTGAAGCTAAACTCACCAAGAACAAAATCACCATGAATATGGGTTTGAAATGCGACATGCAAACTACTGTGGGTGAAGCAGCTGAAAAAACATTCGACAAGAAAAAGATTGTATTAAAACCTGTTGCTTCGATGCCTGATAAATTTCAAATTTCATTAGCCGCTGTTTCTACTTATGAAAGCGCTTCTAAAATAATTACCAAAAATTTTCAAGGACAAGAGTTTGCATCTGGAAGTAGAAAAGTAATCGTTCAAAAAGTTGCGCTTTGGCAACGCAATGGAAAAATGATTGTGGCACTCGACTTAATTGGAAGTATTAACGGAACTATTTATTTAACAGGAATTCCTAATTATAATTCAATCACTAAAGAAATTTACTTTGAGCAAATGGATTATGTTGTGAGTACCAAAAGCATATTGCTTAAATCTGCAAATTGGTTAGCGCAAGGCACTATTTTGAAAAAAATTCAAGAGAATTGTCGCTATTCTATTCAAAAGAATTTGGAAGAAGGAAAAGCTAATATGTTGCCTTATTTCCAAAATTACTCACCAATGAAAGGCGTTTTTGTCAATGGAGAAATTGACGATTTAGTTTTTGATAAAGTAGAAATCACAGATAAAGCCATAATTGCTTTCATCACAACTTCCGGCAAAATGAATGTAAAAGTTGACGGATTGGATTAATCGCCTTTTTTGCTGTATTTAATTTTATAAATCGCATAAGCAGCAGCCGCAACTAAAATATATGGAATAATCATTAAATAAACGATTCCGTCATTTATGGCTTCGGCTTTCACTCCGCCTTCTTCACTAGCTAATGCCGCTCTACACATAGCACATTGGGCTTCTGAGGCAATAGGTAATAGGCAATAGGCAATAGTAAAAAATACTAGCTGTAAACTTTTACCCTTTTCCCTTTTCCCTTTTCCCTTTTTATCTTTAGTTCGCATAATACGGTGAAATCATTAAATACACAATAACTCCAGTTACAGCAACATACAACCAAATTGGAAATGTAATTTTTGCTATTTTCTTGTGCTTATCGAAACGTTGTGCTAAAGCTTTCACGTAAGTAATTAATACCAAAGGAATAATCGCAATAGACAACAAAATATGAGAAATTAAAATAAAATAATAAACCATTTTGTATTCCCCTAAATATTTTGTTGACTCAGACGACATATGATATGCCACGTACATTAGCAAAAAAGCTACCGAACAAGCAATTGCCAATTTCATTAAATTTTCGTGTAATTTTCTATTTCCATTTTTAACAGCAATTACAGCAACTACTAACAAAACAGCTGTTAATGCATTAATAGAAGCATAAATTGGAGGTAAAAACGTAAACGGCTCCACATCTATCCCTAATTTTTTGAAACTTACTCCAAACAAAGCTGCAACAGCTAACGGAATTACCACTGATAAAATAGTGATTAGTTTATTATATTTGGTTTCAATAGTATTGTTTTCCATAATTATTCTTTCAATAAAAGTTTAATATCTTCTTTAATTGCGTTTACTCCAGCTTCTTCTAATCCGTCGTAATATAAAATTGGGTTACCAAAATCATCTTTTCTACAACGAATATTTCCATTTTTGTCAATTAGAGCAAAAAATCCTGAATGTTCGAAACCGCCTTTGGCTTTATTGTTTTCAGCCGCATACAAATTGAATCCTTTATTGGCAATTTCATAAATATATGTTTGTTCACCAGTCAAGAAGTGCCAATTTTTATGTTGAACGCCCAAATGTTCGGCATGTTTTTTCAAAACTTCCGATGTATCATAACTAGGATTAATCGTAATTGAAACAATTCCAAAATCATCATGGCTCAAAAATTCCTTTTCAATTTTCAACATATTTTGATTCATAATTGGACAAATCGTTGGACAAGTTGAAAAAAAGAATTCCACCACATGAACTTTTCCTTTTAAATCTTCGTTAGAAATAGTTTTCCCATCTTGATTCGTTAATGAAAAACTTGGTGCTGAACCGATTTCCATTAAATCCACTTTATTAAAATAACGGGCTCTTATTTCTTTTACAGTCCAAATTCCAAAAACTAAAATAATAAATGAAATTCCGATAAATGATTTATTCTTCATGTTATTTATTCTTTTCTATATTTTCTTTAATCTTATCGCGAAAATCATCTTTTCTTGCCTCATTTTTTTTCAAAGCCAAACGGTATTCGCGCAATAAAATTTTTACATCGTCTGTCATATCATTATGTAATTCGGCTGCTGATATGGTATTATACGAATCTTTATATTCTTCCTCTCCTGCTTTATTTTTACCTTTTCTTCCTCGTAAATTGATATTCTTATCTATAATTACAACCGATGGTGTTCCGTAATCTTCACCTAAATTTCCAATTAACTGTAAGGTTTCAAAATACGTTTTGATTTCTTCTGGATCAGCAAAAACAACTTTCCAACCACTTAAATCCTCTGAAACGGTTTTAAACTTCTCAAAAATAGCAGCAATATCAGTTTCTGTTCCTTTTGGCGCTACCATTACTACTTGAAAATCAGTAAATCCTGCGTACTTATTATATATTTTTTGATTGAGATTGAATAAATTTCCTTTGTTTTTGGCAATATCAAATCCTGTAAAACCAAGAATAGTGATTTTATTTTCCAATTGAACCGATTCACCTGAACTTGTTTGCCAATCTTGAGGCAAATCTTGTTGGTACTCAAACAATATTGGAAGAAACAAAGAATTGTGTTTCGCAGATGCAAAAATGAGATAAGTTGCAATTGGCAAAACAAAAAGCAATCCGAGTATTAATTTATTTTTCATGAGAAATAGTTAAGACAGCAACTTATGATTGACATAAATTTCAGCCACACAAAGATAAAAAAAATCCCGATGTGCATCGGGATTAAATTTATATAATAAGATGTTAAAATATCCATTTCATATGTCCAGTATTGAAAACTTCGTAAACATAATTACCTTCAACAAGAACGATAAAACATAAATACAAAATTAAAAACACTAAAGGACCAACAACAGACCATCTTAAGCTAGCTTTTTCTCCTTCTAAGTGCATAAAAGCCCACATGATATAGTATGCTTTAACAATAGTAAGGATAATGAAAATCCAGTTTAACGGACTTGTTCCTAAGAAAGAAGTTAAATGTAATGATTCTGGTTTAAAGATACCAAAAGCAACTTCAACAATGGTAATAATAGACAAAAGTCCGAAAACATACCATATTCTTTTTGTATTTGATTCGTGTGCGTGTGCCATAATGCTTATATCTTAAAAATTATACTAAGTAGAAGAATGTGAATACGAATACCCAAACTAAATCTACAAAGTGCCAATACAATCCAACTTTTTCAACCATTTCGTAACTTTTTCTCTTCTCGTAAGTTCCTAACAATACATTAAAGAAAATAATGATATTGATTAAAACTCCGGAGAATACGTGGAAACCGTGGAAACCAGTAATGAAGAAAAAGAAATTAGCGAATAATTTGCTTCCGTATTCGTTTCTGTACATGTTTGCACCTTCCACTACGTAAACAACATCTTCTAAACGCTTTAAAGATTCTTCTCTTGTAAGAACAACTTTTTGTTTGTCTTTGATGAATTCAGTACGAACTAAGATATCAGGATTTGCTTTGAAACCTTCCACTACTTCAGCAACCGAATACGATGGCAAAGCAGATTCTCCTGAAAACCAAACACCTTTATCTCTTGTATGTTGTACTCTTTCTTCTGGTAATACTTTTGCAAAATCAGCTAAAGCAACACGTTCTCCTGAAGCGTTTACGAATTGTAAAATTGAACCTCCTCTTGTTTCTACTGCTCCAAACTCTCCTTTGATGAAGTTTTTCCATTCCCAAGCCTGAGAGCCTAAGAAAATAAAACCACCAATAATCGTTAAGAACATGTAAAATGCAACTTTAGCCTTTTTCATATGATGACCAGCATCAACAGCTAAAACCATAGTTACCGAAGAAAAGATAAGAATAAAGGTCATCAATGCCACATAATACATAGGTGCATCAACACCGTGCATAAATGGAAAGTGATTAAAAACCTCATCGGCAATTGGCCAAGTTTCAATAAATTTAAATCTTGAAAAACCGTATGCTGCAAGGAATCCAGAGAATGTTAAGGCATCTGATAGGATAAAAAACCACATCATCATTTTACCATAGGTTGCTCCTAATGGTCCTGGTCCTCCGTCTAAAGCGTCTTCATGTGAAATAACTGTCGCTCCCATATAAATTTAAATTGTTAAAAAGTTCCCAAATTTATTACTTTTTTTCTATTTGTAAAAATAGAAAAACAAAAACAAATATAACCAAATAAAATCCATAAAGTGCCAATACATCGCACTTAGTTCAATACCAAGGGTTTGAGTAGGATTGTATTTTTGTTTATAATGATTATAAATTACAACAAAAAGCGATAAAAAGCCTCCTAAAAGGTGTAGCAAATGCACAATCACCACAATATACAAAAAAGAGGTGGTAATACTACTTTCACTTCCAGTAAAAAAATAACCATTTTCAATTACTTGACCAAAACCTTTAAATTGGAAGAAAACAAAAGCAAAACCAAGCAATAGTGTTGCCCATAAAAAAAGCGTTGTTTTGTTTCTATCGTCATTTCTCATCGACTTGTAAGCCAAATAAAAGGTAATACTACTAGCAAGAATAACAACCGTGCTAATTACAAAAGCACTTGGCAAAACAAAATCCGATAACCAGTCCGGTCTTGATTTACTCACCACATAAGCACTCGTTAATCCGGCGAAAATCATCAAAATACTAATCATTGCAAAAATCAGCAACAATTTATAGGTTTTTCCCTTTCTACTTTGATGTTCTTCCAAAGACATTTTTGGTTCCATAACTATCGAATAAATTTATCTAAAACAAATATAATTTGCACTAATGATATATAAGAAACACTAACAATCATTAATTTTCTTGCGGCTTTGGCATCCATTTCTTTGTAGAGTTTCACCGCATAAAACAACATCCAAAAACCAAGTAACAACACAATCGCTCCACTAACTTTGGTTAAAAACAACTTCCCAGTGATTCCAAAAACAGGAACAATAGAAGCTAAAATCATCCAAATCGTATATAAAATCACTTGTAATGCGGTTTTTTTATCACGCTGACCCGTTGGCAACATGAAAAATCCTGCTTTTTTGTAATCGTCATACAAAAACCAACCAATAGCCCAAAAATGAGGAAACTGCCAAAAAAACTGAATGATAAACAAAGTTCCCGCTTCAATTCCGAAATGACCTGTAGCAGCAACCCAGCCCAACATATAAGGAATAGCACCCGGAAAAGCACCAACAAACACCGAAAGTGGCGTTACAGTTTTCAAAGGCGTGTAAACACTTACATATAAAAAAATGGAAATAGCGCCAAACATGGCCGTTTTAGGATTTACAGCAAAAAGGATTGCTAAACCAACAGCAGTTAAAACAAAACCAAGAAGTAATGCATTTTGCTTCGAAATCAATCCAGCAGGTAACGGACGGTTTTTAGTTCTGTCCATCAAAGCATCTAAATCCTTTTCAATTACTTGATTGAATACGTTTGAAGCTCCCACCATGCAATAACCACCAATAGCTAAAAAAAGCAACATTAGAAAACTATTCGCATTCCAAGTGTCAACGCCTAACAAATACCCTGCAAGCGTTGAAAAAACAACACTAATAGCCAATCTCGCTTTGGTTATAGCAAGAAAACTAGTAATCAATGAAGGCTTTTCCATTATTTGACTTGAGGAATCCAAACTGTTTGTTTCGTTTAATTGAGCGCAAAGATACAAAGAAGATTTTTGATTTAAGACCTCAATTTTTGTTAAATACTAATTAAATAAATCACTTCACAATTCAAAATCTTTTCCTGATTAGGATATTTAAGAATTAACTATTAAAAAGCAAATAATGAAAAATATTTTTTCTGAAAAAGAATTGAAAAAAATAAAGGAATAACTATAAACACTAAAATTAAACCTAAAAAATAAAAAGTTGAAACTTTAATGATTTTAATTTTTTTAATTCTCCTCTTGAAAAAAATATAAATCAAGAAAATGAATAATGCTGCAAAAGGCATGTAAAACAGTTTGTTTTCTGTAATACTTCCCTTTGATAAATGATATAATTTTACGTCAAATATTTTTAAAGCTAAAAACAAATGCATTAGCATTGAAAAACCGACTAAACTAGAAGCATGCCATATTGGTGTATCAGTTTTTTTTGACACTAAATAACTATAGAAACCTTTAAATAAGAATGAATACATGTTAGTCAATCAAAATCATATTTTTAAACTACCAAATTCTATTAATAATCAAAATGCCAATTAAACAAATCACTTCTTAATACATTTTTTTTTGACTCTATCATTTTTGAATTCCTCTAAAGACAAAGTCAATAATTAAAAATCATTTTTTCGACAAAAACATCAAAAAACAAAGAGGTACAACTATAAATACTAAAATTAATCCTAAAAAATTTAAAGTTGAAACTTTAACGATTTTAATTTTTTTAATTCTCCTTTTAAAAAAAGTATAAATCAAGAAAATGTATAATGCTGCAAAAGGTATATAAAACAATTTATTTCCCATATAACTTTCAGTAGGCGAATACCGAAAATTATTGATAAATAATTTGAATAAAATAAAAAAATGCACCAACATTGAAACACCAACCAAGCTTGCGGCATGCCATATTGGTGTGTCAGTTTTTTTTGATACTAAATAGCTATAAATTTTTTTAAATAAGAATGAATACATGCTAGACAATGAAAGCCCTATTTTTATTAACTACCAAATTCTACTAATAATCAAAATACCAGTTAAACAAATCACTTCTTAATCCAATAGAAATCCAAGTAGTAGTCGATTGTACTGTAGATGCGGTTTGAGCTGTTGGATCAAAATTTCGGTACATGAAATTACCAAACAAACGCATATTGGTTACTGGATTCACTAAATAACCCAATTGCAAATCCGCAATCATCACATTGGTTTTGTTCCCTTGTGCAATTCCTACTCCAGTATCAAACGGACGGTTTTCATCGTAGTCTAAATAGATGTTGCCTCCATAATTGAAGTTATCTGTTCCGTCATTGAAATCAAATCCTCTTTGGCCGTAAATCAATCTCGCTTCACCGTAATATCTTCCTTTTTGGTAACGGGCAATTCCCACTAATTCTCTGAAATTCGCACCCCATTGGTGTCCCATACTAATATTATTATGCGCATAATTCGTCAACGGATTGCTGTGCGAATACACATAAGGTCGCACTTGGTTGTATTCCACTTGTAAGGTTAAATTTTTAATTTTAAAGGCATCATAATACTTCGCTCCTATTTGGTAACCAAATTTATTTCTCCAACTTTGATTTTGTTCTCTAACATCACCAATCGCGAATTCATCTAACAAAAATTGGCTATAAAAATTGATTTGGTTGTTCCATTTATATTTGGCAGTAGCTCCCAAAACGGCATTTCCCGCTCTTGAAGAAGACGAAAATTCCACCGCACGATAAAAAATAATGGGATTCACAAAATTCACATCAAAACCTCTTTCATTGGTATTAGACCAAACGACGCTTTCAAACAAACCAATGTTCAATCGCTTCGAAACATTGTAACTCAAATAATGACTTGCCATGTATTTTGAAGCGTAAGTTCCATCTATCGTTACATCTGGTCGCACGTCTTTTAACCACATATACGTATTGGTATACTTGATTTTCCAAAACGACGTATTAATTTTAAAAAACGGATACGGACTCGTAGCATCGCTTTGCAATAACGAACGATAACCGTCACCAATGAAATTTCTACCGTAGCCCAATTGTAAATCTATGAATTCATTGGGTTTGTATTTCAAGTTGGCTTCCGCCATTGGAAAATCATAAGCATCATCTTTAAATCGTTTGGCAATACCAATTCCGGGAATAATTGCAGGATTTCCACCTGAAGGCGCTAAAGTTTCGGAATACGCGTTGTAATAATCCGCAAATCTTCCTTGACTTTCGTAAATGGACGTTGTAAAAGTCAGCTGTTCTCCCAAAGCACCTTGTATTTGAACTCCTCGAGTATTGACAAATGTGTTTGATATTTCACTATCTAAATCTTTTCCACCACGAAAATCAAAAATAGGATTCATAGTAAACCAATATTTTTCACCTTGAATCGCAATCAGGTTTTCATTGAAGATTTTTCGTCCCCACCAACCGTCTTTTTGCTTCATTAATTGTTGGTTCACCGCTTCAAAATCGTAATATTTGGCTACTTCAGCATACGAATACGGTTTAGTAGCGGTGTGATTGTTACTCCCAACCTGATTCAACAAGGCATCGAAATTGGCATAATTCAAATGCGTAAAAGCCACATTCAATTCACTCTTGTATTGCGGATTTTCGAAAGTTTTGTAGTTTTTAGCTACGTCTTCAAATTCGGTTAATTCCTTTTTATTATCAATTAAAACGGAATTGGTTTTATCTTGTACAATTACATTCGAATTCGTTCCAAAAAGCAAAGGTTCTTCCAATGGAATACCTATTTTGATGGTATATTTGGCAAATGTTGGTCTTCCTGAATACGTTGCAGGTTTTATCTTTGGTAAGGCATCAAAAACTCTTTGCGTTTCTTCTTTTAACGAGGATGAAACCGCATCGATGTAAAGTGTTTTAATTTTCCCAATGGTATCCACTTCAAAAATGGCATAAATGTTTCCTTTGTAATTACTACTTACAATTTCTTGCGGCACTTTAAAATTTTGGAAGAAAAAAGTTTGAATGGTATTGTAAAAACAAGCCTCTTGATTTTCTCTCACTTCGTTTTCACATTCCGGAAATTGCGGCATTTGTTCCGTAGATTGTACTTGAGCAGTAGCCCAATTAATTCCTAAAACTAACGAAAGAACAACTATATAATTTCTCATGATTTTAATATTCCGATTGTGATTGTTGACCGTTTGCAATAGCTTTTGCAGCAGAAGTTCCGATTCTTTTTACGCCTAATTTTATCATGGCAACCGCTTCATCATACGAGCGAACACCACCAGCCGCTTTAACTGGCAACGGACAAGCGTTTTCAAGCATTAATGTAATTGTTTCTATTGTAGCGCCATTGGGCAAACCGTTTTTTGTTGGGTAAAATCCAGTTGATGATTTCACAAAAACTCTTTCGTACTGCGCTTCTTTGAAGTTGGCAATTATACAATTTTTAACCAAAGCCGTTAATTGAATAATTTGTTGGGGCGTTAAAGCAGCCACTTCAATAATCCATTTTACGATTTTGTGGTGTTCTAATCCTAGTTTCGTACAAGCGATTACTTGATTTTTCACCAATTCTACTTCACCGCGTTTAAAAGCTTCATAATCTAATACAAAATCTAAATCATCAGCTCCATTTTGAATGGCCAATTTTGCTTCAGCTATTTTAAAATCCAAATCATTATCTCCTTTTGGGAAATCAATCACAGTTCCAATGGTAACTTTGGAATTAGCATCTGAAATCATTTTTTTAGCCAAAGCAACATATTCAGGTCGAATCATGATGAGTTTGAAATCTTCATCAATCGCTTCTTGAATGGCATTTTGCACTACTAGTTGATTTTCAGCTTCTGAAATTCCCGCTTGAGCAGCTGTTTTTAAATACGTTGAATCTAGAAATTGTTTGACATTCATTGGAAATGAATTAAGTAATTAAGATGTAAAAATAAAAAAATCCCTTCGAAAAGGGATTTTTTTTCTATTTAAATGTCAATTTAATTCACTTTGAAAGAAATTGGGATCACATATTTAATTTTCACGGCAACATCACCTTGCTTCGCAGGTTCTAATTTTGGCAATTTACTTACCGCTTTTTCAGCTGCAACTTGCATGGCTGGAGTTGCTCTGTTGTTATCCAACGCTTTTACATTGGTAATGTTTCCTTTTTCGTCAATAACAAATTCAACAACCGCTGTTCCTTGTCTTTTATTTTCCAAATCTTTATTTGGATACACTAAGTTTTTAGAAATTGCTTTTGCTAATTGCTCATCGAAACATGCTTTTTGTTCGCTTCTTTTCAATCCTTTACAAGCTTTAAACATAGGCAATTGCTCAACTGAAAATATCGTTGGCTTCTCTACAGTAGATGTTGTGTTATTGTTGTTATTATTAGAAGCATCTGTTTTTACATCAACATCAGATTTCATATCTGATGGATTTTCAGAAGCTAAATCTTCTTTTTTAATAACCTCATTATTATCCTCAATTTTAAAATCTACAAACTCCTTTGGTAATTTAACTACAGGCTTTACAGTTTTAGTTTCAACTGGATTAGACTTAATTACTTCTGGATTATAAACGAATGCAGCTTCCTCTGTCCAAGTTGGCTCTATTTTGAAAACTGTATCTTTTGAAAAAGATAAAAACTTAAACTCTAAAAACAACAATACAACAACTAATGTTGCGATTAAACCCACTTGAAAATAGATTACACTATTTTTGGTTTTTCTTTGGAAATTTTCATTCGTTCTCATAATTACAAATATTAAGTTAACAACTCTTTAACAAAACATTTGCAATTTACGTGCCAAAAAAAATCCCGACCAATTGGTCGGGATAAAATTATTGTAGTTTAAAGTTAATTGGTAAACCGTATTTAACTTTAACTGGCTTTCCTCTTTGTTTACCAGGAGTAAATTTTGGTAACTTTGATATAATTCTTTGTGCTTCTTTTTCAAGCAAATCACCACCTCTAACTTGAGGACCTCTCATTTGAATATCTGTAACATTCCCTTGCTTATCAATTACAAACTGAACTGAAACTCTACCTTGTATATTATCTTCAGCTGCTTTTGATGGATATGTAAAGTTCTTCTTAATATGTTTGGCCATTTGCTCATTAAAACAGTCTAATCGTTTAGCTTTAGGAACAGTTTCACAACCAGGAAATAAAGGAATATCCTCAATTACAGCAAAAGGAAGTTCTCCATCGAAATCTTCACCATCACCGTCACCACCAACATCAGATGCTTTAACAATAACAACAGGTTTATTTTCTTCTACTTCTGTAGTTTCAATTTTTTTCTCTTCTAATTTAATTTCATCCTTCACCACTTCAATTACTTCAGGAGCAGGTGGTGGTGGTGGTGGAAGTTTTTGCACTGGCGGCAATGTGATAATAGTATCATCATCATCTACTACAATGTTGTCAGTAACAAACTCATCTTCATTATCTTCTCTTGGGTCTTCAGATTTTAGTTCAATCCCAATATAAGAAATCAACAAAATAGCAACTAAACCAACCTGAAAGAATAGTGTACTATTTCTTTTAGGGTCAACATTAGGGTTTTTCTTAAGTTCCATAACTTTAATTTTGAGGTGCTAATATAAAGAATATTAGCAATAATTATCATTTTTTTACTATATTTTTTTCACTCTTAGAAATACTAATCCTGATATGGCTCCAATTGAATTGGCAACAACATCGAGAAAATCAGCAGTCCTTGTTGAAGTAAAAACATCTTGAAATACTTCAATAATTATGCCATAAATAATTGCAATAAACAAAACAATCATTTGTTGCTTTCTTTCCCTTAAATCTAATGCTTTTGTCCATAGAAAAACAAAGAAAAAATAAAAGAAAAAATGAACTACTTTATCTTTTCCTGGTATAGAAATCGAAACACTTGGAACTTTTTCAAAAGAAACCAAGCTTAACCAAGTAATTACAGCTGTCCAAAAAATGGCAATAATTAAGAATTTACGCTCCAATTAATGCTGCGTAATCTTCGCTAGACAATAACGAATCCACTTCTGATGTGTTTTCCACTTTAATTTTAATCATCCAACCTTTTCCATATGGATCAGAATTTACTGCTTCAGGTTCCGACTCTAATTCTTCGTTAAACTCAATAATTTCCCCACTTAATGGTAAAAACAAATCTGAAACGGTTTTAACAGCTTCAACTGTTCCAAAAACTTCATCTTTAGCTAAAGTTTGATCTAAAGTTTCAACTTCTACATAAACAATATCACCTAATTCTTTTTGAGCGAAATCAGTTATACCAACTGTAGCAATATCACCATCAATAGCTACCCACTCGTGGTCTTTTGTATACTTTAAATTAGCAGGAATATTCATATCGTTAAATTTATTTTGATGCACAAATGTAGTTTTAATAATTGAATTGTAAAAAAGGTTTTTTGTTATTTTTTTTAATTACCAAAATTATAACGTAAAGTGAAACCACCACGAATGTTAGTTATTGGAAATGCAGTAGATATAACTGCTTGTGAAAACTGATGATCATAAAAGAAAATAGCTGTTAAATTTCTACTAAATGAGTAGTCAGCTGTTAATCTAATAGACCATAAATCTTGACCACCGGCTAATTCATTATTATTGTAATCAAGATAACGAACAATTGTATTATTTTTTCTCAAAGTAAAATCGGCTTTGATATTGATATCACTTTTAATTACTCCAGTAGGATTATCTGCTAGCGATGAATTTATAGTAACATCTTTTATTCTATAACCTAAACCAATAGTATAATCATTACCACTAACTTCTGTTAATAAATTATTATCAAAACTCATATTAAGGGTTCTGTCTTTTTTTACTTCAGCTCTAATATTTATAGAATTTTTCATTTCAAAATCTACTCTAACTAATGGATTAAACTGTTCAGATAAATTAACATTAGAAATAATAGTATTAGCAAAGAAATTTCCATTTGCGTCTAATCCAGTATTATTTAAATTGGAGCGAAATGCGTTGATATTATAACTTGCTCTATAACCGTGCTGTAGTGAAAATCTTTTAAATTTATCTTTAAACCATTTGTATCGCATCAAACCTGTATATTTAATATTCCAGTTCGGTAATGGTATGTTTTTAAATATACCTGTAGAAACATTTTGAGCATCTGAACCTGTATAAGCAGCTATAAAAGAAGGCAATAAGACTTGCTGACTGTTTTTTCCGAAACCAACTGGATATCCCTCTGCATCAACAGGGAAAGAAGAAGTTCCATAATAATTTTGCGCTAAGCGATTAGCCACAATTATTCTATTATCTCTAAAAGCTTCAAAGGGTTCTGAAAAGTTTTGGTCACTTTGTGAAAAAGCAGTTTTAATTAGAATTGTAGATATATTATAATTACCAAATTCATAAGGAGATCTTGAATTGTATTGACCTCCGGTTACATCATATTGTTCAGAAAAGTTTTCCGAAAGCATTCGCTCTCCTGTTATATCAATTTTTAAATCTGGAAAAGGTTCAACTTGAGCCGTAAAATTCAATTGGGTATTCTTAATTTGCGTAAAATTCTGATTAAACTCTGGAAAGTCTGTCAACCATCCATTTCTAGCCGCTTCATATCTAACATCAGATTGACCTCCTAATACAAATCCTAATGTTGGACGTGAAGACCCAAAAAAGCCTAACCCAGGAAGATATCCAGGAAGAACCGTACCGTTTGTTTCGGTATAATTTACTTGAATATTTTTCACACTTGTTAAAACTCCTTTCAATCCTTGTATAAAAATACTGCCGTCTGTATTGATGTTGTTTTTCTCTGCTGCTTGTATTTTTTGGCCTGGCTTTGGAGGAGCGTTTTTAGCAGGAGCTGTTTTTGCTTTTTTCTTACCCGTAAGTCCAATGTATTTATAAAACAAATCCATATTAAGCGTTGTATTCAACTTATGTGAATTTGCATTTTGAATGGTGTTTCCTAAATTCCAACGTTGTCCATTTTCATCTTCAAAATTAGCAAACTGATCTGATGACCTTTGCCAATTATAATCCCCAGTATACGTATAATTAGATTTAACAAAACTAAAAATTGGTAATTTATTAATTGGAATTTCATAATTAACAACAATTTGTTGATTATGTTGATTAGAATCTCCTATATCCCAATATCCATCCCATATATCTAATCCATCAACAGGTACATTGTTTTCATCTAAATAGTTTCTAACTATATTATTAGTACTAGCGTTATAATTAACTTTTAAGGATTTCGTTATGTCAAAATTGAAACCATAATTGTAATTAAAGAAATAATTTCTTCGAAACAAAGGCTCTAAACCAATTCCTTGTACATCAACTAATCTAAATTGCTGCCTATTAAACTGTCTTAAAATATTTGAGCTAAAGGAAACATTCGTTGGTAAATAATTAAAGTTAAAATCAGACAACATCTTGTAATATCCATTCTTCTTTAACTTCTGACTCTTCTTGAATGGCTCAATAGGTTTTGATTGAAAAGAATAAGCGTAATCTACAGTAGTTCTGTTTTGTAGATCCTCCATACTTTCAATTTCATAACTATGGTGCTCCATTTTATTCATTGAATATGAGAAAGTCAAATTCTCAACATCATAAAAATGTGGCTTTTTTTCGGGAGCTTTGTCTTTTTTTACCCCTATAAAATTTATACTTGTACGCTTTGTATAATCTATTGCTCTATTTTCAATATTTGCTCTTTCATTTGCATCAGTTGTAACATCTAGCAATTGATTTAGTTCAATATCTTGATAAAAAGGGTCAAATTGAGGTGTTATTGTTTCTTCTCCTACCGCATAATTAAACGGCAATCTAATTCCCCATTTTTTGGGCAACAACTGACCTAAATTAACATTAGTTACAATATCATATTGAAAAACATCTTCTCTACTTCTTTCATTAGGTCCTTGCTCAATGCCACCAAAGCCAATAGTACTTATTCTTGTAGTTGCTGATACCGTTGCGAAGTCTGCGATATTGGTATCTAAATTAGCAATAGCTGCATAACCTCCTTCATTATCCATATCTGACATGCGGAGCTCATTAAACCATACTTCACCTCGAATTACTTGTCCCGATCGGTTTTTTACTCCAACCATTATTGTTCTAACCAATCCAAAGTTAGGATTTCCTTTAATTCCCAATGTCAATCTATTATCTGAAGAACCAATTGTTTCTTCTTCAACAAAACCTATTCCGTTAGGATCATAAATTATTGATGAATCATTATTAAGCGCTAATATTTTTAATTTAGTCAATAAATCTAAAGGAAGTTGGATTTCATTTTCTGTTGGCCAAATATCATCAGGGAAAGTAGCGTTTTGAGGAGTGACCTTAAGCGGTATTTCCACTTGATAAAAATTTTCAGTAAAGTCATTACCAAAACGAATAAAAGCTGCCATCTCATCATCTTGAAGTGGTTGAGATTCAGGATTAGGCAGAGCTTCTGCATGCAAAAACATACGTAATTTTTTAAATTGACGCATGTCTACATTTACATTTTTAAACACAGCTCTACTATCTCCTACTTCCAATCCATCAACATAACCACCGTTTACATCATAAACCCTTAGTGATAAAGATTGCTCGTTCTGATTGATTATAGTGTTGTTATTAAATAATTGTTCTCTTGTTACTCCTGGTGGGGTAACATAAGGAATTGGAACTCTCGTAGCATTTTCCTGAATATTTACTGCAACTACATCAAACCCCGTATCATCATCACTTACATTACTATCATTAAAATCTAACGAATTTGTAAATCTTCTCCATTCCCCTCTAACCAATTCTAAGGCACCAAAACGTAAAGTAACTTCTTCTTTAAAACCAGTCATGTACATTCGTATAAACCTAATTGAACGCAAATCCTCAATTGCTCCAATTTTTTCTGCATTTGCAATATCCTGAATAGGAATTTTATATAAAATCCAACGAACTCTTCCTGATTGACCATTAGGTAAAGCAACATTATTGTCAATCCTTGTATCGACTATATAATTTTGACCAACTGGAACACCAGTTTCTGTAGAAGGATAGGCTAAAATTGGAACATCAAACTTAAAATAAGCGTTAATGGTATTCATTGTATTATCCCTATTAATATCTTCAACATCTGGAAAAGTAGTATTTCCTCTGTTGGCATCTGTCACATTAACGGGTGAATTTCCTTGTGTTCCGTTGTAATTTTTATAGCGCGCGATAACATCACCAACTGCACTTAAGTAAAATTGATAGTTGTCCTCTGCAGGATCAGAAAAAGCAGAAAAAGCAGGGTAATTTATAGCTTCTTCAGCATCCAATAATCCATCAAATCCAGCATCTTGTAAATTTCTATTAGCTTCATTCGTATCAAAAGCATATATCAACGATTGTGACGTTGGCTGTTGTCCCCAATCAGTTTGCGTAGTAGGTTGAGTTGAACCAACTGCTGGCAAACCATTTTCAAATTGTTTTCTACCGTCTTTTAAAACATCCTCAGATATTTCACCTAAATTAATAACTAACTTACCTTGATTTGTTGGATCAACAAAATCTTGTGGATTACCACTATCATAATAAGGATCCATCATCCAAAATTGAATATATTCAACATTAGATTGTTCAAAATTTGTAGTATTAATTGCTCTCATTATTCCACCCCAATTATCAGGCGCAATGGTTTCTGAAAACTGATTATTTGCAGCAGCTAGTGGATTAAAATTGTACGGTCCACGTTCTTGAGGAAAATAGGTTAAATCAAGTGTATTTATTACAGTTGATTGACCTTGAGCAATATCTAAATTTGGAAATAACTCTCTGCTAAAAATTCTTCTTGTTTTATTTAAAGATAAGTCATTATCTGAAATCCCTGCTGGTGTTTGCGTATAAAAGACTGGATCTATTGAGTACCAAGATAATTTTGCTCTTTTGAATCCAACAGTAAGATCGTTTGATGGCGGATCAACTGCAGTAGGAATACCATCATAATCATCTTCCAATGGCACACTAGCCAAAGACCAAGCAAGCGGCGAACGTAAATCAATCGTGGTTTGTGAGCCTTCAAAATCATCAATATAAGTTGTGGCCTCTCCGTTAAATTGATCTGCCTTTGAAGCACCTGGCAACAAATAAGCAATTTCACCCCTAAATGATAAATTTGACGGAACATCAGTATCAATATTAGGAAGCTTATTTACTAGTCTTGTTAATAATGGAACTTCTGTAGAAAAATTAGCGTTTAATCCAAAAATTGTATTATTTACTGATTCTTGTCCGTAATTTGATTTATTCGTAAATGGACGCTCCGAAAGACGCAACATCGTGGCTCCAACTAAGAAATTTTTATTAAATTGGTGTTCTATATTTACACCCCAAAAACGTCTGGTTTGTTGTCCGAATACGGCATTGTTTTCTACTGAAATTTCAATTGGGGTATTTGAAGCTTGAAGTGAAGGATCTAAAATCTGTACTTTACCTAATTGGTAATTTACAGTATAATCTTGACCTTCTACTAACAACCTTCCTCCAGCTGTTACTACAACAGAACCTTGCGGAACATTGAACGCTCCAATTGAAATTCCATCTCCTCCAGATGATTTATACCTACCTCTTAATTGAAATTTGTTTTTTTCACTGTCTTGCAATGCAGCGGCTTGAGTAGATGCATATAAATTTCTAAAAACGTATTTGGTTTGGTTTTCATTATACGTTAATGGATCATTATAATTTTCAACACCTGTATCTTCTAACTTTTCAAATAAATGTTCTCCAAATGGCTCTTTAGTGGTAAAGATTATTCTCCCATATTGAGTATCGATTGTAATTCCTGGAATAAAATCAAAAAAACCATCTCCTCCTTCTTGTGGGTCATTGGTATAATTTAATTTATCTACATTAAATACTCGCAATAATGGTGTATCGGCTACGTCAGTTGGTAGCGGAGTTGTTCCTGCTTGTGTGATATAATTTAATGGAGAAGGATCAGTGTAAAGGATATTGAACCTAAAGTCTTCTTGTTGTAATTGAAATGCGGACGGAATTTGATAAATATTTTTCATCATCAAATTCCAAATAGGCATTGTTAGATTTTGATTAGGCGCTTTCTGTTTAACTAAAGTTAAATTACTTTTCAGCATTTTTAAAATTAATGCTTGTGAACTTGGAACAGCAACCCCAGAAGTATTATCCACATTAGTTGCATCTACACCATCAGTTCCAAATTCCCCTACTTGATAAACTTGGTCACCAATTGTAAACTGGAAAGCAACTGCTAAAACTTCATCGTTTGACAAACGTTGATTCAATGAAATATAACCTAACTGAGGGTGAAAGGTATATTCAGAAGCAGAAAGTTTTCTTGCATTTTCTAATTTAGAGTAATCAATACCTTCTTCAACACCAGGAATATTAAATCCATTGTTTGCTGTGGGTACTTCTCTTATGTTATTGTTCAAAAAACTCGATCCAGAACCAATTTGATTTGGATTAAACTTATTATTAGAATTATTTGTTGGTGTATCTGGGGCAACATTAAAAAATGTAGGGTTAGCTACTAAATCAATTGCAACGACTTCCTGAGGAAGAAGATTTTGAAGTGGAGCTTCTCCTAAATCTTGCAGCGCAATAATATTACGCAAATTGTTTTCGTTAGAATTAATTCTATTTTGCTTATTGGTTATCCATACTTCTATTCTTGTAATTTGAACACGACTATTAACAAATGGATAATTTGTTAATGCTTTATCGTATTGATTTCTAAAATATTGTGATAGAAAAAAGTGGCGATCAGCATCATAATCTAAAGCAAACAGCTCAAAATCTTGTAAAGTTCCGCCGCCTTGAGAGGTAACCGATCTTGTTTGAGACTTTTGTTCAGAAAAAACACCTGTTACGGTAGTTTTACCAAACTTAAGTTGGGCTTTCACACCAAACAAACTTTGTGCGCCTCGAATTAATGAATTCGATAAAGGAAAATTAACGTTACCAACTTCTAATTTCTGTAAGATATCATCTTCATCCGCACCGTATTCTAATTTTATCAAGTTTTGGAAAGCGAATGTGGATTGGGTATCATAATTCACATTTACATTCAAACGAGTTCCTACTTTACCTTGTAAACCAACGCTAATTCTTTGGTCAAAATCAAAAGTTGTAGTTTGTCTATTTCTTGGTGAAAATGCTGGATTATCTTGTTTTGTAAAACGAACTCCTAAATCTAACTCGACAGAACCAGTGGGTTTGATATCAATAGTATTACTTCCAAAAATTGTTTCAAACAGTTTAGAATTTACATAATATCTTGGTAATAAATCGCGCTTTGCATCTTCCTTTTTACCATCAACTGCTGCCGATTTTTCCTTATAGTATTTACGCATTTCCTCTCGCAATACTAATTCTTGGTATTGAGCAGGTGTTAATACTAAAGGATAATTAATATTAAAGCCGTCAACCGTACTTGTATAAATATATCTATCTGTTAATGGATTATAAGTGTAAGCATTGATTATACTATTAGGATTCGGCGGATTTAATTTTCCTAAATCTGAACCTGTTTTAATAGAATCTTGTTCTTGTTCAACTTGCGAAAACAACAAGAAAGGAAACACAAAAATTAGCCAAAAAATTGACGCTTTCTTATTTTTATAATATATATTGTATAAAACCTCTTTCAACTTACAAATTTTTTAAAGCTTGTTTGATTAGGTCTTCTACAGAAGCATTTGGGGCTTCTTTAATAATTTTATCCATTACTTTTTCTGCATTTTTACGATTAAAACCTAAAACCTCTAATGCTGATAACGCTTCATCCTTATTTGTATTGTATGGAGCCGAAGAAACATCGTCTAAACTGTATACTTTTAACACTTTATCTTTTAAATCTAGAATTACACGTTGCGCTGTTTTTGCTCCAATTCCTTTAATTCCTTGAATAGTTACAACATCATTAGAAGCAATAGCTTGAATGATTTGTATTGGTGCCAAAGAAGACAACATTGTTCTTGCAATATTAGCTCCAATTCCTGAAACAGAAAGTAATAATTTAAACAATTCTCGTTCTTGTTTTTCAACAAAACCATATAAAGTATGAGCATCTTCTTTTACTTGCAAAAAAGTGAACAACCTAATATTCTCTGTAGTTGGTAATAACGAATACGTGTGTAATGAAATATTAACCAAATAACCCACGCCGTTGCAATCAATAACTACATCGGTTGGATTTTTCTCTACTAATTTTCCTTGCAAGTGTGTAATCATAACTTTTAAAAGTGCTAATTTACTTTTTTATTTGTTTCGAACGTCTTTCTTTTTCTTGCGCATCAACAACAGCAACAGCTGCCATATTTACCATTTCTTCTACACTTGCTCCTAATTGGAAAATGTGAACAGGTTTATCTAATCCCAACATAATTGGCCCAATCGACATTACTTTATTTAATTCTTTTAAAAGCTTGTACGTAATATTGGCTGCGTCTAAATTTGGGAATACCAATGTATTCACTTTTTTATTGGCAATTTTTGAAAATGGAAATTTACTTGAAAGCAATTCTGGATTCAAAGCAAAATCAGATTGCACTTCACCATCCACAATTAAATCTGGATAATTTTCATGTAAAAAAGCAACTGCTTTTCTAATTTTCAACGCACTTTCATTATCTGATGAACCAAAATTTGAGAAAGAAACCATTGCAATTACGGGTTCCATACCAAACATTCTAACTGTTTTAGCAGTCATTAATGCAATTTTTGCTAAATCATCGGCTGTTGGATTTGGATTAATAGCCGTATCTGCCAAGAAAATCGGACCTCTTTTGGTCAACATCATATTGGTTGTTGCTATTCTTGTTACACCTGGTGCTTTTTCAATTAGCTCCATCATCGGTTTTACATTGGAAGGATAACTTCTAGAATATCCAGTAACCAATGCGTCTGCTTCCCCTTTATTCACCATCATGGCTGCGAAATAATTTCTTTCACGCATCCATTTTTGAGCATCTAAATAAGTTGTGCCTTTACGTTTTCTAGTTTCCCAATAAGTCATGGCAAACCTGTTTCTTCTTTCTTCTTCCTCTTTGGTTTTTGGATCTATTATCTCCACTTCAGCATCAAAACCAATTTCTTCTTTCAATTCCAAAATAGTTTCTTTGTTTCCTAACAAAACTGGAATTCCAATGCCGTCTTCGTGAACAATTTGGGCTGCTTTCAAAACATCTAAATGATCTGCTTCGGCAAAAACTACACGTTTTGGATCTGTTTTAGCGCGGTTAATCAACAAACGAACTAGTTTATTATCAGAACCCATTCGTTCTAAAAGATCATCTTTGTATTTCTCCCAATCGGTAATTGGTGCCAATGCTACACCAGAATCCATTGCTGCTTTTGCAACTGCTGGTGGTATTTCGGCAATTAATCTTGGATCAAAAGGTTTTGGAATAATATAATCACGACCAAAAGCTAATTTGGTTTCTCCATAAGCAATATTTACTTGTTCTGGCACAGAAGATTTCGCTAATTCCGCTAAAGCAACTACTGCTGCTTTTTTCATTTCCTCATTAATTTTAGTAGCACGCACATCTAAAGCGCCTCTAAAAATATAAGGAAATCCTAAAACGTTATTCACTTGGTTAGGATGGTCAGAACGCCCCGTTGCCATAATAATATCTTTACGAGTAGCGATTGCTAAATCATAATTAATTTCAGGAGTAGGATTAGCCATTGCAAAAACAATAGGATTATCCGCCATGCTTAATAACATATCAGCAGTAACAATGTCTCCAGTTGATAATCCAACAAAAACATCGGCTCCTTTCATGGCATCTGCTAACGAATCAAAATGTTTATCCGTTGCATATTTGCGTTGCATATCGGTTACTTTTGGATCGTCTTTTCGTAATGGTCCTTTACTGTTGAACATTACAATGTTTTCTGGTTTTACACCAAAAGCTACATACAAATTCGCACAAGCAATAGCTGCAGAACCCGCTCCAGAAATTACCATGGTAACTTCTTCCATTTTTTTATCTGCCAATTCAACGGCATTTAAAAGTGCTGCTGCAGAAATAATTGCGGTTCCATGTTGGTCATCGTGCATTACTGGGATGTTCAACTCCTCTACCAAACGTCTTTCGATCTCAAAAGATTCTGGTGCTTTGATATCTTCAAGGTTAATTCCGCCAAATGTTGGAGCAATATTTTTTACTGTTTCTATAAATTTATCGACATCTTTTGTATCTACTTCTATATCAAATACATCAATATCTGCAAAGATTTTAAATAAAAGCCCCTTTCCTTCCATTACGGGTTTTGAAGCTTCAGGACCAATATCACCTAAACCTAAAACTGCGGTTCCATTTGATATTACTGCTACTAAGTTACCTTTAGCAGTATATTTATAAACGTTATTTATATCTTTTTGAATTTCTAAACAAGGTTCTGCAACACCGGGAGAATAAGCTAGTGCCAAATCTCTTTGTGTTGCATATTTTTTAGTAGGAACTACCTGAATTTTACCAGGAGTTGGTTTTGCGTGATACAATAAGGCTTCTCTACGTTTACTATCTTTATGCATGGTGTTTTATTTTACTAACTTACAAATATAGCAGTATAGGTATAAAATGAGAAATAATTTTAGCATTCTTTTGAAAATAAATTAATTTATATAATATAGCTTAATTTATTTATTTTACTAAAATTATTTCAGGATTATTGACTTTATCTTCTTGTAACTTTTAATCAACAAAACAGTAATTAATCCAAATGTAAATCCAACAATAAATTCAGAAAGAACTGAGGGAATATTTTGTGGTATAAAGTGATGAATATATTCGATATTGTGATGAAAAATCCCTCCTGAAACTAAAACTAATGCGATAGTTCCCAAAACAGAAAGACCTTTAATTACCCATGGTAAAGACTTAATTAATATTCCGCCGAAAGTAGATAAAAAACTATTACTGTCCGATTTTTTCATAAGATAAAAACCCGCATCATCCATTCTAACTATTAATGCTACAATTCCGTACACACCAACCGTTGCGATAATTGCAACAAAAGTTACGCTTAATATCTGTGTAATAAGTGGATGTTCTTTTTCTATTGCTACGCCTAATGCAATAATTACAATTTCTAAGGATAAGATAAAATCAGTTTTGATGGCCGAATATACTTTTGATTTTTCTGAATTTCCATCGGTTTCTATTAATTCGCTTTCCGCAATAATTTCTTCCCCTTTTTTAGCGCGATGAAAAAAGTAATCGATAATTTTTTCAACTCCTTCATATGCTAAATAAATTCCTCCAATAAGTAAAGCAACTTTAATTGCAGGAGGATATATCCAATTTAAAATAAAAACTAAAGGTAAAATAATTAATTTATTTAAAAATGAACCTTTTGTAATTGCCCATAAAACTGGTATTTCCCTCGAAGCAAGAAATCCTGTGGCTTTTTCAGCATTTACTGCCAAGTCATCTCCTAAGATTCCTGCTGTTTTTTTTGTTGCCAGCTTACTTGTTGCTGCAACATCATCCATTAAAGCAGCAATATCGTCTAATATTGCAAAAAATCCTGACGCCATAATTGTATTTTTTCTTTTTAATAACTCTCAAAACTACAGTAAAGTTTTGATATTGAAAATATTTTTTCTGAAAAGCGAATATAATTCTTACTCTTTTAAGAAACTGATATTACGCACCAATCCATCATATTTAGTACGTTTGATAGCAGAATTCTTAAATACTTTTTGGAAAGTATCCACTGTAATTTCTTCCCAATCGGATTTAGTGAATTGAAGAATTTCGTTATTGGTTTGGAATCTGGGTTCATTATGTGGTTTCGAAAATCGGTTCCATGGGCAAACATCTTGGCAAACATCACAACCAAACATCCAATCGTCGAAATTGCCTTTCATTTCATTGGGAAGATTGTCTTTTAATTCGATGGTGAAATACGAAATACATTTACTTCCATCTACAACATAAGGCGCCACAATAGCTTCTGTTGGACAAGCATCAATACAGGCTGTACATGTTCCACAATGATCAGTTGTTGGCGTATCGTATTCGAGTTCTAAATCAACAATTAATTCAGCTATAAAATAAAAAGAACCTACTTTCTGAGTAATTAAATTGCTGTTTTTTCCAATCCAACCCAAACCGCTTTTAGCAGCCCAAGCTTTATCTAAAACTGGAGCAGAATCTACAAAAGCTCTTCCGTTTACTTCACCAATTTCTGTCTGAATAAAATATAATAATTCTTTTAACTTGTCTTTAATTACAAAATGGTAATCTTCACCATACGCATATTTTGAAATTTTATACGAATCTCCATTTTGGAAGTCCGAAGGAAAGTAATTCAATAGCAAAGAAATTACACTTTTTGCACCATCAACTAATAATCTTGGGTCGAGTCTTTTGTCAAAATAATTTTCCATGTAACTCATTTGACCGTGCATATTGTTGTTGAGCCAATTTTGTAATCTTGGAGCCTCTTCTTCTAGAAAACCAGCTTTGGATATACCGCAAGACAAAAAGCCGAGTCTCTGGGATTCGGCTTTTATAAGTTGCACATATTTTTCTTTATTATTAATCAAACTAAAAAAGTCCTCCTTGAATATTATTTTTAACTTTACCTAAATGCTTATACGCTTTATCCGTAACTTCTCTTCCGCGCGGAGTTCTTATGATAAATCCTTCTTGAATTAAAAAAGGTTCATACACTTCTTCTATAGTTTCTCCACTTTCGGAAACGGCGGTTGCTAATGTAGATAAACCAACTGGTCCGCCTTTGAATTTATCGATGATAGTAACTAAAATTTTGTTATCCATTTCATCTAATCCATGAGCATCTACGTTAAGTGCTTTTAGTGCATATCTAGCAATTTCTATGTCAATTTTTCCATTTCCTTTGATTTGTGCAAAATCTCTCACTCTTCGCAAGAGTGCGTTTGCAATACGTGGAGTTCCTCTACTTCTGCCTGCAATTTCTATCGCAGCTTCCATAGTTATAGGCATTTTTAAAATTGAAGCACTTCGTTGCACAATTGTAGTCAATAATTCGGTATTGTAATATTGCAAACGACTTTGGATGCCAAAACGGGCACGCATTGGAGCTGTTAACAAACCAGAGCGTGTTGTTGCGCCAATAAGCGTAAAAGGATTAAGATTAATTTGAACCGTTCTAGCATTTGGACCCGACTCAATCATAATATCAATTTTGAAATCTTCCATGGCAGAATACAAATACTCTTCTACTATTGGACTTAAACGGTGGATTTCGTCTATGAACAAAACATCGCGCTCTTCTAAGTTGGTTAGCAAACCTGCTAAATCACCTGGTTTATCTAAAACGGGTCCAGAAGTAATTTTGATTCCAACACCCAATTCATTCGCAAGAATATTGGCAAGCGTAGTTTTACCTAAACCTGGAGGGCCATGAAACAAAGTATGATCTAGTGCTTCACTTCGCAAATTTGCCGCTTGAACAAAAACTTTTAAGTTATCTAAAACTTGTTCTTGTCCTGTAAAATCATCAAAGGATAATGGTCTTAATGCCTTTTCAATATCAACCTCTTGTGGTGAAAAACGCTCTTTATTGGGATCTAAATTCTCATTCATAAAAACAAAGATAGCTAAAACTTAAAACAAAAAAACCTTTCGATTTGAAAGGTTTTTTTGTTTTTGTATATTAATGATGAAGTTGCTCTTCACCTTCTTTCATTGGAACAATTTGAGGAACAAAATCTTCGTCATGTCCAGGTTTGTTGTAGTCATAAGGCCAACGGTGTACTTCAGGAATTTCTCCAGGCCAGTTTCCATGTAAATGCTCTACTGGAGTAGTCCATTCTAATGTATTTGATCTCCATGGATTTTGCGTTGCCTTCTTTCCGTAGAACATACTGTAGAAGAAGTTCCAGAAGAAAACTATTTGGAAAGCAGCACCAATAATTGCAAATACTGTAATTAATACGTTAACATCTGCTAAATCATCAAATAATGGAAATGCTGAGTTGGTATAATAACGTCTTGGTAAACCAGCCATTCCAATAAAGTGCATTGGGAAGAAAACTCCGTAAGCACAAACAGCAGTTACCCAGAAGTGAACGTAACCTTGTGTTTTATTCATCATTCTACCAAACATTTTTGGGAACCAATGATATACTCCAGCAAAGAAACCATATAATGCAGATATACCCATTACTAAGTGGAAGTGAGCCACTACGAAATATGTATCATGTACGTTAATATCCAAAGTTGAATCTCCCAAAATAATTCCTGTTAAACCTCCTGTAATGAAGGTAGAAACCAATCCGATTGAGAACAACATTGCAGGATTCAACTGCAAATTACCTTTCCAAAGCGTTGTGATATAGTTAAATGCTTTAACAGCAGATGGAATTGCAATTAATAATGTTGTAAAAGTAAATACAGAACCTAAGAAAGGATTCATACCTGATACAAACATGTGGTGACCCCATACGATTGTAGAAAGGAAAGCAATTGCTAAAATTGAAGCAACCATTGCTCTGTAACCAAAAATTGGCTTTCTTGAGTTAGTAGCGATAATTTCAGATGTAATACCTAAAGCAGGTAATAATACGATATACACCTCTGGGTGACCTAAGAACCAAAATAAGTGTTCAAAAAGTACTGGCGAACCACCTTGGTAGTGTAATACTTCTCCAGAAATAAAAATATCTGACAAATAGAATGAAGTTCCAAAACTTCTATCAAAAATCAATAAAAGAGCTGCAGACAAAAGAACTGGGAAAGATACAATACCAATAATAGCAGTAACGAAGAATGCCCAAATTGTTAATGGCAAACGCGTCATTGTCATCCCTTTAGTTCTTAAGTTAATAACTGTAACTACATAATTCAAAGAACCCATTAATGAAGATGCAATGAAAATAGCCATAGAAACCAACCATAAAGTCATACCTAAACCAGATCCAGGAATTGCTTGTGGCAAGGCACTTAATGGAGGATAAATTGTCCATCCTGCAGAAGCTGGTCCCGATTCAACAAATAAAGAACCAACCATAATTACAGATGAAATAAAGAACATCCAGTATGACAACATGTTCATAAATCCAGATGCCATATCTCTTGCACCAATCTGTAATGGAATAAGTAAGTTACTGAAAGTACCACTTAATCCAGCAGTCAATACAAAGAATACCATGATGGTACCATGAATAGTAACCAATGCAAGATAAATATCATTTCGCATTACTCCACCTGGAGCAAATTTTTCACCTAATAAAAATTTAAAAATTCCAAATGATTCCTCTGGCCATGCGATTTGCATACGGAATAATACTGACATTAAAACACCAATAACACCCATTATTAAACCAGTAATCAAATATTGCTTAGCAATCATCTTGTGGTCAAGACTAAAAATATATTTAGTAATGAAAGTTTCTTTGTGATGACCGTGATCGTGTGCTGACATAATTCTATCTATTAAAATATCTTAAACTATTCTACTACTTGTGCTAAAACTTTTGTTGTATCAACTACAGCTTCAACAGCTTCTGGTTGAACTGGTGCTTCTGCAGGTGCATTAGCTTCAGCCCATTGTTTTGCAAGAGTTGGTTTTTCACTCAACCACTTTTTGAAATCTTCTGGTGACTCCACAACAATTTTCATTTGCATGTTATAGTGAGAAGCACCACAAATTTTGTTACATAATAACAAATAATCAAAAGTATAAGGATCTAAAGCTTCTTTTCCATCTGCAACTAATTCTAAACTTTTCTTTGCGCGAATTTTGTTAATACGATCAACTTTAGCAATCATTTTATCATTTTGACGCATTTCTTCAGTAGTAACAGTTGGTGTAAATACGAATTGAGTAACCATTCCTGGCACACAGTTCATTTGCGCTCTAAAATGAGGCATATAAGCCGAATGTAATACATCTTGAGAACGTATTTTGAATACCACTTTTTTACCTTTAGGTAAGTGTAATTCATTAACTACTTTATCATCTTGAGCAGCTGGATCAGCTAAATCAACTCCCAATGTATTGATTCCTTCAATATAACGTACGTTAGCTTTTCCTAAAGTATTATCTTCTCCAGCATATCTAGCTTCCCAGCCAAATTGTTTTGCGTATAATTCAACATAAATAACTTCTTCCTCTTGGTCATAATACATAATATTATTCCAAGTGTAAAGTCCGTATAAAATCAAACCAGCTAATGTAATAACAGGAATAATAGTCCAGATGAACTCTAATTTATTGTTATCAGCAAAATAAACAACTTCAGCACCTTTTTTCCCGCGATATTTAAAAGCAAAATAATGCAATAAGGCTTGAGTTATAGTTTGAACGAAGAAGATAAGAATCATAGAAATCCACATAAGTGTATCTACATCTTTTCCATGTTCTGAAGCTGAGTTATCCATTAATGGTAAATCACCATACTTAACTACACAAAAAATGGTTATCAAATAAATGAAGGCAAGAAAGCCAAACATTAAGTATCCATTAATGTTGTTGTCATTATCGTTAGCAATCTCGCTATTCTCAGAAGCGCCAACTTGAGTTAAATGAAATATTTTAGTTAATTGCCAAACAGCAACTCCAATGAAGGCTAAAACAATAAATACTAATAAACCAGTCATTTGTTTATTTCTTTAAAATATTAATAATGAAAATGTTTGCTTTCTTCCATGTAAGGATTGTTCTTTGGCTCTAAAGGTGCTTTTGTTAAAGCAGTAAATACTACAAATATAAAAAGGCCTAAGAAAAACAATATCGAACCAATTTCTGGCATACCAATGAACCATTGATCACCAACAGTTGCAGGCATAATCATGTTGAAGAAATCGATGTAGTGACCAAACAAAATTACTATACCAGCCATTACAATAATCCATGACAAACGTTTGAAATCTGTATTAATTAAAATTAATAATGGAAAAATAAAGTTCATAGCTAACATACCAAAGAAAGGCAAATTGTATTGTTCAATTCTTGTAACATAATAGGTAACCTCTTCAGGAATATTTGAATACCAAATCAACATGAATTGAGAGAACCATAAATAAGTCCAGAAAATACTAATACCAAACATAAACTTAGCTAAGTCATGAATGTGACTTGTATTTACTTTTTCCAAATAACCTTTAGATTTTAAGTATAACGTAATTAAAGCAATAGCAGTGATACCACTTACGAAGAAACTTGCAAATACATACCATCCAAACAACGTACTATACCAGTGAGGATCTACAGACATAATCCAATCCCAAGACATAATAGACTCAGTAATAATGAAAATAACTAAAAATGTAGCAGCTAATTTGAAGTTCTTTTTATAGAAAGTCAAATCTGTTGTACTATCTTGAGCGATAGAATTTTTTCTCATTTTAGCACGGAAGAAATTCCACAACCCTAAGAAAATTGCAGCTCTTATTAAGAAGAAAGTTACATTCAAATAACCAGATTTCCCTTGTATTAAAGTATCATTTGCAACTACATCAGCATCCATCCATACAAATAAATGATTCATGTGCATAGCTGAAAGAACTAATACAATAAAGAAAATAATAGAACCTGGCAACATATAAGCAGTTATACCTTCCATCACACGGAATAAGATTGGAGACCAACCTGCTTGCGCCGCGTACTGAATAGCATAAAAAGCCATCACACCAACAGACAATAACAAGAAAAAGATACAAGCTACGTAAAATGCAGCCCACGGCTTATTCTGCAATTGGTGCAAAACATGTTCTAAATGTTCCTTATGCTCAGCGTCTGAATGCTTTGCATCCGCATGATCAGCGTGAGCAACTGCGTGGTCATGATGACCATGAGCATGACTTTCAGACAATATCGTTTCAACTTCTTCAATAGTTTTTGGAGCACTCATAAAGCCAATTCCAATACCAACCAATCCTAATAACATTAAGACTAGAGAAAAAGTTTTTAATTTACTTGAAAACGTATACATATTAATTATTTTCAAAGGGTGTTTTACAATTATAATTCTGATCTAAGTTTTAAAACGTAGCTAGCTACTTGCCATCTTTCTTCTTGAGAAAGTTGGTTTGCGTGAGAACCCATTGAGTTCAAACCATAAGTTACTACGTGATAAATACTACCTGCTGTAATTTCTCTTTCTTTAAAGTTAGGAACTCCAAGAAACTTTTCTCTTTTCACTAAATTTCCTTGTCCGTCACCTTTCTCACCATGGCAAATTGCACAGTAGATGTTGAACAATTCTTTCGCTTTAGTTTCATTATAAGATGCTTCATCTAATGGAGAATTTAAAGTTGCTTTTGCTAAAGCATAACCTTCTGGAGTATTAGGAATTTCATAAGGCACAAAACCTCTTTTTACAGTTCCATCCGCAGGTATTTGCGCTTCAACGCCACCTTCAAAAACTTCGTGTTCCGAATATGTTTCATAAGAAACAGCTTCATACATGTTAGGGAAAAACTGGTAGTTTGGTTTTGAGCTATCAAAGCAAGAAGTTGCTAAGAAAGACAAACCTAAAACGGCTACTATTTTATTTAAGCTTTTCATATTGTGTATTAATGCTTTTCAATTATTTTAACTTCTACTGCTCCAGTTGATTGGAAAAAAGAAATCAATTCTTCTTCATTTCCATGAACTCCAATTTCCATTAAAAAATGATCATCAGTTGTTCTTACATCAGGATTTTCAGCTTGTTTGAATGGCCACAATTTACTTCTCATATAGAATGTAATTACCATTAAGTGAGCTGCAAAAAATACTGTCATCTCAAACATAATTGGAACAAATGCTGGCATGTTCTCGATATAACTAAAACTTGGTTTACCACCAATATCCTGAGGCCAATCTTGAATCATGATGTAATTCATCATTGTAGTTGCTACAGCAAGACCAACTAACCCATACAAAAAAGCGCAAATAGCAATTCTTGTAGGAGCTAATCCCATAGCTTTGTCCAACCCGTGAACAGGGAAAGGAGTATATATTTCTTCAATATGATGATGTGCTGCTCTTGTTTGTTTAACAGCATCCATTAAAACATCATCATCATTATATATAGCGTGTAAAACTTTGTTGCCCATGATATTAATGATTATCTGAATTATGACCGTGTTGTTCTCTTTCTCTCTTGAAATTGTCACCTGAAGACTTTAAAATAGTTTTAACTTCAGCTTGTGCAATTACTGGGAAACTTCTTGAATATAATAAAAATAATACGAAGAAGAAACCAATAGTACCAATATAAATACCTGCATCAACAAATGTTGGTTGGAACATTGTCCAAGATGATGGTAAGTAATCTCTATGTAATGATGTAACGATAATTACAAAACGCTCAAACCACATACCTACGTTTACCACAATCGAAATAATGAAAGACGCCATGATACTAGTTCTAATTTTCTTGAACCACATTACTTGTGGAGAAATTACGTTACAAGTCATCATCAACCAATAAGACCACCAGTAAGGACCTGTAGCTCTATTTAAGAAAGCATACTGCTCATACTCTACTCCAGAATACCATGCGATGAATAACTCAGTGATATATGCAATACCTACAATAGAACCCGTAATCATAATTACAATGTTCATTAATTCGATATGCTGAATAGTAATGTAATCTTCTAAGTTAGACACTTTTCTCATTATAATCAACAAGGTATTTACCATGGCAAATCCTGAGAAAATAGCTCCAGCAACGAAGTATGGAGGTAAGATAGTCGTATGCCAACCTGGAATTACAGATGTTGCGAAGTCAAACGATACAATCGTGTGTACAGAAAGCACAAGAGGTGTTGCCAAACCAGCTAATACCAAAGATACTTCTTCGAAACGTTGCCAGTCTTTAGCTCTTCCACTCCATCCGAAAGATAAAGTTGAATAAATTCTTTTTGTAAATGGAGTAATAGCTCTATCACGTAACATGGCAAAATCAGGTAATAAACCAGTCCACCAGAAAACTAATGATACCGATAAATAGGTAGAAATTGCAAACACATCCCATAAAAGTGGCGAGTTAAAGTTAACCCACAACGAACCAAATTGGTTTGGAATAGGCAATACCCAGTATCCTAACCATGGACGACCCATGTGAATAATTGGGAATAAACCAGCCTGCATAACAGAGAAAATGGTCATTGCTTCTGCAGAACGGTTGATCGCCATTCTCCATTTTTGACGGAATAATAATAATACAGCTGAAATAAGAGTACCAGCGTGACCGATACCTACCCACCAAACGAAGTTGGTAATATCCCATGCCCAACCTACAGTTTTATTTAATCCCCATGTTCCAATTCCTGTACTAACTGTATAAATCATACAACCCAAACCGTATAAAAAAGCGGCTAGAGCAATTGAAAATACAATCCACCACTGCTTGTTAGCTCTACCCTCAACAGGTTTTGCTACATCTACAGTAACATCGTGGTAAGACTTGCTTCCTACGACTAAAGGTTTTCTAATGGGTGCTTCGTAATGAGACGACATAATCCTTTATATTGTTTCTTTAATTAATACTTATTTATCGTTTCTAACTTTTACATGGTAGAATACATTTGGTTTTGTACCAATGTGCTCTAATAAATGATACATTCTATCATCTTCAGCTAATTTAGCTACTTGTGATTCTTTATCATTTACGTCTCCAAATACCATTGCTCCACTAGTACAAGCTGCAGAACAAGCTGTTTGGAATTCGCCATCTTTAACCATTCTTCCTTCGCGTTTTGCTTTTAATTTTGTTGCTTGTGTCATTTGAATACACATAGAACATTTTTCCATAACACCACGAGAACGAACATTTACATCTGGATTAATTACCATACGACCTAAATCGTCATTCATGTGGTAATCAAACTCACTATTTTTATTGTATAAGAACCAGTTGAAACGTCTTACTTTATACGGACAGTTGTTAGCACAGTAACGAGTACCCACACAACGGTTATAAGCCATGTGGTTTTGCCCTTCTTTACCATGTGAAGTTGCGGCAACCGGACAAACTGTTTCACAAGGTGCGTGATTACAGTGTTGACACATTACAGGTTGGAAAGCCACTTGAGGATTCTCAGCAGGATCTTCCATAGCTGTTAATGTTGAAATAGAATCTGATAATCCTTTAGCGTTATTTTTAACAACAACATCTTGATCAAAAGAATCTTGTGAAGAGTAATATCTATCGATACGCAACCAATGCATATCACGACTTCTTCTAACTTCAGATTTACCTACAACCGGTACATTGTTCTCCGCGTGACATGCGATAACACATGCTCCACAACCTGTACAAGCATTTAAGTCAATAGATAAATTGAAATGATGTCCAATACTTCTATCGAAAGAAGTCCATAAATCAACCTCTGTAGCAGGAGTTTCTTTATGATCTAATGATACTACAGGAACAATATTCCAATCAGCAGCATCTTTAGTGTTGAATATTTCTAGAGTAGTTTCTTTGATAATATCACCTCTACCCATTAATGTTTTTTGTAACTGAACACAAGCAAATTCATGTTCACCATCTTCTTTAGTAATGGTTACAGACTGATTAGAATTTAAATTAGCATATAACGCGTACGCATTTACACCAACTTGCATTTCTTTTTTCAAACCAGCTGTTTTTCCGTAACCAAAAGCTAAACCAACAGTTCCAACTGCTTGACCGGGCTGAATAATTACTGGCACTTTAGAAAGAGTAGCATTACCAACTTTTAAAGTAGCATAACTTCCATTCAATCCACCATTAGCTACATTCCAGTTTTCCAAACCTAACTTTTCAGCATCTTTTTTAGAAACTGTTAAGTAGTTATCCCAAGACGCTCTTGTAATAGGATCTGGAAACTCTTGTAACCAAGGGTTATTAGCTTGTTGTCCATCACCCATTCCGGTTTTAGTATACAATACCAAATCTAAACCAGTTGATTTTGCTTGAGCTAATTTTGAAGCTGCAGCACTAACGTCGATAGCACCAGAAGACAAAGAAGAAACTTCACTTACTGAAAAACCATCATGAACCACTTGGTTCCAAGATTTTCCATTAATATTTGAAGTAGCAAAAGCTTTTAAGTAATCGTAATATGAAGTAGCATTTTCTGTCCAAGACAAAATAGCTTCTTGTAATTGTTTTGTATCAAATAAAGGACGAATAGTAGGTTGCATTACACTATAATGACCACTTTCCATCATAACATCACCCCAAGACTCTAAATAATGAGGAGCCGCAGCAGCAATAGTAGTTAAACTAGCCGTTTCATCTTCCTTCATTGAGAAAGCAACAGAAAGTTTTACCTTTTTAAGTCCGTCTGCGAATTGTTTTGCATTGGCTAAAGTATAAATTGGGTTAACACCACTCATAATCAAAGTGTGTACCGAACCAGCATTCATATCAGCTACCAATTGAGCAACCGCTTTAGCATTTCCTTTGCGAGTTAACTTAGTAGCACTTGGATTGAAAGCTTCAGAAGATAAAGCAGTATTGATAGCCAAAACCAAAAGTTGTGCATCAACATCATCTAAACCTGTAACTAAAACTCCTTTTCCAGCAGCTGCTTTTAATTGCTGAGCTGCTTTCATAACCTCTGCATCGTACTTTTCAATAGTTGAAGTTCCAACAGCAGCACCAGTTACTACATTATATATTTTTACTAATGCTTGCTTTTGTTGCGCAACTGTTAAAGGAATACGCTTATCTGCATTAGCTCCAGCCAAAGACATATTTGCCTCTATTTGGATATGTTTAGACATTTTTCCTTTTTTAGGAACGCGGCCTTTTGCGTAACCTGCATCATAACCACCACCTTGCCAATCACCAAGAATATCTGCACCAACAGAAACAATTACATCAGCTTTGGAAAAATCATATCCTGCCAAACCTCTAACACCGTAAACTGATTCAAAAGCATCTAAAGCATTTGATTCAGAAACCGCATCATAAACAACATGTTTAACAGTTGGATATTGAGCCTGTAAATTAGCAATTAAAGCATCTGTAGAAGGACTAGCCATCGTATTTGTCAATACTACAACTTGACCGCCAGTAGCTTTAGCATCTTCTAAACTAGCTTTGATTTTAGCATTCACTTCGCTCCACTCAGCCTCTTTACCTGCAATTTTAGATTTTTTCAATCGTAAACTATCATATAAAGAAAGCACAGAAGCATGAACTCTTGCATTAGCACCAGTTCGAGATCCTTCTAAATTATTATTTTCAACTTTAATTGGACGACCTTCACGTGATTTGATTAAGATATTAGCAAAATCAAAACCATCAGCAATAGTAGTTGCATAATAATCTGCAACACCAGGAATGATTTCCTCAGGTTGAACCACATAAGGAATAGATTTTACAACTGGACCTTCACAAGCAGCTAAAGAAGCTGCAGCTGTACTAAATCCAACATATTTTAAGAAGTCACGACGAGAAGTTGAACCACTAGCTAACGAATCTTTATCACTTAAAAATTCATCTACAGGAATTTGTTCAACAAACTCATTGTTTCTTAGCGTCTCAACAATAGAGCTATTTTCGTTTAGCTCCTCAACACTTTTCCAGTATTTTTTGTTTGATGCCATATTATTACTTGATATTAGCTTCTAAATTATTTATTAATAGTGACATTTTCCACATTCTAAACCTCCCATTTGCGCAGCAGTCAATTCTTTTACGCCGTATTTTTTAGAAAGTTCTTCATGTATTTTTTTATAGTACTCATTGTCTTGTACTTTCACATTTGTTTCTCTGTGACAGTTAATACACCATCCCATAGTTAATGGAGCGTGTTGTTGCATAATTTCCATCTCTTCAACTGGACCATGACAAGTTTGACATTCAACACCAGCAACGGTAACGTGCTGCGCATGGTTAAAATACACGTGATCTGGCAGATTATGAATTCTAACCCATTTTACTGGCTGCGTTTTACCTGTATAACTTTGTGTAGCTGGATCCCAACCAACAGCATCGTATAATTTTTGAATCTCTCCATCATAGAATGCTTTGCTATACTCAGGAGTTGCAGTAGTTTCGGCAACTTCGTTGATGTTTTTATGACAGTTCATACAAACATTTAAAGAAGGAATATTAGAATGCTTACTTACACGAGCAGCAGAGTGACAGTATTTACAATCAATACCGTTATCACCAGCGTGAATTTTGTGCGAATAATGAATTGGCTGTACTGGAGCGTACCCTTGGTCAACACCTATTTGCATAAACCATCCGTAAGCAAAATAAGCGGCTACAAGTAAAAATGCAATTGCTGATACTAAAACCAAAAATTGGTTTCTAGCAAAGGCAACCCAAATTGGCACTGCTTTTTCTTTTGGCTCAACTTCAATTCCGTTAGCTTTAGCAATTTTAGTTAATACATTGTTTACTAAAAACAACATCACCACTAACATCCCTAAAACCAATGCCAAAGCACCAAGAATTACATTGTTTGAAATTCCTGAACCTGGATCAACTGGAGTTAAAGACGGGTTTGGATCAGTAGGAGGCGGAGGTGCTACTTCTGAAGTATACGCTAAAATATCATCGATATCCGCATTAGACAATTGAGGAAATGCCGTCATTGGCACTTTACCATTTTCTTCAAAAACTTTAATCGCTAAAGCATCGCCTGATTTAATAAGTTCGGCACTATTTTTAATCCATTTGTACAACCACTCCGTTTCATACTTATCAGCAACACCACGAAGTGCAGGACCCGTAGCCTTAGCGTCTAATTTATGACAAGCAGCACATTGAGAATTAAACAATGCTTTTCCTTTTGCAGGATCACCACCAACGGCAGCATCTTGAGAAAAAACAGACAAAGAAAAAGTTAGCATGAACGCTAAACTGAAGAAAATCTTTGAAAACGATTTATGGTTACCCACCTTTTTCATATTTAATTAATGATTATCGACTCAATATTTTTGGTATGATTTTAGCTATTTGATATACAAATATAAACCACACACAATTTTAACTCCGACAAAAATACAATTTTAGAACTATTTTATAAACCTTAATTTTACCTTAAAATGCAATTTATATTTATTCTAAATAATTTAAAGCTTTCTGTTTATTTATATAAATTGTATTTTTGTCATATACAAATATCAAAATGAGAAAATTAGCATTAAAAACTGTTTTTATTACATCCATTTCATTTGCTTCTGGGTGGTTAGAAATGCACGCACAAGATTCAAAAATAACAATAGAACAGAGCCCTAAAATTGAGAATTTACTTAAAGAAAAACAAAAATTAAACACATCACTCACAGCAAATGATAGTTACAAAATACAAATCTTTTATGGAAGTAGTGAAGAAGCAAAAAAGAAAAATACTGAATTCAAAAAAGATTTTAAAGACATAGAAACTACTATTATTTATACCAATCCCACATTTAAAGTTTGGGCGGGTAATTACAAGCTAAGAATTCATGCAGAAAAGGCTTTGATAGACATTAAAAAAAAGTACCCAACGGCTTTACTCATCAAACCTAATAAATAAAAAAATATCCCAAGATACCTTGGGATATTTTATTTTTATAATGAAACTATTATTTCAATTTCTTCTTAACCTCTACTTCTTGATAAGCTTCAATTAAATCATATTCTTTAATATCATTGTAGTTCTTAATTTGCATACCGCAATCATAACCTTTAGAAACTTCCTTCACATCGTCTTTAAAACGCTTTAAAGTAGCCAATTCACCCGTGTAAATAACAACTCCTTCGCGGATTAATCGAATTTGTGAATTTCTAAAAATCTTACCATCAGTTACCATACATCCAGCAATAGTACCGACTTTAGATACTTTGAAAATTTCTCTAATTTCAGCCGTTCCAGTAATTTCCTCTCTCATTTCTGGAGACAACATACCTTCCATTGCATCTTTAACATCATCAATAGCTGCATAGATTATAGAATAGTTTCTAATATCGATTTCTTCTTTTTCTGCCAATTGTTTCGCATTTCCTTGCGGGCGTACGTTAAATCCGATAATAATGGCATCCGAAGCAGACGCTAACAATACATCAGATTCCGTAATTGCTCCAACTCCTTTATGAATGATATTGATTTGAATTTCTTCTGTTGACAATTTTGAGAACGAATCTGACAAGGCCTCAACTGAACCATCCACATCACCTTTAAGAATAATATTTAATTCTTTAAACTGGCCTAAAGCAATACGACGACCAATTTCTGCCAACGTAATATGCTTTTGTGTACGAACTGACTGCTCACGTTGTAATTGTGTACGTTTAGCCGCAATTTGTTTTGCTTCTCTTTCGTCTTCGTAAACATTGAATTTATCACCTGCTGTTGGTGCGCCATCCAAACCTAAAACCGAAACTGGAGTTGATGGTCCTGCTTCTTTAATTTGGTGACCACGCTCATCAAACATGGCTCTAATTTTTCCGTGATTTTTTCCTGCCAATACATAATCTCCAATTCTTAAAGTTCCTGCTTGAACTAAAATCGTTGATACGTAACCTCTACCTTTGTCTAATTGTGCTTCCACAACTGTCCCTAAGGCAGGCTTATTTGGATTTGCTTTTAAATCTAATAATTCAGCTTCCAATAATACTTTTTCTAAAAGCTCTGGAACACCTTGACCAAATTTAGCTGAAATATCGTGAGATTGGTATTTTCCACCCCAATCTTCAACTAATAAATTCATCCCGGCTAATTGCTCTTTAATTTTCTCAGGGTTTGCAGCTGGTTTATCTACTTTATTGATAGCAAAAATCATTGGAACACCTGCTGCTTGAGCATGACTGATAGCTTCTTTTGTTTGAGGCATAATATCATCATCAGCTGCAACCACAATAATTGCAATATCGGTAACTTGAGCACCACGAGCACGCATTGCGGTAAACGCTTCGTGACCTGGTGTATCTAAGAAAGTGATTTTTTGACCATTTTCTAATAAAACGCCATACGCACCAATATGCTGTGTAATACCACCTGACTCACCTGCAATTACATTTGCTTTACGAACATAATCTAGTAAAGAAGTTTTACCGTGATCTACGTGACCCATTACGGTTACAATAGGTGCGCGGTGTACTAAATCTTCTGGATTATCTTCAATAACTTCTTGCGCTTCTTCGATATCAGTTGTAATAAATTCAACTTCATATCCAAACTCATCCGCTACAATTGAAAGTGTTTCAGCATCTAAACGTTGGTTCATGGTAACCATGATTCCCAAAGACATACAAGTTCCAATAACTTTAGTAATTGGCACATCCATTAAAGACGCAATTTCTCCTACAGTTACAAACTCTGTAACTTTAAGTATTTTACTACCTTCTTCGATAGCTTGTAATTCGTCATCTACACGTTGACGGTGTGTATCTCTTTTATCTTTACGGTATTTTGCCGCTTTTGATTTATTTCCTTTACCTTGAAGTCTTTCAAGTGTTTCTTTAATTTGGTTTTTAACCTCTTCTTCAGTAGGTTCTGTTTTTTGAACAACAACTTTTTTACCTTTATTGAAACGATCTTTTGAAAAATCCTTTTTAGCTCCTGGAGCACCTGTTGTATTTGCTGCACCTGGAGTAGGCTTAGTAATACGCTTACGTTTATTTTTGTTTGCAGCGCTATTATTGTTTCCTACAGCTGGAGTTCCAGGCTTGTTGTCACCTGGCTTTTTGAAATCCTTCTTAGGCTCTTCTTTTTTCTTCTTAGGTTTATTAAATTGTGATAAATCAATTTTTTGACCTGTAAAAGTAGCCCCAGAAAGTTTTTGGTAATTTGTTTTGATCGTATCATCTACGTCTTCACCTTCGGCTCCTGTATTTTCATTTTGAGCTGGAGTTTCAATCTCAGCTGCTTTTTCTTGCTTAACAACTTTCGGCTTAGATTCTTCTTTACTTTCCTGAACTGGAGTTTCTGAAACAACTGGTTTTTCTTCAGCAACTGGAGTTGGTGTTTGCTCAACAGCAGGAACATCAGCTTCTTTTTTAGGCTCTGGTTTGGCAGGATTTAAATCTATTTTACCAATAGCTTTTGGTCCAGTTAAAACTGCTTTTGCCTTTATAACTTCTTGCTTTTGTTTTTCTTCTTGCTGACGCTTCAACTCAAGTTCTTTTTCAAGTTCTCTTTTCAGTGCTTCCTTTTCTTTCTTCTTTTCTTCACTTACTTCTTGAGATGCAACTTTTTTCCCTTTATCAGCAGAAAATTGGTCGCACAAAACATCATATTCTTCTTGAGAAATTTTTGCATTCGGACTAGATTCAATAACATGATTCTTTTCTTTCAAAAAGTCGACTGCGCGCTCAAGAGAAATGTTCAACTCTCTTAAAACCTTATTGATTCTTATTACTCTTTTTTCAGACATATAATCTTTTTAATAATTCTTTTTTGTTTTGTGTGTTGTTTGGAGCTTAAATGTACTAATTATCTAACTCATCTTTCAAAATACGAACTACTTCTAAAATAGTTTCTTCTTCTAAATCAGTTCTTCTAACTAAATCAACCACATCTTGATTTAATACACTTCTAGCGGTATCTAAACCGATTTTTTCGAACTCTTCAATTACCCATGCTTCGATTTCATCAGAGAATTCTCTTAATTCTACATCTTCCTCTTCAACAATTCCTTCTCTAATAACATCTAATTCATAACCCGTAAGCATACTTGCTAACTTAATATTATGACCACCTCTACCAATTGCTTTAGAAACTTCTTCCACTTTCAAGAAAACTTCAGCGCGTTTTGTATCTTCGTTAATTTTAACAGAAGATACTTTTGCAGGACTTAATGCTCTAGTAATATACAATTGAATGTTACTAGTGTAATTAATTACATCAATATTTTCATTTCCTAATTCACGAACAATACCGTGAATACGTGAACCTTTCATTCCTACACAAGCACCAACAGGGTCAATTCTATCATCATACGAATCCACCGCTACTTTTGCTTTTTCACCTGGGATACGAACTACTTTTTTAACAGAAATCAAACCGTCAAAAACTTCTGGGATTTCTTGCTCAAACAATTTCTCCAAAAATTCTGGAGCTGTTCTCGACATAATAATTTGAGGTTTATTCCCTTTTAATTCAACGCTTTCAATAACTCCTCTTACATTTTCTCCTTTTTTGAAGTAATCATTTGGAATTTGTTTTTCTTTTGGCAATACAATTTCGTTTCCATCATCATCCATTAAAACAACCATTTTAGGTCTTACATGATGTACTTCTGCTGTATAGATATCCCCAATCAAATCCTTAAATTGTTTGTAAAGATTTGTATTGTCGTGTTCGTGAATTTTTGAAATCAAATTTTGGCGTAAAGCTAATATCGCTCTTCTACCTAATTGAAATAATTTTACTTCTTCAGAAACCTCTTCACCAACCTCAAAATCAGGCTCAATTTTTCTTGCTTCAGAAAGCGCGATTTCTGAATTTTCGTCTTCCACTTCACCATCTTCAACAACGGTTCTGTTTCTCCAAATTTCCATATCCCCTTTATCAGGATTGATAATAATATCAAAATTATCGTCTGAACCGTATTTTTTCTTTAATGCATTACGAAATACATCTTCTAAAATCGCCATTAAGGTAACTCTATCAATGAATTTGTCGTCTTTAAACTCTGAAAACGATTCAATTAACGCTATATTCTCCATGTCAACTCTTTATTTAAAATGATATTATAACTGTTGCTTCTTTTATTTCCGAGTAAGGTAAAGTTACTAATTTTTCTACTGTTTCTTTTCCTTTTCCTACTTTTTTTTGTTCTCTTGTTGTCCACTCAAGTGTGATTTGCTCTTCATTTGCGGCTGTAATCTCCGCTTCAATCACTTCTCCTTGAGTTGTTTTTACTGCTAATTTTCTACCAATATTTTTCACATACTGTCTTGGCATTTGTAACGGTCTAGAAACACCTGCAGAAGCTACTTCTAAAGAAAAATCTTGTTCTTCTCTATCTAAATTAGCCTCAACTGCACGATTTATTGCAATACAATCTTGCAAATTAACTCCATTATCACCATCTAAAACAATACTGATTTTATTAGAGTCGTCTATTTTTAATTCGATTAAGAACAAATCCAAACGCGTTTCTAAAGCTTGTACTACAGTACTATTTACTTTTTCTTTGAAAGTCATATTTTATAAAAAGAGGCACGCATTGCGTGCCTCATTACTTAAATGATACTAAATAATGGTGCAAATATACACATATTTTTTAATTTAAAAAAAAATTGTCTGTGTCGGAAATAATTAGTAATTTTATGATGTAAAAAATTACATTCAAAAACAAAAACATACTTATGAAAAAAATCCTTGTACCAACCGATTTTTCCAAGAGCGCGGAAAATGCATTAAAAGTAGCTGCTCAAATTGCTAAAAATAATGGCGGTGAATTATTTGTTTTACACATGCTTGAATTACCGACTACTGGAAATGACGCACTTAGCGCATCTCATGAAATTCCCGAATTGATATTTTTCAAAAATGCTGCAGTAGCAAAATTAGACAACCTACTTGAAGCTGACTATTTAAAAAACATAACAGTCACCAAGATTATTCAATTTGAAATGGCATTTGAAGGAATTATTAAAAACGGAGAAAGCCATGGTGTTGATTTAATTGTTATGGGCTCTCATGGCGCTAGTGGGTTCCAAGAAATGTTCATAGGATCTAACACTGAAAAAGTAGTAAGAAATTCTAATGTCCCAGTTCTTGTTATCAAACATGAAGACGACAATTTCAAACCAGAAAAATTTGTTTTTGCCTCTGATTTTTCAGACGAAATAAAAAAACCTTTTGAAAGAGTAGTAGCTTTTGCTAATAAATTCAACTCGCATTTGCATTTAGTAAATATCAATACTCCAAATAATTTCAAATCTACGAAGGTAGCTCAAAAAATTATGGATGAGTTTATGAAAGATTTTGATATTAAAAACTACACTACTCATATTTACAACGACATTAATGTTGAAAAAGGGATTTTACATTTTGCGAAAAGCATCGATGCCGACATAATAGGAATGAGCACACACGGAAGAAAAGGTATTTCTCACTTCTTTAACGGAAGCATCAGCGAAGATTTAGTAAACCACGCAAAAAGACCAGTGGTAACATTTAAAATCTAACAAAAAAGTCCGATTCAAATGAATCGGACTTTTTAAAATTTATACCAATAAAAAACTCCTCAAAATGAGGAGTTTTTTTGTTGGCCCACAAGGACTCGAACCTTGAATGACGGTACCAAAAACCGGAGTGTTACCATTACACCATGGGCCAATACCTAACAACCTTTTCGATTGCGAGTGCAAATGTAATACATATTTTTAATTCCACAAATTTTTCCAAAAAAAATATTAAAAATTTTTTTTTACTCTTTCTTTATACAAAAAAGTACTTTCTTTGTAGAATCAACGTTAGATAGAAATAGATAATTACAAATTTATGACGCCATTCAATTTTAAAAAATGGAATACCATTTTAGGTTGGGTTGTTTTTGCCATTGCATTAACCACTTATTCATTAACCGTTGAACCTACTATAAGTTTTTGGGATTGTAGCGAATACATTGCCACATCAGCAAAATTAGAAGTTGGACATCCGCCAGGAGCTCCTTTATTTCAAATGATGGGTGCTTTTTTCGCGATGTTTGCATTTGAAGCTAGTCAAGTTGCGTTGATGGTCAACATGATGTCTGTTTTTTCAAGTGCTTTTACAGTTCTGTTTCTATTTTGGTCACTTACTTTATTGATGAAACGTCTATTTGTAATTGACGAAACAAACAACAACAATGCTATTATGGTATTGGGAAGTGCTTTTGTTGCTTCATTAGCCTTTAGCTTTACAGACAGTTTTTGGTTTAATGCTGTGGAAGCAGAAGTTTATGCTATGGCAACACTATTAATTGCAGTATTGCTTTGGCTTGGGCTACGTTGGGAACAAGATATGGATGAACCAAAAGGAAACAAATGGCTGCTGTTGATTTCTCTTGTTATTGGACTTTCATTTGGAGTGCATTTCATGGCAATTCTAACTATTCCTTCAATAGGATTCATCTATTACTTCAAAAAATACAAAAATATTACGCTTAAAAGTTTCATAATAGCCAATGTGATTATCGTTTCAATTTTATTGTTTATTTTTAAATTATTACTTCCTTATACACTAGCCTTTTTTGGAAAAACAGAAATTTTTATGGTTAATAGTCTTGGATTGCCCTTCAATTCAGGAACTATTTTTGCATTTTTAGTTATTGTAGCTATTTTTTATTTTGGATTGAGATATACCAAACAAAAAGGAATGGTTTTACCAAACACCATATTGCTTTCAGTTCTTTTTATTTTAATTGGATTCTCTACTTGGATGATGCTTCCTATTAGGGCGAATGCTAATGTTCCTATTAACGAGAATAAGCCATCAGATGCTGCAGAGGTTCTAGCTTATTACAATCGCGAACAATATGGTGAACAACAGTTATTTTATGGTGCTCAATTTTCAGATTCGTATTCAGGTTTAGACGAAAACAATCCTTATTCTGATGAAAAACCAAATTACGAAAGAGATTACACTCAAAAAAAATACATCATTACAAATAACTATAAAAACGCAAAACAAAATACAGACGACAATCACAAAGCTTTTCTACCAAGAATGTGGAGTGCAGAACATGCTGTAAATTACATGTCGTTTACAGAACCATTGGATTTTAGAATTAAGCCAGAATATGCCGAAGAACAAGAATTAGTTGAAATTGTTGCTGAATTCAGAAATGTTTTCAATCAAGGTAGATTAGACTTAGAAGATTATGATGGCTTCTTAAAATCGTATGGCGAATATTTGATTGTCGAAAAACCATCTTTTGCAAATAACATTAAGTTTATGTTTGAATACCAATTTGGATATATGTATTGGCGTTATTTAATGTGGAATTTTGTAGGTAAACAAAATGACAATCAATGGAAAGGAGACGCTCTTAATGGAAATTGGATTAGTGGAGTAAATATATTTGACGAATCAAGATTAGGCAACCAAAGCCAATTGAGTTCTGATATGAAAAATAATAGAGGTAGAAATACCTATTACTTCTTACCATTTCTTTTAGCTGTAATTGGTATAGTCTTTCATATTAGAAAAGATTTGAAAAGTTTTTATGTTTTACTTGCACTATTTCTATTTACTGGTATTGCATTGAAAATTTACTTAAACGAACGTCCGTTTGAACCAAGAGAACGTGATTATGCTTTAGTGGGCTCGTTTTATGTATTCGCTATGTGGATAGGTTTTGGAATTTATGGCATCTATGACGGAATCAAAAAATTCATTCAACCAAAAGTTGCTATTCCATTGGTATTGGTTATTTCTCTTTTAGCTGCTCCCGTTTTATTGGCAAAAGAAAATTGGGATGACCATAACCGTTCTAATAAATATACGGCATTAGCAATGGCTAAAAAATATTTAGATTCTTGTGAGCCTAATGCAATTTTATTTACTATTGGCGATAATGATACATTCCCGCTTTGGTATGCGCAAGAAATTGAAGGCTATAGAACGGATGTACGAATTGTTAACACCAGCTTATTCATGACAGATTGGTACATTGACCAAATGAAACGAAAAGCTTATGATTCAGACCCTGTGCCAATTTCATTTAGCAGAGAACAATATCGCGGTAGCAATAGAGATTACAGCTTCTTTGTAGAAAGAACCGAAGATCCAATATTACTAGATGATTTAATCAAATTCATGTCATTGGAAGACGAAAGAGCAAAAGTGCAATTACGAAGTGGTCTTTGGGTTAATTATTTCCCTTCCAAAAAAATTATTATTCCAATTGACAAAGACCATATTATTAAGAACAAAGTAGTTTCAGAAAAATTCCATGATTCAATAGTACCTGCTATTACTTTTGAAATTAAGAAAGATGCTTTGTACAAAAACCGATTGATGATGCTAGACATCGTAAACCAGAACAATTGGGAAAGACCTATTTACTTTACTGGTGGAAGTTTTGGTGAAGACGATTATTTGTGGATGAAAGATTACTTACAATTGGATGGCTTATGTTTCAAACTCGTTCCTGTAAGAAAAGAACAAAAAGAAGGTCCAAATCCAATGGAAATGGGTTATATTGATAGTGATAAAATGTTTGATATAGTAACCAAATGGGATTGGGGAAATAGCGGTTCTGATAAAATTTATCACGATCCAGATACGAGAAGAAACGGGATAACTTACAGAACAAACCTTTCGAGATTAATGGAAACTTTAATACTAGAAGGAAAGAAAGATAAAGCCAAAATAATTGCGGATTTAGCTATGGAAAAAATGCCAATAGACTATTTCAACTATTACACCCTAGTAGAACCTTTTGCTCAAGGTTATTACGAATTAAATGAAAGAGAAAAGGCAAGAGAAATTCTGAATAAGCTAATTAAGAAATATCAAGAAGAGCTAACCTACTTTAATAGTTTAAAACCAAGTGAACAATACACTATGCGAGTAGATATTGTTTCTAATATTGAACGTTACAGAAACATCATTAGAATTGCCGATGACGCTAAGGATGTTGATTTTTACAAACAAGAAAAAGTAAAGTTCAATAATTTCAATAAAATGTTTGCCAATTTTGGCAGAAAAATGGAGTAAAAATTCATTTTTTTAAATAAATTCATGTACCAAAGAACTACTAATTTTCTTTGGTACATTTTTTTTGTAGTACATTTGTTATATGGAATTCTTTTGGACAAAAACACCTAAAACAGTAAAAAAGCTGCTCCGAAATTTTATTTGGGAAGTTCCTAATTCGAACAATACGATTTATCTAACCTTTGATGATGGTCCTATTCCAGAAGTTACCGAATGGGTTTTAGATATATTAAAAGAAGAAAACATTAAAGCCACTTTTTTTTGCATTGGAGATAACATCCAAAAACACCCAACTATTTACCAAAGAATTCTTAATGAAGGGCACAAAACAGGAAATCACACCTTCAATCACTTGAACGGCTGGGAAACCAAAACCAAAAATTACATTGAGAATGTTAAGCAAGGGCAAACTGAGCACTTAAAACTGAAAACTGAAAACTCTTGGCTCTTTCGTCCTCCTTATGGAAAAATGACTTTAAGTCAATCTAAGAAAATTCAAAAATTAGGATATAAAATTGTGATGTGGGATGTGTTGAGTTATGATTTCAAACCTTCGATTACAGCTGAAAAGTGCAAAGAAAATGTCTTGAAAAACACTACAGCAGGAAGCATCATTGTTTTTCACGATAGTATTAAAGCGGAAAAAACACTAAGAAAAATACTTCCAGAGGTAATTCAGGAATTAAAAAATAAAAGATTTAAGTTTGATGCGCTAGCTTAGATTTGTTCTTGTACCAATGAAATAAGGGTATTGGCATCTAATTCGCCACTTTGTCTCCAAACCATTTGACCATCTTTGTAAATCATTAGTGTTGGTAGTCCTTTTACGCGAAGCGCGTCGGCCAATTCACGGTTTTTATCCACATCAATTTTAATCACTCGGGCTTTATCGCCTAATGCTGCAGCCACATGTTTGATTACTTCGTTCATTGCTACCGAAGGTTCATTCCACTCTGTAAAAAAATCAATTAATACAGGGACTTGTGCATCAATAAGTTCTCCAAATTTTGACATATAATAAGTGTATTTGTCTTTGAATGTATTATTTCTAATGAAAAATATAATACAAATGTAGCATTTTTACTGAATTACGCCACATTTTTACCTTTTTTTAGTTCAATTACCGTAATTTCCGGCATAATCCCTACTCTTCCAGGATAAGCATGAAACCCAAAACCGCGATTTACATAAACATACCTTCCAATATTTTCATACAAGCCAGCCCATTGTTTGTAAACGTATTGAACCGGACTCCATTTAATCCAACCCGGAATTTCTATACCAAATTGCAATCCGTGTGTATGACCAGAAAGCGTTAAATGATAATGACTTTCATGATGTTGAATCACCTCATCCCAATGACTTGGATCATGACTTAAAACAATTTTGAAATCTTCTTTTGCTAATCCTTGAGAAGCTAAATTCAAATCACCTCGTTCTCCAAATTTTCTTCCCCAATTTTCAACTCCAACAATAGCTAATTCCTGATTGTTTTTCTGAATTTTCACATGTTCGTTCAACAATAATTTGAAATCTATTTTATCATGAATTGATTTAATTGCCTCAAAATTTTGAATTTTATCATGTTGGGAAGGCCAATTGATATATTCACCATAATCATGATTACCAAGAACAGAAAACTTTCCAAATTTAGGATTGTGAATTCCTTTGAAAGTATTAATCCATGGATCCATTTCTGTCGCGTGTGTGTTCACAATATCACCAGTAAACAAAACCAAATCTGAATTCTGTTCGTTAATTAAGTCAATCGCATATTGGATTTTTTCGGCATCATCAAAACTTCCACTATGAATATCTGAAATATGCGTAATTGTTGTTCCGTCAAAAGATTCAGGTAAATCCGGAAAAAACAAGGTTTGCTTGATTACTTTGAAATTGTATTTTCCTTTCCACATTCCATACAAAAATGAAGCAAAAGGAATAGCCGCTACACCTAATGCAACCTGACTAACAAATTTTCTTCTCTCAGGCAAAAAACCACTTTCGGTGTTTTTAGCAAAAAGTCCAATTATTCCAGCAAAAAACCTAAAAATATCCTCACTAAATAAAATAATAGTAACCAATAATTTTGGAATATAGAGCAATAACAACAACCCAAAAGTCAACATAGTTTTTGGCGTTTGACCTACGCTTCTATCAAAGTTTGTCAATTGGTACACAATATATAACAAAGCTGCAGCAGAAGTTATGAAGTAAAACACAAAAAACGCTTTTGATTTTACCAATGTTTTAAACGCCTGAAAAGCGTAAACCTCCAGAATAGCAACGAAAATTAAAAAAACAATCCAACGAATCATTAGCTCTTTTTTTTTACAAAGTAACTACATCTTAGTCAATTGAGATTAGATTTATTAAAATTTTAACGGATGACCAATAAAATTCTACTAAACTCAAGAATGATTAAAAAAAGGTGTTTCATGAAGAAAAACACTCATTTCGTGAAGTTACTTAAAATAAGCCCCGAAAATGATTGAATTTCGCAATATTAAAAATACAATATTATGAAGACAAAACTACTTTTACTTATGGCATTTATTTGCCAAATCTCTTTCGCTCAGGTTTCGAATGCAGATTTATTGGCTTATTACCCGTTTGATACAGATGCAAATAATCATGCACCTGGAGCAACACAATTTAATTTATCCGTTTTTGGTAATGGTTCACTTTATACTGCCCCTTTACTCCAGACAACTGATAAAATTAAAGGAGCAGGGAGTTATCAGTTTTTTTTTAATGGTAGAACTTTAGCCACAGACGACTTTTCTTCATTACCTAACAAAAGTTTAAGTGTTAGCTATTGGATGAGATTACCTAATGGACCTTCATCAGCAAATCCTCTAAGAACGGGTGTTGAGTTCTATGGTTCTTTATTTATGCGAGGCTATTTCAATTTCGGCGTTAGTACTACTGATGGTAAATTCGATGTTTATAACTATGATTCAACAACCTCATCAACTGGTCCATGGAGTCATTGTGTATTAGTTTTTGATGCAGAAACAAATTATATAAAAGCCTATCTAAATGGACAATTAGTTGCTAGTAAAGCTGTATTTATTAACAATATTCATCAATATGCGCCAAAAATGATGATTGGTGGCGGATTTAATGCAACATTAGACGATATTGAACCTAGTAAATCACTACCTGGAAATATTGACGAAATGTACGTGTACAATCGTGTTTTAACAGATAGTGAGATTACCGCCTTGTATAATTTAGAAGATCCAATTGCAACAGTTACAACACCAACAATAGGTTGTTGGAGAGATGTAAAAGTTGGGTATAATCACATGGTAGGTTTAAAATATGATGGTACAATTTGGGCTTGGGGTTTAAATAATAATGGCCAATTAGGTAATGGAACCACAACAAATAGTTCAACGCCTGTTCAAGTTGGCACAGACAATGATTGGGATGTTATTTCTGCAGGTGGTAAAGCAAGTTATGCTATCAAGAAAAATGGAACACTTTGGGCTTGGGGAGAAAATATATATGGGCAATTGGGAAATGGAAATCCTACCCCGCAATTAACCCCAATACAAGTAGGAATAGACAATGGATGGACCGATGTATCTGCGGGATTTGAACATGTTATTGCTATAAAAAATGGCGAACTTTTTGGTTGGGGAAGAAATCACGTAGGGCAAATAGGGCAAAGTAATTTAACTAACTTTACCACTCCCGTAAAATATGGCAATTCAAATTGGTGGAAGAAGATTGCTACAGGATTATACCATTCATTTGCCATAAATGAAAATCAACGCCTGTATGCATCAGGATTTAATGCCAATGGTCAACTAGGTATTGGTAGTATCAACAATGCTTCGCTTTTTGTTCAAGTTACAAATGCTACAACGTGGAGAGAAATTGCATGTGGTAGCTACCATTCATTAGCTATGAGAAATGAAAATGTTGGATTAGGTTGGGGTTGGGGTTTAAACAATTGGACACAAATAGGGAACAATGGAAGTAACGCCAATGCTCCTACTAATTATACATACCCAAATAATGTAAGTTTAATTGATAAAATGGCTGCAGGGGAAAGTCACTCATTATTTATTACTGATGGTCAACTACTTGTTAGAGGAAGAAACACTGAAGGACAACTGGGAATATCTAATAACACGCAACAAACATCTTGGGTTGTAGCTGGTAATAATTGGTCAGTAATAGCTGCAGGTCAAAACATGAGTGCTGGTATCAACAGAAATGGAGAATTGTTTACATGGGGACAAAATACTTTTGGACAATTGGGTATTGGTTCAACAACTAACGCTAATTCACCTCAAGCAGTTGGTTGTCCTACAACTACATTAAGTTCAACAACCTTTCACAAACTTGAAGATCTTATAAAAATATATCCTAATCCATTCAACTCTCAAATTACATTTGATTTAGGAAATTCTTATGAAAATGTAACAGTTCTAATTCACGACATCACCGGAAAACAACTGTATAAAAATTCGTTTTCAGGAAATCAACTTGTTGTTAACAATTTAGGCAATTTGCCTTCAGGGATTTATGTAGCAACATTAACTACTGAAAACGGCACTTCGATAACCAAAAAAATTGTAAAATAAAGTAGTAGTTTTTTTCTAAAGCTGGGTTGTAGTGATTTGCTAGCCCAGCTTTTAATCTAATGAACCAATGAAAGTATATTCGTTTTTAATCGTATTTTGTCTGCTTTTTTTGTCTTGTAAAAATGAAAAAGCAGCATCCAATGAAATTTCAAACCAAAACAAGTTTGAAAAAGATTGGTCATTATTCCAAGATGCAGTGGTAAACAAAACGGAATTCGATTGGAATGCTTTTATTGAAATTGAAGGTCAATTGGGAGAAGATTACATGTATTTATTCCAAAGTCAAGAAGCAATAGAAGTAATAAAAAAAACTAGATACGAAGACTTATACGATGCCACGCTTTTCAACGAACCCATCAAACAGTTAACCATTGGCACTTTTGAAGAGTTTAGCCAACCCGAAGGCAACGTATTCTATTTCAAAGAAACCGATCGCGGATTAAAATTAATTGGTTTCGAATCACTTTAAATTAATCACAAAAATTAAAAAATTATGAGAAAAATTAATGCAACAACTTACCTATTAATGGTTTGTTTTCTGTTAGGAAATATTCAATTTTCTAACGCACAATTACTAAAAAAACTTAAAGATGCTGCAAAGGAAAAAATAATTGACAAGGAAAACACCAATACACAATCTAATACAGGTAAAGGTATAAGTAAAGGCGGAAGCAAACTTATTGGTGATAATTTAATTTCAAATGAATTTAAGTCGGATGAATTTGGAATAAGTGGTATTTATTACAACCAACAATCTCAAGGCGTAGTTAAAGCTAAATTTGAACTAGATATTTGTAGTGAAAAGAGTAAAGATAAAGGAGCAGAAGACCTTCCCGCTTGTTTAAAATTTAATTTTGAAATTGCAGAAAGTAACAGCAGCTCTTGGAAAGGCTATGATCATATTGATGGCTATGCCCATGCGCAACATATTATTGAAACCAAATCACTTTATAATCCCGGTTCAGATACGCCACCTATTTTTCAAATTGAAGATGGGGTTTTGTTAATGGTTCCAAACAATGCAAGTATGAATTTTATAGGTAAAAATGCTGCTGCAAAAAGTGATGATTATGATTTCAAATATATTATTGAAGGCGGACGTTTTTTTGTTAAGAATAAAGAAGAATTGAAAAATTGGACAAATAACTTAGATAAAGAACAATTAGTGAAAGAAAAAATTCAAGCTCACATGGCAGGTGTGAGTGCAATTTATAGTCACGTAGAATCAAAGAAAAATGCCAATAACGAAATGCCTTCAATGGGTAAATTAAACACTAAATTCATTCAAGATAGAGCCTTAAAAACGTATAAAGAAAAATATGATCCTATCAACAAAGGATGGACAGCCGAATATATGTATGTACATGGAAATGAATGGGTGAACAAAAAGAAATATTTACCAAATGGACAACAAGTAGAATCACACAGAGAATTACATGTAGTAATTGTTAGAAAAAATCCACAAGGACAATGCAAAGCCGATTTAATGTATTATGTAGAAATCTTCGAAAATGGAAAGTACAATCCAGAAGGAAAAGTAACCGGACCCGTTTCTTACATAGGAATGCCTGGTGGTTATTTACCTTGTGAAAAGGCAGCAGCTTTTAAAAGTAAATTAGCGAAATAAAACTATAAATAAATGAAAAAAATTATTGTATTACTTAGTATTGGATTGGTACTTTCAAGCTTTACCAATCAAACCACAATTTCAGAACCTAAAGTGGAAAAAATAGTGATTAGTAATAGTTTTACACTCATCAATGACACTAAAGACAAAGTTACTATCCACACTGGAAGCGGCATTGTAAGCCTAAACAAAGGAGGTAAAACCAGCATTTCTTGTAAAGTGGGCAAAGAGGTTTCTTGGGCAGAAAATGGCAAAAAAGGAAAAGCTATTTTTAAAATCCAAGACAATCATTGCGGACAAACTGTGAAATTGTCTAGCGTAATGTAAAACAATTCACATTCTACTCTTTGAAAACAAGTCCATTAGGGCTTGTTTTTTTTCGTTTGAAATAGAAAGCATATCGCCATTTTCCATTACTACGGTTCCGCCGTCTTGTTTTAAAAACTTCTGAATGCAATTGTAATTAATTAAATGACTGCGATGAATGCGAAGAAAACTGCCCAGTTGCTCTAACCTTTCATACTCAGATAGACGTTTGGAAACAGTAATTCTTTTATTGGAAGTAGTTATAAAATGCGTGTACGAACCATCAGCTTTCAAGTATAAAATTTCTTCCAAATTTAAAAACGTAATGCCATCACCGGTTTGCAATGCCAATTTCTGTGGTTGGTTATTAGCTAAATTTTCTTTTAAAATTTCTAAAGTGTTTACAGATTCTTTTGCTTTTTTTATGGCGCGTTCCAAAGCATCAATCTTGACTGGTTTTAAAATGTAATCCACAGCCGAAAGTTCGAATGCATTAATAGCATACTCGCTGTAAGCGGTTACAAAAACAATTTTAAAAGTTATGGAATCTCCAAAAAACTGCAACAACTCCAATCCTGAATAACCCGGCATTGAAATGTCTAAAAAAACCAAATCAGGCTGATGTTTATGAATACTTTTCACCGCTTCAGGAACATCTTTACATTCGTCCAAAATAGTAATTTCGGGAAAATTTTCTTCTAAAATTCCACGTAATGCCAAACGCGCATTTAATTCATCATCAACTAGTAGTACATTCATAGCGTTGCTTCTTTTATTGGGATTTGTAAAATTACTTGAGTTCCCAAAACCATCTCTTCTTTAACTAAATCATTAATTTGTAAAGTTATTGGTAAAGGTGATAATTTATTTATTAATGCAATTCTGTTAGAAGTTGCTTTTGTGGCAAACGATTGGTGTTTTTTCATGTTAGCATTAATTTTTCCCGATTGTTCTCTTCCAATACCATTGTCTTTTATTTCAAATTTCCAATAATTTTCATTTTCTTTTTTGATGGACAAATTCAGTGTTTTTTTTCCTGTTTTGTGCATCAATCCGTGTTTGATGGCATTTTCAACAAACGGTTGTACAATTAACGATGGAATTTCATAAAGATGCAAATCTAACTGATTTGGAACTTCTAATAAAAATTCAAAATCATCACCATCAAATCTAGCTTTTTCTAATTCAATATAAAGCTGAATGGTTTCTAATTCCTCGTAAATAGAAATACTTCTTTTATCAGAAACATCGAGTGTTTTTCGCATTAAATCTGAGAAGGCTCCTAAATATTCATTGGCTCTCGATTTTTGGTTAGAATAAATCAAACCTTGCACTGCATTCAAAACATTAAACATAAAATGCGGATTCATTTGCGTTCGAAGTGCTGTAAGTTGAGAAAGTGCTAATTGTTCTTTAATTAACTGCTTATTCCTAGCTCGATTTGTTGCCCATTTAAAAACTAAGAATACTATTCCAATAAACAAAAATGCCATTAAAGTTCCAAACCAATACGTCATCCAAAAAGGCTTCTTGATTATAAAAGTTCTCGATTGTATCGGAGTTACTACATCAGATGTTCGTACTCTAGCTTCAAAAGTATAATTTCCGGGATTTAATGCTAGAAAACTTACTTTTGTGGCTAACGCATTTTGGGTTGTCCAATTGGTATCCAATTCTTTCAAACGGTATTCGTAATTGTAATTTCCTAAGCTTTTGTAGTGAATGGTTTGAAATTGAAATTCGACTGTGTTTTTTTGGAAGTCAAATGCAGCGCCATCTGCAAACCATTGATTTTTCGATTGTATTTTAGAAAGTACAAAATTCGGCACTACTTCATCTTGAAAAATTTGTTTATCGCTATACAAAACACCTTCATTTGTTGCTAAAAAAACTTGATCATTGGTAATTGAAAAATCATTGATGTTGATCCCTTTTAACCCAAGATTTAAACCAACATTTCTTGGTTTCATCGATTTAAAATCAATAAAATCCAAACCATTATCCGTCACCACCCAAAGTCCATTACTATCTAATTGAATACGCTTGCAATGATTACTAGAAAGTCCGTTTTCTTTAGCAATTGCTTGTACAACTTTATTATTTTGTATTTTTAAAATTCCTTGTTGTGTGGATGCTACCCAAATAGCTCCTTTCCCGTCAGAAATTATTCTAGAAGCCACAATGGGTTTTCCTTCTTTTGTTTTAATTTCAATGATTTGTTGCTTAGTATCGTAAACATACAAACCGTCGCTGTAACCTACATAATACAAATCTTTTTTATCGCAATAAAAAACAGAACGTGCTCTTTTGAAACGAAAAGGATAAATTGAAAAATCTCCATTATTAAAATTGATGATTTCTTTGGCTTTAAAATGATTAGAAACTGATGGTTCTCCTTTTAATTGTTTTGGAAGTAATCCAGCCAAATTGTAGGAAGCAATCACAAAATTATCAGAAGCATCTTCTGTAATATTTTTTCCAAAATAACCACCAATAACTGGATTTGACTGCCCTAAATTAAAAATACCAATTGAGGAAATAATTTTATTTTCATACAAATAAATGTATTCAACCTCCATATCAGTTTTAGAATCGTAAACAAATACTTGTTCTTGCTTGGTGTTGAACTCAATAATTTTTCCATTACTGGTGCCTACAAAAAGATGTCCGTTTTGAGAAGTTGCAACAGAATTAAAGTTAAGCTGGGTTTTACTGGTTTGTAAAGCAACATCTAATTTTAAAAAGTTCTTATTGGGTATAAAATACAAACCTTCATCGAGTGTGCTAACCCAAATATTCCGTTCTTTGTCTGAAACTACATCCGTAATTTTTTTTCCTCTTAAAAATCCATCACCAGTTTTTCTCTGAGTCACGTTTAACTCGTACAATCCATCAGAAGTACAAAGCCAAAAATCGTTATTAGCTACACTAGTATTAATAAAATAGGTATTCTTATCGGGTAAAATGGTCTCTATACGGTTTCCGTTTTTATCCCAAATTTCATTTTTTCTGCCTTTAATATTATAGTATACCTCACCATTGTAGATGGTTAATTCCTTTTGTCCAGATTGCGTTGGAAATTGTTCTAAAATTCCATTAGAATGCAAAACAAAGAAATGTTCAATTGATGCTATATAAATTTTTTTAATTCTTGAATCATAGGTTATTGCGGTAAAGGCATTTTCTTGATTGTAGGCTTTAAATTGATGAATAATTTTTGGGTTTTTATCTTTTCGTACCAACAACAATTTCTTTTCGGTTAACAACCAAAGTTTATCATCAACTACCAAAAAATCAACCAAGTTATTCAAATCTTGCGATAAAATCTTATGTGCAGATTGATGCAATTGTAAGATATTGTCTTTCAGAAAAAAAACCTGATTAGCAAAATTCTTACACCAAATTACGCCATTATTGTCTTCCTGAATACTATTTACGGCTAAACCTAAATTTTCATTAAAAGGAAATTCCTTAAATCGGATACCATCAAAAGCAATCAAACCTTTGTCGGTTCCCAAGTAAAGCATGCCATTTTTTGCTACATAACTATCATAAATTACTTGTGTAGGCAAACCTTCAAGAAAAGAAATTTTACGATAGAAAGGGGTTTGAGCGACTACAAATGAACTCCAAAAGAAAAAAACCATCACAACGGAAAGTAAAAATCTTGAAAACAAAAATTGTATCCCGTTATTACATCTCACAAAGAAATAAGATTTATGCGTTTGTAAGTAAAATTAAAACTTATTTATACAAACTTACTAAAAAAAGAAGATTTAATGCAATTGTTGCAATTACAAATACAACTAATAGTCTTAAAGAAATGGTGTAGTTTTTCATCATTATACTATTTGGGATAACAATATTAATTCATTATTCAATACTAAATTTTTCAATTTTATGAAAATACATTTTCAGTTTATGAAACTGTGTTTTTGATTTACGAAACTAAAGTTTAATATCCTTCCCAACTTTTATACTATATTCGTAACTTTGAAAATTGAATTGAAATACCTTATTATATGTCGTCACAAAAACGCCTTTTTTTACTCGATGCCTATGCGCTAATCTTTAGAGGATATTACGCTTTTATCAAAAATCCAAGAATTAATTCCAAAGGAATGGACACTTCGGCCATCATGGGATTCATGAATTCACTTATGGATGTAATCAAACGCGAAAAACCCGATCATTTAGCCGTAGCTTTCGATAAAGGCGGAAGCGATTACCGTTTGGAAATGTTCCAAGAATACAAAGCTAACCGTGACGAAACACCAGAAGCCATCAAAATTGCCGTTCCTTATATCCAAGAAATTCTAAAAGCCATGCAAATTCCCATTATGGAAAAAGCGGGTTATGAGGCAGATGACTTAATTGGAACTTTAGCCAAACAAGCCGAAAAAGAAGGTTTTCAAGTGTTCATGGTTACGCCAGATAAAGATTTTGCCCAATTGGTTTCCGAAAACATCTTCATGTATAGACCTGCGCGAATGGGGAACGATATCGAAATTTGGGGGATTCCTGAAGTCCAACAAAAATTTGAAATTGAACACCCGCTTCAGGTGATTGACTTTCTTGCCATGATGGGCGATGCCGTTGATAACATTCCTGGATTACCTGGTGTGGGCGAAAAAACTGCCAAAAAATTCTTAGCCGAATACGGTTCTATCGAAAATTTATTGGCCAATACGCACCAACTCAAAGGCAAAATGAAAGAAAACATTGAAGCCAATAAAGAAAAAGGAATCCTTTCCAAAAAACTAGCTACTATCCTACTCGATTGTCCGGTTACTTTTGATGCTACCGATTTTGAACTGTCAAAACCCGATGTAGAAAAAACTGATGCTATTTTCCAAGAATTGGAATTCCGTCAAATGAAAGCGCAATTCGATAAATGGTTTGGCAGCGGAAAAGAATACGACGAAATTGACACCAACGGCAACGGAACCAGTGATTCTGGAACGCCAATGCCAGCAAAAAAAGCCGCTCCAAAAAAATCCAATGAAGACCAATTTGATTTATTCGGTTTTCATGATGAAGAAACCATTGGAAGTAATGCATCTGGTTATGCATCTTTGGAAAACACGGAACATTTCTACCAAATAGTACAAGGTGAAATGGGAATTAAATTAGTACTTCAGAATTTAGAAAAGCAAAATTCAGTGTGTTTTGATACCGAAACTACTGGTTTAGACGCTTTGAATGCAGAACTGGTTGGTTTGGCAATTTCCTACGAAAAAGGGAAAGGTTTTTATATTCCATTTCCAGAAAATCAGGAAGAAGCACAACACTTAATCGAAAAATTCAGACCGTTTTTTGAAAATGAAAGCATTGAGAAAATTGGTCAAAACTTAAAATACGATTTAAAAATATTGGCAAATTATGGCATTCAAGTCAAAGGAAAACTGTTTGACACCATGATTGCTCACTATTTAATCAATCCTGATATGCGCCACAATATGGATGTGTTATCAGAAACTTATTTGAATTATTCGCCAAAATCAATTGAAACTTTAATTGGTAAAAAAGGGAAAAACCAACTTTCCATGCGCGATGTTCCATTGGAAAATATCAAAGAATACGCAGTTGAAGATGCTGATATTACCTTCCAATTAAAGCAACATTTCCAACCGATTTTAGAAAAAGTGGGCACCAAAAAACTCTTTGACGAAATCGAAATTCCATTGGTACAAGTTTTAGCGGATATGGAAGCGGAAGGCATCAACTTAGATGTGAATTTCCTCCGAAATATGTCGGTTGACATGCAAAAAGAAATTGAAAATTTCGAACAAAAGATTTATGAAATTGCTGGCGAAAAATTCAATTTGGCTTCTCCAAAACAATTGGGCGATATTTTATTCGATAAATTAAAAATTGGTGGAGCAAAACAGAAGAAAACCAAAACTGGTCAATACGCAACTGGCGAAGAAATCTTGAGTTATTTGGCAAACGAACATGAAATAGTGCGCTATATTTTAGAATGGCGCCAAATGGTAAAATTACAAAGCACCTATATTGACGCTTTACCCAACCAAGTCGATGCCAAAACAGGAAGAGTGCACACCGATTATATGCAAACGGTTGCCGCAACGGGTAGATTAAGTTCCAATAATCCCAACTTACAAAACATTCCTATCAGAACCGAAAGAGGAAGACAAATCAGAAAAGCGTTCATTGCTCGCGATGAAAATTACACCTTATTAGCAGCCGATTATTCCCAAATTGAATTGCGAATTATTGCTGCATTATCAGGTGAAGAAAACATGATTAAAGCCTTCCAAAACGGCGAAGACATTCACAGAAGTACGGCTGCTAAAGTATTCAATGTAGCATTGGAAGAAGTTACCAAAGAACAACGTAGTCATGCCAAAACCGTAAATTTTGGAATTATCTATGGTGTTTCCGCTTTTGGATTGAGTAACCAAACCAATTTAAGTAGAAGCGAAAGTGCCGCCTTAATTGATGCGTATTACAAAACCTATCCACGATTGAAAGCTTACATTCAAGAACAAATTGATTTTGCTAGAGAAAACGGTTATGTAGAAACGGTTTTAGGAAGACGCCGTTATTTGAAAGACATTAATTCTGCTAATGCCGTAGTTCGTGGTGGTGCCGAACGAAATGCAGTAAATGCTCCTATTCAAGGAAGTGCGGCCGATATTATCAAAATTGCGATGATTAACATTCATAAGAAGTTAGTTCAAGAAAAATGGCAATCCAAAATGCTATTACAAGTCCATGATGAATTGGTATTTGACGTGCACAACTCGGAATTAGAAACCATCAAACCGTTAATCCAACAAGAAATGGAAAATGCGTTTCAATTAACTGTTCCGTTAGTAGTGGAATTGGGCGAAGGACAGAATTGGTTGGAAGCGCATTAGGAAAGTGTTCAGTGGGCAGTAGCAGTTGGCAGTATTATATCGTTTAATAGAAATTTAATTTATTTTAAATAGTTTTAAATATGAAAAAAATAATTCTTTTACTCCTTGTTCTTTCTTCAAGTCTTTTTGCTCAAGAACGTTTTGATAAAATCGATGCGTATTTGACTTTATTAGAAAAAAACAACAAATTCATGGGTTCGCTTTCTATTCAAGAAGGAGATCAATTGGTGTTTTCAAAAGCGTATGGCTTGACTTCGGTTTTAGAAAATACCAAAGCTAATAAAGACACCAAATATAAAATTGGTTCTATTACCAAAACCTTCACTGCGGTAATGATTATGCAATTAATTGAAGAAAAGAAGTTGCGTTTGGATACCAAATTATCTCGTTTTTACCCAAAAATTCCAAATGCAGATAAAATTTCTATCAATGATTTATTGCACCATCGTACAGGAATTGTAGATTACATCAATGGTGATGCGGTGACCCAACAAAACATGTACAAAATGCATTTGAAAGAAGAAATGATTCAAAAAATCACCGCTTACGAACCACTTTTTGAACCTGGAACCAAATACGAATACAGCAATTCCAATTATAATTTATTGGGTTACATTATCGAAACTATTACCAAAAAATCATTCGCAGAAAATATCCAAACTCGAATCTGTAAAAAAGCGAATCTGCAAAATACATTTTTCAGCTACGATAAAATTAATTTAAAAAACAATGAAAGCTACTCACATCTTTTTGATGGAGAAAATTGGGTGCTAATTCCAGAATGGGAAAATTCTATTGCTTTTTCAGCGGGTGCCATGACCGCAACCACTGCTGATTTAACTCAATTTATGCATGCGTTATTTGAAGGAAAATTGGTTAAAAAAACGTCGTTAGACCAAATGAAAGAAATCAAAGACGGTTATGGGAAGGCTTTAGTCCAATTTCCTTTTGGAGAGCGTAAATTCTTTGGTCATACAGGCGGAATTGAAAGCTTTCGTGCTGTTGTAGGGTATTATCCATCAGAAAAAATGGGGATTTCATTAATCGTAAATGGCGACAACTACGAAAGAAATGATATTATGATTGGTGTTTTGAGTATGTATTACAAAATGCCGTTTCCATTCCCAAGTTTCGAAAAAATAAAAATTGAAGACATTCAGAAATACTTAGGAACGTATGCTTCAAAAGATATTCCATTGAAAATTACTGTTTCAGAAAAAAATGGCGAATTATTGGCACAAGCTACTGGACAAAGTTCGTTTCCTTTAACACAAAGAGATGAAGACACCTTTATTTTTGCTGCTGGAGGAATTGAAATGGAGTTTGGAGAAAACCAATTTATACTGAAACAAGGCGGTATGAAATTTAAATTTGAAAAAGAATAACGCAATTGGTTGCAAATCAATTTTTAAAATATTCGCACACCTATTTGCATAATCAATAATTAATTGTACTTTTGCACTCCCTTAATTGGGAATGGAATGTTTAATTAAAATAAAAAAAACGTGGACAATTTAAGCTACAAGACAGTATCAGCTAACAAAGCGACGGCTCACAAAGAGTGGATCGTGGTAGATGCTGAAGGTCATAACTTAGGTCGTTTTGCTTCAAAAGTAGCCATGCTATTAAGAGGTAAATACAAGACAAGTTATACACCGCATGTTGACTGTGGAGATAACGTAATCGTTATTAACGCAGAAAAAATCAACCTTACTGGTAACAAGTTAGATGACAAAACGTACATCAGACACACAGGTTACCCAGGAGGACAAAGAAGTTTAACTGCTAAAGTATTGCAACAAAAGAACCCTGCAGCTTTAGTAGAAAAAGCAGTAAAAGGAATGTTACCTAAAAACAAATTAGGTGCTGAATTATTCCGAAATTTAAATGTATATGTAGGTACAGAGCACAAACATGCTGCTCAAACACCTAAAACCGTTAACCTAAACGATCTTAAGTAATGGGAGTTATTCACAAAATCGGTAGAAGAAAGTGTGCTGTTGCTCGTGTTTATGTTTCAGAAGGAACAGGTAACATCACAGTAAACAAAAGAGAATTTGCAAAGTATTTCCCAACACCTACTTTACAGTACAAAGTAATGCAGCCTTTAGCTATGACTGAAAATGCAGCAAGCTTTGATGTAAAAGTAAATGTTTATGGTGGTGGAACAACTGGTCAAGCAGAAGCTGTACGTATGGCTATTGCTAGAGCAATGTGTGAAGTAGATGCTGAAAACAGAGCTATTTTAAAACCAGAAGGATTGTTAACAAGAGATCCTAGAATGGTAGAACGTAAGAAATTTGGTCAGAAAAAAGCACGTAAGAGATTCCAATTCTCTAAACGTTAATCCAATTTTCGTTCATTTATTATTGAATTTAAAAACACAGTTGTCGTTATTTCTTTTTATAAAAAGGAAATTAGTTTAGCATCTAAATGAATAAGACCTGAGAAATCGCTACTTATTCATTGCTAATCAACGGAACGTAAACTATTACAAAATGGCAAACAAAATAGACGTTAAAGAATTATTAGACGCAGGTGTTCACTTCGGACACATGACGCGTAAGTGGGATCCAAACATGGCTCCTTACATTTATATGGAGCGTAATGGTATCCATATCATCAATTTGTACAAAACAGCTGCAAAAATCGAAGAGGCTAACGAAGCTTTAAAGAAAATCGCAGCATCAGGTAGAAAAATCTTATTCGTAGCTACCAAAAAACAAGCTAAAGACATCGTTGCTGAAAAAGCAGCTGCATGTAACATGCCTTACATCACCGAAAGATGGCCTGGTGGTATGTTAACTAACTTTGTTACTATTCGTAAAGCTGTTAAAAAAATGGCTTCTATCGATAGAATGAAGAAAGATGGAACTTTTATGACTTTATCTAAAAAAGAGCGTTTACAAGTAGATCGTTTACGTGCTAAATTAGAGAAAAACTTAGGTTCTATTGCTGATATGTCGAGACTTCCTGCTGCATTATTTGTAGTAGATGTTAAAGCTGAACACATCGCAATTAAAGAAGCTCAAAAATTAAACATTCCAGTTTTTGCAATGGTTGATACGAACTCGGATCCACGTCCAATTGATTTCGTTATCCCAGCAAATGATGATGCTTCTAAATCAATCGATAAAGTACTTTCATTAGTTTCAACTGCAATCATTGATGGTCTTTCTGATAGAAAGTCTGACAAAGATGAGCAACCAGCTGCTGCTGAAGCAACTACTGAAACTAGTGCATCAAACGAATAAATACTATTATTAATTCCAAAATTTAAATTCCAAATTCCAAAACTAAATAGAAACGTAAAGTTGAACATTTAATAAAATTGGAATTTGGTCTTTGAGGTTTGGAATTTTTACATTTAAAAAATAAAAAATAAAGTTATGGCAAATATTACTGCTGCAGACGTAAACAAATTAAGAACCATCACCGGAGCAGGTATGATGGATTGCAAAAAAGCATTAGTTGAAGCGGAAGGTGATTTCGATTTAGCAATTGAAAACTTACGTAAAAAAGGACAAAAAGTAGCTGCAAACCGTTCTGATAGAGAATCTACAGAAGGTGCTGCAATTGCTGTTGTTAACACAGATAAAACTGCAGGTGTAGTTATCACATTAAATTGTGAAACTGACTTCGTAGGTAAAAATGAAGGTTTCGTAAAATTAGCTACTGATTTAGCTAACCAAGCATTACAATTTGCTACTAAAGAAGAATTATTAGCTTCTGATTTCAACGGAATCACTGTTGCTGATAAATTAATCGAGCAAACAGGTGTAATTGGTGAGAAAATCGAAATCGGTTCTTTCGAAAGATTAGAAGGTGCATTCGTAGGTTCTTACATCCACGCTGGAAACAAAATCGCTACTTTAGTTGCTTTATCAGCTAACGTTGCTGGTGGTGAAGAAGCTGCAAGAAACGTGGCAATGCAAGCTGCTGCAATGAACCCAATCGCTTTAAACGAAGCTGGTGTTGATGCTGCAATCATTGAAAAAGAAATTGAAATTGCTAAAGATCAATTAAGAGCTGAAGGAAAACCAGAAGCAATGTTAGATAATATCTCTAAAGGAAAAATCCAACGTTTCTACAAAGACAATACTTTAGTGAACCAAGACTTTATTAAAGATGGTTCTATGAGTGTTGCAAGTTATGTAAAATCAGTTGATGCTGGTTTAACAGTTACAGGATTCAAAAGAGTAGCTTTAGGATAATTTATTCTAAAAAAACAAATACCAAAACCTCAATCTTTTGTATTGAGGTTTTTTTTATACATTTGCTTCATGAAAAACAATGATCCTCTTCATGGAAAAACACTTCAACATATAGTTGAAAGTTTAGTTGCTTTCTATGGATTTGATACACTTGGTGAATTGATTAAAATTAAGTGTTTTACTGAAAATCCATCAGTAAAATCAAGCTTAACTTTTCTACGAAAAACGGATTGGGCAAGAAAAAAAGTAGAAGAATTATACGTAAAAACTCTACCAAAATTTGAGCAAAATGAACGATAAAATGAGATGTTCGTGGTGCGAAAAAGATGATTTATATAGAAATTATCACGATAACGAATGGGGGAAACCTGTTTATGATGACGCCACCATCTTCGAATTTTTGATTTTAGAAACCTTTCAGGCTGGATTGAGTTGGTACACTGTTTTGGCAAAAAGAGAAAATTTCAGAAAAGCTTTTGATTATTTCAATGTTGAAAAAATTGCTAATTACAATCAAAGAAAACTAGATGAACTAGCAGAAAATTCAGGAATCATTAGAAATAGATTGAAAATAAAAGCAACCGTTTCTAATGCACAAGCGTTTATAAAAGTGCAGGAAGAATTTGGTAGTTTTTCAAAATACATTTGGGGATTTGTTGATGGAAAACCCATCGACAACCAACCTCAAACATTAGCTGAAGTTCCTGCTACAACAGTAATTTCAGACAAATTAAGTAAGGATTTAAAAAAACGCGGATTTAAATTCGTTGGTTCCACCGTAATTTACGCACATATGCAAGCCACAGGGATGGTTAATGACCACGTTATGAATTGTTGGACAAGAAAATAAAAAAAAATGACATTATTATTAGTTTACTTATTTATTGCACTATTTATCTCATTTATATGCTCAATTTTGGAAGCTGTTTTGCTTTCAACTCCAGTATCTTATTTAAATATTAAAGATGAAAACGGAGAAAAATCGGCAAAAACTTTTTTAAAACTAAAAGCAAATATAGACCGTCCTTTATCAGCTATTTTAACCTTAAATACCGTTGCACATACAATTGGTGCAGCTGGTGTAGGAGCTCAAGCAGTAAAAGTTTTTGGCGAAGCCTATTTCGGAGTTATTTCTGCTGTTTTAACAGTATTCATTTTAATTTTTTCAGAAATTATTCCTAAAACAATAGGAGCAAGTTATTGGAGAAACTTAGCGTTACCATCTGGACAGTTAATGCATTATCTGGTGATAATTACTTATCCATCGGTTGTAATATCCGAATTGATAACACGTTTTTTTTCAAAAAAAGAAGCCAATTCTGTAAGTAGAGAAGAGATTTCTGCCATGGCAAATATCGGAGCTAAAGAAGGCATTTTTGATGAAAATGAAAATAAAATCATCCAAAATCTTATCAAACTAAAAATATTACGTGTTAATGAAGTAATGACACCAAGAGTGGTTATGGTATCTGCTGATGAAGACATGACATTGGAAGAATTTTTAGAAAACAAAGATTTCTTGTATTTCTCCAGAATTCCTATTTATAAAAAAAATCAGGAAAACATTACGGGTTACATATTTCGTGAAAATGTGTTTGAAAAACTAGCAGAATCTCATGAAAATTTAACTTTAAAAGACTTGAAACGTGAAATAGTAACCGTTCACGACAATAAATTATTGTTTGATTTATGGAATTTCCTTTTAGGTAAAAAAGAACATATTGCATTAGTATTAGACGAATATGGCGGAGTAGACGGAATCATTACAATGGAAGACATTATAGAAACATTATTAGGGCTAGAAATTATTGACGAAAAAGACAGTATTTCTGATATGCGTGAATACGCCAAAGACCGTTGGGAAAAGAGAAAAATGAAATACAACAAACTAAACAATAATGACTAAACGTTTAGGGCTAATTTAAAATCATCTCTATCAATTTCGACACAACCTAAACTCGCTAAATGGTCGTTATAAATTTGACAATCCAAAAGGCGATAATTTTCTTGTTCCAAATGTTTTGCCAAATGTATAAATGCAACTTTGCTGGCATTGGGAACTTTGGAAAACATACTTTCACCACAAAAAATGTGACCCAAATCCACGCCATATAAACCACCAACCAATTCCTCATTTTGCCACACTTCTACACTTTTAGCTTTCCCTAATTCATGTAATTTGCAATACGCTTCTACCATTTCATCGGTAATCCAAGTACCGGGTTGGTCTTTACGTGAAATCTTTTTACAATTGGTAATTACTTCTCTAAAAGCCGTATTAAATGTAACTGTAAACTGTTTCCGATTCAAAATATTTCGCATACTTTTCGAAATTTTCAAATCTTCAAAAAATAAAACCATTCTTTCTGGCGGACTCCACCACATAATGGGTTCATCTTCTTCAAACCAAGGAAAAATACCGCTATTGTAAGCCAACAACAAGCGCTCTGGCGACAAATCTCCTCCAATAGCAACAATTCCTTCATAAGAAGCGGTTTCGACTGGCGGAAAGTAAAGTTCTTTGGTTAGGAAATACATTTTTTTAGAAAATAGAGGATAGAAGTTAGAAAATAGAAGAAATCAAGTACAAGAACAAAGTCAAATGTCAATAACAATTGTTTTCACTTCGCTCAAACGTTTGCCTACTTCGTAGGAGATTCCTCGCAAGCTCGGAATGACAAAGTAAGTCAATAAACTTTAAAATAAAAATTCCAAATTCCAATGAATATCTAGTTTAGACTTTGGAATTTGGAATTTAATTATTGGAATTTACCTTAAAATTAGAAAGGTAAATCGTCGTGTTCTTCTTCGTTAAAATTAGTTGCTGGCTCGAAAGCTTCTGCCGCTGGCATTGGTGGCATTTGTGGAGCCGCAGGAGCTTCTGCTTGCATTTTTTCGATACGCCAACCTTGAATAGAATTGAAATATTTAGTTTCTCCTTGCGGATTCACCCATTCTCTTCCTCGTAAGTTTATGGAAACTTTTACTTGTTCTCCTGGCGTATAATTGTTTAATAAATCCGTTTTATCTTGAGTAAACTCAATCATAATGTGTTGCGGATATTGCTCTTCTGTAGTTACTACTAATTCTCTTTTCTTAAAAGTAGCACTCACTTGTTGTACTGGGTTGATAACCTTTACTCTTCCTATTACTTCCATAACTTAAAAAATTTATTGTTTGGCTAAAAGCACTTTCCAAGCGCTAATAGTGTCATTTTGATCTAAAAAATCTTTGGCCAATTGCTGCTTTTTCACTTCATCGTCAGCACTTAAAACCGCTTTTACCGTAAAATTTGATTGTACAAAGATAGCAATTTCTTCTTCAGTTGGTATCGCTTCAACATTTCCTAATTTCCCTAAATCGTTTCCATTAAAAATAGGACTTTCTTTTACGAAATTTGGAATAGCATCTACTCCAACTCCCAAAGTAGTTAGCGGTTTTTCTACTTCAAACATCCCAACATTGGAACGCGAATACCAATTGGCTCCCATTCTTGCTACCAAATCAATTTTATGTTGGTCAATTACACCATCTTTATCCAAAACAGCTTCGTTGATATGAATTTTCACCACTTCACAAATCACCAAGTTCCCTGCGCCACCTTGATCACCTAAAGCAATGACATCATACACTTTACACTCAAATTGCACCGGACTTTCCGCCACTCGAAACGGTTTTACAATATCAGAAGGCAACATAGTCAATCCTGCTTTTACAAATTCATTCACGCCGTCAGGATATTCTGTACTAGAAAGTGACATTTGTTGGACAATATCGTAATTTACTACGTTAATCACCACTTCTTTTGTGTTTTCAGCATTAATCAACGTGTGCTTTACTGTATTATTTCGAACTCTTCTTGCTGGGGAAAAAATCAAAATGGGTGGATTGGAACTAAAGACATTAAAAAAACTAAAAGGCGACAAATTAGGTGTTCCATTTTCGTCTAACGTACTAGCAAAGGCAATAGGTCTTGGCGCTACAGCACTTTGCAAATAGCCTTGTAATTTTACTGGAGAAATATCTTTGGGATCAATCGACAACATAACTTCATTTTTTACAAATATAACGCAACGAATCAAAAATTTGAACCAAAAAAACGATTAAATATTAACAATTTACGAAAAGTTATTGGAGGCAATATTTTAAAACCCAATGAAAATTACTTACATTTGAAACTATGAATTTAGGATCACAAATAGAAAAAATTGCTAGTTTCAAGCATTTAGAATTGTTAGCCAATCAAGTGGTTGAAGGTTTTATTTCGGGAATGCATAAAAGTCCGTTTCATGGTTTTTCTGCGGAGTTTGCGGAACATAAAATTTACAATTCAGGTGAAAGCACCAAACATATTGATTGGAAATTATATGCCAAAACCGATCGTTTATACACCAAGCGTTTTGATGAAGAAACCAATTTACGCTGTCATTTGATTATTGACAATTCCTCATCGATGCATTATCCTAAATTGGCCAACAATCAAGAATTCTACGAAAATAAAATTGGTTTTTCCGTTTTAGCATCAGCCGTTTTGATGAATTTACTGAAAAAACAACGCGATGCTGTTGGTATTAGTATATATTCCGATACTTACGAATATTACGCACCAGAAAAAGGAAGCGAACGTCATCACCGAATGGTTTTAGACAAACTGGAGCAACTTATTGAAGCTCCAAAAAGCGCAAAGAAAACAGATACCGTAACTTTTTTACATGAAATTGCCGAAAACATTCATCGCCGTTCCATGGTAATTTTATTTACGGATATGTTCCAACACGAAAATGAAGAAAAAATATTCAAAGCCTTACAGCATTTGAAACACAACAAACATAAAGTGGTAGTTTTCCATGCTTATGATGAAAAAACGGAATTGTCTTTTGATTTTGACAATGCGCCAAGAAAGTTTGTAGATGTAGAAACGGGAGAAACTATCAATTTGTATGCAGAGAACATCAAAGAAGACTATGAAAAAGTAGCCCAAAACTATTTCAAAAAGATTTCTGATACTTGTATGCAGTACAAAATTCAGTATGTTCCTGTGGCAACGGGTAAAAATTTTGAAAAAATTTTACAAACCTATTTGATTGAAAAACAAAAGTTTGGCTAAACGGCTAAAAAAAACTTTACTTTTTTTTGAAAAAAGATTTGGAAGATTGAAAAAGCGTTGTATATTTGCACTCGCAATTAAGCACTGGTTTGGTAGTTCAGTTGGTTAGAATACATGCCTGTCACGCATGGGGTCGCGGGTTCGAGTCCCGTCCAGACCGCCAGAAAGCAGAAGCACTTCAAGAAATTGGAGTGCTTTTTTGCCCAAAAAGGTTATTATTTTTTGATGCTAGTTACGGTTAAACAAAACCTAACGTATTGAAAATAAAGATAGTTGTGTTGTTTATTCCCGAGCAATCGGGAGAAGGTTTAGTAGTTAGACCAATGAAAAGCTTTGCATTTATGCAGGGCTTTTTTGATTTTTATACTTCTCAGGTTTATTATAGCACTCCATTTATTTTTACAAAAACTTAGGAAAACAATAAGATAAAGTATATTTTCGTTTGTAATTGAAATGTGCCACGCAAAAGGGTTTGGCACTAGATCTTGAACACAAAAACCGTTATCATCTAAGAATATGAATAATAAGTTAATCTTATTACTTTTTTGTTTAGTTATTTTTTCTTGTAATAAAGAAAATAAATTAAAGCAAAACAACAAGAGTAAAATTCAAATTAATAAACAACAATTAATTGAATATCAATTTGATTTTCCAGATACTGTTTTTATAAATGAAAAATATAACGGTATAATTGATTATAAAAGCATTTTGGATACGATTACAACAAGTTTTGATGACAAAAAAAATAGTAGATATGTACTTTTCTTATTGTCTATTTCAAAAGAAAAACCTGATTATGATTTTGAGTATTTAAAAAAGCACATTAAGGATACTTTTGGAGCTTTAAATAACAAAATTATAAATATAAATGATGTTGAATTTTCTGAAGTTGGAGAATTTTACATTGATGGTATAATTAATGATTTAGTTGCAATAGAAACAGATATTAAAGATGAAGATGGATTAAATATGGTTAGATTAATTGAAAACGAACAAAGAGTGACTCATAAAGTTATTGCTATTCGTAGACCTAAAAAATAAACTCAAGAGAATAATACCTTCACTGTAGTGCGATTTCCATCGCGTGGTAAGTAGAAGAGCAAAATCCGCAACCCTTTTAAAATAAACTGTTCCATTTAAGCAACTAGTTAAAAAAGCAAAGCCCAAGAGTTGAGAAACCTTTGGGCTTTTTGTTATTGAAGTTTTCGAAAATAAAAAAAACCCTAAACAGTCATCTATTTAGGGGTTTTAAAAAGCTTAAAAATTAAATATTTAAAGCAGCACAATTTGTACTCCTAATAGAATTAGGATTAGGTAAAATAAAACTAATAGAATTTCTAATTTATATTTTTTCCAAAATTGCATTACTCTTTAATAATTTTATGTGTTTGAGTGAAACCGTTTGCATTAGTTGCTTTTAACAAATAGATACCTGTTGGGAAATTCGTCAAATCTAAATTTTGGAATTCATTTTCAATTTGCTTAGACAAGATTAATTTACCAATCATATCATACACCTCAACAGAAACCGTTTCTAAAGTTTGAATGTTTATAAAACCTTTTGTTGGATTTGGATAAACAACCAAACTATTTTGAGTAAAATTATCCGAACTTAAAACTAACGGACAAGTGTTTCCTGTTGTAACCGCAGAACCTGAAGCCCAGTTTGAAACAGCACCTGTTAATGCCATATCAATTAATGTTCCGTTATTTCCATTTCCAGAATCATCTGTTGCTGTAGTGATTGCTGTATTATTAGCTTGATCAAATCCTTGATTAAATTTGTAATAAACTACAACATTAGTTTGTGTATTATCTAACTCACAATCCTTAGTTGCTAAGATATCAGTTACAGACAAAGCAACATCCCAAACTCTAACTTCATCGATGTCACCTCTAAAAAATTCTGAAGCAACATTTCCTTGCCCTACTCTTAATCTATTATCTGAATTTCTTAATGTTCTATTGCCAATAGCAACAGACGCTTCTAAATTAGCATCTAAGTACAAACGTAAAGAATTGTTGTTCTCAAAAACAAAAGTTACATGGTACCAAGTATTTGTATTTAAAACTGTTGTTCCTGTTATAAAAGTATCAGGAGTAGCGCTAATTCCTGCATATAACCTACCTGTTGAATTAACCCCCATAGTTACAGACCAACCACCAGTACCATCAATACCTCTCTGTAGAAAAATGTCACCATTAGTTGGTATAGCAGGAATTCTAATCCAAGCTTGGTACGTTTGATTTTGTGTATTATTTGTAATTGCATTTGCTGAAATAACTAAATCATTAGTTCCATCAAAATTTAAGTGAGTAGCATTAGCATTTACATTAACTACAATTTCTACTCTTTCACTTTCGCAACCATTTGCATTTGTACTAGAAACCCAGTATGAAGTTGATCCAGCTGTAGCAGTAGAAGGTGTTGGTGCAGTTGTATCACCCATTCCTCCTGTTGCAGCAGTATACCATAGTAATCCAGTTCCATTAGTTCCTGTTGTAGCGGTTAGCGGGGAAGCTGTATCACCTTGATTATAGGTAACTGGAGTCGTCACTGACGGGTTTCCTGGCACCAATGAACCTGTAGTTACTGGAGAACCAGCCAACCAGTTTGAAGTTGTTCCATTCAAAGAAAATCCTGTTAAGGTCCCGTTAGGTCCAGTTGTAGCTGTTAAAGTTGTTTCAGCTGAATTATTTACTGCATCAAAACCTTGATTGAATTTATAATAAGCTAGCAACCCTGTTTCTGAACCTTGTAACTCACAATCCATTGAACCATTAATTTGTTCAATTGTTCTAGGTGTTGTCCAAATTCTTACTTCATCAATACTTCCCGTAAATCTTTCAGCGCCAGTTCCTGCTTGATTGTTTCCGATAATAACACTATTAGTTGTTGTAGCAAAACTGCTATCTGTAGCACCTGTGGAAGTCGTAATTAAAACTCCATCAATATAAATTTTTAAGTCAGAGCCATTCCAAACACCAACAACATGTTGCCAAGTGTTTAATACAACTGCATTAGTGGCTATAACATTTTTAAATGCTCCAGTTCCTTGAATCCAAAAAGCATAACTATTATTATCTCTTCTTAATAAAAACTGCATTTGTGCTTGATTTGAATTAGCATAGTTTCCAACAATTACGCCTAAACCAGCATTTGTTGTAGGTCTAACCCATGCTTCAACTGTTATTGTGTTTAGTGGGTCTAATACTGCATTAAGAGTAGTTCCACAATTCACTAAATCATTTATTCCATCAAAATGTAAGTGAGTTGCTGGAATAGGAGCATTAACAGTAACTACAATTTCTACTCTTTCACTTTCGCAACCATTTGCATTTGTACTTGACACCCAATAAGATGTAGAACCTACTGAAGCAGTTGAAGGTGTTGGCGCATTTGTATCTCCTGTTCCCCCTGTTGCAGTAGTATACCATAATAATCCAGTTCCATTAGTTCCTGTTGTAGCAGTTAAAGCAGATGCTGTATCACCTTGAGTGTATATTATTGGAGTTGTCACTGATGGGTTTCCTGGAACTACCGAACCGGTTATTACAGGTGAACCGTCCAACCAATTTGACGTTGTTCCATTCAAAGCAAATCCTGATAAAGTTCCGTTAGGTCCAGTTGTAGCTGTTAAAGTTGTTTCAGCTGAATTATTTACTGCATCAAAACCTTGATTGAATTTATAATAAGCTAGTAACCCTGTTTCAGAACCTTGTAACTCACAATCCATTGAGCCATTAATTTGTTCTGGTGTTCTAGCTACATTCCAAACTCTTACTTCGTCTATATTTCCAGTGAAATTTTCTGTATTTGAACCAATTCTTGATCCAATATTTATTTGTGGTGTTCCAGTTGGTAAACTTGCAGGTGCTGCTTGAGAAGCAATTAAATTTCCGTTTACATAAACATACATATTAGTTCCATCATAAACTGCAGCAATATGTGTCCATGTGTTTAAAGGAATAGTAATTAAAGAATTTAAAAAAGTACTATTAACTACAAATTGAACATTATTGTTGTTTCTCACGCGCAAAAGAAATTTACTGTAGGTACCATTATAATCAGTAATAATATTGTTCCATCCATTTAATACTGACGGATTAATCCAAGCTTCTAAAGTTAAAGCAGTAGTTCCATTTAAAGCCGTTGATAATGATGTTCCCAAATTTACAAAGTCATTCGATCCATCAAAATTTAAATGAGTGGCAGGAAGCGCATTAACAGTAACTACAATTTCCTCTCTTGCACTTTCACAACCATTAGCATTTGTGCTTGATACCCAATAAGATGTAGAACCTACAGAAGCAGTTGAAGGTGTTGGCGCATTTGTATCTCCTGTTCCTCCTGTTGCAGTAGTATACCATGATAATCCAGTTCCATTAGTTCCTGTTGTAGCGGTTAAAGGAGAAGCAGTATCACCTTGATTATAAATAACTGGAGTAGTTACCGATGGGTTTCCTGGAGTATTAATTGGAGAACCTGTTAACCAATTTGATGTTAAGCCGTTTAAAGTAAATCCAGTTAAAGTTCCATTATTGGCACTTGATGTAGCGTCTAATGCGGTTGTTTCAGATGCATTATTTGCTTGATCTACACCTTGATTTAATTTATAATAAGTAATTAAATCCGTTTCTGAACCTTGTAATTCGCAATTCATGGTGTTCATGATCTCAGTTTGAGATAAGGCTGAACTCCAAACTCTAACTTCATCAACGTCACCGCTAAAAAATTCACTTGCAATATTTCCTGTACCAATTCTCAATCTATTATCTGAGTTACGTAGTGTTCTATTTCCTATTGCAACAGAAGCCTCTAAATTACCATTTAAATACAAACGCAAAGAATTATTGTTTTCAAAAACAAATGTAGCTTGATACCAAGTATTTGGAGTTAAAATCGTTGTTCCAGTTAAAAAAGTATCAGTAGTTGCACTAATTCCGGCACTAAGTCTACCTGTAGATGTTACATCTATTTGTAAAGACCAACCTCCCGAGCCGTCACTACCTCTTTGTAAAATCCTATCACTATTTACTGGAATAGATGGGATTCTAAACCATACTTGATATGTTTGATTTTGTGTGTTGTTTGTTACAGCATTAGCTGAGACTAAAAAATCATTTGTACCATCAAAATTTAAATAGCTGCCTTGCTGTGAATATCCAAAAAAACTGGAAATACAAAATAGCAAATAATAAAAATACTTTTGTTTCATAATAATTGTTTTTAGAGTTTATGAAACAAAAGTATTAGTAAAAATAATGTAAAATTTTACTTTGGGATAAACGGTAAAAGTTTGTGGACGAAAATCAAATACTTATATTTAAATTTCTTGAAATGGGTATTTCATATTGACCAATAGTAACACTATTAGCTGTTTTACTTGAAATTTTCTCTTTATTAATAATGTAAGATCTATGAACTCTACAGAAAACATCTGAGTCTAACTCCTTTTGTAAATTATCTAATGTATTCCTTAAGGTAATTTTTTTGGAAACTGTTTGAACATCGACATAATTTCTCTCACTTTTTGCAAATAAAATATCTTTGTAATAGAGTTTTATTTCTTCGTAACCATCTTTTACCTTGATATATTCCTTCTTTAAATTATTCTTTGCCAATTCTATTGCCGCAATCAATTCAATTTTCTTGATGGGCTTGGTTAAATATCCAACAGGCTGTACCTTTAATGCTTTTTGCATGGTTTCACGCTCAGTTTGAGCCGTAACAAAAATAATTTTTTTATTTAATGCATAATTTTCTGCCCAAATAATTCCAGAATCTTTACCTTCAACATTGATGTCTAACAAAATAATCTCTGGTTCAAAATTAGTCACTAATTCAATTGCTTGATTAATTTTAAAAGCAATTTCAATATTTGAAAAACCTTCTTTCAACAAGGTATCTCTTAAAAAATGAGCAATTAAGACTTGATCTTCTACAATTAAAATCTTTGGCATATGCAATTTATTTTTTTAAAATCAATTTAAAGTTGAATCCATTTAATGTAGAAATTTCACATTTAGATTCTAATTGTAAACAGATTTGAGAAACTAACTTCGGCTCAATTACTTTTCCTTTACTATTCTCTCCATTATCAGAAAAAAGATATAAAATGGTACCTTCTTGCAACTCAATTTTTAATGAAATTTCTTTAGTTTGGTCCTCTTTAAAAGCATGCTTTAATGAGTTTATAGTAAGTTCCGTAGTTAATAGGCCTAAAAACATAGCTTTTTCGGCAGGTAAAATAATGTTTGCTAGTTTAAACTCGGAAACAATATTTTTTTTGTTAAAACTATCAGTAAAATTTTGACTTAATTCTGTTAGGTATTCGTTTAGATTAATTAGGTCGTTATTTTTTGTATGGTATAAATGCCTGTGCAATGTAGCTATCGTATCCACCTTTATTAAAAGACTTTCCAGTTCTTTTTGATGTTTCTTCTTCTTAAATTTAGAAATTAGCTCGTTAATTAATAAGCTAACAACTTGTAAGTTATTGTTTACTCTATGATTGGTTTCGCTAACTAAGAATTTATTTTCGTCATTTAGTTTTTTTAGCTCCCTGTTTTTAGATCTAATTTTTTTATTGTAAAAATACATAATGAATATTCCCGTAAACAGTGAGACTAAAATAATTATCAATAAATAAATATTTTTTTTATACTGTTTTAGCTCTTGCTCTTTACTATCAAGAATAAATTTGTTCTCTAAAATGTCATATTTTCTTGAATTTGTAAACTCTTCAATCATTAAATCAATATTAGCCAATGAATCCCTATAATAAAAAGCGTTTTTAAACTCTTGTTGTAATACATAGCAGTTCTTAATTTCATTGTAGCATTGTTGCATTTGAAATAAATTGTTTATTTCTTTTGCTTTTTTTAATCCTTTATTATGATAAAATAAAGCAGATTTATAATCGAATTCATGTTGTTGATAAAATCTTCCCAAATTAATACATACATCCACATAGGCTATTTTTGTATTATATTTTTCAGCAAGACCAAAAGCTTTAAGGAAATATTTTAGACCATTTTTAGGGTTTCTATTAAAGTCTAAAAAACCCAATTCATTTAAAGTATAAACTAAAATTGTTTTGTCTTTAATCTTTGATTCATTGTCTAGAATTAAATTTCCTATTTCTTTGATTTTAATTAATGAATCTGGTGTGGTATTGTAGTATTCTGCTAGCAATGCCATTCGTCTGTTTAGATAATAGTATTTATAATCCGGATTTTTGTTTTTAGTAAATAATTTTTCAGCTTCATAAATGTAATTATTTGCCATATTTCGCTTTACTAATGCACGTGAAACTTCTGCTTTAATAGTTAAAATATAAAACTGTTTGCTTTTGTCTTGTTTTTCTTTGTAAAAGTTTTCTGCTTTATCTAAATAATAAAAACAACTATCTGTTCTATAAAGCGACTTTAGAATCCTAGCGTACTGAATGTAATAATCATTTTTTTCTTCAGAATTCGTTTTTAAATTTTTAATTGCCTTTTGGGTAACAACATAAGCAGAATCGTATTGCGAAACAGAAATAAGGTTTTCTATCTTATTGGTTAAATCATTTTGACCAATAAAACGAAAACTTAGCAATAATGCTACAATCAAAAATCTATATTTAGAATTCATTAATTAAAAAAATTAAATACCTTAAAACCATACTTCCCAATTAGCAAAAAACACGAAAAAGAAAACGAACAACAAAACCAAACTCACCACAACTTTTATAAACGTAGATGCCAAAAGTCCTAGAAAAGAACCAAAAGCAGCTTTCAAAGCGCGATTTCCATCATTAGCATACATTAATTCTCCCACTAATGCTCCTAAAAACGGTCCAATTACAAAACCCAATGGCGGAAAAAACAACCCAATTATCAACCCAATGTTAGTTCCCCAAACACCATATTTACTGCCTCCAAAATATTTTGTTCCTTTTCCTGGAATAATATAATCTAAAATGGAAATCACAACTACAACTAATAAAGTAATACCTAAAACCCAATAATTTACTGGAATTTCAGGAATAAAATACAATAACAACAAGCCAACCCAACTAACAGGTAATCCTGGCAACGCAGGTAACAAGCTTCCCGCAATACCAAACAACATACAAAAGAAACCGGCAAGCAATAAAAAGTATTCCATAAATATTCTTACTTTTGACATTCAATAATAACAAAGTTAACAGATTAATGAAGAACTTTCTAATTATTTTTTGTTTTGTCTTTTTATCCTCTTGTCAGCTTTTCGATAAAAAAGTACCCGACGAGCAAGAACTGCTACAACAAGAATTACAAAAAATAAATTGGAATGAAGTCGATGCGTATCCAACAGTTGCGGATTGTGAATCCATAACCGATAAAGAAGCCCAAAAACAATGTTTTTTTGATTTTTTAGTCCAACATATTCAACAACGAATCAGTATTGATACGTTACATGTTTTGTATCCAGAAATTGATACCATTAGCGTAAAAATTACCATACAACCTGATGCAACTATTGCTTTTGAAACACTAAAACCTGAAGAAACCATTTCATACGATATTGCAATAATCGATAGTATTCTTCAAAACCGTTTATCTGATTTCCCAAAAATTGAACCTGCAATCAAACGTGGTATTAAAGTGAAATCGCAGTTTGTTTTACCGGTAATTATTAAAGTGGAGGAATAAGAAAATAGAGGTTAGATTTTGAAATTTATTTCCTGAAACTTCTCCCTTTCCAATTGTATTTTCCAAACAACAAATACAACGCTACCGAAACACTAAAAAACGGATACAATAAACTACTAGCCAACACGTATTGCAATTTCGATTGGAAAAAATTTGCCGTTTTGTAAAGTAAAATAAAATCGATTAGAAATTTCAATGCGACAAAAAGCATGAATACATTTTGGTCTAAAATTCCAATTAACCAAAGTAAAAAACTTAAAATCCATGCCAAATTTCCTCCAAAAACTAACAAAGCCAAAAACTTTCCATAAACCGAAGAATATCCTGTACTTTTTGAAGCCCAACGAACACGTTGTTGGAATAATTCACTCCAAGTTTCTACTGGTTTTGTAGCCACAATACTTTCTTTAGCCAATAAAAATCCAACTTTCTCAGGCGCAACTGAAACTGCTTTTTGCAATAAAAAAACATCATCACCGCTAGCAATAGTTTCATTTCCTTGAAAGCCGTTTAATTCTTTGAAAAACACTTTGGAATAAGCAAAATTAGCACCATTACACATAAAAGGTTTATCAATTCCAAAACTTCCAATCGTGGCGCCTTGCAAACTCAAAAAATCTAAATTCTGAAAAGCGGATAAAAAACCTTTTTTTGGAACATAACAAACTCCAGAAGCCACCATTTCCAATTCCTTTTCCTGAATATATTGGTCATAAATTTTCAACCAATCCTTTTGAACCAAACAATCCGCATCCGTAGTAATAATCCAATCGTTTTTAGCCACTTGAATCGCCGTTTCAATCGCATCTTTTTTTGGCGAATTTGATTTTCGTTGGTTTTTAATTACCTGAAAACTGAACACTAAATCCTGAAAACTGAACACTTCTTCTGAGTCATCATCCACCAAAATCACTTCCACTAATTCCTTCGGATAATCTAACAATGAAATCGAATACAATAAATTGGGAAGATTTTCTTTTTCATTTCGGAACGGAACTACAATTGTAAAGGCTGTTTTTGGAACAACTACTTTTTTAAAAAACCGTTTCATTCGAAGAAAACCATAAATCAGTTGCCCAATGAATAGGAAATAAAGAAGAAAAATTATGCTTAAAATTACTTCTAACATATCATTTATTCTTTAGCATTGGGTTGATACTTCATCACGAAAAAACTTCCAATGACAACAGGAATCACCAAATTGAACAACCACATAACAGAAGTAATCGTGATGATTTTCCACTCCAAAACACCTAATTTTCCAAATAAAAATAACGCCACACTTCCTTTTATTGCCACATCCATCAAATGAATACTCGGAATTATCGATGCCAAAAAATACATTGAAAAAATAGTAGCTAATGCCAAAGAATATGAAATTTCAACACCAAAAATAAGCAACAAAAAGTAGAATTGGTGCGCAAAAATCAAATAGCGAATGATTGAAAGTTGTAAAGTTGTAACATGAAAACCAATGGACAACTTTTTAATAGCTTCAATAATTTTTTGCAAAGATAAACCGTAAATCGAAACTTTTCGAAACTTAAAAATCAGAAAAACAACAAAAAGAAACAATACTAAAAATAGCAAATGCAACAACGAGAATTTGAAATTTAGCCAAAGCATTGTTTCGGAAACCACAACACCACTGATTATAAAACCTAAAATTCCGAAAAAAGTAGTGACTAGCATTTGAGAGCTATTGCCAATAAAATTTAGGAAAATAATTTTCTTTATTTTTTTCTTATCAAAATATAAAGCTTTGGCTCCATATTCTCCAATTCTATTCGGTGTAAAAATCGATGCTGTTAGCGAACCTAAACTTTGTTTTGCCGCTTCTAAAAAGGAAATTTTAGTAAAACTACTCACCAAATGCTGCCATTTTAAAATTTCGAAAACCCAATTCAAAACCGATAAAACCAAGAGAAAAAACAAACTTTTAATCGAAAAATAGTTCGAAATCAAACGCCAATCGATGGCTTTTTCGCCTTGTAATTGGTTTACAATATAATACAAAGCGCCACTCACTATCAAAAGTTTGACGAGAACTAAAAGGAATTGCTTAGCTTTGTGTGAAATTGCAATCATGGTTACAAAGTAACGAAAACTTTGCACTTGAAACTTGAAACTTGAAACAAAATAATTGGCAAACGAACGCATCATATTAGGAATCGACCCAGGAACCACAATTATGGGTTTTGGATTAATCAAAGTAGTCAACAAGAAAATGGAATTTCTACAGTTGAACGAACTCATTTTGTCCAAATACGACGACCATTATACCAAATTGAAAGTCATTTTTGAACGCACCATCGAACTTATTGAAACCCATCATCCTGATGAAATTGCAATTGAAGCGCCTTTCTTTGGGAAAAATGTGCAATCGATGTTAAAATTAGGAAGAGCGCAAGGCGTTGCGATGGCAGCCGGATTATCGAGACAAATTCCAATTACAGAATACGAACCCAAGAAAATAAAAATGGCGATCACCGGAAACGGAAATGCCAGCAAAGAACAAGTAGCCAAAATGCTCCAACAATTATTAGGTTTAAAAGAATTACCAAAAAACCTCGACTCCACTGATGGTTTGGCAGCAGCCGTTTGTCATTTTTTCAATTCAGGAAGAGTGGAAATTGGGAAAAGTTATTCGGGTTGGGATGCTTTTGTGAAACAGAATGAATCGAGAGTTAAAAAATAGTTTTCAGTCTCAGTTTTCAGTCTCAGTACTGTAAACTGCGACTGCAACTGAATAGTAATAAAATGTCAGGAATCTACATTCACATACCATTTTGCAAGCAAGCTTGTCACTATTGCGATTTTCATTTTTCTACTAATTTGAAGAAGAAAAACGAAATGGTTTTGGCATTAGCAAAAGAAATTGAAATGCGAAGCCATCCCATCACCGAACCAATAGAGACAATTTATTTTGGTGGTGGTACTCCAAGTATTTTAGAAATTTCAGATTTAAAATTTTTGATTGATTCGGTCTATAAAAATTATAAAGTAGTTGAAAATCCTGAAATTACTGTAGAAGCTAATCCGGATGATTTAACTGAAAATCGAATAATTGAACTTTCAAAAAATAAAGTTAACCGACTATCCATTGGCATTCAATCGTTTTTTGAAGATGATTTGAAGATGATGAATCGCGCTCATAATTCGGAAGAAGCTAAAAAGTGTTTGGAAACAGCAACTCAGTATTTCGATAATATTTCCATCGATTTGATTTATGGAATTCCTGAAATGTCGAATGAGAAATGGTTGGAAAATATTGAAATAGCTTTGTCTTTTGGTGTGCCTCATATATCAAGTTATGCTTTAACAGTCGAACCTAAAACGGCTTTACATTCTTTCATTCAAAAAGGAATTATTCCACAACCTGCTGACGAAGTGGCTCAAGAACATTTTCATATTTTGGTCGACAAACTTTCGGAAAACGGATTTATTCATTACGAATTATCAAATTTTGGAAAAGAAAACTATTTTTCTAAAAACAACTCGAGTTATTGGTTGGGCAAAAAATACATTGGAATTGGTCCGTCAGCACATAGTTATGATGGGAATAATCGAGGTTGGAATATTTCTAATAATTCGTTGTATATCAAATCCATTCAAGAAAACAAATTACCAATTGAAATGGAAACCCTAACCAAAACCGATCGTTATAACGAATACATTATGACAGGTTTGCGAACGATTTGGGGTGTTTCTTTAGATAGAATTGAGGAAGAGTTTGGGAAAACCTATTTGGATTATTTGAACCAACAAGCAACAAAATTCATTGAAGACCATTTATTGTTTGTAGATGATAATATCCTAAGAACTACAAAAAAAGGAAAGTTTTTAAGTGATGGAATTGCTAGTGATTTGTTTCTGTTGAATTTGTAATTTTTATTCTGATTGAAACAAACTTAAAGTTAAATTTAAAATACCTGTTAAAACGGCACTTTTGAAATCACAAACCCCATTGGGATTAAAAGAATCCATTTTATTATTGTATATCAAGTTTTCAGGAATTATCATTGAATTTTTATACTCTAATTTTCCATTGTAATAAGAAAAATTATCATTTAATTGAGTTGTTCGGTTGTAAATAGAAAAGTCATAATCTGTTCTAAATTGCAACTGATTCAACACAAAAGATGGTTTGTTTTTATTAAAATTCACATTTAAATTGATTGGCTGTTGAAAGGTTTGTGCAATGACCGTTTTCATTTGAGCAAACAAATAGATATTTGAAAAAAGCAATATTATGACTAGATATTTTTTCATTTTTAACGTCTTTTAATTTCGAAAAACAGCATAAATTTAATCAATAGTTAATTCTAAAACAAGCAATTGAGATAAATTTCATAAATGTTTAATTACTTCCAATATGTTTTTATTAAATTTGGAGTAGTTATTAACCACTAAGAACACAATGAAGGCACAACGAAACACATAGCTTTGTGAACTTAGTGAAAAACCTTGTGACCTTTGTGGTTAAATCATTATGCTAGCTAAAATCAATAACTTTCAAATCGACTTATCAAAACCTCTTGATATTTCTATTCCATTAACAAACAACGAGCAGAATCCGATTGCATGGTATCAAAATCTACCCGAAATTGAACCTGTAAAAATGGACGATTGGATTGGAAAAGTTTCGGAAGGAAAATCATCTACGAATTTCAATAATATTTTCTTCAATCCGCATGCTCATGGAACACACACGGAATGCTTAGGACATATTACACGTGATTTTTATTCCATAAACCAATGTTTGAAAAAGTTTTTCTTTACTGCGGAATTGATTTCGGTGGAGCCCAAAAAAGTGGGAGAAGATTTAGTTATTACAAAAGAACACATCTCGACTGCTCTCGATAAGTCAAAAAACGGTTCAATTGAAGCAATCATTATAAGAACCTTACCCAATCCAGAAAGCAAAAAGCATTTGAATTATTCCAATACCAATCCGCCTTATTTGGAAGAAGCTGCGGCAATTTATATCAGAGAAAAAGGAATCCAACATCTATTAATCGATTTACCGAGTGTAGACAAAGAACACGATGAAGGAAAATTACTGGCACACAAAGCTTTTTGGAATGTAAAAGATGTAAATCAAGTAAATGAAGATGCTCGTTTTAATTGTACAATTACAGAAATGATTTTTGTAAACGAAGAAATTCAAGATGGAAGTTATCTACTAAATTTACAAATTGCTTCTTTTGAGAATGATGCTAGTCCGAGTAAACCGGTTTTGTATAAAATTGAAAAGTAAATACCAAAATGAACATCCAGCAATTATATGAGTTTTGTTTGAACAAAAAAGGCGTAACCGAACATTTTCCGTTTGATGAAGATACTTTAGTATTTAAAGTTGGTGGAAAAATGTTTTGTTTAACTTCATTATACGAATGGGAAAAAGGAACACCATCCTTAAATTTAAAATGTGATCCACAAGTTGCTATTGAACTTCGCGAAAAATTTGATGGTATCACTCCAGGTTATCACATGAGTAAAATCCACTGGAATACTGTAAAAATAAATGAAGATGTTCCTGATAAAAAGGCATTTCATTTAATTAATCATTCGTATGAATTGGTATTTGCAAGCTTGACAAAAAAAGCAAGGGAAGAAATTAATACAGCTTTTTAACAATTCATACGACCTGAAAACCAATGTCACATTTGGGATAGGAGCTTTTTTTGAGCTCTTTTATAAAAACCACCAAAAGTTTCTCAATTTCTGGGCTTTGCTTTTTTAAAACAGTTTCTTAAATGGAATCGGATGTTGCGAAAGGCTTTTAATCTATGTTCCATAGACATTTCATACAGTTTTCATGAGTAAAAATATCTAATAAATTGTTATTTTCTCTCTTTGGATTAGCTCTAATTGAAAACCAAATATTTTTTTGTTTATCTAAATTACCATCAATACTTTTTCCATCATATGAAATGGAATAAAAATAATCTGAATTAGGAAAATTACTACTAAATGCGCCTAAATGTTTTGCCTCTAAATAAACTTCATTCTCTTTTTTTATAATTAAGTCTTTTAAATCCTTAGCATTTTCATTAAGAACTTCACTTGTTAATTTAAAATAAACAATTTCCCCGTCTTTACAAATTTCAGGTTCACTAATTATAATTTCTTTATAATCATAATTAAAAACAATACTCAAATTACTTTTTGGATTATTACAACCAAAAAAACTAATCATTATAATTACGATACTTAATTGTTTCATTTCTATTTTCATCATGAATATACATTTTTTTCTCACTCCTAAACGAATCCTTTCACTTGTTTTACAATTATAAGAATTTTTTTTTAAATGGTTATTTATAATTTCAACTGAAAACCACTTTAGCATTAGGGATAGCAGCATTGTTTGAGCTCTTTTATAAAAAACTACTAAAAGTTTTTTATAAAAAGCGAGTGCGGATAGCCCGCCCCTTGTGGGAATGCCCAAAAAAACAAAACCCTTACATCACTGCAAGGGTTTATATAGTTTGAGATGCTGAAACGAGTTCAGCATGACAATTAATATCTATAGTAATCAGGCTTGAATGGTCCTTGAACTTCAACTCCAATGTAAGCGGCTTGCTCTGGATTTAATGTTTCTAATTCCACACCTAATTTAGCCAAGTGAAGGGCTGCTACTTTTTCATCTAAATGTTTTGGTAACATATAAACTTCGTTTTTGTAAGCAGCACTATTTGTCCATAATTCCAATTGAGCCAAAGTTTGGTTTGTGAATGAATTACTCATTACAAAACTTGGATGACCAGTAGCACAACCTAAGTTTACTAAACGACCTTCAGCTAAAATGATAATTTCTTTACCGTTTACGTTGTAAATATCCACTTGAGGTTTTACTTCGTTTTTAGAAGCACCAAAGTTTTTATTCAACCAAGACATATCGATTTCGTTATCAAAGTGTCCGATGTTACAAACGATAGTTTTATCTTTCATAGCCTCGAAATGACGTCCAACAACGATATCTTTATTTCCAGTTGTAGTAATTACAATATCTGCATTACCCACAACAGTGTCTAATTTTTTGACTTCAAAACCGTCCATAGCAGCTTGTAAAGCACAAATTGGATCAATTTCAGTAACTGTTACAATCGAACCCGCTCCACGGAATGAAGCAGCAGTTCCTTTTCCAACGTCGCCGTATCCACAAACCACTACTCTTTTTCCGGCTAACATAACATCAGTTGCTCTACGAACCGCATCAACAGCAGATTCTTTACAACCGTATTTGTTATCAAATTTAGATTTAGTTACAGAATCGTTTACGTTGATAGCTGGCATGTATAAAGTTCCTGCTTTCATTCTTTCGTATAAACGGTGAACTCCAGTTGTAGTTTCCTCTGATAATCCTTTTATTCCTTCTACTAATTCAGTGTATCTGTCAAAAACCATGTTAGTTAAATCACCACCATCATCTAAAATCATATTTAATGGTTGACGGTCTTCACCAAAGAATAACGTTTGCTCAATACACCAATCAAATTCTTCCTCATTCATTCCTTTCCATGCATACACTGGGATTCCAGCAGCAGCAATAGCAGCAGCAGCGTGATCTTGAGTTGAGAAAATATTACAAGAAGACCAAGTAACATCAGCACCAAGAGCAACTAAAGTTTCGATTAAAACTGCAGTTTGAATGGTCATGTGTAAACAACCTGCAATACGAGCACCTTTTAAAGGTTGGCTTGCGCCGTATTCTTCTCTTAAAGCCATTAAACCTGGCATTTCAGCTTCTGCTAATTGAATTTCTTTTCTACCCCATGCTGCTAAAGAAATATCTTTAACTTTGTATGGTACGTATGGAATTGTTTTTGTACTCATTCTATTTCTGAATTTAATTTTTAAATTTGAGTGGGCAAAGTTACAACATAAGTTTCTATTTTCTAAATGAATTAAAAGATTTTGTGAAATGTTTAATATCCTAATCCATTGAATTTCAAAACTATATTAAATGCCGTTTTATAAAGCCATCACACTAAACGAACACACTACTGCTTATTTTTGGAAAATAACAGAAGATGTAACCACTTTGTTTCGATCGGTATCACTAAAAGATACGTCGCTTTTTAGGTATGAAAACATGAAATCGGAAAGTCACCAAAAAGGCTTTTTAGCGGTTCGCATGCTTTTACAACATTTGGGATATAATGACTACAATTTAGTATATGATGAAACGGGAAAACCACATTTGAAGTACGAAGCACAAAGTACAAAGTACGAAAATGAAAACCCAACACCTATCGCCCAACACCTATCACCCAACCAAAAATACATCTCCATTTCACACTCTCATGAGTTTTCTTGTATTTGTATTAGCAATGAATTAATTGGAATTGATTTAGAAAAGCTCAAAGATAAAACTTTGAAAATTGCTCCAAGATTCATGGATATTAAGCATTTAAATCATCTTACAATTGCTGAACAAATCGAAAAAGCAACGGTGATTTGGGGTGTGAAAGAATCTATTTTTAAAATTAAAAACGAGAAAGGAATCAGTTTTCCAAAGCATATTTTTGAAGATAAATTTATTTTGTCTGATGGGAAATGTTCTGCCGAACTACATTTTAATAATAGTATAGAAAAGTTCAAAATTCAATATTATACAGTAGAAGATTATATCTTTGTCTGCGCTTTTCCAAAGAAATAAAAACGGTGACTTTGTGTCTCTGCGAGAAATATGAAAAACCTATATCAGCAAATTTTAAATTCTAAAACTAATAACCAAAAACTATTAGCTATTCTAATCGACCCTGAAAAGGTTGCAATAGAAAATGTTTTGAATTTGTCCAAAAAAATTCAGACTTCACCTGCAACTCATATTTTTGTAGGCGGAAGTACTTTTAGCGGTTCTCATTTAGACCAATTAATAGCCTTCTTAAAAAAGGAAACACAATTACCAATTTTAATTTTCCCTGGTCATCCATCCCAAATTTCCAACGAAGCCGATGGCATTTTATTTTTAAGTTTACTTTCAGGAAGAAATCCAGAATACTTAATTGAACATCATATCAATTCGGTGGAAGCATTAGAAAAATCGAATTTGGAAATTATTCCAACAGGCTATTTGCTTATCGATGGCGGTAAAGAAACCGCTGTGCAACGCGTAAGCCAAACCAAGCCGATAGAACAAAACAATATCGAGTTGGCTTATAAAACGGCTAAAGCTGGCGAATTTTTAGGAAAAAAACTAATTTATTTAGAAGCAGGAAGTGGTGCCAACCAACATGTTTCATTAGAAATGATTCGTTATATATCTCAAAATATCAAAATTCCTTTGATTGTGGGTGGCGGCATTCGTTCTATGAATACAATTCAAGAAATTTATGATGCTGGAGCGGATTTGGTTGTCATTGGAACCGCTTTTGAAAACAATCCCAATTTCTTCGAATTATGATAGAATTCTTGTTTTCTCAATATAAAGAGTATTCGAACTATCTGATTGGATTGGAACTAATTGCTGTTACTTTTGGTATTTTTAGTGTTTGGTTTGCTAAAAAAAACAACATTTTGGTTTATCCTACAGGATTAGTTAGCACGCTGATTTTCGTTTATATTTTATTAAAATTTCAATTATACGGCGATTTAATCATCAATATTTACTATTCCATAATGAGTGTTTTGGGTTGGTACTTATGGAGTAGAACCAAAAATGGAGCAGATGAATTTCCAATTTCAATGATGACAAAAAAAGATTTTATCATTTCATTGTTGATTTTTGTTGTAACCTTACTTTTTGTGGTGTTTGTTTATCTTTTTTTTGATAAATTTACCGATTGGACAGCTTATGTAGATGCATTCACAACCGGATTATTTTTTGTAGGAATGTGGCTCATGGCGAAAAGAAAAGTTGAAAACTGGATTTTGTGGATTGTAGCTGATGTAATTTCAGTTCCATTATATTTCCACAAAGGACTAACCTTTTCAAGTTTGCAATTTTCAATTTTTACAATACTTGCTATTTTAGGCTATTTAGAATGGAAAAAACGTTTACACAAACCGATATAGATTTTATCAAAAAAAGAGGGAATTCGTTAGAAAAAATCGAACAACAGCTGCATTTTTTTAGAACGGGAATTCCAAAAATTAATTTGGTAAAATCCGCTACTGTTGGCGATGGCATTTGGAAATTCTCTGATGAAGAAATTCAATCGCTTGTCAATTATTTTGATAAACACAAGCACAACTATTCCTTAGAAAAGTTTGTGCCGGCTTCAGGTGCTGCTACTAGAATGTTTCAGTTTTTGATCGAATTTCTTAACGAATTTGACTTGGAAACAGAAACCATCAATACTTATTTGAACAAAAAAAATGCTAAAGATTTGTCAATTTTCGTTTTCGGATTAAAAAACTTTCCTTTCTACGAAATATTAAAGTCCAAAACTATTGCCCTGCATCCCGATTTTTATTCGTTTTCCAACGATAAAAAACAATATGTCTTAATTCAAACTTTACTGCATTCCGAAGGCTTGAATTTTGCCCAAAAGCCAAAGGGAATTTTGCCTTTTCATACCAAAGAAAATCATATTGCCACACCAACAGAAGAAAACCTGACGGAAGCTGTATTCATGGCAAAACCGAATATAAAAACAAAAATTCATTTTACGATTAATAAAGAATTTCAATCGGATTTTGAAAAAATAAACCATCAATTTTCCGATTTTGAAGTAAGTTTTTCTTACCAAAATCAAACTTCCGATACTTTAGCGGTGAATGAAGATAATTTGCCATTCCGATTAGAAACTGGTGAAATTTTCTTTCGTCCGGGTGGTCATGGCGCTTTAATTGAAAACTTAAACGCCTTGCAATCGGACTTAATTTTTATTAAAAACATTGATAATGTTGCCCAAAATCACAAAGTAATAATTACTACTTACAAAAAAGTGTTGGGTGGTGTTTTAATGCATGTGCAACATCAAATTTTCAATTATTTAAAACTATTAACTTCTGGAAATGTTGACGCAAAACAATTGGAAGAAATTAAAACTTTTGCAGAAGAAAAAGCATCGTTTCCTTTGCCAGAAGAATTTCAGTTTTTCCAACATGAGTACAAAATTGAGTATTTAATAAAAGTATTGAATCGACCAATTCGTGTTTGCGGAATGGTAAAAAACGAAGGAGAACCAGGCGGCGGACCATTTTGGGTTCAAGATGAAAAAGGTCGACAAACCCTGCAAATTGTTGAATCATCACAAATTGATTTCGATAACAAAACACAGAAAAGTATTGCCAAAGAAGCTACACATTTTAATCCAGTTGATATTGTTTGTGGTGTTAAAGATTATAAAGGAGATAAATTTGATTTAACCCAATTTGTTGATCCAAAAACCGCTTTTATAACTGAAAAAACTAAAAACGGAAAACCTATAAAAGCCTTCGAACTTCCAGGTTTATGGAATGGCGCTATGGCAAAATGGACAACAATATTTGTAGAAGTTCCACTAGAAACTTTTAATCCAGTAAAAACGGTCAACGATTTACTAAAACCAGCACACCAACCTGACAATGGATAAATCAATCATAGCATCCGAATTTTCATTTAAAGCGGTACGAAGCAGTGGCGCTGGCGGACAAAACGTCAACAAAGTGTCTTCTAAAGTGGTTTTATCGTTTGATTTATTAAATTCCAAAGGCTTAACGGAAGACGAAAAAATAATATTACAAACCAAAATAGCAACCAAATTAACCCAAGACGGCATCTTAATTTTAACCAGTGAAGAAGACAGAAGCCAACTGAAAAACAAAGAAAAAGTCATAAAAAAATGTTTTAAGTTGCTAGAAAATGCTTTAATCATTCCCAAAGAGCGAAAAGAAACCAAAATTCCAAGAGCAGTTAAAGAAAAACGCCTTAATGCCAAAAAAGTAATGAGCGTTTTAAAACAAAACCGAAAAAAACCAAACTTTTAAAAGTTCAAGGGCAAATTCAAGTTCAAAAATCAATATAAAAAAGTTTGAAATTGAAATTGTTCTTGAAATTGTTATTTTTTTATATCTTTGCCCCGTCTCAAAGGGGTGCTCAAAATATCGAGCTGAGATCATACCCATAGAACCTAGAACAGGTAATGCTGTTTAGGGAACTGACAAAAATAAAAGTGCACGTTTATTGGCGTCAAAAGAGTATCAAATTTAATTTTTAACCAAAGGAATAATTACCCCTTTTATTCGTATATAATTTACGAATGAAAACTTTATTCAAAAAAAAATACCGCAAAGGTACCAAGACGCAAATTTATTTGAGTCTATTTTCTGTTCTCTTTTCTCTTTTCTCTTTTTCTCAAGAAACACAGAAAGACAGTTTAAAAACTACCGAACTTAAAGAAGTTACGGTTTCGTCTGTTCGAGCGAAAGACAAAAATCCTATTACGTATACAAACGTTTCTAAAGAAGAAATTGCACCACGAAATTTAGGACAAGATATTCCAGTTTTGTTGCAATATTTACCTTCTGTAGTAAGTACAACTGATGCTGGAAATGGTGTGGGTTATACCTACATGCGTGTTCGTGGTTCTGATGGTTCCCGAATCAACGTAACCTTAAACGGAATTCCTTTTAACGACAGTGAAAGTCAAGGAACTTTTTTTGTGAATTTACCTGATTTTGCTTCTTCATTAGAAAGTGTGCAGTTGCAACGCGGTGTTGGGACTTCTACTAATGGAGCTGGGGCTTTTGGTGCGAGTTTAAATATGCAAACGAAATCCTATCAAGAAGAAGCTTTTGCTGAAATTGCGAATTCTTTTGGAAGCTTCAATACTAGAAAACACACCGTATCTTTTGGAACAGGTTTGCACAATAATTTTGAATTGAACGGGCGTATTTCTAACATTTCTTCCGATGGATTTATTGATAGAGCTTCTTCTGATATGTTTGGGTATTTTTTCAATGCCAATTATGTGAAAGAAAATACGTTAATCAAGTTTTTAGCTTTTGGGGGGAAAGAAAAAACCTATCAAGCTTGGTACGGACTTGAAGATCCTGAAAAATTAAGAAATGACAGAACGTTCAACCCTGCAGGAATGTATTTTGACGAAGAAGGCAACATGCAATTTTACGATAATGAAACGGATAATTATTGGCAAAATCACTTCCAATTGCATTGGTCAGAAAAATGGTCAGAAAAATGGGTTTCAAATGCGGCATTGCATTACACTAAAGGTAAAGGGTATTTTGAACAATATAGAGAAGACGAGGATTTAACCGAATACAATTTGCCAGCATTTAATGGAAATCCAATTTCTGACTTAGTCAGAAAACGTTGGTTGGATAATGATTTTTACGGAGCAACCTTTTCATTAAATTACAGAAATGGAAAAACCGATTTACTATTTGGTGGTGCTGCTAACCGTTACTTAGGATTACATTTTGGTGAAGTGGTTTGGACACAAAACTACATTCCTAATCCAAATCGCTACTACGACAACTTTGGAAATAAAGACGATGTGAATTTTTATGCTAAAATTTCGCAAGATATTGACTCTAAATTAAATTTATTTGCCGATTTACAGTATAGAATGGTATTTTATGAAGCTACTAGTTTTCGATTCGAAGATGTAAACGATACGTTTCGTTTCTTTAACCCAAAAGCTGGTTTAAACTATCAATTAAATAGTAAAAATGCATTTTATGGTTATTTTGGAATTGCAAATAAAGAACCAAGACGCGATGATTATGAGAGTGGCGCTATAAATCCAGAACGTTTGTTTGACTATGAATTAGGTTGGAAATACAATTCTAAAAATATTCGATTCAATGCCAATGCTTTTTATATGCGTTACATTGATCAATTGGTATTAACAGGTGCATTAAACGATGTAGGAGCGCCAGTATTTACAAATAGTGGAAACAGCTACCGTTTAGGTTTAGAAATAGAATCCGTAATTCGTTTAAGCGATAAGTTTTTGATTAGTCCAAATATCACTTTGAGTCAGAATAAAAATGAAGATTTCTTCTTCCAAAGAGATGGTCAATTACAAAACTTAGGAAATACCAATATTGCTTACTCTCCAAATATTGTTGCCGGAAACATTGTAACCTTTTCACCAATTAAATTATTGAATATTTCATTACTATCTAAATTTGTTAGTGAGCAATACATGGGAAATATTGATTCTGAAAACTCAAAACTAAGAGATTATACCGTTAATGATCTGAATATTAACTACGAATGGAAAATTAACAAAGGAATAAAATCTATTTATTTCTCTGGTTTAGTAAACAATATTTTTGACCGAGAATACGAATCAAACGGCTATTTCTATACCTTTGATGATGACTCTTCGGGCAGTACAATTACATTCGAAGGTGCAGGATTTTATCCCCAAGCAGGAATTAACTTCCTTACTGGTGTTACGTTGTCTTTTTAATTATATTTATTAAGTTATCAAAAAAAATCTGGATGCAAAACATCCAGATTTTTTTAATTATATACTCGAATAGATTCGGGACTTAATACCTCAACTCTATATTGCAACATAGGGTATTCCATCCCAGGAGCTTGACCTGAAAACAAACTATATTCAGCATCGTCACAAGGACATATTGCTCTTATTCCCACTAAATTCATTGAGGAGCATCCACTGAGTTCTTGATTAGGGCAAGCCGCATCAAAAGCCAAATAATTAGATCCTGTATTAATAATAAAAACTTTATTTAACACTCCAACTCCAATTTCTGTGTAAGTGATTGCATTACCAGGAAAATTTAATTGATTGTAAAGTGGTAAATTCAAATTTATAACAGAAGAAGAAAATCGATAATTTGGCAAAAAAGGATTATTATTTCTGATGGAATCTTTAGTACAGCTCAGTAACACTATTGAAAAAACTAAAAAAGTTAAATATCTTTTCATTTTATTTAAATCTAATATTTATCAAAAATAATTTAATTAACTTTAACAAACTAAAAGTTCAACTTAAATTTATATTAAAAATATTTTAGTATCTTTGTTAAAAGGAATCCCATAAGTGTGTGGGATTCTTTGTATTTTATAAACAATATTATAACGAAAAAAAGTTTTTAATCGTATTTAAAAACAAATACAATATAAAGAAGGAGAATTATGAGCGCAGTTTCTTATTACACAGCAGAAGGTTTGAAAAAACTTAGAGACGAATTAGATCAATTAAAATCTATTGAACGACCAAAGGCTTCACAAGCAATTGCAGAGGCTAGAGATAAAGGTGATTTATCTGAAAATGCAGAATACGATGCAGCAAAAGAAGCACAAGGGCTTTTAGAAATGCGAATTGCAAAAATGGAGGAAATTGTTGCCAATGCTCGTTTAATTGACGAATCACAATTAGATGTTTCAAAAGCATTAGTACTTTCAACTGTAAAAATCAAAAACCAAACCAATGGTATGGAACTAAAATATACTTTAGTTGCCGAAAGCGAAGCCGATTTAAAAACAGGTAAAATTTCGGTTACATCACCAATTGGTAAAGGTTTACTAGGAAAAAAAGTGGGCGAAATTGCGGAAATCACAGTTCCAAACGGCACACTGAAATTTGAGGTTTTAGAGATCACTAGAGAATAGTTTAAAACAGTCGCAGTGTTCAGTCGCAGGAAACACATAAACTAAAAACCTAGTAAACTTTGTGCTTTAATTATGTGTCGAAGCTTCGAGATTTGTAATTAAAATCAAGTATTAAAATCCAAAATCTGAACATCAGAAAATCCGAAAATCAAAAAAATATGAGTTCCATTTTTACCAAAATAGTAAACGGAGAAATTCCATGTTATAAAATAACTGAAGATGAAAAGTTTTTGGCATTTTTAGATGTGAACCCAAATGCAAAAGGACATACGTTATGTATTCCAAAGCAAGAAATCAATAAGATTTTTGAAATGGAGGAAACCCTTTATTTGGAATTAATGGCATTTTCTAGAAAAGTGGCTATTGCTTTAGAAAAAACGGTTTCGTGCAAACGTATTGGAATGGCTGTTGTAGGTTTAGAGGTGCCACATGTTCACGTGCATTTGATTCCTTTACAAGATATGGATGATATGCGTTTTCAAAGAAAAACCAGTTTAACTCCTGAAGAATTTACAGAATTAGCAACCGCAATTGGAAACAATTTATAAACTGAATCCCGATGAAAATCGGGATTTTTTGTGTAAATTTTGAAACATTAAGGAATTAAGAATCATTTAGAAGGATCTAATGAAACTTAATTCATTGAATCTTGGAGATTTTCTGTTTTGTGAGTTTATGATTTTACAAAATCAAAGAAAAATAGTGACTTTATATTTCTCACTTGATCAAGATTATCTTTAATTTATTATCACCTTAGAATATTTCATTTCATATTTAATATTATCTCCAACTTTAACGATTTTCCCGTTATATAATTGAAAATCATAAATAGGTATTTCTGTAACTTTAACTTCAAGAGTCAAATTCTTGTTTTTCTTGTTTACAATTTCACCAGTGATAACATAGTTGTAGTACTTTTCAGTGCAATTTTTACAAAGAGAAAAATAGGTTTTTACTCTTTTTTCTGAAGCATCAATTTCAAAAGGAATTTTAACAATTGCACCAATATTTAAAGTCTTAAAGTTTTCTTTGTTTACTTTCTTTACTTCCTTTATTTCTACATTTATTCTATCTAAATCTGGTTTTATTGGCACAAAATATCTTTGATAACATAAAGTATTACTTTTAAACATTCCTTTTTTAACAGCTTCTGCATGCTTGCTTTTTAAATTTTTAAAATCTTTCTTTCGCAGTCTGTCGATTTTTGAAGAAGATGTGTAATCATAAATTGCATAATTAAGCATAATAATTTCAAGAGTTTCACAGTTTTTATCCAATAGTATTTCAGTTTGTTCCATACCTGTAAATTCGAACTGCAATATCGCTGTATCTATTGGAATATTAATTTCAAATTGGCCGTCAAAGTCAGTTTTTCCAATTATTGTTTTATCAGCTGTTTTAATGTGAACCATAGCAAGTGAATCAAAATCTTCAGAAATTACTTTACCTTTAATGGTTCGGGTTTGTCCTGAAAGATTACAATTGAAAAAGAAGCTTATTAAAATTACTATCCAAATTCTCATTTTAACTTGACTATTAATATATTTTATTCACAAAAAGCATGATTTCCTAACTCATACTGGATGTTTACCTAATTAAATCAATATATAAATGCAACAACCTTAATGAAACTTAATTTTTTAATGTTTTAAACAAACACGAATACATTAAATAAAATTTAGCATTATTTTTTATAACTAATTTGCATCGTAGTTCCTTTACCCACTTCAGAATGCGCTACTTTTATTCTTCCTTTGTGGTATTCTTGCACAATTCGTTTAGTTAAGGACAATCCTAATCCCCAACCTCTTTTTTTGGTAGTAAAACCAGGTTCGAAAACTTTAGAAAATTGACTTGCCGGAATACCTTTTCCACTATCCGTGACTGCAATTTTTACCACCGAATCGGTTTCGGAAATCACAACGGCTAATTTTCCTTTTCCTTTCATGGCATCAATAGCATTTTTAACTAAATTTTCTATTGTCCAACTATGTAAAGCAGGATTTATTGGAATGAAAATTTGGTGATTGGGTGCTTCAAAAGAAAAAGAAATTTGCTTCGAACTTCTAGATTGTAAATAATCAAAAGAGTTTTGGGTTTCTTCTACAATATCTTTCAACTCTAAAACAGGTTCTGAACCAATTTTTGAAAATCTATCGGTAATAGTTTGTAAACGTGTGATGTCTTTTTCTATCTCTGAAATGGTTGTTTCTTCAACGTTTTCCAATTTGAGCAATTCTAACCAACCAATTAAGGAAGACAATGGTGTTCCAATTTGATGCGCGGTTTCTTTTGCCATTCCAGCCCAAAGCTTATTCTGTGTTGCCATTTTGGTTGCGCGATAGAAGTTATAAACAACGGCTCCAAACAAAATAATAATCAGCAATAAAGCAATAGGATAATATTTCAGTTTATTCAATAAAGGCGAATTTCCGTAGTACAACAACTGGTAATTATTTTCAGAAAGTTCCATTCGAATGGGGTCGTTTTCTGATTGAATTATTCGAAATAAGGATTGTAACTTCAAACTATCAGTAACAATTTCCTCATCAATATTATTGAAATTAACAATCTTGCCTTCTTTGGAAGAAATAATCATTGGAATATCTGTATCCATTTGGATGATTTCAAAAGGCAAATCCACATCTGTATTTTCATTAGCATTTGCTAAGGTTTTTTGAGCCATTGCCCAAAGCTCCATTTTAACTCGTTCTTCCTCTTTGAAAATTTGGAAGAAATTGTACGTATTCCAAAGTATTAATATAACAATGAAAAAGGAAGCTGAAATGATAAACCAACGCGTAATGTTTCGCTTTTCAGAAAACTGCATAAATTGAATTTGTAGCGTAAATATAGAGAAAATCAGTCAATATTCGATTTTTGGAATAAAAAAAGGCCCAACTTTCGTTGAGCCCTGAATTTCTTTTTCAAATATTACAATAATGCATCAATTGCATCAGTATACGTTTTCTTTGGAGCCACACCCACTTGTCTTCCTACAACTTCTCCGTTTTGGAATACTAAAACTGTTGGGATGTTTCTAACACCATATTTTGCAGCAAATTCTTGATTTGCATCCACATCAACTTTTCCAACAACTGCTTTTCCTTCATATTCTGAAGCAATTTCGTCGATAACTGGACCTACCATTCTACATGGACCACACCAAGCTGCCCAAAAATCTACTACTACTGGTTTATCTGATTTTAATACTACTTCTTCGAAAGAAGCGTCTGTGATTGCTAATGCCATATTATTTTTCTTTAAGTTTTACTTTTATGTTATGCAAATTTAGAAATTAAATTGGAATGAATTGGGTTTTAAAAATTAGTTTTTGTTATAGTTACATTTTGATAATTGATACTAATTCAATTTAAAACTCAATTGCATACGTTCTAATTCCTGTAACAATTCAGAGGAAATTTTAACTTTCAATTTTCTACTTGGCATAGAAAGCTTCGTTTTTACAACAATTTCTTCTTTCTCAACTGGAATGTCCAAATCCATTTCCGCCAATTCATCTATTTCCTCATTGCTTTCTTCATCTTCTGAAACTGTTGGCACAACAACAAGGTTTTCTTCTTTAACTATTTTTATTTTTTCTAATTCCATCACCTCAAAAGTGACCAAATGATCGCCTTTATTTTGAGAAAAAATTTCATTTAATTCTGAAATCATTCCTTCTTTTAAGTCGGTAATAGCTAACTGTAATATTAGTTTTTTGGCAAAAATAGGCAAAACATCTGCTAGCATTTTTACATCCAAAAATTGAATTCTAGGATCGGATTTTTTTCCAGTTTCGCGATTCACCCAACCTTCTTTTACCAAAATTTTAAAATAGGCAAATTGGTTTTGCAATAAGAAATGACGGTATTTTAAATACTCTTCATCAAAAATTCGGAACTCAAAACTTTCATCGTAGCCTTCTAAAACGAAAGTAGCCCAACCTTTTCCGTTTTTTGCTGTTCGATGTTGCACATTAGTAACAATTCCACCGAATGAAAGATTCTTGCCTACATGCTGTTCCAAACTTTTCAAGGCTTCCAACTTAGCATTACAGAAATATTTCATTTCAAACTTGTAATCATCTAATGGATGTCCGGAAATGTAAATTCCAACAACTTCTTTTTCTTTGGCCAATTTTTCCATCGTGCTCCACTCTTCACATGGTGGTACAATTGGTTCTGCAATTTGCACTTCGCTTTCATCACCAAACAAACTTACTTGAGCAGAGTTTTCGTTTTCTTGAAATTTTGAACCGTAACGAATGGCTTTCTCTAAAAACGTGATTCCATCGCCATCGTGATGGAAATATTGCGCACGATGTGTATCGCCAAAACCATCAAAACCACCAGCTAAAGCCAAATTTTCAAATGCTTTTTTATTAGCCGCTCTTAAGTCAATTCGTTTAGCCAAATCAAAAATAGATTTATACACTCCGTCTTTGCGACTATCAACTATTGTTTGAACGGCTCCAGCACCAACACCTTTAATCGCTCCCATTCCAAAACGAACCGCATAATCTTCATTAACCGTAAATTTGTAATACGATTCATTCACATCTGGACCCAAAACTGCTAATCCCATGCGCTTACATTCTTCCATAAAGAACGACACTTGTTTGATATCATTCATGTTATTCGAAAGCACAGCAGCCATATATTCCGCTGGATAGTGGGCTTTCAAATACGCGGTTTGATAAGCAATCCAAGCATAACAAGTGGAGTGCGATTTATTGAAGGCATAACTCGCAAACGCTTCCCAGTCGGTCCAAATTTTATCTAATTTTTGTTCGTCATGACCATTGGCTTTTGCTTGATCGATGAATTTAGATTTCATTTTATCCAAGACATCTTTCTGCTTTTTACCCATAGCTTTACGAAGTACGTCTGCATCACCTTTAGAAAAATTCGCTAATTTTTGCGACAAAAGCATTACCTGCTCTTGATAAACGGTAATTCCGTAGGTTTCTCCCAAAAATTCTTCGCAAGCATCTAAATCGTAGGTAATAGGTTCTTCTCCATTTTTTCTACGAACGAAAGAAGGAATGTATTCCAATGGTCCTGGTCGATATAACGCATTCATCGCAATTAAATCTCCAAAAACTGTTGGTTTCAAATCCTTCATGTATTTTTGCATTCCAGGCGATTCGTATTGGAAAATACCAACGGTTTCACCTCTTTGGAACAACTCGTATGTTTTAATGTCATCAATTGGAAATTCGTCAGGATTCAAATCGATTCCTAAACGATATTTTACCAATTTTACGGTATCTTTTATTAAGGTAAGGGTTTTTAATCCCAAAAAGTCCATCTTCAACAAACCAGCACTTTCTGCCACCGAGTTGTCAAATTGCGTTACATATAAATCGGAATCTTTGGCAGTTGTTACGGGAACGAAATTGGTAATATCACTCGGTGTAATGATAACTCCACAAGCGTGAATTCCAGTATTTCGCATAGAACCTTCTAACACTTTTGCTTGTTGAATGGTTTCTCCAGCTAAATCTTCCGAATTGGCAATTTCAATTAATTCTTTAACTCTATCAAATTCATCAGAACGCAAGGCTTTTTTTACTTCGGATTCATCTTCGGCTAAGAATCTTGCTAAATTCCATTTTGATGGCATCATACCTGGAATCAATTTAGCCACTCTATCGGCTTCAAATAATGGTAAATCCAAAACACGAGCTGTATCTCTAATGGCTGATTTTGTTGCCATTTTACCGTAAGTAATGATTTGGGCTACCTGATTTTTCCCGTATTTATCAATTACATATTGCATTACACGACCACGGCCTTCATCATCAAAATCGATATCGATATCGGGCATGGAAACACGGTCGGGATTAAGGAAACGCTCAAAAAGCAAATCATATTTAATTGGGTCGATATTCGTAATTCCCAAACAATACGCTACTGCAGAACCCGCAGCTGAACCACGACCTGGTCCAACGGAAACATCCATTTTTCTAGCTTCGGCGATGAAATCTTGTACAATTAAAAAATAACCCGGATAACCTGAATTGGAAATCGTAAGTAATTCAAAATCCAAACGTTCTTGAATTTCGGGTGTGATTTCACCGTAGCGTTTTTTTGCGCCTTCCATGGTAAGATGACGTAAATACGCATTTTCACCACGAACACCTCCATCTAACTTGTCTTCCTCTACTTCAAACTCATCAGGAATTTTGAACTTTGGAAGTAATACATCGCGATATAGTGAATACGGTTCAGTTTTATCAATAATTTCTTGAATATTGATAATCGCTTCAGGTAAATCAGCAAAAAGTTGCTTCATTTCGTCACTCGATTTGAAATAATATTCTTGATTGGGTAAGCCGTAACGATATCCACGACCGCGACCAATTGGCGTAGCTTGTTTTTCACCATCTTTTACACACAATAAAATATCGTGGGCGTTAGCATCTTCTTTGTTTACGTAATAGGTATTATTGGTCGCAATTAGCTTCACATTGTGCTTTTTGGCGAAAGCTATCAACGTTTGGTTCACACGATTTTCATCTTCTTGTTTGTGACGCATGACTTCCAAATAGAAATCAGCACCAAATTGTTCCTTCCACCAAATCAAAGCTTCTTCCGCTTGGCTTTCTCCAACATTCAGGATTTTACTTGGAATTTCACCGTATAAATTTCCTGAAAGCACGATGATGTCTTCTTTGTATTGTTCTACTATGCTTTTGTCAATTCTTGGCACATAATAAAATCCGTCAGTATATGCAATGGAAGACATTTTGGCTAAGTTGTGATAACCTTTTTTATTTTTTGCCAATAAAACTACCTGATACCCGTTGTCTTTTTTGGTTTTATCTTTATGATCATCACAAATATTGAATTCGCAACCCACGATGGGTTTGATTACAGTTTCAGTTGGTTCTTCTCCGTTTCCAACTAATGATGCGTTTTTTGCTTCGGCGGCTTTGTTGTGATTCATTACAGCACTTACAAAATGGAAAGCACCCATCATGTTACCAGTATCCGTCATAGCAACTGCTGGCATTTTGAATTTTGCAGCAGCTTTAACCAAATCGTTAATTGCTATAGTAGATTGTAATACTGAGAACTGACTATGGTTATGAAGATGAGCAAATTCAGCATCTTTTAAATCGGCTTTTGTAGCATCAGAAATAGTAGCTTGTTCAACCTCGCTTTGAATTTTTTGCAATCGAGTTCTAATTTCATCCGAAGCTTTTTTGAGATTGATATGCTTTAAACCAATAAGCTGAATTTCACCCGGATTATTCTCTCGAAAACTTCTGAAATAATCAGGAGTAACATCTAATTCTTCTTTGGTGAATACTTCTCTTTTGATTAATTCCAAAAAACAACGCGTCGTTGCTTCCACATCTGCAGTAGCATTATGCGCTTCTGCGAAAGGTTGATTAAAAAGGTATTGATGTAATTCGGTAAGTGTTGGTAATTTAAATTTACCTCCACGACCACCAGGTAATTTTAATAATTCAGCTGTGGTTTCTGTACACGTATCCAAAACGGGCATTTTGGTTAAATCGGTTCCAATGTTGAATCGGTGGAATTCACAACCCATAATATTGACATCGAAACCTACATTTTGACCTACAATATATTTTGTTTTGGAAAGTGCAATATTGAATTTTTCTAGAACTTCCTCCATTAAAATTCCTTGTTCAACAGCTAGTTCTGTTGAAATTCCGTGAATCCTTTCTGCATCATATGGAATATTAAAACCTTCTGGCTTCACTAAATAATCTTGATGTTCTACTAAATTACCCATTTCATCGTGTAACTGCCAAGCAATTTGAACACAACGTGGCCAGTTGTCAGTATCTGTTATAGGTGCTGACCAACTTTTTGGTAATCCTGTAGTTTCGGTATCAAAAATTAAATACATCTTAGATAAAGATTTTAAATTGAAGATTGTCAAGAAGTTTTTTAAAAAAACTATCCACAACATACTATTTTCAAAAGTACATTTTAAGAAGCTACTGGACAATTTAAGTTATTAACAAAAATAAAAAAACCACCAATAATTGGTGGTTAATGATAATTTTAAAACTTATTTTTTATTGGAATATTGGAATTCTATAGAATTTTCCTTTAGAAAAAGACACTGTATTCCCTTCATCATCAACAGCAGTAAATTTAAACTCACCAGTAAAAAATCCGTTATCAACACTTTCAATTGTTATTTCACCATTACTTTGTTGTACATTTAAAATTCTTACAGTTGCCAAACCATTTCCGCCTAAAATTGTCACAATATCACCAGCTACATAACCTGTTCCTCTCGCCACAACATTAGCTTCAATAACAGAGCCATTATTGTTAACTTTAATTGCTAATTTTAATCCTGAACCTGATCCTCCAGATGTTAAGGCGTCGTTGTTTTCAGTGTAATTAAAACCTCCAGATGTGATATTAGCTATTTTATTCACTGGACCCGGGAAAATAGATGTTTCATGATCTGCAATAATTCCTTGAACATCTATATAATAGGATGCATAATTATTTTGATTTGTAGTTCCAAAAACATATGTTCCAGGATCTGCCGAACTTGTTGCTAAAGTAAGCTCTTCATACTGTGTAAATGCTTTAATTGTAACACCTCCAGTTCCATCCAAAAAAACCCTTGCATCGTTAGCTCTCCAAATTACACCTCCATACTTTGCTTGAAATGCCGGTTCATTGATTTCTATATCCTGAGTACAAGATGATAATACTAAGACACTTAAAAATAATACAACTATATTTTTCATTTTACTTAAATTTCATTTACGAATAAACAAAAATAATTTTTTTTTCTATTAAAAACACTATTTACTTTAAAAATAATTTCAATTGATTAAAAAAATACATTTTCCATTTCTTTGAATTCACTTAATCCAGTTTGAAGAATATTATTAGTTTGAAGAATTAGATAATTCAAGAGCAACAAGCTTATTTAAAAATATTTTTCGTCTTTATTATGTTGTGAACTAAAGTTTTGTATATTTGCACCCTTAAATAACCGAGGTCGAGAACCTCAAATTAATCAAAAGATTATGTCAGTAAAAATTAGATTACAAAGACACGGAAAAAAAGGGAAACCTTTTTATTGGGTTGTTGCAGCTGATGCAAGAGCTAAAAGAGATGGTAAATTCTTAGAGAAAATCGGAACTTACAATCCAAACACAAACCCAGCTACTATCGATTTAAACATCGAAAAAGCAGCACAGTGGTTACACAATGGTGCTCAACCAACTGACACTGCAAGAGCAATTTTATCTTATACTGGTGCTTTATTAAAACACCATTTAGATGGAGGTGTTCGCAAAGGTGCTTTAACTCAAGAGCAAGCAGATGCTAAATTAGCAGCTTGGTTAGATGAAAAAGCAGGTAAAGTTGACGCTAAAAAATCTGGTTTAAGCAAAGCGCAAGCAGATGCTAAAGCTAAAGCTTTTAAAGCAGAACAAGAAGCAAACGCAAAACGTATTGCAGCTCAAGTTGAAGCTACAAAAGTAGAAGAAACTGTTGAAGAAGTAACTGAAGAAGTGGTTGAGGCTGCTACTGAAGAAGCTCCTGCTGTTGAAGAAAACAACGAAGAAACTCAAGCATAATTTTAAAGCGATTACATGCGTAAACAAGATTGTTTCTATTTAGGCAAAATCGCTAAAAAGTTTAGTTTCAAGGGTGAAGTTTTACTGTATTTAGATACAGACGAACCCGAAATTTATGAAAATTTGGAATCAGTTTTTGTTGAAATCAACAAAAGTCTGGTTCCATTTTTTATTTTAAAAAGTCAGCTACACAAAGGCAAGTTTCTACGCATTCGCTTCGAAGATATTGAAAACGAAGAAGATGCTGACCGAATTATAGGCTGCGAAGCTTACTTACCACTTTCGATGTTACCGAAACTAGAAGGCACCCAATTTTACTTTCATGAGGTTATTGGTTTCGATGTTTTAGACACTCGTTTAGGAAACATTGGAAAAATAACCGGAATCAATGATAGTGGTGCTCAATCCATTTTTGAAATTGACAAAAACGGTACTGAAATTTTAGTCCCGCTAATTGATGAATTCATTATTGCGCTTGATAGAACTAACAAAACTATTACTTTAGAAACGCCTGAAGGGTTGGTTGATTTATATCTTGGATAATTCCAATGACTTTTACATTCAAACATTTTTCCGTTAATCAAGATCGTTGTGCTATGAAAATTGGCACTGATGGCGTTTTACTTGGCGCTTGGACTCCATTAATTAACAATCCGTACAATGTTTTGGATATTGGTGCAGGAACAGGAATTTTGTCTTTGATGTTAGCCCAAAGAAGCAACGCCGAACAAATTGATGCGATTGAAATTGACGAAGATGCTTACGAACAATGTGTCGAAAATTTTGAAGCTTCGCCTTGGGGTGATAAATTATTTTGTTTTCATGCAGGTTTGGATGAATTTGTTGACGAACCCGAAGACGAATACGATTTAATTATTTCCAATCCGCCTTTTTATACTGAAGATTACAAATCTGACAATGTTTCTAGAGATTTAGCGCGTTTTGAAGATGCTTTGCCTTTTGAAGAATTAATTGAAGCGGCTGCTTTATTACTTTCGGATAATGGGATTTTTTCTGTGATTATTCCTTTTAAAGAAGAAGAGCGATTTGTTTCTATGTGTAAAGAATTGGATTTATTTCCATTAAAAATTACTCGTGTAAAAGGCACGCCAACATCAGAAATTAAAAGAAGTTTATTGGCTTTTTGCCGAATAGAACAAACGCTATTGATTGATGAGTTAGTCATTGAAATCTCAAGACACAATTATACTCCTGAATATATTGAGTTGACGAAAGAGTTCTATTTGAAGATGTAACCCTAGCCCAGATGGTAGCGGCATCTCCCGATAGCTATCGGGAATAGAGCGGACAGCTGGATTAAGCTTCAAAAAATTATAACAGTTGTTCGTTGATTTGTTAAAAATCTTTACTTACTTTTGTGCTTTCAAATTAAAAACTATGAGACCAGACTTATTTCAATCTCCAGATTATTATTTATTAGACGAATTATTATCTGACGAACATAAAATGGTGCGTGATGCTGCACGTGCTTGGGTAAAAAAAGAAGTATCTCCAATTATTGAAGAATATGCACAAAGAGCAGAATTTCCTAAACAAATCGTAAAAGGTTTGGGAGAAATTGGCGGTTTTGGTCCTTATATTCCTGTTGAATATGGCGGTGCTGGATTAGATCAAATTTCTTACGGATTAATCATGCAAGAAATTGAAAGAGGAGATTCGGGTGTACGTTCGACTTCATCTGTTCAGTCTTCATTGGTTATGTATCCAATTTGGAAATACGGAAATGAAGAACAAAGAATGAAATATTTACCAAAATTAGCCACTGGAGAATTCATTGGTTGTTTCGGTTTAACTGAGCCTGATCACGGCTCAAATCCAGGTGGAATGACTACCAATTTTAAAGACATGGGCGATCATTATCTTTTAAATGGTGCTAAAATGTGGATTTCGAATGCGCCTTTTGCTGATATTGCAGTAGTTTGGGCAAAAAATGAAGAAGGTAGAATTCACGGATTAATCGTGGAAAGAGGAATGGAAGGTTTTACAACTCCTGAAACACATAACAAATGGTCGTTAAGAGCTTCTGCTACTGGAGAGCTTATTTTTGACAACGTAAAAGTGCCAAAAGAAAACTTATTACCAAACAAATCTGGATTAGGAGCACCACTTGGCTGTTTAGATTCGGCACGTTATGGAATTGCTTGGGGAGCGATTGGAGCAGCAATGGATTGTTATGATACAGCTTTACGCTATTCAAAAGAAAGAATTCAATTTGACAAACCAATTGGAGCTACACAATTACAACAAAAGAAATTAGCTGAAATGATTACAGAAATCACGAAAGCGCAATTATTAACTTGGAGATTGGGTGTTTTAAGAAACGAAGGAAAAGCTACTACAGCTCAAATTTCGATGGCAAAAAGAAACAATGTTGACATGGCGTTAACGATTGCTCGTGATGCACGTCAAATGCTTGGCGGAATGGGAATTACAGGTGAATATTCAATTATGAGACACATGATGAATTTGGAATCTGTAGTTACTTACGAAGGAACTCACGACATTCACTTGTTAATTACAGGTATGGATGTTACAGGTTTCCCTGCATTCAAGTAATTAAACAATAGATAAAATTGATACAAAATGCTTCTCTTTTTAGGGAAGCATTTTTACATTTGTAGTGTACGGATTCAAAACCAAAAGAAGTCAGAATTTCGTATATGATAATAAAATTGCCTTATGAATATTCAAACTATAAACCAATCGATTCAAAATCAGAAAGAACAATTGTTAAACCATTCGTTATACAATAAAGTAAAAACGATTGACGATTTACATTGTTTCTTAGAAAACCACATTTATGCGGTTTGGGATTTTATGTCGTTATTAAAAGCCTTACAGAATAAATTAACCTGTACAACAACGCCTTGGCTACCAATTGGAAATCCTGAAATTCGTTATTTAATTAATGAAATTGTTGTAGCTGAAGAAACTGATTTAACATTGGACGGAACACGTCAAAGTCATTTTGAAATGTATTTGGATGCGATGACACAATGTGGTGCTTCGACAACCCAAATCAATGCGTTTTTGAAAAATGTGGAAGAAACGAAAAATATTTTTGTATCCATAAAGCAAAGTGATTTACATCCGAATGTGAAAGCGTTTTTGGATTTCACTTTTCGTGTGATTGAAGAAGGAAAACCTCATGAAATTGCAGCAGCTTTTACTTTTGGAAGAGAAGATTTGATTCCGAATATGTTTACCGAAATCTTAAAAAACTTTCAGCAAAATTTCCCAGAAACCGATTTATCAAAACTAATTTATTATTTTGAAAGACATATTGAATTAGATGCCGATGAGCACGGACCAATGGCCATGCAAATGATTGCTGAACTTTGTGGCGATTCGGAACAAAAATGGAAAGAAGTGGAACAAGTTTCGGTTGCGGCTTTAGAAAAAAGAATCGGACTTTGGAATGCTATTGAAGAACAAATGGAACACAAACATGAATTAGTATAAAATGAAAAGCGAGAAGAAATTCTCGCTTTATTGTTCTGGTGCTATTTCTAGTTCTAAACCTTCTAAATCTTCGGTGATGTGAATTTGGCAACCAAGCCTTGAATTATCTTTGACATGATACGCTTCCCAAAGCATGGCTTCTTCATCAGGATTGCGCTCTAAAGAAACAACATCATTTAAAACATAACACTGGCAAGAAGCGCACATGGCCATTCCACCACAAACGCCGATGGTTCCTTCTTCTGCTAATTCGTAGGAACGAATTAACTCCATGATGTTCATGTTCATGTCGGTTGGGGCCAACACTTCGTGTTTAACTCCGTTTCTATCGGTTATAAAAATGGTTACGTCTATCATTTTGTTAGTTATTAGGAGTTAGTTATTAGGAATTAGCTTTTTATTCATAGAATTCAATAAACCATATAACATTTTGGAAATTTGATTTGCCGCATCTAAAACCAACTTTGATTTTTCTGAATTAATTAATTCCAACCTAATTGCCAAATATAACATTGATCGAACTTCACTAACTGAACCTAATGAAAAATATAAAAATCTTGAAAAATCTGCATTTGAACTTCTTTCAAAACCTTCAGCAATATTATTCGAAATTGAAATAGTTGCTCTTGTAATTTGATCTTTGAAAGCAAAATCTTTACAATCTTTAAACATATTATAAACTTCAACTGCTAAATCTTGTGATTTTTGCCAAACAATCAAATCTTCAAATTTCTGTACAGCCATACTAAATCCTATTTCCTAACTACTAATAACTATATTTTTAATCAATCGATTTTACAACCGCTTTTTCCGCCTCTTTTCGAGTTCCATCAAAACCATCTACTCCTGAAACGGTAGTATATTTCAACACATAACGTTTTCCTGGATTGATTCTGTTGTACACACTTTGACACATTAAAGTCGCTTCGTGGAATCCACATAAAATTAACTTTAATTTTCCTGGATAAGTATTTACGTCACCAATAGCATAAATACCGTCGATATTGGTTTGATAATCTAAAGCGTTATTTACTTTGATCGCGTTCTTTTCGATTTCTAATCCCCAGTTCGCAATTGCTCCTAACTTAGGTGTTAAGCCAAATAATGGAATGAAATAATCAGTTTTAAATTGCTCTAAAACACCATCTCTATCTAAAGTAATGCTCTCAACATTATTTATTCCTTGAATTCCGACTACTTCTGCTGGAGTAATTAAATTAATTTTTCCTTCTTTTTTTAATTCTTGTACTTTTTCAACAGAATCTAAAGCACCTCTAAACTCATTTCTTCTATGTACAAGTGTTACTTTTTTTGCAACATTGGAAAGAAATATACTCCAATCTAATGCTGAATCTCCTCCACCTGCTATAACTATTTCTTTATCACGGAATAATTCTGGGTCCTTTACAAAATACTCAACTCCTTTTTCTTCATAGAAAGAAATATTTTCAATTGCTGGTTTTCTTGGTTCAAATGTTCCTAATCCACCCGCAATTGCAACTGCCTTTGCGTGATGTTTTGTCCCTTTATTAGTGGTAACAATAAAAGTTCCGTCATCTAATTTATCAATGGTTTCAGCTGTTTCAGCTAATGTAAATCCAGGTTGAAATTGTTTGATTTGCTCCATTAAATTAGTTACCAAATCACCTGCTAAAACTTCAGGATAACCTGGAATATCGAAGATTGGTTTTTTGGGATATAACTCTGCTAATTGTCCACCTGGTTGTGGCAAAGCATCAATAATATGACATTTTAACTGTAAAAGTCCGGCTTCGAAAACGGCAAAAAGTCCTGTTGGACCCGCACCGATAATTAATATATCTGTTTGAATCATGTTTTAAATTTTGAAATACAAAGTAACAAACTTGTCAACTGTAGAAATATGATTTATATCATACTAGCCTTTTTATGCTACATTTTCTACTGTTTCGATTTGAGGTACGTACTTTTTAATAGTTGTTTCAACACCAGCTTTCATAGTGCTAATACTGAAATTACAACTTGTACAAGCACCTTCTAAACGAACTTTCACATGTTTGTCATCTATAATCTCTACTAATGAAATGTTGCCACCATCAGAATTCAAAAACGGACGAATTTCTTCCAATGCTTTTTCAACATTCTCTTTTATTTCTGTTGTAGTCATATTTTTTTAAGTTTTCAGTCACAGTTTACAGTCACAGTAAACAGCTTAAACTGTAAACTGAGACTGTAAACTGAATACTATTTTTTTATAGCAGAACATCCTGCCATTGTTGTTATTTTGATAGCTTCTGTTGGCGGTAATGTTTCGTTACGATTTACCGTTTCTTGCACTACGTTTCTTGTAATATTTTCGAAAACACCTTCTAAAACTGAAGCTGTTTGCAATGCTGCTGGTCGACCGTAATCTCCAGCTTCACGTATACTTTGTACCAATGGCACTTCTCCTAATAGTGGCACTTGTAAATCAGCTGCTAAATTTTTTGCTCCTTCTTTTCCAAAGATATAATATTTATTTTCAGGAAGTTCTTCTGGAGTGAAATAAGCCATATTTTCAATAATTCCTAAAACAGGGACATTAATTGATTCTGAAAGGAACATTGAAACTCCTTTTTTGGCATCAGCCAAAGCAACTGCTTGTGGTGTACTTACTACAACTGCTCCAGTAATAGGCAACGATTGCATAATAGATAAGTGAATGTCTCCTGTTCCTGGTGGTAAGTCGATTAGCATGAAATCTAATTCGCCCCAGTTGGCATCAAAAATCATTTGGTTTAGAGCTTTGGCAGCCATTGGCCCTCTCCAAATAACCGCTTGGTCTGGTTTAGTGAAAAATCCAATAGATAAAATTTCCACACCATAACTTGTGATAGGTTGCATTTTTGATTTTCCGTCTACTTCAACTGAAACAGGTTTTGAATTTTCAACATCAAACATAATTGGCATAGATGGCCCATAGATATCAGCATCTAAAACCCCAACTTTGAATCCCATTTTAGCTAATGTTACCGCAAGATTTGCTGTAATAGTTGATTTTCCAACACCACCTTTTCCTGAAGCTACCGCAATAATATTTGAAATTCCAGGAATTTGTTTTCCTCTAATTAAATTTGGACTTTCTGGTTTTTCTGGAGCTTCAACTTTGATGTTTACTTTTACTTTGGCTTTTTCGTAGACTTTTTCGTGAATTACTTTTATGATATCTACCTCAGCACGTTTTTTTATATGCAAAGCTGGAGTTGCTAATACTAAATCTACAACTACTTCATCTCCAAAAGTAATTACATTTTTTACAGCACCACTTTCTACCATATTTTTTCCTTCACCAGCTACCGTAATGGTTTCTAGGGCTTTTAATATTTCTTTTCTATCTAATTTCATTGTTTTCTGCTTTAAATCTTTTGTTTTCAGTTCTTTATTAAGACTGAATTTGAATTGCAAAGATAATGAGAAGTTTAGAAGTTTAAAAGTTTCGGTGTTTAAAGTTTTGTTATAGTTGGATAGTATTTTTCTATGCTTTTAAAGAACTAAAAAATATTAAAATTCTGGTTCCCAAAAGTGTTTTTGAAAATCAACAATCTGATTATCGACTACTTTAACACCTTCACTTTCCAAAAGTTGTTGCATTAAATTAGTGCCTTCAAAATGATGTTTCCCAGTAAGTAATCCTTTTCTGTTTACCACACGATGTGCTGGAACATCTTCCAAATTATGAGAAGCATTCATTGCCCAACCTACCATTCTAGCTGAACGAGCAGTTCCTAGCACCTTGGCTATTGCTCCATAAGAAGTTACTTTTCCATACGGAATTTGGCGAGCAATTTCATATACGCGTTCAAAGAAGTTTTCTGTATTTGGATTGGCATTTTTCACTTCTAAGCAATTAGCATTTTGTATAAAGATGAAACTGCAACTAAACCAGTAACAGCAGCTATCAAAAAGTTGATATTGTTGGTAATAAAAGTTACTTTATCTTCTACTTTTTTAAACAAAATAGCATACAAATAAAAGATAAAAAAAGTTCCCAATGCAGCCGCAAATGAAAAAATCAAAATATTAGGTAATATAAACTGAAAAACATCTTTAGAAGCCAATGTTAAACTCACAAACGCATAATAAGGAATGGCAAACATATTTAAAGAAGAAAGTGTAATTCCGTAAATAAATCTATTATTTTTTGACTTAATAGCAACGTCTAATTTTGGTTTTTTTGCTCTAAAACCATTGTAGATAAAAAAAGCTGTAAGTAAAATAAAAATAACGGTTCCAAACTTTTTTAAATTTTCGCTGATATTAGGATTTGCATCTAAAACTTTGGCAAAATAAACCCCAACAAAACTCTGAACTAAAACTATCAAAACAGCTCCAAAAGCAAATAATAATGCTTGTTTTCTGTCTTCGCTTACGCTAAGTTTCGCAATGGTCATGTTTAACATTCCGGGTGCAACAATTCCTACTGCTGCTATAAAAAATCCAAGTATAAACGAAAGTAAAATGGTCATAATAGTATGTTTTGTTCAAAAATAAGCGATTGTTTCAAAAGCTTTTGTAACTAAAATTACTTAATTCGGAATTGAATGTAAGTAATGGGTTTATTTACTTCTAAATATTGACTTTCATAAAAAGTTTGAATCGAAGTCACATCAGCTGGAGCGCCTTCATTTTTGTACACATTATGATTGGCATAAAGTACTTCATGACCCAAACCGTGTAATAATCCCAACGTATACCCGTGCATAAATTCGGAATCTGTTTTTAAATGCATTAGTCCGTTTGGTTTTAGAATTTTTTTATAATTATTTAAAAACTCCGCATTAGTCATTCTGTGTTTGGTTCTTTTGTATTTGATTTGTGGATCTGGGAAAGTAATCCAAATTTCGTCTACTTCATCAGCATCAAAACAATGTTCAATTAATTCAATTTGGGTTCGTAAGAAAGCTACATTATGAATCTCATTTTCTACTGCTGTTTTTGCTCCACGCCAAAATCTCGCTCCTTTAATATCAATTCCAATGAAGTTTTTATTTGGATTTCTTTGAGCCAAACCTACCGAATATTCTCCTTTTCCACAACCTAGTTCTAATACAATTGGATTATTATTTTTGAAAAAAACGGTTCTCCATTTACCTTTTAATGGTAATTGATTGGCAACTACTTCTTCTCTTGTTGGTTGAAAAACGTTTGAAAAAGTTTCATTTTCTTTGAATCGCTTGAGTTTATTTTTGCTTCCCACAGTTTATTTAATTTTTTGGTAAAATTAAGGAAATATAAATGAATGCAATAATTTTTAAATTGCACTTTGTAAAATTGTACCTTTACAAGGCATTGGGGGATGGATAATGGGTAATAGGTGCGCAATAATTAAATTATTTTGGAAGTTAAAAAAAACATACTTGTTGCTCCGCTTAATTGGGGATTAGGTCATGCCACTCGGTCTATTCCTATTATTTGGGCATTGGAAGAAAACGGTTTTAATCCAATTATTGCTTCTGATGGTCAGGCTTTGAAATTACTAAAAAAAGAATTTCCGCATTTGCAGCATTTGGAATTGCCTGCTTATAACATTCAATATGCGGAGAAAGGGAAAAATTTCAAATGGAAGTTATTGTCTCAACTACCCAAAATGATTAAAGCCATCAAAGCTGAAAAGAAACAAGTGGCACAATGGATTTTGGAATACCAACTTTCAGGCATTATTTCCGATAACCGATTAGGCGTTTATTCCAAAAATATTCCATCGGTTTTTATAACACACCAATTAAAAGTTTTAACTGGAACTACTTCTTGGTTAACTACCAAAATACATGAGTTTTACATCCAAAAATTCAATGAATGTTGGATTCCAGATAACGATGGTAGTCCGAACTTATCTGGAGATTTAGGTCATTATTACAACGGATTTAAACATTTGCGCTACATTGGTCCGTTAAGTCGATTACACAAAAGGAATTTACCTTTGAAATATGACTTGATGGTTATTTTGTCAGGTCCAGAACCGCAGCGTACTTTGTTAGAAAACAAGTTAATTTCGGAACTTCAATCGTATACAAAACCTATTTTGTTTGTAAAAGGAATCATTACTGCCGAACAGGAAATTTGGCAAGAAAACAATATTACGTTTTACAATTTCATGAACAGTGAACAACTCGAAATTGCTTTTAACGAAAGTGATAAAATTGTTTGTCGCTCCGGTTATACTACGGTTATGGATTTAGCACATTTGGGCAAAAAAGCGTTTTTTATACCAACACCAGGTCAATACGAGCAGGAATATTTAGCAAAAAAGTATAAAGCAGAAAATTTAGCACCTTATTGCAAACAAGAAAAATTCAAAATTGAGAAAATAGCCAAAATAGAACTGTATAGAGGCTTTCATAACTTTTCAAAACCCGTTGTTTGGAAAGATTTATTTCGCCTTTTCTAGAGTGAATGAAAACTCAGAACCTACACCAAATTCACTTTCTACGTAGATTTTTTCGTTATGACTTTCGATGATGTGTTTTACAATAGCTAAACCTAAACCAGAGCCACCTTCGCTTCTTGCACCACTTTTATCCACACGATAAAAACGTTCAAAAAGCCTTGGAATATTTTGCTTTTCAATGCCTTCCCCATTATCAGTTACTCTGATAATAACTTTGTTGTCTACCAAATTTTCGATTCCAATTTCTGTAGTTCCACCTGTTTTTCCGTATTTAATAGAGTTCATAACCAAATTAGTTACCACTTGCTGAATTTTATCTTGATCAGCAAAAACATAAATAGGCTGTTTGTAAAAAGTATCAAAAGAAAGTGAAATATTTTTTTTAGCCGCACGCATTTCTAATAAATCAAATACATTTTGAATCAACTCAACAATATTAAATTTGGAAGGTTCTATGTTGATATCTCCAACTTCTAATTTGGTAATCATATCCAAATCTTTTACGATATAAATAAGGCGTTCCACTCCTTTTTCTGCGCGTTGCAAGTATTTTTTTCTAATGGTTTTATCTTCCATAGCACCATCTAACAACGTTAAAATATAACCTTGAACAGTGAAAAGCGGAGTTTTTAATTCGTGTGAAACATTACCCAAAAATTCTCTTCGGTATTCCTCTTTAATTTTTAGGGTTTCAATTTCTAATTTTTTATCTCGGGCAAACTTTTTTACTTCTTTTGTAAGCGTTGCCATATCAGTAGTAATAGGTTGGTTTCTAAACGAAGTATTTTCTAAAAGCGACACATCGTCATAGATTTTTTTAACTCTTTTATAAATAAATTTCTCTACTCGGTATTGAATAACAAAAAAGGAAAAACCAAAAAGAACAAACAAAAACACAACAGGGTACACCAAGTTACTTAGCGTAAAAAAATAATGGTATCCAAAAATACAAACCGTTGCAAAAAACGAAATGTAAAATGAGGATTTAAATGCAAATTTGTAAGACTTTTTAAAAATTGCGGTCATTAAAATTCAATTTTATAGCCAACACCTTTGATTGTTTTAAAAAAATCATCACCAATTTTTTCACGTAACTTTCTAATGTGTACATCGATAGTTCTACCGCCAACTACCACTTCATTGCCCCAAACTTTTTCTAAAATTTCTTCACGTGTGAATACTTTCCCAGGTTTTGTTGCTAATAAGTAAAACAATTCAAACTCTTTTCTTGGTAAAATAATTTCTTGGTTATTTCTTACGATTTTGTATTCTTCTCTACTAATTTCGATATCACCAACACTTAAAGTAGTATTTTCCGTTTCTGATTCTTTCAAACGACGCAACAATCCTTTTACTTTACTAATTAGGACTTTAGGCTTAATTGGCTTAGCTATATAATCGTCAGCACCTGCATCAAAACCAGCTACTTGAGAATAATCTTCAGAACGAGCAGTCAAAAAAGTAATTATGGTGTTTTCCAGCTCAGGAAATTTTCTGATATTTTCACAGGCTTCAATTCCATCCATTTCTGGCATCATTACATCCAAAATGATTAAATGAGGCAACTCTTTTTTTGCTTTAATAATTGCATCTTTACCATTAGACGCTGTTATTACTTGATAGCCTTCTAAGGACAAGTTATATCCAATAATTTCGAGGATATCTTGCTCATCATCAACCAATAAGATTTTAATGTTTTTATTTTTCATTTGAGTAAAAAGTTCTGTTTTCGTTGGTAAAGGTAAAGATAATATAAAAAGTTTTATATGGTTAACAATTATTTAATCTGTTAACAATTTGATAACTTCTAAGGTAAAAATTGGTAACAAATAACTAACGTTTTAAAAACACAATTGAAGTTTCTTTGCACCAAAATTTAACAACACAACATGAAACTCAAATTTTTATTTTTTACGGTACTTTTTTCATTAACAGTTATTGGACAAACCGGAACTGTTTCTGGGGTAATTTTAGATAAAGAATACGCCAACGAACCTTTAGCTTTTGCTAACATTACTATTAAAGGAACTTCACAAGGAACATCAACGGATGACGCTGGAAAATATTCTATCACATTGAAACCTGGAAGTTACACCTTAGTAATTGCCTACTTAGGCTATGAAACAAAAGAAATTCCATTCACATTAAAAGCAAGTGAAAAGAAAATAATCAATCATACTTTAGAAGCTAGTGGAGTTCAATTAAAAGACGTAGTGGTTGAATATACAGTTTTAAAAGAAAAAGAAAGTGTACTGCTTCAAGAACAACAAAAAGCTGTTGAAATTAAACAAGCAATAGGTGCTCAGGAGTTATCAAGAAAAGGAGTAAGTAATGCTGAAGCTGCGGTAACTAAAACAAGTGGTGTTACAAAACAACAAGGGGTAAAAAACGTTGTTGTAAGAGGATTAGGAGATCGATACAATTCAACTTCACTAAATGGATTAGCGTTGCCGTCGGATGATCCTGAATACAAAAACATTTCTTTAGATTTTTTCGGAACAGAAGTAATTCAAAATGTTGCAATTAATAAGACATTTAGCGCTTCAATCATGGGTGATGTGGGTGGAGCAAATATTGATATCGCATCAAAAGAATTAGGAAAAGAAAGTGAAATTGACATTAGTTTTTCTAGTGGTGTTAACAATCAAACAGTAAATGAAAACTTTAAATTAATTGATGGAACAAATTGGTTTGGCACACAAAGAACCAACCACCCAATTATAAGTTTAACTAATTATGATTTCCAAAATAATTTAAAGCCAAATGAACAAAATGGGCAAGTGAATAGTGGCTTTTCAATTGCAGGAGGTAAAAAATTTAATGTGTTAAGTAAAGGGAAACCTCTTGTTTTTAGTAGGAAGTTTTGACAACAACTATTTATATACAGAAGGAAATATTAAGCAAACGAACTCTTTAGGTCAAGTATATTTAGATCAAGATTTTATAAAATAAATACAATTATAATGTTTCTCAATTCTGTTGATGAACAACATGAAATATAAGTTTGGAGAATGGTCGATTCTATATCTTTAAATAATATCATGATTCACAACAATAACCAGACTTATGGAGACTACTTTGGTGAAAATAATCCTGAACAAACTGGAGATTTAGAATTCCTTATCCGTCAACAAGTAAATGATAATTTATTATTTGTAAATCAGTTGATTGGAGATTTCAGAATAACCGATAAATTAAAGTATCATATTGGATTAGCTTTCAATTCTGTTACAGGAAACGAACCAGACAGAGATTCTAATAATTACCTTTACGAGATGGATTTTTGCTCCACAAACAAATAGTGCTGGTGAAAACGAAAGATTTTTCTCTAAACTTACCGAAAAGATTATGCGCTAATTCTTCTTTAATTATGATTTTAGTACTGATTCCAAAACAAGAATCTTTGAAATTGGTGGAGATGTAAGATACACTAAAAGAGATTTTGAAAGTATAATTTTCAATCATGATTTCTCAACTCATTGCAATTGATGTTGAAAATCCAGATTTAATTTTTCAATCAAACTCTTAGATAATGGGATTTTGAATTAGAAACCGGTAGAGGAACAACAAGTAACCCTAGAGTTTTTGCCCATTCACTCTTACAATGCTGTACGTTTTATTGGTGCTGGTTATGGTAAATATACGCATTCATTTAGTGAAAAACTAACAGCAGTTGTTGAAGTTTAAGAGGAGAATTTGCTTTCAAAAAGCAATATGATACAAAACATATCAAACAGTGCAAGTAACGGAAAAAGCTAACTTAGAAGATATCTATATTTTACCAAGTTTAGCAGTAAAATATAATTTTAACGATAATTCAATTATCCATTCAACACAAGTAAATCTTATACCTATCCTCAATTCAAAGAAGTAGCGCCATTTAAATATCAAGATGTAAGCTTTTTCAAGTCAAGGTAACCCAGATTTAAATCCATCTGAAAAAACTACAACTTTGATGTTAAGTTCGAACGTTATTTTGGTAATGAGAAATTTTTCAATAACAGGGTTTGGAAAACAAATTTTAAATCCAATCGCTAGATCTGAAATCCCTAGTAGAGGTAACATTAGCTTATCAAATATCGGTGAGATTACGAACTGTATTGGAATCGAGCTAGAATTAAGAAAAAACTTAATTAATAATCCTGAAGACGATGACATTTAAAAACGCCTTAACCTTTGGTTTAAATGCATCATATCTATATTCAAATGTATCATTAGATGAAACTTCAGTTGCTCAATTTACAAATTCAAAAAGTGAACTTGAAGGAGCCACTCCTATTTTAATAAATTCAGACTTAACGTACAACAGAAAACTTAAAACGATTCATTTTTAACTAGGCATTAATTTTGAACTACTTACTTCAGGATAGAGTATACTCAATCAAAACAAGAGGTTTTGAAATATTATAGAAAAATCCATTCCAACATTAGATTTTGTAGCTAAGTTAAATTTAAATAAAAAAATACAATATTAGTTTAAAAGGTCAAAACTTATTAAATCCTGATTTTCAACTTACGAGAAGAGAGCTTCAGAGGAAATGACGTAGTGTTAAGAGATTTTAAAAGAGGTGTAAACTTATCGTTAGGATTTGCGTTACTTTCTAAAAACATCCCTAATTGACATAAAAACCTTTAAATTAACAAAACGTTCAATTAATAGTTCTACTATAAATTACATCATTAAATAAACAAAAACTTTCAAAATGAAAAAAATTTTATTATCAACATTAGCTTTATGCTTTGTTTTTAAACTCATGTTCAACTAGTGATGACAGTACACCTACTGGACCATCGTCTGAAAATCTTTCTGGTAATTTAACAACAGACTTACGATTAGAAAATAATGGTACAGAATACGTATTGAATGGAGCTATTTATTCAAGAATGGTTACCTTTAAGAATTGATGTAGTGTTACTATTAAAGAACAGACATTAGCTGGATGGAACTGATGTGTATTGGATCCTTGTTGAAAAGGTGGAGTTATTATAGCCGATGGAACTCCAACTAATCCAATTAGATTTACTTAAATACGCTAACCCAGCACCTGGTGATTGGGGAGGTTTAATTATAAACGGAAAAGCTCCAGTAAGTAGACAATCTGGATCTGCTAGTAACGACAACAGAAGTTAATAACAGTATTTTCTTTGGAGGTGATGTTATTGACGATTATTCAGGAATATTAGATCACGTAATTTTAGAGTATACAGGTGCTGTATTGATGATGAAGCAGAACAACAATGGTTTAACTGTTGATGTTGATGGTGTGGTGATGATGATAGTAATGAAGATGGTGATAAAAATGGTGATGATGATGCTATTGAATTTTTTGGTGGTACAGTTAATGCATCTAATATTTTAGTTGTAAATCCTAAAGATGATATGTTTGACTTTTCTCAAGGTTACGTTGGTACTTGTACTAATTTATATGGTATTAGAGAAGCTGGATACACAGCTGTAACTTCTGACCCAAGAGGAATTGAAGCAGACGGTAACTTAGATGGAAATTCTCCTACTGACATTAACCAATCTAATTTTACAATTAATGGCTTAACTATTATTCATAATGGTGGAATTGATTTAACAGATGCAATCAAAGTTAGACGTGGTGCTACTGCAACTATCACAAATGCATATGTTGCTGTTGGAACATCTTCTACATTTGCAGATTTCATTGACTTGGAAGACAGCAAGGGTAATGCTACTTCTTCTACTAATATTACTGCTGTTGGAAACAGTGCTAATGGATTAGACATTAATGATAACAAAAACACTCCAGGAGCTACTTTAACAGTTTCAAACGGAACTACAGTTTCTGTTTCATCAAGTTTGTTTTCATGGACAGGTTATTCGTTCTAATACATAAAAAATAATATTAAAAATCCCTCAATTGAGGGATTTTTTATTTGGCATTGTATTTGCAATTATTTTTTTATTATCTTTACACTAATATTTGAAGCTAATGGCAAAAAAATACTTTATACTATTTCTTTTTGTTTCTCTTTTCTCTTTAGAAGTTGTTTCTCAAGAGCAAAAGCCAATTAGCGCAAATAAAAATCAAGAACCTACTATAGATGGATTGGCTATTTATCCAAATCCAACCAATTCTGGTAAAATTTACATTACCTCCAAAGCTGCCCTTGACAAAAAAATTGAAATTTTTGATGTATTAGGCAAAAAAGTGTTTGAAACTATTTCTGCATCTAAAGAAATAAACGTGAGCGCTCTAACTGCTGGTGTTTACATCATTAAAGTAAAAGAAGGCGAAGCTACCGCAACCAGAAAACTGATTGTTAACTAGTTAAAAAACAAACTTTAACCTTTAATTTACATTGCATTTTTATTTAATTCTAAAAATGTAACTAAATTTGTAACGAATTAAAATTCTTATAATTATGAAAAAACTTTACATTATTATCCTTTTAGTATTCTCTAGCTTTGGATTTTCTCAAACTTTCTACTCTGAAGATATGGGATCACCAGGAGGTACAACTTTAATTACTGCATATACCGGTTGGCAAAATTCTTCTCCAATTATATACACTGGAAGTGGTGATGTTAGAACTTCTTTAGCATCAACGGGATATACTGGAGCATCTGGATCAGGAAACGTTTTCTTAACTTCAACTGCTGGTCGATTTTTACAAATTGATGGAATTAATTCTTCTGCGTATGCAGCTGGAGATATTCAATTATCGTTTGGATATTTAACCAATAATATTGGAACACAATTGGTTGTTGAACAAAGTACAGACGGAACAACTTGGATTCCAATTACTTTTACCCAAAACCCTAATACTTCTTGGCATTTAGTAACTATCCCTGGAGGTCAAATACCTTCATCTACAACTCTTTCATTGCGTTTTACACAGCCTGCAACTGCTCAAATGAGAATTGATGATATTAGACTAACTAATATTTCCGCTTCATGCGTTTTAGCGTTAAGCGGGGAAACTGCTTCATGTGTTGCATCTACGTTATCCTTAGATGATTACACTGTTACAATACCATACACTGGAGGAGGAACAGCTTCTTATACAATTACTACATCAGGCACCGTTAGTGGAGACAATCCTTCTTCAGTTGCTGCAGGTAATATTATTGTAACATTTGTGGAAAACACTGCTTATGCAATTAACATTACAGGTGGAACATGTAATTATGATGTTACAGGTAATTCACCTGAATGCAAACCTATTAACAATTTGCCTTATAATGAACCATTTCCATACACTGTTGGGAATTCTTTAAATACTGAACAAAAATGGACTGTTGCTAACTCTGGTGATAATATTTTAGTAGAAGCTGGCAATTTATCTTACACAGGTATTACTTCAACTGGAAATTCTGTTTCATTTATTGGAGCAGGTGCTGAATCAAAAACCCCTTTTACAGATACAACTACTGGAGAATTATATGTTTCTTTTTTAACAAGCGTGACTGATATAACCGGAGTTTCTGGGACGTCATATTTTGCAGTTTTAGATAACGCTTCAAATTCTTATACAACTGCTCGTATTTGGATGAGAAATGATGGTACTCAATATCAATTTGGGATTAGCCCAACAGCAGCAGCTGGAGATATTGTTTGGTCTGCAAACTTATTCAATGTTGGTAGTACTCAATACTTAGTTTTAGGTTATGATTTTGGAACTAACACATTATCATTATTCGAAAATCCAACTATAGGAGGTACAGCTAGCGCAACTGTAAGCGTAACACCAGCTAGTGCAATTACAAGTTTTGCAGGTTTTATTTTACGTCAAGATTCTGCAACTAACACACCTGCTATGCTTGTAGATGAGTTAACTATTGATACATTACCAAACTTTACGCTATCGTCATCATCATTCAACGCAATCGATGGCTTAACTATGTATCCAAACCCTTTAAAAGGAAATACATTATATTTAACTTCAAATGCAAATGCAGCTATGTCTGTTCAAATATTTGATATTTTAGGTAAAGAAGTTTTAAAATCTAACGTAATTAACAACACTGTAAACGTTTCTGGTTTAAATGCTGGTATTTACATTGTAAAAGTTACTGAAGAAGGTAAAACTGCAACAAGAAAATTAGTTATTCAATAATTAGATTCTGAACCAAGTTCAGAATGACAAATAAAGAAAAGCATCAACGAAAGTTGGTGCTTTATTTATATAAAATTCTATCAATCATTGTTATAAATAAAAAAATGATTAATTTTGTCACCCCAATTTTAATTTTAAAAAAATGAAAAAAATTTACACTTTACTTTTAACTTTCTTTTCTGTAACAATTTTTGCTCAAGGTTCAATTAATTTTGACGAACCTACAAATTGGGTTCAAGGAGCAGCAATTTTCACTTCATATTCTGATCACGGATATAATGATGGGGTTTTTTCAGCAATTGGAGCAATTGTTATTAGGAATACTACAACAGTTACTGATGGCTTTGCTGGCGCTAATGGAACATATTCGTTTCGTTTAAGAGACAACCCTTCTTCTTCACTTACTATGACAATTGCTTCTGGCGGTGTAGGAAACTTCTCTTTTGCTGTAAGACGTTGGGACGGCACTCCTGCAACAAATTTTACAGTTGAATATTCGATTAACGGAGGTACTGACTGGACGTTTTCTTCAACAATTGATGCCGCAGTGACAACAGATTCTGACTGGAAAACAGTAAGTGGTGTAATCAATAGTACAAATGCTAATATACAAATTAGAATTAGATCTAATGGAACAACAGAAAGAATTATGGTTGATGATTTTGTGTGGACTGCACCAACTTCAGATCCAACATTAGTAATTTCTTCTCCAGCTAACGGAACATTTTACAATCCAGCTACAACATCAGTAAATGTGAGTTTATCAGTATCTAATTTTATTGTAGCGAACCCAGGTAGTGGAAATGGCCACATCAGATACACAGTTAATGGCGGTAGTCCTGTAAGCAAATTTGACACAACTCCTATTGCACTTACTAGCTTAACTCCAAACACATATGCTGTATATCTAGAATTAGTTGATGACTTAGGCACGCCAATAACACCTGCTGTGAATACAACAGTAAATTTCACAATTGAAGCATACAACATTGTTAACAACATAAATGATGTAAGACTTGATGTTTTAAATAACGGTATTGGTCGTTATTACCAAATAAATAATGAAGCATTAGTTACTTATGCCAGATCAACAAGAAATCAAAAATATATTCAGGATGCTACAGCAGCGATATTAATTGATGACGCTGGAAATGTTATAACTAATACTTTTGCAATTGGAGATGGAATGACAGGATTTAGAGGTCAAACCACTTACTTCAATGATTTGTTACAGATTGTTCCTTTAGAGAACATCGCTCCTTCTTCAACAGGAAATACTATTACTCCAGAAGTTGTTACAATTGCAAATATAATAGGCAATGTTGAGTTATACGAAAGTGAATTAGTTAGAATTAACAATGTAACTTTTGCAGACGGAAACGGTACTAATACATTTGCTGGAAATGTTACATACAATATCAGTGACGGAAATACAATGGAATTCAGAACATTCTTAACAGAAGTTGATTATGTAGTAAACTCAAACATTATCCCAGATGTTACAAGAGATGTTATTGTATTGGTTTCTAAAAATGTTGTAACACCAAGAGTTGTTGCAAGATCTTTTGTTGATGTTAACACGCTTTCAACTAATGATTTCAACGCAATCGATGGCTTAACCATGTATCCAAATCCTTTAAAAGGAAACACATTATATTTAACTTCAAATACAAATGCAACAATGTCTGTTCAAATATTTGATGTTTTAGGTAAAGAAGTTTTAAAATCAAACGTAATCAACAACGCTGTAAACGTTTCTGGTTTAAATGCTGGTATTTACATTGTAAAAGTTACTGAAGAAGGTAAAACTGCAACAAGAAAATTAGTTATTCAATAATTAGATTCTGAACCAAGTTCAGAATGACAAATAAAGAAAAGCATCAACGAAAGTTGGTGCTTTTTTAGTTATGACCAATTTGTTTCCTATTTTTGCACCATGATTTCACAAGAAGACATCTTCCAAATTGGCTCCAAAAAAGAATTTGAAAAAATTACTTTGAAGGTATTTCGTCATCAGTACGATACTAATTTGGTATACCAACAATTTTGTAACTTCTTAAAAAAAGATAAAACCAATGTGAAATCAGTAAGTGAAATTCCTTTTTTACCGATTCAATTCTTTAAAAGTCATGAAGTTTTAAGTACTGATGAACCTGTTCAAAAAACGTTTACTAGTAGCGGCACAACGGGAATACAAACGAGTAAACATTTAGTTACTGATGTGAGTTGGTACGAAATGAGTTACCGCTTAGGGTTTTCAGAATTCTACGGAAATATTGAAGACTATTGTGTTTTAGCCTTGCTTCCATCCTATTTAGAGCGCGAAGGCTCCTCGTTAATTTACATGGTTGAAGATTTAATTCAAAGCAGTAATCATGAAGATTCAGGATTTTATTTGAATAACTATAATGAATTGATTTCGAAACTAATTGAGTTAGACAATTCAGGTCAAAATGTGATTTTGATTGGCGTTACGTATGCTTTGTTGGATTTAATTGAGAAGCAGAAATTCCAATTAAAAAACACTATCATCATGGAAACCGGCGGCATGAAAGGCAAACGTAAAGAAATGATTCGCGAAGAATTACATACAATTTTATGCAACGGATTTGGTGTTTCTAAAATTCATTCCGAATATGGTATGACCGAATTACTTTCGCAAGCGTATTCCTTAGGTGATGGTGTTTTCGAATGTCCACCATGGATGCAAATTCTAATTCGCGATACAGAAGATGCATTAACTTACGTTTCCGAAGGAAAAACAGGTGGAATTAATGTGATTGATTTGGCCAATATCAATTCGTGTTCGTTTATTGCTACTCAAGATTTGGGAAAAAAATATCCCAACCATTCTTTCGAAGTGTTGGGACGTTTTGATCATTCTGATATTCGTGGTTGTAACCTGATGATTGTTTAAGTGTTGAACTGTTGATTTGTTTAATCGATTCTACAGCCAAACAATTTAACAATTAAACAATTTTTATCACGTAATAATTTTTCTTTCCTTTTTGCAATAACAAGAATTGATTGTTGATTAAATCCTCTTTTGTAATGATTTTATCTTCACCCACTTTCTCTTTGTTTAAGGAAATTGAGTTTTGTTTCAATTCTCTACGCGCATCGCTATTAGAAGCTAAGAAGTTGGTTTTTGCTGCTAATGCTGCAATCATATCCAAACCTGCATTCAAATCTTCCATAGAAACCTCCGCTTGAGGAACACCATCAAAGACTTCTAAAAAGGTTTTCTCATCTAACTTTTTCAACTCATCCATCGTTGGGCTAAAGAACGCATTTGAAGCTGCGATTGCATTTTCTAAATCTGTTGCAGAGTGAACCATTACGGTAATCTCTTCTGCTAAACGTTTTTGCAACGCTCTTAAATGAGGCGCTTCGTTGTGTTCAGCAATTAATTTTTCAATAGTTTCTTTATCTAAGAACGTGAAAATCTTAATGTATTTTTCAGCATCAACATCCGAAGTATTTAACCAATATTGGTAGAATTTGTAAGGCGAAGTTCTTTCTGCATCCAACCAAATATTCCCTCCTTCTGATTTACCAAATTTCGTTCCATCCGCTTTTGTAATCAACGGACAAGTTAATGCATACGCTTTTCCTGATTCAATTCTACGAACCAATTCGGTTCCAGTTGTAATGTTTCCCCATTGGTCACTTCCGCCCATTTGTAACGTACATTTTTTAGCACGGTATAAATGTAAAAAGTCGTAACCTTGAACTAATTGGTACGTAAACTCCGTAAATGACATTCCTTCTGAAGTTTCTCCAGTCAAACGTTTTTTTACTGAATCTTTCGCCATCATGTAATTCACTGTAATGTGTTTTCCCACATCACGAATGAAATCTAAGAAAGAGAATTCTTTCATCCAATCGTAATTGTTTACCAATTCAGCTGCGTTTGGTTCCGCAGAAGTAAAATCTAAAAAACGAGCCAATTGTCCTTTAATCGCTTCTTGATTGTGACGCAAAGTAGCTTCGTCTAATAAATTTCTTTCATTCGATTTTCCTGATGGATCACCAATCATTCCTGTTGCTCCACCTACAAGCGCTAATGGTTTATGACCACTCAATTGGAAATGCTTCAACAACATCACCCCAACCAAATGTCCTATATGCAATGAATCAGCGGTTGGATCAATACCCACATACGCCACACGCATCTGCTCCATCAAATGTTCTTCGGTGCCTGGCATTACGTCGTGGAGCATTCCTCTCCAAGTCACTTCTTCAATAAAATTTTTCATGATACTTAAATAATTTGAGCAAAGATAGTTTTTAGTTTAAAAGTTTAAAAGTTTGAAGGTTTAAAAGTTAGTCCGTTTTTAAAAGAATTGCTATTTTTACAACATGATTTTAGTTACAGGAGCAACAGGATTAGTAGGTTCGCATTTATTAGTGCAACTTCTTCAAGAAAATGAGGAAGTCAAAGCTTTATTTCGTTCCGAAAAGCAAATTGAAAAGGTTAAAAATGTATTTTCTTTCCATAATCAAACCGCTCTTTTTGATAAAATAAATTGGGTAAAAGGTGATATTACGGATATTCCTTCTTTGGAAAATGCGTTTGAAAATGTCACTTATGTTTATCATTGTGCTGCTTTAATTTCGTTTGATCCAAGTGACGAAGACCAACTTAGAAAAATCAATATTGAAGGAACTGCAAACGTGGTGAATTGTTGCATCGATTTTGGAGTAAAAAAACTTTGTCATGTAAGTTCGATTGCAGCATTAGGAAACCCAAAAGAACACGAAACTACTATTACAGAAGAAACGGAATGGAATCCAGAAGAATTACACAGTGATTACGCCATTACCAAATATGGTGCTGAAATGGAAGCCTGGCGTGGTCTTCAAGAAGGTTTAGAAGTTGTAATTGTAAATCCAGGAGTGATTTTTGGTTATGGTTTTCCAAATCAAGGAAGCAACACCATTATTCAATCGGTAAAAAGAGGACAACGATTTTTTACTAAAGGGACAATTTCTATAGTAAGTGTAAATGATGTAGTGAAAAGCATGGTGGCTTTAATGAATAGTTCAATTTCTGGCGAAAAATTTATTGTTGTAGGCGAAAATTTAAGCATTGAACACTTTTTAGTTTTCATTGCTACTACTTTTGGAACAAAAAAACCCAATATTTATGCCAATAAAACACTCACTGCAATTGCTTGGCGAATGGATTGGTTACTATCCTTACTTACTGGAAACAAAAGGAAATTTACCAAAATACTTGCCCAATCTGCTCATGACACAACTGCTATGAGCAATGAAAAAATTGTTGAAAAAATTGATTTTACTTTCGAAAAAAAAGAGCAATACATTATTCCTGTGTAGGAAAATCTAAAAGTATCTCTCTTTTTACTTTTGGTTTGCCTTTGTTTTCGGCCTTCTCCTTCATGGATAATGAATCTGCTTCAATTTTTAATTTATTAAAACGCTCAGTAACCACTTTATGAATTTTTTTATATTTTTTTGGATTTGCGGCGTAATACAATTTATTTTGATAATACGTTATGCTGTCAATTTTATATTTTTCATAAATAAACGTTTCCGGATTTATACTTTTTTCGTTTAATTTATTTGGCATATAAGACTGCGTAGCTTGAAGAATGGATAAATCAAATAAAATATCCTCCATTACTTCTTCACTTATTAATTTATCTGGTTCCGAAACAGGTTTATTGGAACAAGAAAATAAAAATAGTACAACCACTAATCCAAAAATATTTTTCATATTATTCTCTTTCAAACAATAAACGTTTACCTGCTTTTACCTCTTTTACTTTTCCGTTTTCATATACTAATTTCCCATTCACAAAAGTATGAGTAACTCTTGATTTAAAATTTGTACCTTCAAATGGAGACCAACCGCAATGGTATAAGATGTTTTCTTTTTTTACAGTCCAAGGTTGGTGCGAATTAACAATTACTAAATCAGCAAAATAGCCTTCTTTAATAAAGCCGCGTTTTTCAATTTGAAAAATTTTCGCTGGATTGTGACACATTTTTTCTACTATCTTTTCTACTGATATTTTACCTTTCAAATGTGCTTCAAACATGGCTACTAAAGCATGCTGCACTAATGGTCCGCCTGATGGACACGACAAATATTTATTGGTTTTTTCCTCTAAAGTATGTGGTGCGTGATCGGTGGCAATAACATCAATTTTATCATTCAATAACGCTTCCCACAAGGCATCTCTGTCTTTTTCAGTCTTAACTGCTGGATTCCATTTGATTAGGCTTCCTTTGGTTTCATAATCGGCATCTGTAAACCACAAATGATGTATACAAACTTCTGCTGTAATTTGTTTTTGCTCTAAAGGAATTTTATTGGTAAACAAGTCCAATTCTTTAGCTGTAGAAATATGAAACACATGAAGTCTAGCACCGGTCTTCTTGGCTAAAGCAATAATTCTTTCTGTAGAAACATAACAAGCTTCTACACTTCGAATTTCAGGATGCATGGTTACTGGAATATCTTCCCCGTATATTTCTTTATACTTTGCTAAATTGTTTTTGACAATGGTTTCGTCTTCGCTATGAACAGCTATTAATAATTTTGTACTTGAAAAAATCTTTTCTAAAGAAGCTGAACTATCAACTAACATATCACCAGTTGAAGAACCTAAAAAGAGTTTTAATCCTGCAACATTTCTTGGATTGGTTTTTAAAATCTCTTCCAAGTTATCATTGGTACCTCCCATCATAAAGGAATAATTCGCATACGATGTTTGAGCAGCAATTTTGTATTTATCTTCTAAAAGTTCTTGAGTAATTGCATTTGGAACAGTATTGGGTTGTTCAATAAAAGATGTGATTCCGCCAGCAATAGCAGCTCTACTTTCAGATTCGATAGTTCCTTTATGCGTTAATCCAGGCTCTCTAAAATGTACTTGATCATCAATAGCACCTGGCAATAGATAATTTCCTTCAGCATCAATAATTATACAGTCTGAAGATTTTACACTTATTTTATCACCAATCTCTTTAATGATGTCATTTTCTATCATGACATCTCCTTCAAACACATTGCCTTCGTTGACTATTTTGGCATTCTTAATTAAAAACGTACTCATTATAATGTTTTAAATATATTTTTTATTCTTAGTAAAATTACTCCAATTACAGCTTCGCGAATGATTGATCCACTCATTTTGGATTGACCTTTAGTTCTATCGGTAAAAATAATTGGCACTTCAACTATTTTAAATTTTTTGACAAAAACACGGTATTTCATTTCAATTTGAAACGCATAACCCACAAATTTTATTTTGTCGAGGTTGATGGCTTCTAAAACTTGTCGTTTGTAGCACTTGAAACCCGCTGTTGCATCGGCAATTTTCATGCCAGTGATTATTCTAACATAAACTGAGGCAAAATAAGAAAGTAAAACCCTGCTTAAAGGCCAATTCACAACATTGACACCATTGGAATAACGAGACCCAATTGCCAAATCTGCACCATTCTCACAAGCTTCTTGCAATCGAATTAAATCCAATGGATTATGAGAAAAATCGGCATCCATTTCAAAAATGTAATCGTAATTATTAGCCAATGCCCATTTAAAACCATGAACATAAGCCGTCCCTAAACCCGACTTCTTTGCACGAAGTTCAATAAAAAGTTGGCTTGGATATTTCTCTTGCAATTCCACAACTTTATGATAAGTTCCATCAGGAGAATTATCATCTACTACCAATATATGAAAAGGTTTATAAAGAGAAAACACCGCATGAATTATGCTTTCAATGTTTTCAATTTCATTATAAGTTGGAATTACAACTATGCTTTTAGACATATTTTCATTTGAATTACTGCACAAAAATAAAGCATTTCTTCTCTATATCTCTTAATAAATTTATAATAATCAAAATGATACTATTTTTTGTAATTTTGAACCGATGAATCCGATAACATTTCAAGAACGCATTATTACTTATACCGATTGGGCTACGCTACTTTTTATTATGGCATTTGTAATTATTGCTGTAAATAGAAATGTGTTTGCAACCCGTTTTTATGAGTTTATCCGTTTAGCTATTTCTGATAAGTTCACGAAAATATACAAGGATCGTAGTAATATGCTGAGCGGTTTTACCATTTCTATGTTTGTAGTACAGCTTTTGTCTTTATCGTTCTTTATTTTACTTCTACTAAACCAATTAGGAATTAAAGAAAAAAATGACGGAATTGTTTATATTCAAATTATAACGTTTTTAGGTGTATTTATATTATCAAAATACCTGATAGAAAAAATAATTGCGACCACCTTTCAATTTGAAGAGTTTATTGAGCAATTTAATCTACTAAAAGTAAGTTATCGAACCTATTTGGGCTTTATTTTGTTACCAATAAATCTGATTTTGTATTATAATACACTACAATCTGATTGGATTTTTATAATTTTAACCTCTCTATTAGTAGTATTTAATGCATTAACCTACATAATTGCGATTAAAATTTATCAAAATCTCGTGATACGCAAATTGTTTTATTTTATTTTATATCTTTGCACACTTGAAATAGCACCTTACTATTTTATGTATTATTGGATTACAAAAAATTAGATCAAGTCGTATGTCAAATTTGAAAGTGAAAACAATATTGGTTTCACAACCAGAGCCTAAAGTTGAAAATTCCCCTTACTTCGAGCTTCAAAACAAGCTTAAAGTAAAAGTAGACTTTAGACCATTTATACACGTTGAAGGTGTTAGCGCTAAAGAAGTTCGAGCTCAAAAAATTGATTTAAGTAAATTCACTGCTATTATTTTGACTAGTAGAAATGCAGTGGATCATTTTTTTAGAGTAGCTGAAGAAATGCGTTATAAAATCCCTGAAGACTTAAAATATTTTTGTCAATCAGAAGCCGTTGCTTTTTATTTACAGCGTTATGTAGTTTACAGAAAACGTAAAATTTATGTTGGCCAGAAAGAATTCATTGATTTGGCGCCACTAATCAAAAAATACAAAGACGAAAAGTTTTTGCTACCTAATACTGACCAATTAAATACAGATATCCCTCAAACGCTAGATAGTTTAAAAGTAGAATGGACTCAAGGCGTGTTTTACAGAACGGTAATGAGTGATTTGTCTGACTTAAAAGACGTTTATTATGATATTTTAGCGTTTTTTAGTCCAACTGGAATTAAATCTTTATTTAAAAATTTCCCTGATTTCCAGCAAAACAACACTAGAATTGCTGTTTTTGGAGCTACTACAAAAAAAGAGGCTATTGATAGCGGTTTACGTGTAGACATTATGGCTCCAACACCTGAAACACCTTCTATGACAGGTGCTTTAGAAAAATATGTAGCCGAAGTTAACAAAGGAAAATAAACTAATACATACCAATATATAAAACCAAATTCCAAAAGAGTTTGGTTTTTTTATTGCTTTATTCCAATAAAAAAAGTCCCGAAATTCGGGACTTTTCTATATTAAATAATTTTATTACAATTGAGGACCAGCTGCCACCAATGATTTACCTTCTTCATTATCAGTATACTGAACAAAGTTTTTAATGAATCTAGAAGCTAAATCTTCTGCTTTTGTTTGCCATTCAGCAGCATCTGCATAAGTGTCTCTAGGATCTAAAATAGCTGGATTTACATGATTTAAAGAAGTAGGAACTACAAAATTAAATACTGGAATCATTTTCGTATCCGCATTTTCAATAGAACCATCTAAAATAGCATCGATAATTGCTCTTGTATCTTTAATTGAAATACGTTTTCCTGTTCCATTCCAACCTGTATTTACCATGTAAGCAGTAGCCTTATGTTCTTCCATTTTCTTAACCAATTCTTCTCCGTATTTGGTAGGATGTAAAGATAAGAATGCTTTCCCAAAACAAGCCGAGAATGTTGGTTCTGGTTGCGTTACTCCTCTTTCAGTTCCTGCTAATTTAGCAGTAAATCCAGATAAGAAGTAATATTTAGTTTGCTCTGGAGTTAATTTAGAAACTGGAGGCATTACTCCAAATGCATCTGCCGTTAAGAAAATAACTTTATTAGCATGACCTGCTTTAGAAACCGGTCTTACAATATTGTCAATATGGTAAATTGGGTAAGAAACACGTGTGTTTTGTGTAACTGAACCATCTTTAAAATCAATTTTTCCGTTAGCATCAACTGTTACGTTTTCTAATAGTGCATCTTTTTTGATAGCACCATAGATATCTGGTTCGTTTTCTTTACTTAAGTCTATTGTTTTTGCATAACATCCACCTTCGAAGTTGAAAACACCATCATTATCCCATCCGTGCTCATCGTCTCCAATTAATTCACGTTTTGGATCCGTTGATAAAGTAGTTTTTCCAGTTCCAGATAATCCGAAGAAAACAGCAACATCGCCATCTTTTCCTTTGTTAGCCGAACAGTGCATAGAAGCAATTCCTTGTAATGGTAAGTAGTAGTTCATCATTGAGAACAATCCTTTTTTCATTTCTCCACCGTACCAAGTTCCTCCAATTAATTGAACTTTTTCAGTTAAGTTGAACGCAACATACACCTCAGAATTTAATCCGTGAGCGGCGTAATCTTTGAAACTTGTTTTTGAACCGTTCATCACTACGAAATCAGGCTCACCAAAGTTTGCCAATTCCTCAGCTGTTGGACGAATAAACATATTTTTTACAAAATGTGCTTGCCACGCCACTTCCATAATAAAACGCACTTTTAAACGCGTGTTTTCATTGGCACCACAAAAAGCATCAACTACAAATAATCTTTTCCCTGAAAGTTGGCTAACTGTGGTTTCTTTTAAAGCATTCCAAGTATCTTGTGAAATTGGTTTGTTATCATTAGCCGCTTTGTCTGAATTCCACCAAATAGTGTTTTCAGTTACGCTATCTTTTACAATGTATTTGTCTTTAGGAGAACGACCTGTAAATTCACCTGTCATAACGTTTACAGCACCAAGTTCTGAAACTTGTCCTCTTTCGAATCCTTGTAAATTTGGGTTTAATTCTTCACTATATAAATCTTCGTAAGAAGGATTGTAAACAATATCAGTTACGTTTTTAATACCATATTTCTCTAGCGAAATTGCATTCGCCTTTTGAGTGAAATTATCCATACAATTAATAAGTTATGTTGTTTGAATTATAAAGTGCAAAATTATAAATTTAATTTGAAGAACACGTTGTTAATTCGTGTTTTTTACTATGAGCGCATACAAAAAATAACCCCAAGAAACTATAAGGATAAGGCCACCTATAGGAGTAATTGGTCCTAAAATTTTAGATTTTAAACCAGTTAGAACACTTGTTGACAACAAATAAATAGAGCCTGAAAAAAATAAAACACCAACCAAAACCAAATAAAATAAAATTGATTTTTCTTTTACAGATAAAAATGCAGTATTTGCAATTAAAAGTAAAAATAAAGCATGATACATTTGATAACGGACTCCTGTTTCAAATGAAACAAGGGATTCTTCAGATAAAACTTTTTTTAAGGCATGAGCACCAAAAGCACCAAAAATTATAGAAAGCATTCCCAAAATTAATCCAAGAATTAAAATTTTCTTTTCCATGAGGTATTATTTATAGCAAATATACCAAATTGAATACTGTTAAAAAGAGACATTAATGTTAAATTATTTTGTAGAATATAACAATTCATTACCTTCGTGTGATATTTACAGCACGCATCGAAAATGAGAAAAATTCTAGTTATTGGAGCCGGAAGATCAGCATCGTCTCTGATAAAATATTTATTAGATAAATCTACTTCTGAAAATTTATTGATTACTATTGCTGATTTATCGCTTGAATTGGCTCAAAAAAAAATTAAAAATCATCCCAATGCTAGGGCTATTGCTTTTGATATTTTTAATGAAACCCAACGAAAAAAAGAAATTGAAAATTCAGACATCGTAATTTCAATGCTTCCAGCTCACTTACATATTGAAGTAGCGAAAGATTGTATTACTTACAAAAAACACATGGTTACAGCTTCATACATTAGTCCTGCTATGCAAGAATTGAATTCTGCTGCCCAAGAAAATAATTTAATTTTCATGAACGAAATTGGTTTAGACCCAGGAATAGACCACATGAGTGCCATGAAAATAATAGATGAAATCAGAGATCAAGGCGGACAAATACTTTTGTTTGAGTCGTTCTGTGGTGGTTTAGTAGCCCCAGAAAGCGACACCAACCTTTGGAATTATAAGTTTACTTGGAATCCAAGAAATGTCGTTTTAGCTGGTCAAGGTGGTGTAGCCAAATTTATTCAAGAAGGCACCTATAAATACATTCCGTACAACAGATTATTCCGAAGAACCGAATTTTTGGAAGTTGAAGGTTATGGAAGATTTGAAGCTTATGCCAATAGAGATTCTTTAAAATACAGAAGTGTTTATGGTCTAGAAGATGCACTTACTGTTTTTAGAGGAACCATTAGAAGAGTTGGTTATTCAAGAGCATGGGATATTTTAGTACAACTTGGTATGACAGATGACTCCTACACTATTGAAGATTCTGAAAAAATGTCTTACAGAGAATTCACGAATTCCTTTTTACCTTATCATCCAACAGATACTGTTGAAATTAAATTGCGTCATGCGCAAAAAATTGATCAAGACGACATTATTTGGGATAAATTAGTAGAAATCGGCTTGTTTAATGGTGATAAAAAAGTAGCATTAAAAAATGCAACACCTGCTCAAATTTTAGAAAAAATACTGAGTGAGAGCTGGGCATTAGAACCAGAAGACAAAGATATGATTGTGATGTATCATAAATTTGGTTACGAACTAAATGGTGAGAAAAAACAAATTGACTCCACAATGGTGTGTATTGGAGATGACCAAACATATACTGCCATGGCAAAAACAGTTGGTCTTCCAGTTGCAATTGCAACTCTTAAAATTTTAAATGGTGAAATAAAGACGCCTGGCGTACAATTACCAATGACTAAAGAAGTTTACAATCCAATTCTTAAGGAACTAGAAGAATATGGAGTAACATTTAAGGAATATGAAATGCCCTATTTAGGTTACAATCCAAATAACATCAGTAGCTAAAACAAAAAACCAATCAATTGTGATTGGTTTTTTGTTATTCCTTTAAGACACTTCTTTTAAGTCACGGCATCTAATTATTTCATCTTGCAATTGACGACGTAGCTTTTGCTCTCTTTCTATTGATTTTTGCTTAAATAACTGATATTCGTCTTCAACTTCAGCTAAAATAACTTTGGAATTTTTAGTGATTTCGTTTGCTGATTTAAAGCGATATGCAAAATAAAAAGCTAAAAAACCAAAAAACAACAAAACTGACCACATTAAAAAATTATAAGTTCCTTTTTGTAAATCAATTCCAAATACAGAAATAGTAGCAACAGCATTGTTTAAACTAAGATTTTCATTTTTAAGTGCAATTACTTCAGAATTCAAATTGCTAATAGCAACTTCTTTTTCTGCTAACTTTGAATTTAAAGTTCCTAAATTTTCATTTGATTTATTTAAAAACGAAGAAAAACTAAGACGGAAATCATCTAATACTTCAGATTTAACAAGTTTATACTCTTGAAAAACCGAAGCTTTATCAAGTATCGTATTGAATTTATTCTCAATCTTTTTTCCTGAAAATAAATGCTCATTTATAATCTCATTATTTTGAGAGTAAATGATTGTGGAAAACATTACGAAAAGCAATAAAAACCAATTTAGTTTTAAGTAAGTTTGTTTCATTTTACTAGATTTAGGGTAATTAGTAATTTGATTTTATAGTTACAACAATTCCATTTATTCAATAGATTTATTTTTTAACTGTTTTAAAATTAACATTTTTTGATTTGTTTAATTACTTTTTTTACTTTTTTAACATATTTAATATTTATTGTTACAAAAAACTAATCTTGAAACAGGTTCAAAAATGTATAAAAACAAAAAAGTCCGCTACAAAGAGCGGACTTTTTCAATACTTATATCTTTTAATTAGTCTCTAGAAGCAAAAACTCTAAACGCCCAATATAATAAAGAAGCCAAAGCTCCTAATGCTGCAACAACATACGTTCTTGCCGCCCATTTTAAAGCGTCTTCTGCACCAGCATATTCTTGTTGACCCAACATGTTTTTATTTTTTAACCAAGCCAAAGCTCTATTACTTGCGTCATATTCAACTGGTAAAGTAATGAAACTGAAAGAAGTTGCAATTGCCATTAAAATTAAACCCGCAACAGCTACATAAAATCCAATTCCTGATTTAGAAGCGAATCCTAAAATCAATCCACCCATAATTAACCATTGGGATAAATTAGAAGAAATATTCACCATTGGAACCATTTTTGAACGCATAGTTAACCAACTATACGCTTGCGCATGTTGTACCGCGTGACCCACTTCGTGAGCAGCAACGGCAGCAGCAGCAGCATTTCTTTGATTATAAACCGCTTCCGATAAATTTACTGTTTTATCCATTGGATTGTAATGATCGGTTAATCTTCCTGCTGTTGAAATTACTTTCACATCAGAAATTCCATGATCGGCTAACATTTTTTCAGCAATTTCAGCTCCGCTCATTCCGTTGCGAAGACTAATTTTTGAATACTGCTCAAATTTACTTTTCAGTCTAGAGCTTACTAACCAACTGAACAAAGCAATTGCACCAATAATAATTATATACGTAAAATCCATTTTTTAATCTTTTAATTTATTTCTCAAATATAAAGCAAATTTTGCACCAATTTTAAATAAAGACATTTTGTCATAAGTTAAATTTTTCAAAAATTCAATCCTTGTCGAATTTGAAAACACCTATTATTCTTGAATTTGCTTTACAGGTGATTTTTTAGCAATATCCATAACCGGCAACATGCCATTAGAAGGTATATAAATAATCTGTGGCAAATCCCCTTTATCTGCCAACTTTTCTAAAGTCCTAATAAAAAGGTATTGGTTGTATGTTTCACTAAGCGTGCCGTTTTCAACTTTCATTGCTTCAGCCATTCCTTTAGCGCGTTCAATTTCCGCTTGAGCGTTTAATTTTTCAGCTTCTAGTTTCGCTTTAGCTTCTTCTACCAAAATTCTTCGGTTTTGTTCCGCCTTTGCCATTTCAGCTTTTCCGGCCATTTCTTGTTGCCAAACGTTGTATCTTGGTAAACCAAACATTAAAAGCACGATAAAGAATAATACCGAAAAAATTACTCCTAAAATAATTTTACCTACATTTTTTTGATCCATTTTGTATAGTTTTATAGTTTACCTATTATACGTAAAAAATGAAAAATGTTACAAAAAATCCCAAATTTTTAGATTTGGGATTTTTGATATTGGCACATTGGCTTATTAACAAATTGGAAATTATCCCACCAAATTAATAATTTTACCTGGAACGATAATCACTTTGTTTGGAGTTCTTCCTTGTAATTGATTTTGTGTTCTTTCATCTGCCATTACGATTGCTTCGATTTGAGCTGCTGTTAAATCTAAAGGCAACTTAATCGTAAAACGCATTTTTCCGTTGAATGAAACCGGATATTCTTTTTCTGATTCTACTAAATATTTCTCTTCAAATTTTGGAAAAGCAACCGTTACAACTGAACCTTCGTGACCTAAAGCACTCCATAATTCCTCCGCAATATGTGGTGCATAAGGCGAAACTAAAACCGCTAATGGTTCTAAAATGGCTCTGTGATGGCATTTTTGTTGGGCCAACTCATTCACGCAAATCATAAATTGTGAAACCGAAGTATTGAAAGAGAAATTCTCGATATCTTCCGTTACTTTTTTGATGGTTTTGTGTAGCGATTTGTACATATCGGCTGTTGGTTCGTCATTCGTGATGTTCAAACCATTGTCATCAAAATACAAACGCCATAATTTTTTTAAGAATCCATAAACTCCAGTAATTCCAGCGGTATTCCATGGTTTTGCTTGCTCTAATGGTCCTAAGAACATTTCGTACAAACGCAACGTATCCGCACCGTATTCATTACAAATATCATCTGGATTGACTACGTTTAACCATCTTTTTGACATTTTTTCAATTTCTCTATGAACAATAAACTTATCATTCATCAAGAAAGTAGCATTTTTAAATTCGTTCCAGAATTTTAACTTTTCAAAATCAATAATTTCATCAGAAAAACCAACATTGTTAACATCTATTCTAATTGGTGAAATTTCAGCAACGTAGCTTTATTTTCATTAACTAACTGAATTGAGCTTTGATCAGAAAACCAAAGATTATTCATCACAAATTCGAATAAAATATTTTTATGTTCTAGATCTTGGCTTTTGAATTCCGAACTCATAGTAATAGTAAAAAAATTCTTACCACCAAATGCTTCTTCAAGTATGTCTTTAGAAACGTATAAATTATTAACATTTGACCTCATTAATAATTCTTTAATTTCAACAACACTCCTTCCAGTTGAATCCTTTTTAGTTTCACCATTCATATAAATTGAAGCTTGAACTCTTAGTGTAATCGCACTCATTCCTAAAATCATTCCTTGATTAATCAACTTCTTGAATGGTTCTTCTGTTGGAGCGAAACCTCTATCTTTTAAGAATTTGTTCCAAAAACGAGAGTACAATAAATGTCCGGTTGCGTGCTCGCTTCCACCTATATATAAATCTACGTTTTCCCAATATTTTAAAGCGTCTTCGCTAGCAAAATCGTTTTCATTTTTAGCATCCATATAACGCATCCAATACCAAGAAGAACCTGCCCAACCTGGCATCGTGTTCAATTCTAATGGGAAAACTTTTGTGTTGTCAATTAAATCATTGCTAACCACTGCATTTTTTTCACTATCCCAAGCCCAAACGGTTGCGTTACCTAATGGTGGTTGGCCATCTTCAGTTGGTAAGTATTTTTCAACTTCTGGAAGTACGATTGGCAAGTGTTTTTTGTCAATCATTTGTGGTAAACCATTCACGTAATATACTGGAAATGGTTCGCCCCAATAGCGTTGACGAGAGAAAACCGCGTCACGTAAACGATAATTTACTTTGGCATTTCCTGCGCCTAATTTTTCTAATTCTTCGATTACTTTTTTAGTTCCCAATTTGTAATCCAAACCGTTTAAGAAATCTGAATCTACTAATTCGAAACCGCCTTTTTCACCGTAAGCCGCTTCTGAAATATCTTGGTTGAAAATATTTTTAATTTCGGGCATTCCGTTTGTTCCTTTGAAGAAATTTGCGAAAGCATAATCACGTTCATCGCCACATGGAACCGCCATCACCGCACCCGTTCCGTAACCTGCTAACACGTAATCGCCAATCCAAACTGGAATCGGTTCTTTGGTGAAAGGATGTTCAGCATACGCTCCAGTGAAAACTCCTGAAATCGTTTTAACATCAGCCATTCTTTCTCTTTCTGAACGTTTTGCTGTTGCTTCAATATAAGCATCAACCGCAGCTTTTTGTTCTGGAGTGGTGATTTTTGAAACCAATTCGTGTTCTGGTGCTAACGTCATAAACGTAACTCCGAAAATCGTATCAGGTCTTGTTGTGAAAACATCGATTTTAGCATCGTGATTGTTTACATTAAACGAAACCATCGCTCCAACAGATTTTCCAATCCAGTTTCTTTGTGATTCTTTGATGGATTCGCTCCAATCGATAGTTTCTAAACCTTGTAACAAGCGCTCAGCATAAGCTGAAATTCGCATCGACCATTGCGTCATTTTTTTACGAATAACAGGATGTCCGCCACGTTCTGAAACGCCGTTTACGATTTCGTCATTTGCTAAAACGGTTCCTAAAGCCGGACACCAGTTTACTTCGGTTTCAGCTAAATAGGTTAATCTATATTGTAAAAGTATTTTTTGTTGTTGTTCTGATGAAAACGATTTCCAATCTTCAGCAGAAAATGGTACAATATTATCATCACAAACCGCATTTACATTCGCATTTCCGTTTTTCTCAAATTCTTGCATTAACGTGCAAATACTTTCTGCTTTATCCGAATTTATGTTGTACCAAGATTCGAATAATTGGATGAAAATCCATTGTGTATGTTTGTAATAATCTGGATTTGAAGTACGAACTTCTCTACTCCAATCAAACGAAAACCCGATTTTATCTAATTGCTCACGGTAACGCGCAATATTCTCACGAGTGGTTTTTTCTGGATGTTGTCCAGTTTGAATTGCATATTGTTCCGCTGGTAAACCAAACGAATCGTATCCTTGTGGATGCAATACATTAAACCCTTGATGTCTTTTATAACGTGCCACAATATCAGAAGCAATATATCCTAGGGGATGCCCCACGTGTAATCCTGCTCCAGAAGGATAAGGAAACATGTCTAATACATAATATTTAGGTTTATCTGAATTGTTTTTAGCAGCAAAAGTTTGGTTTTCTGCCCAATATTGTTGCCATTTGGCTTCGATTTCGTTATGGAAGTACTTCATTATTTTAGTTTTCAGTCTCAGTTTTCAGTCTCAGTTTTTAGCCTCAATTTGAACTACTGATGACTGCGACTGCGACTGACTACTATTTTTTTCGGTGCAAAAATACATTTTATAATACTAAAGTTAAAACTTTACAGTTATATTCTATGTAAACAAAATTTCTTTACTATTTTTACGGCTTAATTCGGATTCTATGGCATCATCATTTGAAAATTACAACAGAAGGAGATTAATTTCATCTTACTTTTCGGTAGTTTTAAGTATTTTTTTAGTATTATTCCTATTGGGAACTTTAGGATTATTCGTAATTAATTCTAAAAAAATGACGAATGATTTTAAAGAAAATATCCCAATGACGGTTTTCTTTAAAAATGAAGCAAAAGACAGTATTTTGAATGCTTTCGATACGCAAATGAAGAATTCAAGATACATCAAAGAATATGCTTTCGTTCATAAAGATAGCGCTGCCAAACACAATGTAGATATTGTTGGAAAGGATTTCATGGAGTTTTTAGGATTTAATCCACTACAAAATTCTTTTGATATTCATTTAAAAGGCGATTATGTGGTAGCTGATAGCATTAAGAAAATTGAAACCGAAATCAAGAAAAACGAATACGTTGCCGAAATTATCTACGACAAGCAGCTAGTGGATTTGGTAAATGATAACATCAAAAAAATTAGTCTTTGGATTTTAATTATTAGCGGATTTTTAGCTGTAATTGCGATGTTGTTAATCAATAGTTCGCTTCGACTTTCGATTTATTCACACCGATTCACAATTAAAACGATGCAAATGGTAGGCGCAACAAAATCGTTTATCAGAAAGCCGTTTATTTGGAGAAGTATTAAATTGGGATTGATTGGTTCGGCATTAGCTATTATTGCACTTTTAGGAATGATTCATTATGTCGATGGTATTTTTCCGAGTTTAGGTATTGCCAAGGATTATGTTTCAATTGGAATTGTGTTTGGAGGAATTTTAGCTATTGGAATTACCATTACTTGGATTAGTACCTTTTTTGCAACCCAAAGATTTTTGAATCTTAGAACAGACGATTTATACTAGAATCCAGTGAACAGTCGCTTTTACTTATAAAATTATTATTAATTTAAAAGATTTCCGTCTTCACGGAAAATGAATATGAAAAACGAAAACAACAAACCCGAATTCTTGTTTGATACAATCAATTATAAAATTTTATTAATTGGTATTGCTGTAATTGCGCTTGGTTTTTTACTAATGAGTGGTGGCGGAAGTGAAGACCCAAACGTTTTTAACGAAGAAGAATTGTTTAGTTTCAGACGCATTCGTTTAGCGCCAACTGTAGTAATCTTAGGTTTTGCTGTAGTGATTTATTCGATTTTTAAAAAAGAGAAAAGTAATTAGTCATAAGGGAATAGCACTAAAAGTATTTCAAACACCTATAACCAATTACCCATCACCCATTACCTACACTTAATACCAAAAAATGAATACATTACAAGCCATTATTCTTGCCATAATTGAAGGAATCACCGAATTTTTACCTGTTTCTTCAACCGGACATATGATTATTGCTTCTTCCTTTTTTGGAATTGCACAAGATGATTTTACCAAACTTTTTACTATTGTTATTCAATTGGGAACCATACTTTCGGTAGTGGTTTTGTACTTCAAACGTTTTTTTCAAAGTTTAGATTTCTACTTTAAATTATTTGTTGCTTTTATTCCAGCAGTAATTTTTGGTTTATTACTAAGCGATTTTATCGATGGATTATTGGAAAACCCAATTACTGTTGCAATTTCATTAATCATTGGCGGTTTTTTACTTTTGAAAGTAGATGAATGGTTTGGAAACTCTGAAGAAACAAAAATTTCTTATTTAACTGCTTTTAAAATTGGTTTGTTCCAATGTTTAGCTATGATTCCAGGAGTATCAAGAAGTGGCGCTAGTATCGTGGGTGGAATGACGCAAAAATTATCGCGAACCACAGCTGCTGAATTTTCGTTTTTCTTAGCCATTCCAACGATGTTGGGTGCATCCTTAAAAAAGTCATACGATTATTATAAAGCTGGATTCGAACTTTCTGATGATCAAGTGAATTTATTAATTATTGGAAATGTGATTGGTTTTGTCGTGGCAATGATTGCCATCAAATCATTCATTGGATTTCTACAAAAAAACGGATTTAAAATCTTTGGTTACTACAGAATTGTTGCTGGAGTTGCTATTCTTTTAATTCATTTCTTCGTTCAAAAATTAACTGTAATCTAATGAATGCAGAAGAAATTTTAGCTGGAAAAGTCCTTTTAATAGACAAACCTTTGACTTGGTCGTCGTTTCAAGCGGTGAATAAATTGAAATACATTTTAAAACGCAAATACGATTTACCAAAGAAATTCAAAATTGGTCACGCTGGCACCTTAGATCCATTAGCTACTGGCTTATTAATTATTTGCACAGGAAAATTCACCAAGAAAATCACCGAAATTCAAGCGCAAGAAAAAGAATACACGGGAACTATTTTCGTTGGAGCCACAACTCCTTCATACGATTTAGAAACTGAAATTGACGCTACTTTTCCAACAGAACATATTTCCGAAGCCTTAATTTTAGAAACTACAAAACAATTTATTGGAGAAATTGACCAAAAACCACCCGTTTTTTCCGCTATCAAAAAAGACGGAAAACGTTTGTACGAACACGCTCGCGCTGGCGAAGAAGTAGAAATTCAATCGAGAAAAACTACCATTTACGAATTCGAAATCACAAGAATTGCTTTACCTGAAATCGACTTTAGAGTAAAATGTAGCAAAGGAACTTATATTCGCTCGTTAGCATACGATTTTGGATTAGCCTTACAATCAGGCGGACATTTAACAGCGCTTCGACGCACAAAAATTGGCGATTATTCAGTAGATAATGGAATTTCTCCCGAAGATTTTGAAAAACAATTAAAAGATGAAATCCAATAAAATTCTATTTTTCATTCTATTCCTTTTCAATCTATCATTTGCTCAAGTTGAAATCACAGTGAATGATTCAGACGATATTCCAACAAAGAAAAAAATCACCTTTACCCAATTTGAAATTTCAGTACCATTACAAGGAAACAAAAATCGTGGCGAGGTTTTTCCTGACGGAAGTACTAATGACAGCTGGTTTCTTCCTGATGGTGTAAATAGTAATTTTGGCTACGGAATTCATTTCAACAAATGGTTAGGAATTAGCGCCAACACCGGAATTGGCATGAAACTTTCAGAAAGATTAGTAGTAGCTCCTGTTTTTTCCAACTTACGAATCATGCCAAAAATAGGCGAAGAAACTAGAATTGGAATTGATGTTGGACTTGGTCACACTTTTGCCGTTGGAAGAGGCGATTTATCAGGCACTTTCAAAAGAGTAAAATTAAATTTAGAAGCTTCCGAATTGCAATTTTTTCTGGAAATTGTTTCCTATGGCATTCGCTTAAACAACAATAGCCAAGGTAGCATTAGTATTGGATTTGCTTTAGTATCTTTTTAATAAATAGCTTCTAGAAATTGTCCCCTTGAGGGGACTTTAGGGGTGTAAAATTTTTCAAATGAAATACAAAATAATATTTTTTTTAATTGCGGTAAGTTTTTCAAGTTTCTCCCAAAACGTAAAGCTAAAAACTGGCGATTTATTGTTCCAATCGATGAATTGCGGTCCGCTGTGCGAAGCCATTAACGAAGTCACCGAAGGCTATCAAGGAAAAGATTTCAGTCATTTGGGAATGGTTTATATCCAAAATGATTCCGTTTTTATTATTGAAGCTGCTGGTGAAGCAGTGAAAATCACACCCTACGAAACATTCAAAACCTACACCAATGAACCGATGTACATTGGAAGATTAAAAAGAAAATACAGAAAATTTATTCCAGAAGCTGTTGCTTTTTCTTTGGAGCAAGTTGGCGTTCCTTACGATGATGAATATCTATATGATAACGGCAAATATTACTGTTCGGAATTGATTTATGATGCGTTTCTTCATGCCTACAAAAAGCCGTTGTTTGATTTGTTTCCAATGACTTTCAAATCACCAAAATCCAATGAGTATTTTGAAGTTTGGGCGGACTATTACCAAAAATTAAACATAGCAATTCCAGAAGGGCAACTAGGTTGTAATCCTGGTGGAATTTCTACTTCTGATAAGTTGCGGATTATTGGAACAATAAAATAAAATTCAAGAACAAGTACAAAAATCAAGTTCAAAAATCAAAAATAAAGTATGAGCATAAGTCTATTTTCTAACTTCTATCTTCTATTCTCTTAAAAATTAACTCAAAACTTGCTCATGCATTTCCACAATTTCATTCTGAGTTGAAATTCCTTTATCGTGTAAATACCATTTTTGTAAGGCAATTTTTGCTGGTTCGTCTACAACTCCGTGAGCGGCTTTGTAATCTAAGATAAGTTGTTTTGCTCCTGCTGGTCTTGGACCCCAATCAGCTAGAACTTCTGAGGTTGCTGCATCTAAAACGATTAATTTTGGAATAGCTTTCCCTCCATTGGTTAAGAAATGTTGCATTAAAGCATCGTTGTCATCACGTAAAGCAATTTTTATCTCCACATTTTCTGCTACTTCAGCCATTTTGTGAATTACAGGAAGAATTTGGGCTGCATCGCCACACCAACCTTCACTTAATACCAACCAAATGTATTTTTTATCCAAATTTTCTAATTTAGTTTTCACTTCGACTGCAACCTGAATCGTTTTTTCTAATCGGTTCATGCGAGATTCGTTCAACTCCGAATATTTCAATAAATCTTCCGATTGTGTATGACCAGTCGACAAACCTTTAGTAATTAATTCGGTTACGTGTTTGCGGTAATTTTCATAAGAAAAGCTGTTGGCTAACGCTTGTTTTATTGCATTTATCATCTTCTTAACTTTTTTTGGCAAATTTAATGTTATTTTTGGTTTTAAAATGTAAGAAATGTTACAAACGGATTTAGCATCAAAATCAATTGGAATTGTGCTTTCTGGCGGCGGTTCAAAAGGAATTGCACAAGCTGGAGCGCTTCAATTTTTATCCGAAAAAGGAATTGAAGCTAGTTGCCTAGCAGGAACTAGTGCTGGAGCAATCGTAGGCGGATTGTATGCTTTTGGAAAAAGTCCGAAAGAAATTTTAGAGTTTTTTAAATCCATTTACTTTTTTCATTGGAAAAACTTCACATTCAAAAAAGCAGGAATTATTGATTCGGAATCCTTCAAAAAAGACTTTGAATCCATTTTGAAAGATATTAAAATTGGTGATTTAAAAATTCCAGTTCACATCACAGCAACCGATTTAGTGAAAGGAAAACTAAAAGTTTTTGGTAATGAAACCAAACTTTCCGATGCTATTTTGGCTTCCTCTTCGTTTCCAGGAATGCTTTCGCCTTATGAACTGAATGGAAAACTTTACAGCGATGGCGGTATTTTAAATCATTTCCCAACGGATTTATTACAAGGAAGATGCGACACGATGATTGGTATTTATGTAAGTCCTATTCAAAATATTGAGGCTAATGACTTAAATTCTATAAAATCGGTTACGAGTCGGGCTTTTGATTTATTATATGCCAATTACAATTACCAAAAATTTAGCTTGTGTGATTGGGTAATTGAACCCAAAGAACTCGCCGATTATAGTACATTTGAAACCAATAAATCCAAAATGGACGTTTTATTTGAAATTGGGTATCAAGAGGCCAAACGCTCCTATGAAAATTGAAATTTATAATTTTACCCAACATTATTTTCAGAAAAAAGCGATTTAACTATATTTGCACCATTAAAAGTTCAAGAACAAATTCAAATTCAAGAACAAAAGCAAATTAATCTGGTTTCAGATAAAACGACACAACAAATGAAATACAATAGAATTCTTTTAAAATTAAGTGGTGAAGCTTTAATGGGTGATAGACAATACGGAATTGACCCAAAACGCTTAGCTGAATATGCGCAAGAAATTAAACAAATTCATGATAAAGGCATAGAAATTGCTATTGTTATTGGCGGTGGAAATATTTTTAGAGGAGTTGCCGGAGCAAGTAACGGAATGGATCGCGTACAAGGTGATTATATGGGAATGCTTGCCACAGTGATTAACGGAATGGCATTACAAGGCGCTTTAGAAGAAGCTGGAATGCAAACCCGTTTACAAACCGCTTTAAAAATTGAAGCTATTGCAGAACCTTACATTAAAAGAAGAGCAACACGTCATTTAGAAAAAGGAAGAATTGTGATTTTTGGTGCTGGAACAGGAAATCCATACTTTACAACCGATACGGCTGCCGTTTTAAGAGGAATTGAAGTGGGTGCTGACGTAATTTTAAAAGGAACTCGCGTAGATGGTGTGTACAATGCGGATCCAGAGAAAAATCCGGATGCGGTGAAGTTTGATTATATTTCGTTTGAAGATGTTTTAGCCAAAGGATTAAATGTAATGGACACCACAGCTTTCACATTGAGTCAAGAAAATAAATTACCTATTATTGTATTCGATATGAATAAAGATGGTAATTTATTGAAAGTTTGCGAAGGAGAAACTATTGGAACAACTGTAACTATATAATTTTGTTTCAAGTTTCAAGTTGTTATTGTTCTTAACTTGAAACCTGAAACCTTAAACTTGGAACAAAAAAATGACAGAAGAAATTAATTTTATTTTAGACAGCGCAAAAGAAGCTATGATAGGATCTGTGGCGCATTTAGAAAAAGAATTTTTAAACATTAGAGCTGGAAAAGCTACTCCACAGATGTTGGGTGGTGTTTTTGTGGATTATTATGGTTCGCAAACGCCGTTATCTCAAGTTGCTAATATTAATGCACCTGATGCAAGAACATTAACGGTAACGCCTTGGGAGAAAAACATGTTACAACCTATTGAAAAAGCGATTATGATTGCTAATTTAGGTTTAAACCCAATGAACAATGGTGAAAATATTATCATCAACATTCCTGCTTTAACAGAAGAAAGAAGACGCGACTTAGTAAAACAAGCTAAAGCAGAAGCGGAAGACGCTAAAATTGGTATTAGAAACCACAGAAAAGACGCTAATACCTATATTAAAAAAGAAGAAAAAAACGGAACTGCTGAAGATATTTGCAAAAAAGCAGAAGAAGATATTCAAAAATTAACAGATTCTTTTATCAAAAAAATTGATGAAATTTTAGCGGTTAAAGAAGCTGAAATTATGAAAGTATAAAGATTAAATCCCGAATGTTTTTCGGGATTTTTATTTTAATATCTTTGTCAAATACTTGAACGCACTTACATGAAATATTTTTGGCTTTTTGCTACGCTTTTTATAAGCAATTTTCTTTTTTCTCAAACCAAAATCAAAGGTCAAGTGATTGACTTCGACACTACAATTCCAATTGCATTTGCCAAAATTACACATGACGGAAAAACCATTACAACCGATTGGGAAGGAAAATTTACTGTTGATGTCATCGTTTTTGAAAAACCAATTATCGCTTCTTATAAAGGCTACTACGATAAATCGGCTTATGCTAAAAAATCGACTGCTTTGTTGTTAATCAAATTAATTACCAATACCAAAGAGCGAAAAGCAGCATTGTATACCAATCAAAAAGTCAATATCATCATTAAAAAAGTAATTGAAAACAAGAAAAAAAACCAACCCGAACACGTTTTTAAAAGTTTCGAATACAAAAACTACGAATACCTGAAAGTTTCTGCCAATCCGGATAGTATTTCAGGAAAAATTGATACGATATACAAACGCAATTTATTTGGAAAACAGAAAATAAAATTGGATTCTTCGAACTACCGTTTTAAAAAATTGGTAGAAAAAAATCACATTTACCAAACCGAAAAAGTCAACCTCATTCAACACAATGAAAAAGGAACCAAAGAAACCATTTTAGCTAGTAGAATGGCGGGTTTCAAGCAACCTTTGTATGAATATTTGGGATTGAATTTAGTTTCATATTCTGTTTATGAAAATCCGTTTGAAATTTTGGAAATTCCAATGCAAAACCCGATTTCAAACTTTGGTAGAAAATTATACAATTACACCTTAATTGATTCTACTACTATTGAAAACAGAAAAGTATATCGTATTTATTTCCAACCCAAAAAACTTAGAGCCAATAAATTAAGAGGTTTGCTTTATGTAGATGCTGCCACTTTTGCCGTTGCCAAAGCGCATTATCGCGTGTATGGCATTGTAAACATTAATGCGTATTACGACTTCAAATATTTGAAAGAACATCAAATTTGGTTTCCCGAAAAAAGAGTATTCAACGTGCAAAAAGGAACCAATACCGATGATTTGAAGATTTTGGGCAGTACCATTCAATTCAACAACAGTATCGAAGAAGGCATCAGTAAAAATGCTAGTGACCAAGCGTATTTGACTATAGAATCGACTCCATTTGATGTAGCTTTTAATACAGATTTCGTGATTTCGGAACCCAAAATTAAAATTGAAGTTCCTGAAAGTAGTTTGAGTCAACCTGAAAAATATTGGGAACCATTTACCAAAGACATCAACGACAAACGCAAATCGAACACTTATGTTTCCTTAGATAGTTTGTCGATGGCGAGTAAAATTGAACACAAATTGTTTTTGGGAAGAAAAATCATTAACGGTTATTTTCCTGTTTCGATTGTGGATGTGGATTTGAGAAGCATTGTGAAATACAACAATTTTGAAGGATTTCGATTGGGAATTGGCGGTGTTACCAATAACAAACTAGCAGAAAATTACAAAATTGGATTCTACGGCGCTTACGGCTTAAAAGACCGCGAATTCAAATACGGCATTTCGCCATCGTATTTACTGAATAAAAAATCGGAAACTTGGGTAACGGCGAGTTATTCGGATGATTTAGAAGAAATTGCACAAACGAGTTTCGCAACGGATTCACGCCGCTTTCGAATTTATGATCCGCGACCAATCAACATTTCTACGTTTTATAATATCAGAACGAGCGCGTTGAGTTTGGAAAGTAAAATTTTACCCAAAACCAATTCGTATTTTTCGGTTTCACAAAATTACATCCAACCTTTGTTTGAATACACCTATATAAACAACGGTGAAATTTATACGGATTATAACATAACTTCGGTTCAATTTGCTATCCAATGGAATCCGTTTAGCAATTATATGCGAACGCCAATGGGTATGATTGAAAACGAAAAACGCCATCCAAAATTCTCGTTTCAAGTGATGCAAACTTTACCAGATGTAGTAGAAAATGATTTTACTTTTACCAAAGTAGATTTTAAAACGTTCTACGAAATTCCGTATTTATCGGGGCATAAAAGTTCGGTATTGTTGCAAGCGGGTTGGGCATTTGGTGATATTCCGTTGACGCACATGTATAGTATAGCGCCTAACAACATTAACCGAGATGCTATTTTACAACGTATCACTTTTGCTGGAAAAAACAGTTTTGAAACCATGTACTACAACGAGTTTTTCTCGAATCGTTATGCTTCGCTGCAATTGCGTCACACGTTTAACAAAGTGAATTTAGCCTACAAAATTGCACCCGAATTTTCTGTAGTTACCCGAATGGCTTGGGGCGAAATGGAAAACACGGAAAAACACATTGGTTTACCGTTCAATACTTTAGAAAGAGGTTTTTACGAAAGCGGCATTGAAGCCAACAAAATTTTCAAAGGTTTAGGAATAACGGCATTTTTCAGATACGGACCATACCAATTGCCACGTTTTGATGATAATCTATCGATTAAGATTTCTTACTTTTTGGATTTGGGGATTTAAATGATGTTTAAATTTACAGTAAGTAAAAATGTTGACTTATTTTAGGACGAGACAGTTTGTTATTTTTGTTATCCCATGGTTTGACGTGGTAATTCTCGTAATCAATTAGTTTTGTTATAAATATACTACTGTTATCTTTATACTTAACACCATTAATAAAACGTATTGAATCCTTCACCTATAGAAAGTGTATTTTGATTTACTAGTATTAATTACAACTCTAATTCTAGCATTAATATTATCATCCTGATCAGGTTCGATTCTGATATTTTATGAATATTTAGAAACTTACTATTGTTATTGAATCACTAAAAAGCTTTATAATTAATATCTTCTCCCAATGCTTCTTTATTAATCATTTCACAATTATAACTTATTGTCTGTACATAAGGACGCATATAATGAATACTGATTGATTCTTCCGTAGTTTTTATTTTTTCGGAATTTGCTTTTTCATTTAAGCAACTAATAAAAAAAATAAAAGATAAAAACACATTTTAATTCTCATGAAATTATAGTTTTATTAATTTCTTTTAAATATTTTTCGCAACATAGGTAGTTAAAATTAACGATAATTACCCAATCTATTTGATCTATTAAGAAAAAGAATAAATCAAATTCAAGGGATAACTAGAAATGCTGATAAAATTCCACTGACCTCCAAGTTCCTAAAACATTTTCTTTTTTCTAATTTATCAAAATATTTTATAGTTTCCATTTATTGAATAATAAAACAATAGTATTTAATAGATAAAATTAATAAATAAAGGAATTAAAACTATAGGGCTTTAAATACTTAATCATAGTTTCCTAGTTAATACTGAACAATAAACACCTATCGATAATAAAAACCAAATTTCTTAAAGCTATTAATGAAATACCCGCCTTCCAGTCACTCCAAAACTAGGAATGGATATAAGTTCCCAAAATTTATAAAACTTATAAAAAATAATAGTATATGAGAACTCTTATCATTATTTATTAAATTATTAAATTCATTTTATTAATCATTATATCTATTCCTAAAAAAAACTCCACAACCATTTCACTTACCAATTCACAATAATAAGCTTTCATCAATAAACAACGATAGCGCGGAATTGCATTCCGTGCCTACAATCTACTTCAAAATAACTCTAACAAAACAATTTCCAATTCACTTTCTAAATCCGCATAATTTCTAGCAGAACTAAAATAATAATCTTCGGGAAGCGTAACAATTTTCTCTTTCACAGGATTGTTGTGAATGTACTCAATTTTCTGTTTTATAAATGAATTGCTATAAATATGTTCTGCATGATAGCCGTCTTGCCAAACTTTAAAATGTTGGTCTCTTTTTAGATGTTCGCAAGATTTCTGAAAATAGTTTAACAACCATTCTCTTCTGCTTTCCGGTTCATCGATGATGGTTTGAATAATTTTTTTAGAGGTAAACTTTTTGAAATCTCTTATCACATCCGACAAGATAAATCCATTAGTTGCTTTGCAAAATAGATGGATGTGATTACTCATGATACAATAAGCATAAATTTCTAATCCTTTGTTTTGTTGGCAATGTTTTAAAGAATCTGTGATGATGTATTTTTGATTTAATCGGGTGAAAACATCGACCCAACCTACGATTGTTAAAGTAATAAAATAGGCATCCTCTGTTGTGGTGGCTTTGTATTTTGTTGACATGGCATTTAATTTATAGCCAAAGATAAAAATTATTTTAACTACTAGTATGCTTCTTTATTTACTTTGTGGGCACGGAATGCAATTCCGCGCTATCGTTGCGGTGAGATATCCGAGCGGTCGGGGTTATTATATTTTTAAATATAAATTCATTGTTAAATCAAAAAACATCATCAATCATTATCTCTCTTTTTAATTGACTGTTATCATCATTTTTACAAAAATCAATAACCAGCATTTTGAAATTTTTAGCTCATCATCAAGGTTAAAATTAAGAATAAAAAGATTTTAAAGTTCTATTTTCCTTATTGAAATGTTATATGTGGGTCTTTGCTTTTTGTATTAAACTAATTGGTAATGGGCTTAATTGAATAAACTTCTGCTAAAACCAACTTCTATAGAATCCTTATGATATCCAATAAATAACTTTTCCCCTTTGAATTAATTATTTTTCATTGTTTTCGACTATATAAAAATATTTAATAATGTCTTTTTCTTTATTTGAAAGTAAATACTATTTACGTTTTCTCTAATTGTTAAAATTTCTTTTCCGATTATTTTCACTATCTATTAACTAGAAATATTTATTTCATTTTTACCTCTTTTCTGCACAGCAGAATCCTTTCGTGGTTTTAATGAAATTGATTATTGCAAAAACAACAAATAAATATTTAAAGATTCTCATTTGATTTAGATTTTTTGATTCACAATATTAAGCTTTTCATCAATAATTTCCAATTATAACTTAATTTCACCTGAAAACCACTTTCGCATTAGGGATAGCAGCATTGTTTGAGCTCTTTTATAAAAAACTACCAAAAGTTTTTTATAAAAAGCGAGTGCGGATAGCCCGACCCTTGTGGGAATGCCAAAAAAAACTGTGTTTCAAAACATTATTTTTAACTTTTTCTAAATTCTAAAACCTTAATTCTTAATTCTAGATTTCAAATCGTACCTTTGCGCCAAATTTTTGGGAGCATGTTACAGTGGTTAAGCACCAGTTTTTGGAATTTTATAGCCAATACAATTTTACGAAATAGAATCATCTTGTTACTAGCCGTAACTTTGGTGACGGTTTTTATGGCATCGCAATGGAATAAAATGCGTTTCACCTATACCGAAGCCAATTTATTACCAGACGAGCATGAAATCAACTTACAATACAAGGAATTTCTAGATAAATTTGGAGAAGAAGGCAATCTAATTGTCATTGGTTTTAAAGACAGTGCGTTTTTCAATGCAAAAAACGTAAAACATTGGCAAGATTTTATTGCACCAATTAAAAAAGACAAATCCGTTGAACTCACACTTTCAATTGAAGATTTAAAAGTATTAGAAAAAGATACGTTGAATCAGAAATTCAAATTGGTGCCGTTTTTAAACTCTGAAAAAATATCCGATGCGTATTTAGCCGAGAAACAAAACCAATTTTTCAATGAACTCCCTTTTTATGAAGGCGTTTTATTCAATAAAGAATCGGGTGCCGTGCGTTTTGCTATTTACATGGATAAAAAAATTGTAAATACACAAGCTAGAAAAGAATTCATCATCAAATACCTGAATCAAGATAGAATCAAAACTTTTGAAGATGCCACAGGAATTGATTTGAAAATTTCAGGAATGCCTTACATTAGAACCTTGAATTCGCAAAATATTATTGACGAAATTGGGTTGTTTGTGGGTGCGGCTCTTGGTTTTACTTCGCTACTCTTTTTCTTTTTCTTTAGAAGTTTTAGAGCGACTTTAATTTCGATGTTGATTGTTACCATTGGCGTAATGTGGTCTTTTGGAACTTTGGGTGTTTTGAACTATGAAATTACGGTTTTAACAGCTATTATTCCGCCGTTGATTATTGTAATTGGTATTCCCAATTGTATTTTCTTAATCAACAAATACCAGCAAGAAATTAAGAAACACGGCAACAAAGCGAAATCGCTCCAACGTGTAATTTCGAAAGTGGGTAACGCTACTTTGATGACCAATGTAACTACAGCCGCTGGTTTTGCGACTTTCATTATTACGGATAGTGAATTGTTGACGGAATTTGGTATTGTAGCTTCGTTGAACATCTTGTTTTTGTTCATTTTGTGTTTGATTATTATTCCAATTGCTTATAGTTACATGCCATTGCCTAAGGAAAAACACTTGGCACATTTGGGTAAAAATTACATCCAATCGTTTTTGGTTTGGATTGAAAATTCGATTCGCCATCATAATGTGGTGATTTATACTGTGGCTATTAGTGTTTTGGTGGCGGGAATTATTGGTATTTTCCAAATTAAAATTTCGGGAAGTATCATTGAAGATATGCCAAAAAAAGCTGATTTCTTTCAAGATATTTTATTCTACGAAGAGGAATTTGACGGTGTAATGCCACTGGAAATCATGATTGATACCAAACGTCCGAAAGGCGCAATGAAAATGGCAACCTTGAAAAGAATCAACGAGTTACAAGAAACTATTGAAGAAATTCCTGAACTTTCAAAACCGGTTTCGGTAGTGAATTTGGTGAAATATGCCAAGCAATCGTTCTATAACGGCAATCCTGAATATTACGAATTACCAACCAAACAAGAAGAAGCTTTTATTTTGAGTTACATCAAAAATTCTACTCAAAAAGGAAGCGAAAACATGCTGAAAAGTTATGTGGATAGTACGGGTCAATACGCAAGAGTAACCACTTTCATGCGCGACATTGGCACGGACAAAATGAAAAAAATCGAAGAACGTTTACAAGAAAAAATAGACATTCTTTTCCCAGAAGAGCGCTACACCGTAACCATGACCGGAAAAGCTTACGTTTTTGAAAAAGGAACGCATTATTTGGTGAAAAATTTAGTTTTATCACTGTTGTTTGCCATTTTATTGATTTCCATTTTAATGGCGTATTTGTTCCGTTCGTTAAAAATGATTGTTATTTCTTTATTGCCCAATATTTTACCGTTAATCATCACAGCGGGATTAATGGGTTATTTGGGAATTCCTATAAAACCTTCTACTATTTTGGTATTTAGTATTGCTTTTGGTATTTCGGTGGATGATACAATTCACTTTTTAGCCAAATACCGTCAAGAATTAAAAGCAAACAATTGGCGAATCAAGAAATCGGTTTATAATACAGTTAGAGAAGTTGGAGTTAGTATGTTTTATACTTCAGTAGTTCTTTTCTTTGGATTTTCTGTATTTACCTTATCCAGTTTTGGTGGAACAGTTGCTTTAGGAAGCTTGGTTGCCGCCACTTTATTGTTTGCTATGTTATCTAATTTGATATTGCTTCCGGCTTTGTTGCTTTCGTTAGAAAAAACCATTGCCAATGAGCAAGAATTTTTGGAGCCGTCAATTGATATTTTAGCAGAAGATGATGCCGAAGACCATACAAACAATAACGAATAGTTTTATATTTGCACTCTGAAAAAACAAAAAAGCATAATTGCTTAGAAATTATAAAAATCGTATATTTATTACAAATTGTAACGAAATGAAACATACATCAGTTAAAGATCTTTTAAACAACACGAAAACATTACAAGAAGTTACGGCTAAAGGTTGGGTTAGAACTTTTAGAAACAACCAATTCATTGCTTTAAATGACGGTTCAACGCTTCAAAACATTCAATGTGTTGTTGACTTTGAAAACACACCAGAAACCACTTTAAAAAGAATTACAACTGGTGCTGCCGTTTGTGTTACTGGAACTTTACAAGAAAGTCAAGGAAAAGGTCAAAATGTAGAAATTCAAGTTTCAAAAATTGAAATTTTGGGCGATAGTGATGCGGAAAAGTACCCAATGCAACCTAAAAAGCACTCGTTAGAATTTTTGAGAGAAAATGCACATTTACGTGTAAGAACCAATGCTTTTAGTGCGATTATGCGTGTGCGTTCCACTTTAGCATTTGCTGTACACCAATATTTTCAAGAAAACGGATTTTTCTACGTAAATACACCAATTATCACCGGTTCAGATGCTGAAGGTGCTGGAGAAATGTTCCGCGTAACGGCTCTACCTTTCGATAACACGCCAAGAACAGAAGACGGAAAAGTAAATTTCAAAGAAGATTTCTTTGGTAAGGAAACGAATTTAACGGTTTCTGGACAATTAGAAGCAGAAACATTCGCTATGGGATTAGGTAAAGTGTATACATTTGGACCTACATTTCGTGCGGAGAATTCAAACACATCGCGACACTTGGCTGAGTTTTGGATGATTGAACCTGAAGTAGCTTTCAATGATTTGGATGCCAATATGGATTTGGCAGAAGATTTCATTAAATATGTAATCAAATATACGGTTGATAAATGTGGAGAAGATTTGAAATTCTTAGAAGGCCGTTTATTGGAAGAAGAAAAATCAAAACCACAAGCAGAACGCAGCGAAATGAGTTTGTTAGAGAAATTGAATTTCGTTATGGAAAACAATTTCAAACGCGTTTCGTATACCGAAGCTATTGATATATTAAGAGATTCAACACCAAATAAAAAGAAAAAATTCAATTATATAATCAACGAATGGGGTGCTGATTTACAAAGTGAGCACGAACGCTTTTTGGTAGAAAAACATTTCAAATGTCCGGTAATTTTATTTGATTATCCAGCGAAAATCAAAGCGTTTTACATGCGTTTGAATGATAACACGGAACCAGGAAAAGAAACTGTTCGCGCGATGGATATTTTATTCCCGGGCATTGGAGAAATTGTCGGTGGATCGCAAAGAGAAGAACGTTTGGATGTATTGATTGACAAAATGAAAGCCATTGGGATTGAAGAAGAAGAATTATGGTGGTATTTAGACACTAGACGTTTCGGAACAGCCGTTCACTCCGGTTTCGGATTAGGTTTTGAGCGTTTGGTACTTTTTGTAACGGGAATGGGAAATATTAGAGATGTAATTCCATTTCCAAGAACACCTATGAACGCCGAATTTTAAAATGTTTATTGTTAATTGTTTATAGTTAATCGTTACCAACTATAAACAATTAACCACAAACTATATAACATTATGTTAAAACACAGTTTACAATTCAAATTATCACAAAAATTATCGCCTCAGCAAATCCAATTGATGAAGTTGATTCAATTGCCTACGCAAGCATTTGAGCAACGCTTACAAGAGGAATTAGTTGAAAATCCGGCATTAGAAAGCGGTAAAGAAGAGGTTGAAAATTACGACGAATTTGAAGATAATGTAAATGACGAATACGATGACTACGATAACGAGCAAATCAACACCGAAGACATCAACATTGACGAATATTTAAGTAACGACGAAACGCCCGATTATAAATACCAAACCAACAATTACAGTGATGATGATGAAGATAAAAGCATGCCTTTTGCTGCTACTGTAACGTTTCATCAAGATTTAATCAATCAATTAAACACTTTTATTCTAAGTGAAGAAGAGCGTGAAATTGCGGAATATTTAGTTGGTAGTATTGATGACACGGGCTACATCAGAAGAAGTTTGCAAGATATTGTAGACGATATGGCTTTTACTCAAGGTATTTATACCGACGAAAAAACCATTGAGAAAATACTTCATGTTGTACAAGAGTTAGAACCCGCTGGTGTAGGTGCTCGCGATTTACAAGAATGCTTGTTATTACAACTGAAACACAAAACGCCAAGTGATAGCATTGATTTGGCTATTGAAATAATTAAAGATCAATTTGAAGCATTTACTAAGAAACATTACGATAAGTTATTACAAAAATTTGACGTTAGTAAAGAACAACTTAGAAAAGCCATTGATGAAATTGAGAAATTAAATCCAAAACCCGGAGGTTCCTACGATGGCAACCAAAAACCAACCGAACACGTAGTTCCTGATTTCACCATACGAATTGTTGATGGTGAATTGGAATTGTCTCTAAACGGAAGAAATGCTCCTGAATTGCATGTTTCTAAGGATTATCAAGAAATGCTACAAAGTTATAAAGTGGCAAATGAAAAAAGTAATTCGCAAAAAGATGCTGTGCAATTCATCAAACAAAAACTAGATGCTGCAAAATGGTTTATTGATGCTATCAGACAACGTCAAGAAACGCTTTACGTTACCATGAATGCTATTATGCACTACCAAAGTGAGTTTTTCTTAGATGGTGACGAAACTAAAATGCGTCCTATGATTTTGAAAGATATTGCAGATATGGTTGGTCTTGATATTTCAACAGTTTCTCGTGTAGCTAATAGCAAATATGTGGATACACCATACGGTACAAAATTGATCAAAGAATTTTTCAGTGAATCAATGAAAAATGATCAAGGTGAAGACGTTTCTACTTTAGAAATTAAAAAGATATTACAAACGGTAATTGGTGAAGAAGACAAAAGAAAACCATTACCTGATGATAAATTGGCTGAAATTTTAAAAGAGAAAGGATATCCAATTGCACGAAGAACCATTGCAAAATACAGAGAACAACTTGATATTCCAGTAGCGCGATTACGCAAGAAAATATAGCTTAAAAAACGAATGAAATTAGTAAAAGTCTTACCAGCATTCTCCTATATTTTCCATCCGATATTTGTTTCGTTATATGGCACACTTTTTTATTTCTTGATAGATCAAAATTTTACTTATGAATTAACAACGATTTATTTAACATTAATTCAAGTAAGTATTCTCACGGTGTTTTTACCACTAGCCTTATTCTTTTTATTAATTTCTGTTGGAATAGTAAAATCTTTCACTGAAGCTACTATTAAGGAGAGACGTCTGCCAATTGCAATACAAGCGCTACTTCTCTTTATTTTATTAAAATTCAGTGTTTCTTTGGATTACATTCCAGAACTATATTTCTATTTCTTAGGAGGTTTAATAAGTGCACTTTTGGCATTAGTAGCCACTTTAATAAAACATAAGGCAAGTTTACACATGATTGGCATAAGTGCGTTAACAACCTTCATTTACTTTTTATGCGTGCATTTAGAATTAGCTTTTGTAAATACATTAGCACTTTCTATAGTTTGTATGGGATTGGTTGGCTCTTCAAGACTTTATATGAAATCGCACACACCAATTGAATTGATAACTGGTTCTATTATTGGAATTACTCCGCAGCTGCTTCTTTGGGTTGTTTGGCTATAGAATATAAAATTTCAAACCAACATTAAACGAACTTAATTTTGAACCATTTTTAAAAATAGGATCCAAACCATAATAAATATAAGGATTCCAAGTATTATAACCTAAAGCCAAGTAAGCTCCAAACTGCCATTTTGTTAATTCATCGCTTATATCTGTTTTCTCTCTTGAAGAAGCGTCTTCAATAATTAGTTGGCCACTAAAAACATAACTTGCTTTAAACCCTGCATGAACTCGCCAAAACTTATGACTATCAGGAGTTGCGCTGCGCCATCTGAATTCTATTGGAAACTCTATTTGATGAAAAATTACTCGAGTTCTGATAATATCTGTTGATGAACCTGTTCCTAATAAATCTTGTTCACTTATAAACTGTTTGGCGTCATTGTAAGCATAACCTAATCCCGGAGCAATAGACCAATGTCTATTTTTACTAATAGGTAAATCTCTAAGAAAACCGGCAGTTAGAGCAGGTGAAAATGAATATTGCTTGAATCCTGTAGGACGATTTTGCAATAAGTTATAAGAAACAGAAAAATAGAATTGATCTTCGCGAAAAAGCGAATCAACAGCAGTAGTAGTTTTTCGCTCTTGACTTAAGCCAAGAGTACAAACCAACACTAGAATAAATGAGAAACAAGACTTCATTTCAATATTTTTATAAAAATAACAAAAAAAGGTACGTAAAACGTACCTTTTTTTAAAATATAAGGAATTATTTACTCAACGGGATTACCCTGCGCTGTAGTATAATTCACTTTTAATTGATCTACTTTACGTAATTCTTGTTTGATATCTTGAACCAATCCCATTTTAACATTTTTGTCAATTTTTAGGGAAGCGGTAAGATATCTTTCGTCTTCAGAATTTCTTGACGCTCTTTCTGAGATAACAAAATTTCTGATGTCGTTCACAGTAGAAATTTTGTCTGATAATTGAATACGATCAGAAGCACCTAATGAGGCTCTGTAGCGCTCACTTGGTTTTCCAGCGTAAATATACATTACGTATTGCTTCTTGTGCAATTTAGCAGTTTGATTCGCTTTTGGTAGTGTATTTTCAATTTTTAAATCACTATCTTTCATTGTAGTAGCAGTCATAAAGAAGAACAAAAGCATAAATACAATATCAGGTAATGATGCTGTAGAAATTCCAGGTGTACCACCCGATTTTTTCTTTTTAAACTTAGACATAGTTTCTAAAATTTAAAGGGTTAAAAGTTCTTTTTAGGTT
>JAGYJR010000019.1 GCA_018401995.1 Flavobacterium sp. | reverse complement strand
GTGACCTTTCATTGCTTTTTTCACTAACATACCAACCGATAACATTCTGTTGATTTCGTTAGTTCCTTCGTAAATTCTAGCAATACGAGCATCTCTCCAAGCACTTTCCATTGGTGCATCTTCTGAGAATCCCATTCCACCAAAAATTTGGATTCCTTCGTCTGTACAGTTTTGAACATCTTCAGAAACCGCTACTTTTAATATAGAACATTCGATTGCGAATTCTTCAACACCTTTTAATTCTGCTTCTTGGTGCGAATTTCCTTCACTAACTCTAATATTAATTCTGTTTTCAATATCAGCTGCAGCTCTGTAAGTAGCGCTTTCTCCAGCATATGAATTTGTTGCCATTTCAGCAATTTTAGCTTGGATAGCTCCAAAACTTGAAATAGGTGTTTTAAACTGAACTCTTTCGTTAGCATAATTAACTGCTCCAGAAATAGTTCTACGTTGTGCTTCCAAACAAGCAGCTGCTAATTTAATACGTCCAACATTCAAAGCATTCATTGCAATTTTGAATCCTTCGCCACGTCCTGCCAACATATTTTCTACTGGTACTTTTGTTTCGTTAAAGAAAACCTGACGCGTAGAAGAGGAGCGAATACCTAATTTATGCTCTTCATCACCCATTGAAATTCCGTTTGAAGGATCATTCTCAACGATAAAACCTGTTATGTTTTTATCATCTTCAATACGAGCGAAAACAATCATTACGTTACAAAAACCAGCATTTGAAATCCACATTTTTCCACCTGTGATTTTATAATGTGTTCCATCTTCTGAAAGTACCGCTTTTGTTTTTCCTGAATTCGCATCCGAACCAGCACCTGGTTCTGTTAAACAGTAAGCTCCAAACCATTCGCCAGTAGCTAATTTTGGTACATATTTTTGTTTTTGTGCTTCCGTTCCGTATAAAGTAATTGGCATGGTTCCAATTCCAGTGTGTGCTCCAAAAGCAGTGGAAAATGAACCCGTTGCCCCCGAAATATAATCACAAACTAAAACGGTATTTACAAATCCCATTCCCATTCCTCCATATGCTTCAGGAACTGCAATACTTAAATAGCCAAGTTCGCCTGCTTTACGCATAACTTCTTCAGTAAGAGCATAATCTTTCTTTTCGAAGCGCTCCTTGTTTGGCCATAATTCTTTATCTACGAATTCGATTACCGAATCACGCATCATAACTTGTTCTTCATTGAAGTCTTCTGGTGTGAAGATGTCTTCGCATTTTGTTTCTTTTACAAGGAATTGTCCTCCTCTTAATATATCTGCCATGTCTTTATAGTTTAAGATTGATTATTTCAAAAATTCATAGATTGCTGCTGCTCCTTGTCCTGTTCCAACACACATAGTTACCATTCCGTATTTGTTATTACGTAAACGCATTTCGTCAAATAATTGAACTGCAAGTTTTGCTCCTGTACAACCAAGAGGATGACCCAAAGCAATAGCGCCGCCATTTACATTAATAATTTCTGGATTCAAATCCAATTCACGTATTACGGCTAATGATTGGGAAGCAAAAGCTTCATTTAGTTCAATTAAATCAATATCAGATTGTTTTAAACCAGCTTGTTTTAAGGCTTTTGGTATAGCTTTTACCGGACCAATTCCCATGATTCTTGGCTCTACACCAGCCGCAGCGTAATTTACTAATCGTGCAATAGGTTCAAGGTTAAGTTCCTTTACCATTTCTTCGCTCATTATTAATACGAAAGCTGCTCCATCACTCATTTGTGAAGAGTTTCCAGCCGTTACACTTCCGTCGGCAGCAAAAACAGGTTTTAATCCAGCTAAAGCAGCAACCGATGTTCCTGCTCTGGGTCCTTCGTCTTTATTTACAGTGTAAGAAGTGGTTTCTTTTTTCCCATTTTCGTTAACAAAAGTATGTTCAACAGTAATAGGTACAATTTGTTTGTCGAATTTACCTTCTGCTTGTGCTTTTAAGGCTTTCATGTGCGATTCAAAAGCAAATTGGTCTTGATCTTCACGCGATACTTTAAATTGATTTGCAACAGCTTCAGCTGTTAATCCCATTCCCCAATAGTAGTCTTCATGACCTTCTTTTGCGATTTTATAATCAGGTGTTGGTTTGTAGCCGCCCATTGGAATATAACTCATGCTTTCTGCTCCACCTGCAATAATACAATCAGCCATTCCAGATTGAATTTTTGCAGTTGCCATTGCAATGGTTTCAGAACCTGAGGCACAATAACGATTAACTGTTACCCCAGGAACATCTTCTACTTTTAATCCCATTAATGAAATTAAACGTGCAACGTTTAAACCTTGTTCTGCTTCTGGCATAGCATTTCCAACAATTACGTCATCAATTCGTGTTTTGTCGAAATTAGGTAACTCTTTCATCATATGCTCAATGGTTTCTGCTGCCAATTCATCAGGCCTTTTGAATCGAAAAACCCCTTTTGGTGCTTTACCAACTGCAGTTCTATATGCTTTTACTATATATGCTGTTTTCATAATTTCTTAGTTTCTTAATGGTTTTCCTTTGGTTAACATGTACTGAATTCTCTCTAAAGATTTTCTTTCTCCTGTTAATGATAAAAATGCTTCTCTTTCTAAATCCAATAAATATTGTTCAGATACTAAAGTTGGTTCAGATAAATCACCACCAGCCATTACATAAGCCAGTTTATTTGCAATTTTTTTATCGTGTTCTGAGATATACTTTCCAGCTTCCATGCTATCGGTTCCTACTAAAAACATACCTAAAGCTTGTTTACCTAATACTTTGATATCTTTTCTTCTTACAGGTTGCGTATAACCCTGTTCAGCCATTTGTAAAGCTACTTGTTTGGCTGTAGCGATTTGACGATCTTTGTTTACCACAACGATATCTCTTCCTTTTTGTAAAACGCCAGTATCAAAACCTTCGTAAGCCGAAGTAGCTACTTTTGCCATACCTACAGTTAAGAAATATTCTTGTAAAACGTTTAATTCTACATCGTTTTTGCGGAATAAATCAGATGCTCTTAAAGCCATTTCTTTAGAACCACCACCACCAGGAATTACTCCAACACCAAATTCTACTAATCCGATATAGGTTTCTGCAGCGGCTACAGCTCTGTCAGCGTGCATAGTTAATTCGCAACCGCCACCTAATGTCATTCCGTGTGGAGCGGCTATAACTGGAATTGCTGAATAACGACAACGCATCATGGTGTCTTGGAACATTTTGATTGCAATATTTAATTCGTCATATTCTTGCTCAACAGCCATCATGAAAATCATTCCTAAATTTGCTCCAACAGAGAAATTAGCACCCTGATTTCCAATTACTAAACCGTTGTAATCTTTTTCAGCCATATCAATAGCTTTGTTGATTCCTTGTAAAACACCAGCTCCAATAGAATTCATTTTAGAGGTAAATTCTAAGTTGATTATTCCATCACCTAAATCGGTAATGATTGAATCACTGTTGTTCCATATTTTTTTGCTTTCGCGAATGTTATTTAAGATAATGAAGGCATCTTGACCCGGAATTTTCTCTACTTTTTTATTCGTGATAGAGTAGAAGTGTGTTGCTCCATCTTTAACTGAATAGAAAGAAGTATTTCCAGAAGCTAACATATCCGTTACCCAAGAAGCAGGTTGGAAACCTTCCGCTTTCATTAATTCAATTCCTTTTTCCACTCCAATTGCATCCCAAATTTCGAATGGTCCGTTTTCCCAACCAAATCCAGCTTTCATAGCGTCGTCGATTTTGTAGAAAGCGTCTGTGATTTCAGGAATTCTGTTGGAACAGTATTGGAACATAGAAGCGAAGTTTTTTCTATAGAAATCGCCTGCTTTATCTTTTCCAGTTACTAAAACTTTGAATCTATCGATTGGTTTTTCAATAGCTTTGGTTAATTCTAAAGTTGCGAATGACGCTTTTTTATTTGGTCTATATTCTAATGTATCTAAATCTAAAGTTAGTATGTCTTTCCCTTCTTTTTTGTAGAAACCTTGTCCAGTTTTGCTCCCTAACCATTTGTTTTCCATCATTTTGTTCACAAATTCTGGAAGTTTGAATAATTCATGTGCTTCGTCGTTTGGACAATTTTCATAAATTCCGTTAGCTACATGAACCAAAGTATCTAAACCAACAACATCAACTGTTCTAAAAGTAGCTGATTTTGGACGACCAATTACAGGTCCCGTTAATTTATCCACTTCTTCAACGGTTAATCCCATTTCTTTTACTTGGTGGAACAAGCTTTGAATTCCGAAAATACCAATTCTATTTCCAATGAAAGCGGGTGTATCTTTGGCAACAACAGACGTTTTTCCTAAGAATTTTTCACCATAACCATTTAAGAAATCCAATACTTCTTGTGATGTTTTTGGACCTGGAATAATTTCAAATAATTTTAAGTAACGTGCTGGATTGAAAAAGTGTGTTCCGCAGAAATGTTGTTGGAAATCGTCGCTTCTACCTTCGCTCATGAACTGAATTGGAATACCAGATGTGTTTGAAGTAACTAAAGTTCCTGGTTTTCTGTATTTATCAACTTGTTCAAAAACAATTTTCTTGATGTCTAATCGTTCTACAACTACTTCGATAATCCAATCTGCAGTTGCAATTTTTGACATATCATCTGTAGTGTTTCCAGTAGTAATTCTCGAAGCAAAACTTGGATGATAGATAGGTGAAGGTTTTGATTTTAAAGCATTGGCTAAATGATCGTTTACTAATCGATTTCTAACCATTTTGTTATCCAAAGTCAATCCTTTTTTCTGTTCTGCTTCGGTTAGTTCGTTTGGTGCAATGTCTAATAATAAGACTTCGACACCAATATTGGCGAAATGACAAGCAATGCCACTTCCCATAATTCCGGAACCGATAACAGCCACTTTTTTAATATTTCGTTTCATATTATATAGGGTTGGTTTTTATTTGTTGTAAATTTTTTTGTCAGCAATTAATTCATTAATTATTTCAGCAACTTCCATAAAGTGTTGTAATTTTTCTTCTGAAACATGTTGTTTTATTGTTTCGTTGAATTTCAGTACAGTTGTTTTAGAAAGTTCCCTTTTATCTTGACCTTCTTTGGTAAGATGAATCAAAACACCTCGACCATCAATGGGATTTTTCTTTTTACTAATTAAACCTCTGTCTTCCATTGATTTTAAAGTTCGGGTTAAACTAGTTGCTTCCATTCCCATTTTTGGACCTAGTGCGGTTGATGGTGTTCCTTTTTCTCTGTCAATACTCAACAGCGCAAAACCTGTAGCCATAGTAGCCCCGTATTTGGCAGCTTCTTCGTTGTACATTCTTGCAACAGCTTGCCAAGTTGCTCTTAATATATAATCTATTGTTTTATCTTTCATTGGATTGAATTCTAAACTTTTTCAAATATAAAAAAAAATACTATGCATGCATAGTATTTTTTCATTTTTTTATAAAAATTAACATTTTATAAACATGAAACCCACAAAAAGTGGGCTTCATTAGGTTTAACTATAAATTTTTTGATATAAATCGTTGTATTTTTCTTTAATTATTTTACGTTTTAATTTCATGGTTGGAGTTAAATGTCCAGCGTCAATTGACCAAACATCAGGGGTAAGTTCAAAACGTTTTACTTTTTCCCAGTTACCAAAACGTTCGTTGATTTCATCAACTTCTCTTTGGATACGTTTGATAACGCGTTCGTTTTGTACAATTTCGTCGTTAGTAGCACCTAAGTTAATTCCTTTTCTTTGTGACCATTCAGCTAAAAACTCAAAACTTGGTTGGATAAATGCGCCTGGCATTTTTTCCCCATCCCCAATAACCATGATTTGCTCAATGAAACGCGATTGTTTGAAATGGTTTTCTAACATCTGTGGGGCAATGTATTTTCCACCAGAAGTTTTAAACATTTCTTTCTTACGATCGGTAATTTTTAAGAAACCATCCGAATCAATTTCTCCGATATCACCCGTGTGAAAGTAGCCATCTTTTTTTACATCGTTAGTTTGTGCTTCATCTTTATAATACCCAACCATTACGTTTGGACCTTTACAAAGAATTTCACCATCTTCAGCTATTTTTACTTCAACACCTTCTAATACTTTACCAACAGTACCAACTCTAAAACCCTTATTTCTCATGTCATTTACTGAGATTACAGGTGAAGTCTCTGTTAATCCATAACCTTCCATTACTGGAATGCCTGCTGCGCAAAATACTTTTGATAAACGGGTTTGTAAAGCTGCACTTCCACAAACTAATAATTCTAATTCACCACCAAGAGCTTCTTGCCATTTAGAGAAGATTAGTTTTCTAGCAATTTTTAATTTGAATTCGTACCAACCTCCATTTTCATTGTATGGTTTGTAGTTCATTCCTAAGTCTAACGCCCAAAAGAATAATTTTTTCTTGATTCCAGTTAAATCAGCTCCTTTTGCGTAGATTTTATCGTAAACTTTTTCTAATAATCTTGGTACAACCGACATCACATGTGGATGTACTTCTTTTAAGTTGTCTGAAATTTTCTCAATGCTTTCAGCAAAGTAAATTGAAATACCATAATATTGGTATAAATAGGTCAACATTCTTTCGAAGATGTGACAAATTGGTAAGAAACTCAATGCTCTTGTATCACCAGCGCGTAATGGAACTCTTGGCGCACTCATTAACACGTCGGAAACGATATTTTGATGTGTTAACATTACGCCTTTTGGTCGACCTGTTGTTCCGGAAGTATAAATAATTGTTGCTAAATCTGTAGTTAAAACTTCATTTTTTCTATTTTCAACTTCATCTTGGTTCGAATCATCAGCACCTAATTCTAGAATTTCTTTCCAATTTTTACAACCTGCAATTTCGTTGTAGGAGAAAATTTCTTTTAACGAAGAAACATTGGCTTTAATTGACATCAATTTGTCGTACACTTCAGTATCTGAAACGAATACATATTTAGATTCTGAATGGTTTAAGATGTATTCATAATCTTCTGCAGAAATGGTCGGATACATTGGTACGGTTTGAGCTCCTGTTTGAAGCGCTCCTATATCCGTAATATGCCATTCTGTTCTGTTGTTAGAAGAAATAATTGCGATTTTATCGTTTTTATTTACACCTAAACGAAGTAATCCTCTTGAAAGCGCATTTGCTTTGTCTAGATATTCCTGTGTTGAAGTTTTAATCCATTCGCCGTTATACTTTGTAACTAAAGCATCAGAAAGTTTATACTTTTCTAGTTGGTGGTATGGAAATTCAAATAATCGTGTAATTTGGTTCATAATTTACAGTTTTATAATGTTGCAAATTAAGAAAATATAATTTATTAACCAATTTTTTATTGTTTTCCTATTTTCTAGTTTTACTAATTTGATTATTAATTTATTATGCAAGCATAATAGCTGTTTTTTTTCGAAGAAAATATAGATGTGAATTAAAAAATAAGCTAAAAAACAACTTTAGCTTATTTAAAAGTTCACAATATGTGAATTATGCAAACTTTAAATCGTAGAATGTAATTTTATTAGACATTATTAGTCGATATTTGTATGTAGCAGCTAATAGGTTTCTCAATTTAAAATTAATTGCTTGACAAAAAATGAAAAAAGGAAACGAGTTTATTGAAGTTGAAAAGGGAAAAATCCACATTGTTGTGGAATTAATTGAGTACATACCCAATGCAGTGGTTAGTAAAACAATTATAAAAAAAGTAACTGGAAATGTTACAGCATCTTCCTTTGATGCTGGAGAAGAGTTGGATGAAAAAAAATCGCCTTTCGACACCTACATTCAAATAATTGATGGTGTAGCAGAACTTTCCATTGACAAAAAGAAATTCAAGTTAAAATTAGGTGATGGTATGGTTATTCCAGCGCATTCCAATCATCAATTTAGTGCAAATCAACAATTCAAAATGATTTCAACAGTAATTAAAAGTGGTTATGAAGATTAAATAATACAGAGCAAAAATTTATTTGCTTTTAAATACCAAAAAAAACAGTATGATACTCTACATTAAATATATGGTTAGTCTTCGCTGTAAAATGATGGTCAAAGAAGAATTAAAAAAAATAGGATTGCACCATGTTAATGTTGATTTAGGTGTGGTTGAGATTATGGAAGACATAACACCTGTCAAATTTGAATTATTAAAAAATAATTTAGCCAAGTCAGGTCTGGAATTACTAGATGATAAAAAATCAATCTTAATTGAGAAAATAAAAGATGTAATTATTGAAATGGTTCACTATACTGATGAATTACCCAAAATAAATTACTCCGATTACATTAGTGAAAAACTAAACCAAGATTATACTTACCTTTCCAATATCTTTTCCGAAGTAAAAGGAATTACCATTCAGCAATTTATTATCAATCATAAAATAGAGCGTGTTAAAGAGTTGTTATTGTATGATGAGTTGAACTTAACCGAAATAGCCTATTTATTAAACTACAGTAGTGTAGCTCACTTATCAGGACAGTTTAAAAAAGTCACAGGTTTATCTCCGTCTTACTTCAAGCAGTTAAAAAAGAAAAGAAAATCAAAACTTAGAGAAAATTTAGAAAATATTTAAGTTTAAGTATTTGTTAATGTGTTATTTATATAATATATTTTTTTTATATTATAACTTTAACTGTAATATATGCACCACCTTTGTTTTATAAATATATAACATTTAAAAACAATTAAAAATGGAATCAAAAGAAAACAAAGGTACAGAAGTTTTTAAAATTTCTGGTGATTGGAAACAACAAGCAGGTAGACTGAAAGAAAAATTTCCACAACTTACAGATTCAGATTTGAAATTTGAAAGTGGAAAAGAAGATGATTTAATTATGAGAGTAGAAACTCGTTTACATAAAAAAAGAGAAGAGGTAATTAACATTATCAACAATGGTCAAATTACAAAATAAAATTGACTTTTTGTGGGCAACTTAGTAACTGAAAAATGCTATGAATACACAAAATTGCCAATAAAGGGCGTAGGTGAGTTTTCATCTACGCTTTTTTTGTTCCTCTAACTACTATTCAAATATGATAGTGATCAAATATGAACTAAAAAAAATCATTAAAAAGTTATTCAAAATAAGTGAATCATGTAACTTAAATTATGTATTGTGTAACACATTTTAAGTCATACAACCGCACCTTTGTATTATAAATTAGTAACAAAATATTGTAATGCATTATGATAAAGAGTTAAAGTAATTTGTTAATCCATAATACGTATTTAACTTAAATAAAAAAACATGAAAAAAGCAATCCTAACGATCGCATTAATTACATTATCAGTATCAAATTCTATTGCACAGGAATCAACTTCAACAGATAATAGAGAGAAATTATTTTTTGGATTAAAAGTGGGGACTAATTATTCCAACGTATATGATTCTGAAGGTGAAGATTTTGTTGCAGATAGTAAATTTGGTTTAGCAGCTGGAGCTTTTGTTTCAATTCCATTAGGTAAATTTATTGGAGTGCAACCAGAAATTTTGTTTTCTCAAAAAGGATTCAAGTCTTCTGGTACATTCTTGGGAACAGCTTACGAAGCTACTAGAACTACTAACTATATTGATATTCCTTTGTTATTCGCTGTCAAGCCAGTTGAGTTTATTACTATTTTATTCGGACCTCAATATTCATATTTGATGAATCAGAAAGATGAATTTACAAGTGGTAGCTTTTCTTCTTCTGAAGAAGAGGAGTTTACAAACGATAATATTCGTAAAAATACTTTTTCATTGATTGGTGGTGCTGATTTGAATTTTAATAATTTAGTTTTCGGGCTTAGAGGCGGATGGGATTTGAAGAACAATCAAGGAGATGGTTCATCCACTACACCACGTTATAAAAACATGTGGTATCAAGCAACGGTTGGTTACAGATTTTAATTTTAAAAAATATAAATAAAATGGAAAATTTTAATAATAAGGGAAGAGTAGTAGTAGGTAGTTTGTTAATTGGCGCTCTAGTAGGTGCAACTGTTGGGGTTTTATTTGCACCACACAAAGGCAAAAAAACAAGAAAAAACATTGCTAACAGTGTAAAAAAAACAGCCAAAAAAATTAAAAGTGAAATTAATGAAGATGGTCAATATTTAAAAGACAAAGCATCAGATTTTGGTAATCTTATAGAAGGTAAAATTAGTTCTGCGGCAACTTCTTTTAAAGATAAAGCCAATGAGTTATTACATAATGGTTCAGACCATCAAATGAATAAATAAATTTTTAAAATAAGACCATGATTTCTTTTCACAATTGAGATCATGGTTTAATTAACAATAAATATAGAAAAGATGAAAACAATTACTTTAAAAATAGTTTTAATTACAAGTTTGATTGGTTTTTTTGTAGCGAGTTGTAATAATTCGCCTAGTGCAAAAGAAAGTAATTTAGAAAAAGCGAAAGAGGATTTAATAGAGGCAAAGACTGAATTAGAACAAGCCGAAAATGACTCTATCAATAATTTTAACACATACAAAAAAAGTATTCAATTGAAATTAGTTGAAAACCAAGAACTGATAAGAGACTTAAAAATGAAGATTAGTTCTAAGGCAAAAGTTGAGAGAGACATCGATCAAGTTGAAATTATTAAGTTAGAAAGCAGAAATGCAGAATTAAAACTTAAAATTGAAAACTATGAGTTAGGTCCAGAACAAAGATGGGTTTTATTTAAAGTAGAATTAAATAATGACTTAGACGAATTAGGAAAATCAATATCGCAAATGGCAGAACGTAACCAAAAAAAATAATCATATGAAAACAAATTATTCGTTATTAAGATTCGTACTTTTTTTAGTATTATCTTTTGCCTTATCGCAAATTTTTATCTCTTGTTCTAAAAAAATTCAATTTGAAAATTCAAATATTATACCCTCTGCTAGGGGGGATGTAACGGTTAAGAAAGACAAGAACAACAATTACAACATTAAACTTGAAATTTCATATCTAGCAGAACCAGATCGTTTAGAGCCACCAAAAAAGTATTATGTTGTATGGTTGTCTTCTGAACAAAATCAAATACCATTAAATATTGGTCAAATTATTGGAACTTCAAAACTGCATGTTAAGTTTGAAAGTGTTTCATCATCAAAGCCGAAAAGAATTTTCGTCACCGCAGAAGACGATGTAACTACACAATATCCTAGTCGTTATATTGTTTTAGAAACAGATAAGTTTTAGTTTGGGGTTAATTTGAGAAAACTGCCTTCGGGCAGTTTTTTTTTATTAAAAAAAGCTCTCATTAATATGAGAGCTTTTCTTGTATTATTTTTTATTTTCAATCCATTTTCTGGCATTTACAAAAGCTTCTAACCAAGGAGAAACTTCATCTTTTTGTCCACGTTCAGGATAATGAGCCCAGTTCCAAGGGAAAGTAGAACGCTCAATATGTGGCATCATTACTAAATGTCTTCCAGTCGTATCACACATCATAGCGGTGTTGAAATCAGAACCATTTGGATTGGCTGGATAACCTTCGTAAGCATACTTGGCTACAATATTATATTTATCTTCTGAATAAGGTAATTTGAATTTTCCTTCTCCGTGAGAAATCCAAACGCCTAAAGTTGTTCCTTCCAAAGTAGATAACATCACCGAATTATTCTTCTGAACCTTTACCGAAGTAAAACCACTTTCGTGTTTATTCGAAGTATTATGTTGCATTTTTCCGTGAACATCATGTTCTGGATTGATTAATTTCAATTCCATTAACAATTGACATCCATTACAAATTCCAACGGAAAGCGTGTCTTCACGTTTAAAGAAATTTTTCAAAGCCGTATTGGCTTTTTCGTTGTATATAAATGCTCCAGCCCAACCTTTAGCCGAACCTAGAACATCCGAATTCGAAAATCCTCCAACAGCTCCAATGAATTGAATATCTTCCAATGTTTCTCTTCCCGAAATTAAATCGGTCATGTGAACGTCTTTTACATCAAATCCTGCTAAGAACATAGCATTTGCCATTTCACGTTCCGAATTACTTCCTTTCTCTCGAATGATAGCTGCTTTTGGTTTTGGTTTTGAAACATCAATCACAGGTAACTTACCATCAAAATGTGCTGGGAATGTGAATTGTAAAGGCTGATTTTTGTAATTGTTGTAACGTTCTTGCGCCATTCCGTTTTTAGATTGTTTGGAATCTAATAAGAACGAAGTTTCAAACCAAGTATCTCTTAACGTCGCTGGATTAAAAGTGAAACTATCTTCATGATTAATAACGGTAAAGATATCGCCTTCAACTACGGAACCAACTTTGAACAATTCAATATTTTGTGCAGCAAATTCTTTTTCTACAGCTTCATCCGCTTGGAAAACTACTGCGATGTTTTCATTAAATAACGCTTTAACAGTATCTTTTTCTCCCAAAGAAGTCAAATCGATAAAAGCGCCTAATTTGGTATCAGCAAAACACATTTCTAATAAAGTCGTGATTAATCCACCACTTCCAATGTCGTGTCCCGCTTTGATTTTTCTATCTTTTATTAAATCTTGTAATAAATTGAAGGCTTTCTTGAAGAATTCTGAATTTTGAATCGTTGGAACATCATTCCCTATTTTATTCAAAACCTGAGCGAACGAACTTCCACCTAATTTGAAACTATCTTGTGACAAATTCAAATAGTAAATATTGCCGCCATTTCGTTGTAAAACAGGTTCAACAACCTTAGTAATATTGGAACAATTTCCAGCAGCTGAAATAATGACCGTTCCAGGAGCAATTACTTCATCGTTTGGATATTTTTGTTTCATCGAAAGCGAATCTTTTCCTGTTGGAATATTGATTCCCAATTCAATAGCAAAATCCGAACATCCTTTTACCGCTTCATATAATCGAGCGTCTTCACCTTCATTTTTACAAGCCCACATCCAGTTGGCAGATAATGAAACAGATTGCAAACCATCTTTCAACGGAGCCCAAACAATATTTGATAAAGCTTCTCCAATTGCAGTTCTTGAACCAGCAACAGGATCAACTAAAGCCGAAATAGGTGAGTGCCCAATAGAAGTGGCAATTCCCTCTTTTCCTTTGAAATCCAATGCCATTACACCAACATTATTCAAAGGCAATTGTAATGGACCAACACATTGTTGTTTAGCTACTCTTCCACCAACACAACGGTCTACTTTATTGGTTAACCAATCTTTACAAGCAACAGCTTCTAACTGCAACACTTGATTTAAATAAGTTGGAATTTCTTCTGTTGAATATGCTAAATCGCTATAATTAGTAGCAATTGTTTTATCGGTCATAACAGTTTTTGGCGAACTCCCAAAGAAATCTTCCAAAGCATAATCCATTGGTTTTTCACCAGTTGATTTGGATTCAAATGTAAATCTATGGTCATTGGTAACATCACCTACCTGATACATTGGCGAACGTTCTCTATCAGCAATTCGTTGTAAAGTTTCGATATCTTTTTCACCAATTACCAATCCCATTCGCTCTTGTGATTCGTTCCCGATGATTTCTTTAGCAGAAAGCGTTGGGTCACCAACAGGTAATTTATCTAAATCGATTAAACCACCAGTTTCTTCTACCAATTCTGAAAGACAGTTCAAATGTCCACCAGCTCCATGATCGTGAATCGAAACAATTGGATTGTTATCACTTTCTACCAAACCACGAATTGCATTAGCCGCACGTTTTTGCATTTCTGGATTGGAACGTTGGATTGCATTTAATTCGATTCCTGAACCAAAAGCTCCTGTATCTGCTGAAGAAACTGCAGCTCCGCCCATTCCAATTCTATAATTTTCTCCACCTAAAATAACGATTTTATCGCCTTCTTGTGGTTTCTTTTTAATCGCTTGATCTAATTTTCCGTATCCAATTCCACCCGCTTGCATGATGACTTTATCGTACCCAATTTTACGATTGTTTTCTTCGTGCTCGAAAGTTAAAATAGAACCTGTAATTAAAGGTTGTCCAAATTTATTTCCAAAATCAGAAGCTCCGTTTGATGCTTTAATCAAAATATCCATAGGAGTTTGGTACAACCAAGGTCTTTCAATCATTCCTTTTTCCCATGGTCGTTCTTCTGCTAAACGTGAGTAAGAAGTCATGTAAACCGCAGTTCCTGCTAATGGCAACGAACCTTGTCCACCTGCTAAACGGTCACGAATTTCACCTCCAGAACCCGTTGCAGCCCCGTTGAATGGTTCTACAGTTGTTGGGAAATTATGTGTTTCTGCTTTTAATGATAGAACTGAATCAAATTCCTTTTCTTGGTAGAAATCTGGTTTGTCAGCGCTTTTTGGAGCGAATTGTGTTACTTTTGGACCTTTTACAAAAGCCACGTTATCTTTGTAGGCAGAAACAATATCGTTTGGATTGGTTTCCGAAGTTTTCTTGATTAATTTGAACAAAGAAGTTGGTTTTTCTTCGCCATCAATCACAAATGTTCCGTTGAAAATTTTGTGACGACAGTGTTCTGAATTCGCTTGTGAGAAAGCAAAAATTTCAGAATCGGTTAATTTTCTACCTAATTTCGTAGAAAGATTATTCAAATAATCCACTTCTTCCGGACTTAAAGCCAAACCTTCTGATTTGTTATATGCGTCAATATCCTCGATATCTAATATTGGTTCTGGTTGGATATTAATCGTGTAAATTTCTTGATTTAATTCCGAATACTTTTGCGAAAGCATTGGATCAAAATCAGTAAAATCGGGAGTTACTTTTTCAAATTCCTCAATACGAATGATGCCTGAAATCCCCATATTTTGAGTAATTTCTACAGCATTTGTACTCCATGGTGTTACCATAGCGGCACGAGGTCCAACAAAAAAATCCGACAATACGGATTTTTCTATTTTATGTGCGTTGCCAAAAAGCCAATTTAATTTGTTGATGTCTTCTGATGAAATCTCGTTTTGCGTTTGAACCGCAAAAACCGTGTTGGATTGGTTTCCGAAGAAATGAATCATTGTATGTAGTTGTTTGTGTTGTTTAAGTTGCAAATTTATTCTAAAAAAAAGAACAATCAAAATTATATTTAATTAATCAAAAGTTGCCCAATTGTAAGCGCCTATATCAGACGGATTGGTTCTTGCGAGATTCAAAATATCAAATGTACCACTTGAAAAAGTGAAATTTGCTGTTCCTCTTGCTACAGAATTCTCTCCAATTTGCAATTCATTATTTGCTGGATTTTTAAATTCTGGTCGGTTCACTGTTGAGTTGGTTGCAATTAAACAATTGGTGTAATTAGCACTCGAGGTAAATTGGTATAGAGGATTATTTTGGAATTGATTATTAAAATCAGCAAATTTAATCAAACAATTTTCAAAAGAATAATTGAATGTTGTTCCTTCTTTTTTCAATGAAATTCCTAAATTACTTGAGCCGTAAATAATACAGTTTTTGAAATTGGCATTTTCTAAAGGTGTTGGAACATTGTTTATTGAGTCGTCACTTAAAACAACGCAAGTTTGGTTTGGTCTTGGCCAATAATTAGCAAAAGTACAATGGGTAAAATCATAAGCACCACCAAAAGTTCCTGCAAATGCAGTCTCGCCACAATTGTTAATCACTACATTTTGTCCTGTAATTTTTCCTGTTCTTGCCAAAATCCCCACGTTGGAACAATTGTAAACTTGAACATTATTCAAAGTTAAGGTAGGATTTGCAGTTCCATCATTACCTGTTACAAGCATTCCAACGGTGGCATTTTTTACGGTTAAGTTGGAAAGTATATTATTTGTACTTCCTTGAGTGAACCAAATGGTTCCCCATTGTCCGGGCGTGTCTGAAAATCCAGGTTCTAGACGATCACCTTCAAAAATTACTTGGTCAGCAATGGTACCATTTACTTGTAAAGAAGCGTTATTCGCAACAATTAGTCCTGATTCGGCATGAAAGTGAATTTTTGCTCCAGCATCAACGGTTAAGGTTTGATTCGCTGGAATAGCCGCATAACCATAAACTACATAAGGTTTCGAGTTGTTCCATTGGAGTTCGTTCCCATTTACTGGATCATTATCATCTAAGAAAAACCCATAAATTTCATTGTCACCAATAGGTAATGTTTCTGTTGTTCCATCAACAAAACGTTGTGGATATAAAAAATAAGCATCTTGTATTAAAGTAACCAATTCCACTTTTTGAAAATTGGTACCAACGCCAAATAATATTTGATCTGTGTATAAAAAATCAGTTGGGTTGGCACTAGCTACATCGGCATTTACTGATACAAAAATAAACATGCTGTCTTTGGCTAACATTTCTACATTCAAAAATTCTTTTCCTGGCATTCCATCTACCATTAATTGGTATTTGGAATTAGCTCCATTTCCTAACCGAATAGATGGAATTGATATGTTTTTATCACTTCTGTTGTATACTTTTAAGGTATAAGTACTTGAACCAATATCTGTAAAAACAGTATCTAAATAAATCGTATCTCTAGAGAAACCCAAATTACCATTGCTAGGTTGAAATTCAAAATCTTCTCTACAAGATGTTAGTGTCAAGAATAAACCAATGATTATATAAAAGTAAGTCTTCATGAATGCAAATTTGTGTAAATGTAAGTATTTTTTCCAATTGTAAAACGTAATTATTAGCGTTTTCTTATGATAATTTACCCATTTGAAATTTGTATTTTTGTAAAAAATATAGATTATGTTCGATAGGGTTCGTGTTTTGGAAATGTGTAAGCAGTTCAGTAAAAACACTTTAATGGAAACTTTGGAAATAGAATTTACAGATGCTGCAGAAGGAATGTTACAAGCAAAAATGCCTGTAAATCCTCGCGTTCACCAACCTATGGGATTACTTCATGGTGGTGCTTCGGTAGCTTTGGCAGAAAGTGTTGGTAGTGCTGCTTCAGCTATGTTTGTCAATACGGATGAAGAAGAAGTTAGAGGAATCGAGATTAGTGCCAATCACTTAAAAAGCAAACGAGAAGGAATGGTTTATGGTACTGCCAGAATTATTCACAAAGGTAGAAGTATTCATTTGTGGGAAATTAAAATTACCGATGAAGAAGGTGCTTTGATTTCGTTATGTAAGTTAACCAATATGGTTTTACCAAGAAAAAAATAATGCCAATTTTCGAAGAAATATATACGCTGTTAGCTAAAAAAACACCGTTTGTTTGTTATATAAAACCCAATGAAAACCGTTGGAATTTACTACAACAAAACAACGATGAAGTTATTCCGTTTTCGGGACAATCGGGTTTTGTTTTTGCGCCGTTTAATGCTGGTTTGAAGGTTGTAATTTCAATAGATGAAGCTGTTTTAACGCAAGGTTTTTTGGAAGAAATTAAAGTAAACCAATCTACTAAAACGGATTTTTTGGTAACCCATCAAAAAGAAGCTTTTGAACAATTGGTATCCGATGGAATTCAAGCAATTACCAATGGAAATTTCGAAAAAGTGGTACTTTCTAGAAAGATAGAAATTCCCAAAGAAATTACTATTACAGAAACATTTCAGAATTTAATTGCTTCTTATCCATCGGCATTTCGCTATTTGTTTTATCATCCGAAAGTAGGTATTTGGTTGGGAGCAACTCCAGAGCAATTGGTAAAAATTAAGGATAATCGTTATGAAACTATGGCTTTGGCAGGAACGCAATTGTATAATCAAAATTTAGTTTGGGAAACCAAAGAAATCGAAGAACAACAATTTGTAACCAATTATATTTTAGCTAAAGTAAAAGATAAATCAAAATCGGTTACCTTTACTGAAGCTCAAACGATTAAAGCTGGAAATTTAGCACATTTACAATCGTTAATTTCTGGTGAACTTACGAGTGATTTTTCAGCATTGGAATTGATTGATAGTTTGCATCCAACTCCGGCTGTTTGTGGTTTACCAAAGGAAAATGCTATTGATTTTATTTCCAAAAATGAAGGGTATGACAGAAAATATTACACTGGATTTTTGGGTGAATACCAAATGAACAATCAAACTGATTTATTTGTAAATTTACGCTGTTTGGAAGTTGAAAAGAATACAACAACTATTTATGTAGGCTGCGGTATTACCAAAGACAGTATTCCAGAGAAAGAGTTCATTGAAACGGAAAACAAATCAATGACCATGAGGAATATTTTAGTTTCCAAAACCTTTTAAACTCTTAAACAATAAACTTATAAACTGAAAATGAAATTAGACATACTAGCTTTTGGAGCGCATCCTGATGATGTGGAATTAGGTTGTAGCGGAACGATTGCCAAAGAAGTGAATTTAGGAAAGAAAGTCGGAATCATCGATTTAACTCGTGGCGAATTAGGCACTCGTGGCTCGGTGGAAACTCGTAATTTGGAATCGGCTAAAGCTTCTGAAATTTTGGGTGTTTCGGTTCGTGAGAACTTAGACATGCGCGATGGTTTTTTTGTAAATGACGAAGCGCATCAAATGAAAATCATTCAAATGATTCGCAAATACCAACCTGAAATTGTTTTGTGCAATGCTATTGATGACCGTCATATTGATCACGGAAAAGGGAGTAAATTGGTAAGCGATGCTTGTTTTTTATCGGGTTTACGTCAAATCAAAACGGAACTGAATGGAGAAGTTCAAGAAGCTTGGCGACCAAAAGTAGTGTATCATTACATTCAATGGAAAAATATAGAACCTGATTTTGTTGTGGATATTTCTGATTTTATGGAAACCAAAATGAATTCGGTTTTGGCTTATAGTTCGCAATTTTATGATCCAAAATCCAATGAGCCTGTGACACCAATTGCTTCCAAAAACTTTTTAGATAGCATCAAATACCGTGCGCAAGACCTTGGAAGATTAGTAGGAGTGGAGTACGCTGAAGGTTTTACAGTAGAAAGATATTTGGCAGTCAATAGTTTAAGTGATTTGAAATAAAATTGCTGTAAATTTTTATAAAAAATGTTTGTAAAAGTTTAGAATTGCACTATATTTGCACTCGCAAAACAAATGGTGATTGTAGCTCAGTTGGTTAGAGCGTCGGATTGTGGTTCCGAAGGTCGCGGGTTCGAGACCCGTCTTTCACCCTTTTTATTTTAAAGCTTCGAGGAAACTCGGAGCTTTTTTTATGGATTTATTTCAGCCCAACTTGAACTAACATCACAATTCCAATCAAAAGTATTAATACCAATGACAATTGTTTGAAACGATCTTGTGGAACATATTTCAAAATTCTTTTTCCAATGTAAGTTCCAATTAACCCAATTACAAACAAAAACGGAACATAAAGCAATTCATTTTTTCCAATGTAACCACTTTGGAAATAAACAATAGTTCGTGTAAAGTCGATAAAAAAATCGATAGCAGCAGAAGTAGCGATAAAAACACTTTTTTCCAAATTAAAAGCCGCCATCGTAATTCCTCTAATAGCACCACCAGTTCCAAGAAGTCCAGCTGTAAAACCGGAAAGTGAACCACCAATTAAAGATTGTTTTAGTTCGGGTTTGACCACCAAATTCTTTTTAATCAAGAACAACAAACTGAAAAAAATAAGAAAAATTCCCAAAGCTATTTCTAAGAAAAAAGAATCCAAATAATTGGAAAGTATGCCACCAATAATTACAAAAATCACTGATGGAACACCAATTTGAAGCAAGAGTTTTTTATCCAAACCTTTTCTGAACAAAGCAATTTTACTCAAATTACTCGACAAATGGAAAATCGCCGTTAATCCGAGAACCGATTGAAAAGTAAAGAAAAAACTAGCAATAGGAACAAAAAATACGGAAGAACCAAAACCACCAATGGTTCCAATAACTTCAGCGACTAAAGACAAGAGTAAAAAAAGCCAACTAATTCTCTCGAACATAATATTGTTTTACCAAATATAAACAAAAAACTCCTACAAGTTATGCAGGAGTTTGTTATTTCAGTTGTTTTACTGAATTATAATTTACCCATATTTTGAGCTAAAGTTTCAATAAATTTGGTAATTGGTCCTTTGATCATCATCGCCATCATCGGATTGAATTCACCTTGAAAATCCAATTGCACATCGGTTGTGTCGTTAACCGCTGTTAAATTAGCAGTTAAGGTAAAAGGTAATTTGCTTGAAGCTGCACCTAAAACTACTTGCGAATGTGGTGTAGCACTTTTTTTTACCAATTTAATTTCAGGCATTCCTTTCAAACCAAATTCAAAACAATTTTCGTCAATTACTTCAAATTTAGCGATATTTTCAGGCATTAATTTTTCAAAATTCTTTACGTCAGTCAAAGCGTTGAATAAATATTCCGCTGATTTGGCTACGTTTACTTTTGGACTTTCTAAGTTCATATGTTTTTTTGTTTGTAGTTTATTGTTTATGGTTTGTTTTCTGTTTTCTGAAGTCTGCTGTCTAATTTCTAACCTCTAACTTCTATTTTCTAAACTTCAACATTCCATTCAGCTGGATTGGCGTTCCAAGCAGCTAAAGTTTCCATTTCGTTTTCTGAAACGTATTGTTTGTCAACGGCTTTTTTAATTAAGTTTTCGTAATTACTTAAGGTGTAAACATCTAAATTCGCAGCTTGAAATTTCTCTTTCGAAATTGGAAATCCGTAGGTGAAAATGGCTGCCATTCCTTTTACATTGGCACCTTCATTACGTAACGCTTCAACCGCTAAAAGACTACTTCCACCTGTTGAAATTAAATCTTCTACTACGATTACATTTTGACCTTTTTGCAAATAACCTTCCACTTGGTTTTGGCGACCGTGTTTTTTTGGTTCCGGACGAACGTATACAAATGGCAATCCCATCGCTTCTGCAACCAAAATTCCTATTCCAATAGCGCCAGTGGCTACACCAGCAATTACATCGGGCTTGCCAAATTTATCTTCAATTTGTTTGGCAAATTCATCACGAATGTAATTTCTAACCGCTGGAAATGAGAGAATTATACGGTTATCACAATAAATTGGAGACTTCCAGCCTGAAGCCCACGTAAAAGGATTTTTAGAATTTAATTTAATTGCGTTTATTTGTAAAAGCAATTCGGCTGTTTGTTGTGCTGTGTTGGTATTAAAAATCATATTGCAAATGTATAAAGTTTTTGTGAACGATAGACCACTTTTTTTGACAAATCAAGTACAAAAAGAGACTGATTTCAAACTTTTCTTGTTGGAAAGCATTGATATCAAGAAGTTGATAGTGAAAATGTTTCAGAATAAAATTCAGCAAGCATTTTTGTATCATCCCGATGAGAAATTGATTATGAAAACTTTAAAAGCCAAAATTCCAGTAGTGAAAGCCGGCGGCGGATTGGTTTACAATTCCAAAGGTGAAGTTTTATTCATTTTTAGAAACGGCAAATGGGATTTACCCAAAGGCGGCACCGAAAAAAACGAAACCATGGAAGAAACCGCCATTCGTGAAGTGGAAGAAGAAACTGGCGTAACTGGATTAAAGATTACCAACAAACTACAAAAAACCTATCATATTTTTAAACGCAACGGTCGCTACAAGCTAAAAGTAACGTATTGGTACGAAATGCTAACCGATTTTAATGGAACGCCACAAGGACAAGAAGACGAAGGCATAGAAAAAGTAGCGTGGATTAAACCAGAAGAAATTCCAACGGTTTTAGCCAATTCGTACGAAAATATCAAGTTGTTGTTTGAAGGAGAATTAATTAATTAATAAAGTTTAATCTCTTTACAAAATTTAAAATAAGATTCAATCTCATCAATAATTTTCAAATCAACAATTTTTTCGGTAACAGTATAATTATCAACAAGAAGTAAATCGTATTTCAATCCAATTTGATTAAGAGTATTTACAATTTCTGTGTTTAATTTTGAAGTTCTATTGTTTGAAACAAACCAAATGTTTTCAACTATATCATCTTTATGCTCTATGAAAATAGTGTCGCCTAAACATCCATAAGCAATTGTGTTTTGGCAATCATTTATCACAATATCACCAATTCCAAGATAAAAGATTTTTGTATATTTATTAATTCCAATTCCTTCAAAAAAATCTCTAAATTCATTAATTTCAATTTTTAAAGTTTCAGTTTTAATTTTTGAGTAGCTTGATATTGCTTTTCGTTTATCAATATTTTTATCGAATAAATACTCATAATTAGCAGCTGGAATAATTTCAATCATTAAATATTCTTCTTCCCACAAGAAAGTTTCATCTTCATTATAACTTTCGCTTTTTTGAATTTGAGATTTTACTACAGTTTTATTATTTTCTACATTGTTTTTAGCTTTAATAGCTTTCTTGGAATCGTAAATAATATAAACTATTGCTAAAGCAATAACAATAAATAGTGCAATATTTGCTAACATTATTTAAGTTTTTTATCTAATTAATCCTAAAAACCGGATACTGCAAATGCGCTTTCTCATAGTAAGGCGATTGTCTGTACACCCAATCCAATTGCGCTGCACCATTTTCAGCGAAAGCTTTGTCGTTTTGTTTCTTTTGTTCCAATTCGGCTTTGATTTTTGGGTTTTTATCCAAGAATTCTTTGGCTAAATCTTCAAAAACATAACTCGAAAAATATTCTTTTTGTTGTAAAATCGCATCAAAGAAATTCCAATTGAAATAACTGTCAACAGCTTCTGGTTCTAGTGTTTCCAATAAATATTTCATGCCTTTTTGTTCGGTTGAAAATACATAATCACCAGCGAAAAATTGTATTTTTTCTGTTTGACGGTTTACTTTGGTATTGTAATGTCCGTAATGGCCTTCGTAAGGCGATTTGGAAGTTTCGTATTGGGCAATTTTATAGGTTTCTACTTCAATAATCGTATCTTTTTTCAATTGCGAATATTCCATTTTGTTTAACAACAATATATCCAGAATTGGCCATTGCGATTGCGGTACAATATAGGCTTTTGGAACGGTTACAAATTGAGTCGCTTTGTATTTGCCATAAAAAGGAATTTTCTTCGTAAACGGCTTACTTCTGTCATAATACAAACGGTTTTTTCCTGAAACGTCGCTGGGTTTGTAACCCGCTTCAAAGCCTTTGAAATCAATATAAGAAACTTTGGAAGAATCAATCGCCCAATCAATTGGATAGGAATCACCCGCTTTATAAGTTGCCGCCGCATTGGCTCTTACCGATTTGATTTTGGTATGATTCTTTTCAGCGTAATTAATCGCACTTACCATGAATTCGTAAGTTACTTTCACGCGTTCGTTGTAGGCTTTCAACATGTGTGTTTCAGGAACAAATCCTAAAGTGTTAAACAAAGTGGTGTAACCTGTTGCATATCTTGGCGTATCTGGAAATTGATTGAAACCGTTTTTTTCTGGCGTAGTGCCGTAAATTACTTTGGTGATGGCTTGGTGGTTTTGATGATCACTTCCTTTTTTGCAATAAGTTCTTACCATTTGGGATACATTTCGTTGATGAAAATTATGCCCAAAGCGCCCAAACGCTCATGTTGGGTGGCAATACAAGTAAGGTATATTGGTAATCCGCTCCTGCTTGAAACGTGATTGTCTAAGAAAATATCAGGTTAAAATTTGAAAATAGCTTGAAACTTCTGAATTTTTAGAATTGATTCGATGAAACAAATTCAAATTTCAAATTTAGCATTTCCAAACTGTAAGCTTCTGACCGTTTTGATTGCCTTTGAATGCGAATTTCGATTCAACATACCGCCAATATTATACACTGAATAGCGTAAACAAGACATTTTTCGAGCTTTCACTTTTCCAGTAGCCAAAATCACATAGCATCATGGTTTGCGTCAATTCCACTAGTTCGCTAGGGGATGAATATCGCGCTGTTGACAACAGAATTACGGTTTTATTGGTATTTCGACCAAACAGATCGGCTGAAAACAAGACTAAATGCAAGGGTTTTCCGCTATCGGTTTTGCCTTTTTCTATCATTTGGATGGTTGGAAAGGCAGCATCTAATTTTTGGTAGAAAGCAATACATTGTTCGTAGGTAGTGGTTTGATTGCCATTGCCCGTTTCATAAGGTGTAACCAATTTATTTTGTGCCAACGTCACTATCGAAAAGAAAAACAAGATAATTTTTAATAATCGCATATTGAAAGGAAATTTGAGTTTCAAAAATAAAGTTTTTTACTTGAACCACATAGAAACATAGGTTAATTGTTAGTTGAAAAAAGTCGTTTTTACTCTCTTTTAGTTCACATAGGCTATCTGAACCCCAACTTTGGGCTATTCGATTCTTTTTTCCTATGTTTCTATGTGGTTAATTTTTTTATTGAAATAGGTTAATTTAAGAATGAAATAGCTTAAATCAACAATCATCACTATCTTTGCCGCATGAGTCGAAATCCGTTTTCCAACAATGTTCTTTTGAATCTTGGTATTTCAAGTTTGAACAAAATGCAAGAAGTAGCCCAACATGCTATTTTAAATGAAGCTAATGTGTTATTGCTTTCTCCAACAGGTTCGGGGAAAACTTTAGCATTTTTGTTGCCAATTTTCCAATTATTGGAAGAAGAAGTAAAAGGCGTTCAATGCTTAATTTTGGTTCCTTCGCGTGAATTAGGGTTGCAAATTGAACAAGTTTGGAAAAAAATGGGCACGCATTACAAAGTCAATACGTGTTATGGCGGCCATTCGATTGATATTGAAATCAATAATTTGAGTAATCCACCAGCCATTTTAATTGGAACACCAGGAAGAATTGCCGATCATTTAGACCGTGGCAGTTTCGCTACCGAAAACATCAAAACCTATGTTTTAGACGAATTTGACAAATCGCTGCAATTGGGTTTCCATGAAGAAATGTCGTATATCATTGGGAAAATTACTAGAGCAATAAACGCGTTTTAGTTTCTGCGACTTCAGGAGTTGAAATTCCGAAATATACCAAAGTCATTGATCCCAAAATCATTGATTTTATTCCCAAAGAAAAACAGAATGACAATTTAGATATTCGCATTGTTTTTTCGAAATCCAAAGATAAGATTGACTCACTTTTTCAGTTGATTTGTTCGTTGAATTCCGAAGCGGCGATTATCTTTTGCAACCATAGAGAAGCGGTGGAACGTATTCATGACATGTTGACTTCCAAAGGCATTATTTCTACGTATTACCATGGCGGATTAGACCAAGACGAAATGCGAATATTACATTCAGTTCAGAAATGGCAGTAATACTGACACATTGATTTAGGTGCTAGAGGTTTGGATATTCCCGAAATGAAACACGTCATTCATTACCATTTGCCAGCCAAAGAAGACGAATTCACGCACCGAAACGGAAGAACCGCTCGTATGTTAGCCACAGGAACCGCCTACGTTATCATACACGAAACCGAAAAGAAAGCCGATTATTTCGATTACGGCAAACGTCGATTAGATGTTTCCAATGCGAAATCGTTACCCAAAGCGCCTTTGTATCAAACGCTTTACATTAGCGGCGGCAAGAAAAACAAGTTGAATAAAATTGACATTGTAGGTTTCTTTTCTCAAAAAGGCCAATTAGAAAAAGACGATATCGGTTTGATTGAAGTGAAAGATTTCATTTCGTTTGTAGCGGTAAAATATCCCAAAGTAAAAACCTTGCTGCAAAACATCAAAGACGAAAAAATGAAAGGCAAGAAATACAAAATTGAAGTAGCGAGAAAAGTGATTAAGAAGGAAGAGTAGGGATTGATGAAAAGTTTATTAATTTATTTTTACCTTAGCTTGTAAACCTCTATCAAATCTTTTTGAATTTTCACTTTCTGTTGAAAATCCAAATTTCAATATTCAAATCCCATTAATAACATAAATAATGGGAATATAACAATGCAATTGGAGTTTCACCGGAAATTTAAAAATTGAACAAAGTCGAAATGAATGCGAATGAAATTCCTATAAACCAAAGTGTCATTAATCCTTCACAATGATGTTGGTTTTAATTCAATTTCAATTTCAGTACCACTAAATTTTAATAATAATTTTTCCATTAATTACAGGAAGAAATGAATATAATTATAATTTGTTACATTAAACAATCACCAATGATTTCCTTCAAATTTTTATTTGTTAAAATAATTTTATTCCTATGACTGAAACTTTGTTTAGTATATTACTAGATTTTAATTTTTCTATTACTTCTGTTTTTGAAAATTCGTAATAGTTAATTTTCACTTGGTAATATTTTCATTTTCTTAATGATGATGAATTAATGACGTAACTTAACTTAACAATCTAATATACCGATTTCCTTCAAAGTTAAACAAATAATTATCTTATTCTACTACCAATTATTTTTAGCTCCACAAAGGTTGTTCTTTCCAATTTTCTGAAATCCCATTTCATCAAGCGCGATTGAAGGATTTTCATTTAATAGTTCTATAATTTTTTCTTTTACGGTGTGACCTTCTGAAACCTTATTTAAAACAAATACTATACAAGAAATGCAATGAAAAACAGAATTTAAATTTGATGGAATTTCGATGAAGTTAAATTCCGTCTTGTGCAAACTTGAGGGAAATCTATGTTTCTATTCCATAATCTGCTATGATGATGAATAATATTTCGTATGGTATTAAAAGATTGAAGCCAACTTTTAAGAAACTAGCATTTGGTAAGTTGAATCTCTTTTGCAATTCCGGTCTTTGCTGTAATATCGTTTTTAAGATTACTGTATATTTTTGACAAACAAACCGAATGAAACCACTTCTAAAGTTTTGTAGGCTGGTGGTCTGTTTTCATTGCTGTATTTGTTGTAATGGTTTCTAATGAAAATTTCTTTAGTTCTTTAAGTAATTCTTATCAATATCATCTATCAATGAATCAATAAAAAGTTTCAATAAAGAATATATTTTTGTCTTCTCAAACCACCATTATTCTTTTCAATAGACAAATGAATAATCATCTTTTTATCTGAAGTGCAATTGATTCTGCCTCTAGAGCACCAATAAAAGGAAGTCTTAATTTGCGGTCAAAAAGGCAAGTCATGACACTTTCAAAAGTATATTTAGGTTTTAAAATGTATGATTGTTTTTATCAATCTGAAATTCACCAAAATCCTTGTAATCTGAAATGAGTTTGATGTTTTTGAGAAAACTTTGCGGTTTCAACATCATTAGACCATTCCTCTTTCTTGAAGTAACTCAATTTGCTTACCAAAGAGAGTATCTTTTGGGTAATCTTTTCTGTTTGGCATGGATAATTATAAAAAAAAGACTCCCAGCTTGGGTACGCGTTACAATGAAGTAAATGAAGCGTGGCGAGTTCGATTAATACAAAATTACAACTTTTTTAAAAGTACCCAAATTTTTTATGTTTTAAATAGTAATAAGATTTTAAAATGAAGTAGCAAGAAAAGTGATTAAGAAGGAAGAGGAGTAATTTTTTTTTAATTTGTTAGCTTTTGAATATTATTTTAATATTTCTTTAATTTCAGCTATTTCTCTTCTGTAATTGAACCATTCCCCATGTAATCTTTTATTTCATAGGTTTGCATAGAACTTCTAAAAGTTTAGAGCAATTTTTCTGTTTGAAAATTCTTTTTGAAGTAATAGTTCATTGTTGGTTTTTCACTGTAGAGTTTTCTCCCTATATTTTTGACTATTGGAAATTCCAACCTTGAGTGATAACCATTAGCTAAGTCTTTCGCTTAAATATAAGGACAACCTTCTGTAAATTTTATTTTCATCTTTTATTTCAAGTGTTTTGATAAAGGTTCATAATTTTTATTTCATTAATTAATCTACTGTAATCATTAAATACTTATTTAACTCAATTTGTAATTTTTCATTTTCATAACTATGTTCATTTCCGTAACTTTTCATTCCTTCAATTTTGTTTATTAGTCAAAATTTTAACTTAATAAGGCTTTGAGATAATATTTCTAAATCTTCTTTAAATAATAAAATTCCTATTTTCATAAACTTGTTTATAAGTGCTGCTTAAACTATTATAAAGATGAAAGGATTTTTTTCTATATTAAACTCTAAAAACATTGTTCTCAAACAAAATATAAAACTATTCTTAACATTCAGCATAAAATCTCTTTGTTTGATGTCTCTAAAATTAAATAGTCTTTTCCATCTAAATGGTTAACAGTTAAAAAGTCGATTAATGTTAGGGAATAGAAGAAACCATATTTATAGTCCCATTGAATCTTTATAGAATTTATTTCTGCTATAGACTTCATTCAATATTGAATTTTTTGTGAATGTAATTATATTTGTGACTTTCTGGAATATTTTTTTCATTTTTGGGTTTTGATCGCCAAACTCATAAGGCAATTGGTAAAAAGAAGTAATGGGTTTTGTCATGATAATGTTCGCTTTTTTACCAATGGTAATAGAACCGTGCTTTTTGATTAGGTTTACAGCGAAATTTTTATTAACCTAAACTACTTTGGTCTTAGTAATAAATCACCTGATGTTTTCAATGAATTTTGGAATTTCACTAATCGGGTTCTCTTTTAAGAAATTGATGAATGCACTGCCAATAATCGCGCCTTTTTGATGCGTTGTGGCTTGCTGGAAAGTTTCTTGATCTTTGATGCCAAAACCTACAATTTGTGGATTTTTTAAGTGCAAATCAGCAATTCTTTGGAAATACTCCATTTGCTCCAAACCAAAACCCGACTGACTTCCCGTTACCGCAGCCGAACTCACCATGTAAATAAAACTATCCGAAACCGCATCAATCTGCTGAATGCGTTCCAATGACGTTTGTGGTGAAATCAAAAAGATGTTTTTCAAATGGTATTTTTCAAAAATCGCTTGGTATTCTGTTTCGTAAACGTACAAAGGCAAATCAGGAATAATCAAGCCATCAATACCAACTTCCGCACATTGTTGACAAAATTTTTCTATACCAAATTGCAACATCGGATTAAAATAGCCCATAATAATCAAAGGAATTTGCACACTTTTACGAATGTCTTTCAATTGCTCAAATAGGAGCGAAGTTGTCATGCCGTTTTCAATAGCTTGTGTCGAACTTTCTTGAATGGTTGGACCATCCGCTAACGGATCGGAAAATGGTAAGCCAATTTCAATCATATCTACGCCGTTTTTTTCCAATTCCTGAATAATGGAAACGGTATCGTTTAATTTTGGAAATCCTGCTGTAAAATAAATGGAAAGCAGTTTTTTGTTTTCTTGGAGTTTTTGGTTTATTCTGTTCATTTTTTTTGGTTTTAACGCAAAGAGGCAAAGTTTTTCGCAAAGTGCGCAATGGTTTTATTAAACATAAAAGTCATATAAGTTGAAAAGCTAACATTTAAGGTTAAGTTTTGTTGGAGTTCATATAAGCTTATTTAAAAATATTTGTTTTAATTAACCACAAAGTGCACCAAGAATGCACTAAGCGCACTAAGTTTTTTTATGTGTTTTTACTAAATTATACCGCAGAGTTTTAATCAAGATGGTTATCATCCTTTGTGAACCTTGTGCCTTCTTGGTGTGCTTTGTGGTTGCTTTTTTTTAGAATTTAAAATAATCAATATACGTATTCAAATCTTTGTCGCCTCTTCCTGATAAGTTGATGACTACGATGTCATTGGGTTCAAATTGTTTTTTATCCAAAACTGAGAAAGCGTGTGCCGTTTCTATTGCTGGAATTATACCTTCTGTTTTTGATAAGTCTAATCCTGATTGCATGGCTTCGGTGTCTGTAATTGCGATGAATTCTGCTCGTTTTGTATCGTGTAAATGCGCGTGAAGTGGCCCAACACCAGGATAATCCAATCCAGCGGAAATGGAGTAGGGTTCGGTGATTTGTCCGTCTTCGGTTTGCATTAATAAGGTTTTGCTTCCGTGAATAATGCCAATTTTCCCTAAAACAGATGTCGCAGCACTTTCACCAGAATCTACGCCATGTCCAGCCGCTTCCACAGCAATTAATTGTACCGATTCTTCGTCTAAAAATTCGTAAAAAGCACCAGCTGCGTTACTTCCGCCACCAACACATGCAATTACGTAATCTGGATTTTCTTTGCCTTCTTGTGTTAAGAGTTGCGATTTAATTTCTTTGGAAATCACACTTTGAAATCGTGCCACCATATCGGGATAAGGATGCGGTCCTACCACCGAACCAATAATATAAAACGTATCAATCGGATTGTTTATCCAATCGCGAATGGCTTCATTGGTAGCATCTTTCAAGGTTTTCGAACCCGAAGTTGCAGGACGAACTTCTGCGCCCAACATTTTCATGCGAGCTACATTTGGCGCTTGTCTTTTAATGTCAACTTCACCCATATACACAATGCATTCCAATCCCATTAAAGCGCAAACCGTTGCTGTTGCTACGCCGTGTTGACCAGCGCCAGTTTCTGCAATGATTCTGGTTTTTCCTAAACGTTTGGCGACTAAAATTTGGCCGATGGTGTTGTTGATTTTGTGTGCTCCGGTGTGACACAAATCTTCTCGTTTTAAGTAGATTTTGGTGTTGTATTTTTCCGATAATCTTTTGGCAAAATACAAAGGTGTTGGTCGGCCTACAAACTGTTGCAACAACTCATTAAATTCTTCTTGAAAAGAAGGTTCTGCCATGATTTTCAAGTAGTTTTCTTTCAATTCTTCCACATTGGGATACAACATTTCAGGAATAAAAGCGCCTCCAAATTGGCCGTAAAAGCCGTTTTCGTCCACATTATATTTCGTTTTCATAAAGCAATTTTTTAAATTTTTCTAATTCAATTTTATTTTTAAAGCCGGGTTTTGTTTCAAATTGGCTGTTTACGTCGATAGCGATACATTTTTCTGCAACTTTGGTTTTTTGGAACGCTTTAATCGCTTCTAATTCATTTATTCCAATGCCACCACTCAAGAAATACGGTTTGTCAAAAGGATAATTTTCCAACAGGTTCCAATCGAAAGTAAGGCCGTTTCCGCCAGGTAATTTTCCTTTAGTATCAAAAAGAAAATAATCAACCATTGGAAGAAATTGTTCTAAAACGCTGAAATCAAAATTAGTACCAATGGAAAATACTTTGATAATTTCGACATTCAGAAGTTTGATTTCGGTACAAAAACTTGCGGATTCATTGCCGTGTAATTGTACGATATCCAATTGATATTGCGCAACTTTTGAACGAATTTCGTCAACAGAAGCATCCACAAAAACCCCAACTTTTTTGGTAGTTTCAGGAAGTTCAGGAATTGTAGCAACATCCATAAACCGACTCGATTTTTCCCAAAAAATAAAACCTAAATAATCCGGTTGTAATGCGGCAATTTCTGTAATGTTTTCTGGATATTTCATGCCGCAGATTTTCAGTTTTTTCATATTCATTTATTTATGACCACATAGAAACATAGTTTTGGTTTACTTAATTGAGGCGTTTCACTTTTTTTAAGTTTTCATAGTCTATGTTTACTGAGAATTCCTCTTATATTTTTAATCTATGTTTCTATGTGGTTAATTTCAAAAATTAAGTGTACCATTTTTAGAAAATTAAGTTGGTTATAAATCTTTTAGCTTCCAAGCCTGGGTTTTCGGTTTTCATAAAGTGTTCGCCCATTAAAAAACCTTGGAAACCAAAAGGTTGTAATTCTTTTATCGCTTGAACTGAACTAATACCGCTTTCGGAAACTTTTACAAATTCGTCTGGAATTTTAGCTGCTAATTGTTTGCTGTACTCCAAACTCACTTCAAAGGTTTTTAAATTGCGATTGTTTACGCCAATCATATCCAAACTTGGCATAATCGATTTTTCTAATTCTTCTAAATTATGCACTTCCAATAACACTTCTAATGCCAAACTTTGTGCAAATTCTGATAGCTGTTTGATTTCTTCTCGGGTTAAAACAGCTGCAATTAATAAGATAACATCGGCTCCGTGTGCTTTGGCTTCCAAAATTTGGTATTCGTCAACAATGAATTCTTTTCGTAACAACGGAATATTTACCGAAGCTTTTGCCAATAACAAATCGTCTAAGCTTCCACCAAAATATTTGCCATCCGTTAATACCGAAATCCCACAAACACCAGCATTTTGGTAACCCAAAACCACATCTTCCACCGAATGATTATTGTTTATCACCGCTTTTGATGGCGAACGACGTTTGTGCTCCGCTATAATTCCTGAAAAGCTGTTTTTTAATAACTTACTCATTGAATAGGTTCGAGAGTTGAACAAAACCGAAGCTTCCAATTGCGAAACTGGAATGATGCTTTTCTTTAGTTCAACTTCACGTTTTTTGTCAATTATAATTTTATCTAGGATGTTCATAATTACTCTTTTTGTGTCACATCGAGCGGAGTTGAGATGTTCATAAGTTCTCGATTCCGAAATTCGGAACAGGCGATCGCTCGAATTGACAACTATTAGTTACTTATTTCAATTAATTTTTTCAATTTTCCCAATGCTTTTCCGCTAGTTAAACTTTCTTGTGCTTTGGATAGAGCTTCGTCATAACTTGATTTTTCAACGGTTTGAATGGCTATGGCGGCATTGGCACAAACTACATTGTTTTGAGCGATTGTTCCTTTTCCAGAAATGACATCGTAGAAAATTTTTGCGGATTCATCCACTGTTGTTCCTCCTTTTATGGTTTCCAATTTACATTCGGGTAATTTGAAATCTATTGGTTTTAGAATTTGTTCGGATGCATTGGAAATGATTTTTACTTCATCAGTCAAGGAAACTTCATCAAAACCGCTTAATCCGTGTAAAATGGAGTAGTTGGTAGTAGTATTTTGGTACAAATACGCATACATTCTGGCCAATTCCAAACTAAAAACACCCACCATTTGATTTTGTGGAAAGGAAGGATTTACCATTGGTCCCAACATGTTAAAAAAAGTTTTCACGCCTAATTCTTTTCGAATCGGACCCACATTTTTCATAGCAGGGTGGAAGAGTGGCGCGTGCAAAATGGCAATATTGGTTTCTTCGATGGATTTGGTTAGAAAATCTTGATTATTAGTGAATTTCACACCCATTTTTTCCATTACATTACTTGATCCTGAAATCGAAGAAACGCCGTAATTTCCATGTTTGGCGACTTTTATTCCAGCTCCAGCTAAGATGAATGAAGCTAAAGTGGAAATGTTAAACGTATCTTTTCCATCTCCACCAGTTCCGCACAAGTCAATCGTGTTGTAAGCGGAAAAATCAACTGGAATACACAATTCTAACAAAGCTTCTCGGAAACCTGCTAATTCTTCAATAGTAATGCTTCGCATCATGTAAACGGTCATAAATGCTGCAATTTGACTTGGATTATAACTTCCCGATGAAATATTGACCAAAACGTCTTTGGCTTCATCTTTGGTTAAAATTTCGTGATTGATTAATCGATTTAATATGTTTTTCATTTTGATTTTTTATTGACTGAACACTTCTCACTGACTACTGAACACTAGTTTTGAAGCCAATTTTCTAAGATTTTTTTTCCAAAAGGAGTCAAAACACTTTCAGGATGATATTGCACACCTCGAATATCAAAATTTGCATGTTTCATCGACATAATTTGATCGTTTTCATCTGTAGAAGTTACGATTAAATCGGCTGGAAGGTTTTCATTCGAAACCACCCAAGAATGGTAGCGCCCAACTTCAAATTCATTTGGTAAATTGTTGAAAATGAAATCATCTTCGGTTTTTGTGACTTTGGTAGCGACTCCGTGATAGACTTTTTCTAGATTAGTTAAAGTTCCACCGAAAACTTCACCAATAGCTTGTAAACCCAAACAAACTCCGAAAATGCTTTTAATGGAAGCATATTTTTTGATAACGTCTTTCAACAAACCAGCTTCATCAGGAATTCCTGGTCCTGGTGAAAGAAGGATTTTATCAAATTTTTCTAATTCATTCAATTCAAATTCATCGTTTCTGAAAACGGTTACATTTGCATTCAAATCCTCTAAATAGTGAACTAAATTGTAGGTAAAACTGTCGTAATTGTCTATAACTGCTATTTTCATAATTTTTTGTTTCAAGTTTCAAGTTTCAAGTTTCAGGTTCATTTTTTGGAACACAGATTTAAAAAATTAAATTAATTTAAAAAGTCTCGATTCCGAAAATACGGAACAGGCATTCGCTCGACGTGACAATATGTACTTCATTTTTGCTTTTGTTCTTGCACTTGTTCTTGTTCTTGTTCTTGTCCTTGTTCTTTAATTTTATATGTTTTCTGCTAAGTCTAATGCTTTTTGTAAAGCGCCTAACTTATTATACACTTCTTGCATTTCGTTTTCTTCGGTTGAACTTTCTACAATTCCGGCCCCAGCTTGAAAATGTAGCGTATGATTTTTACTCAAAAAGGAACGAATCATAATCGCGTGATTGAAATTGCCTTCAAAATCTAACACTCCGATGGCGCCACCGTAGAAACCTCGATTGGTTTTTTCGATGTTTTCAATCAATTGCATGGCCTTTATTTTTGGAGCTCCAGTTAATGTTCCTGCTGGGAATGTTTTGGCTACTAATTCCATAAAAGTATGCTTTTCTTTTAATTTTCCAGTGACTTTTGAAACCAAATGAATCACGTGAGAGAAAAACTGCACTTCTTTGTATTTTTCTACTTTCACTTCGTGGCAACTTCGACTTAAATCATTTCTTGCTAAATCGACTAACATGACGTGTTCACTGTTTTCTTTGGCGTCTTTTCCTAGTTTTTTGGCTAATTCAGCATCTTGTTCGTCGTTTCCTGTGCGTTTGAATGTTCCTGCTATTGGGTGAATTTCTGCCAAATTATTTTTGATGACCAATTGCGCTTCGGGTGATGAACCAAATATTTTGAAATTTCCATAATCGAAATAGAACAAATAAGGAGAAGGATTGATACTTCGTAAAGCACGATACACATTGAATTCATCGCCTTTGAAACCTTGCGAAAATCTTCTGGATAACACCAATTGGAATACATCGCCTCGTAAACAATGTTTTTTGGCTAATGCAACGTAATTTTTAAATTCGTCATCAGTTAAGTTAGAAGTTCCGTTTCCTGATTTTTGGAAGGAAAATGAAGCAAAGTTTTTCGCTTGTAATAAATGTTCGATTTCAGCGATATTATTGCTTTCATCGAAACTATGGCAAAACAAATACGCTTCGTTTTTGAAATGATTTATTGCAATAATGTTTTGGTAAACAGCGTAAAAGATTTCAGGAATTTTGTTTTCCAATGATTTTTCTGCAATCGAAACTTTTTCAAAATATTGAATGGCATCGTACCCAATATAACCAAACAATCCTTGTGTAATAAATTTAAAATCAGATTTTTCGGTTTGAAATTGGTTAGAGAAATTTTCGATTTCTTTGGCTACATTCACATCAGCATCAATGGGAATGATTTCTGAAAAACCATCTGGAAAATTCGTTTCAATTTTTTGATTTTCTACTTTAAAAGAAGCAATCGGATTGAAACAGATGTACGAAAAACTGTTGTCATTGGCATGATAATCTGAACTTTCCAACAAAATACTATTTGGAAATTTATCGCGAATTTTCAAGTAAACACTCACTGGCGTAATGGTGTCGGCAAGAATTTGTTTGTAATTGGTATGTAACTTGTATTTTTTCATATTTGTTTAATTTTTGGCAATAAAAAAAGGCTTGTCGTGATTGACAAGCCTTTTCTATGTATTTGGTTTTAAATGATACTATAGCAGGTTTTGCTCACGACGTTCGACGTAAGTTAGACCACCACCAAGTATTGTTTAAAATTGAAATCATTATTTGTTATTGTATGATGCAAATATTGCTAATTAATTTTTGAATAACCAAATTATTTTAAAAATTTAATACTTGTTCAGGATTTGGACAATTGGTTAAATAGTATTCCAAATCGTCTTCATGGCAAACCCCAGGATA
>JAGYJR010000018.1 GCA_018401995.1 Flavobacterium sp. | reverse complement strand
CGTATTACTGGAAAAAAACCTTTGTTTGAAAATATTGATTTACGAGATAAATCTGCTGTTGAAAATTTCTTTTCAAAGTATCAAGATATTTCAGGTGTGATTCATTTTGCTGCTTCAAAAGCGGTTGGAGAAAGTGTTGAAAATCCGTTATTGTATTATGAAAACAATATAAATTCTTTAGTGTATTTGCTGCAAGAATTACAAAAAAAGACAGATGCCCATTTTATTTTCAGTTCGTCCTGTACGGTTTACGGTCAAGCCGAGCAAATGCCAATTACAGAGAATGCGCCTATTCAAACTGCGATGTCACCTTACGGAAACACAAAGCAAATAGGTGAAGAAATTATTACAGATGTTGCTAAAGTAACCAATATTAATTCGATTTTATTACGTTATTTCAATCCGATTGGAGCACATCCTTCAGCTGAAATTGGAGAGTTGCCACTTGGCGTTCCACAAAATTTAGTACCATTTATTACGCAAACAGCTATTGGACTAAGAGAAAAGTTGTCTGTTTTTGGAAATGATTATCCAACACCAGACGGAACCGCCATTCGTGATTATATTCATGTGGTAGATTTGGCCAAAGCGCATGTGGTGGCTTTACAACGATTATTGCATAAGAAAAATACGGAAAAAGTAGAAATGTTCAACATTGGAACGGGAACAGGAAGTTCGGTTTTGGAAGTAATTGCTGCATTTGAAAAAGTAACCCAACAAAAATTAAACTACCAAATCGTAGCAAGACGAGCTGGTGACGTAACTGAAGCTTATGCCAATACCGATAAAGCAAATCAAGTTTTAGGATGGAAAGCACAATTGTCATTGGAAGATGCTTTAGCAAGTGCTTGGAAGTGGGAGAAGAAAATCAGACAGCAGTAATCAGTTTTCAGTCTCAGTTGGCAGTAAAAAAAACAAAAAAATCCGAAAGTAATTTCGGATTTTTTTATCTGTAAACTGCTCCCGAAGTTTCGGGATGCTTACTGTAAAGCTGCAGAAACCGTTTCTACGTCTTTATTAATTTTATTTACTAGTCCAACTAATACTTTTCCTGGGCCAACTTCTGTGAAACTTGTAGCGCCATCAGCAATCATTTGTTGTACGGATTGTGTCCATCTTACTGCGCCCGTTAATTGTGAAATTAGGTTTTTCTTAATTTCTGTAGCATCGGAAATGGCATTTGCTGTAACGTTTTGATATACTGGGCAAATTGGAGTTGAAAAAGTTGTTGCTTCAATTGCTGCTGCTAACTCTTCTCTTGCTGGTTCCATCATAGGTGAGTGGAAAGCGCCTCCAACAGGTAAAATTAATGCACGTTTTGCGCCTGCTTCTTTCATTTTTTCGCAAGCTAATTCTACGGCTTTGTATTCACCAGAAATTACTAATTGACCTGGACAGTTGTAATTAGCAGCTACTACAACACCATCAATAGAAGCACAAATATCTTCTACTATTTTGTCGTCTAAGTTCAATACGGCTGCCATTGTTGAAGGTTTAATTTCACACGCTTTTTGCATTGCCATTGCTCTTTTTGAAACTAATCTTAAACCATCTTCGAATGATAATGCACCATTTACAACTAGCGCAGAAAATTCACCTAAAGAATGTCCAGCTACCATGTCTGGTTTTACGTCTAATACTTTGGCTAAGATTACCGAGTGCAAGAAAACGGCTGGTTGGGTAACTTTAGTTTCTTTCAATTCTTCGGCAGTTCCTTCGAACATAATATCTGTGATTCGGAAACCTAAAATTTCGTTGGCTTTTTCGAATAATTCTTTTGCTAATGGTGAATTTTCATATAAATCTTTGCCCATTCCTGTGAATTGAGCGCCTTGACCTGGAAATACGTATGCTTTCATAAATTTTGTTTCAAGTTTAAAGTTTCAAGTTTTTCTTGAAAGGCAAAAATAACATTTTTTATAATTCGATTGAATTTACAATCTCTAATAACTCATTTTTTAATTCTTCATTGGTAATTCCTTTTTCGGAATCGAAATTGTCATTGAAACTTGGGAAAGAAAAACTGCCTTTTACGATGCCGCCTTGAAAAGGAAAACGGTTTTTTGCAATTTCCAAAACAGAACTTCCACCACGAGCACCTGGTGAAGTAGCTAATAATAACATGGGTTTTTCTTGAAAAGTTTTTCCGTTGATTCGGGATGCCCAATCAAATATGTTTTTGAAAGCAGCAGAGTAAGCACCATTATGTTCAGCGAATGAGATGATTATTAAATCAGCACTTCCTAATTTAGCATAGAAATCGTGTGCTAATTGTGGAATTCCGTTTTCTTTTTCCTTGTCGATGGAGAAAATAGGTATTTCGTAATCGTTCAAATCTAAAATTTCTACCGAAGCATTTTTAAATTGATTTGCTGTATAAGTTGCTAGTTGTTTATTGATTGATGTTTTGCTTGAGGAAGCTCCAAAGGCTAGAATTTTTTTCATTTACTTTTAGTTGTATTTCATAATTTATTTTAGTTTTTTTTGTCATTTCAACCATAGAGAGAAATGACAAAAAAACTTACTGCTCCATTGGGATTTCCATTATTAAAAACTTCGCATTGGAATTCGCTTTGATTTCAATTTCATTGGTTGCCCAAATTCCAATTGCGTCTCGTCTTTCTAGTTGTTCGCCATTTACTTCGATTTCACCTTCAATGTTCATGATGTAAAAACCGTTGCCTTCTTTTTTTAAACTTAGTTTTTTTGAAAAATCTTTGTCAAAATCACTCAAATAAAACCAAGCATCTTGATGAATCCAAACACCAGCATCATTTGGATTTGGTGATAAAATTTGTGCAAAATCATTTTTTTCTAACGATTTGTCCAACGTAATTTGTTGGTAACGAGGTTCTACGTTTCGATATTTTGGGAATAACCAAATTTGGAATAATTTAGTATGTTGGTCTGCATTTGGATTGAATTCGCTGTGTTGAATTCCAGTTCCCGCGCTCATTACTTGGATGTCGCCAGTTTTTATAGTTGCAGCATTTCCCATACTGTCTTTATGCGCTAAATCACCTTCTAGTGGAATAGTGATAATTTCCATGTTATCGTGTGGATGCGTTCCAAAACCCATTCCTGCCGCAATAGTGTCATCATTTAAAACGCGAAGCATACCAAATTGAATTCTATCTGGATTGTACCAACTTCCAAAGCTAAAACTATGGTAGGCGTTTAACCAACCATGATTTGCATTTCCTCTTGTATTTGCTTTATGTAAAACTGAATTTTTCATATCGTTATAAATTTAGTAATTATTATGATGCAAATTTACATCGATCAATAGGGAAGAACACTTAACCTAGATTAAGAAATTATTTTTTCAACAATCTCGCTTTCATTTTACTGAAAAATTCGGGTGTAACTCCAATGTAAGAAGCAATATGTTTTTGAGGAACTTTTTGAATTAAAGTTGGGTATTTTGAACAGAATTTTTCAAAACGTTCTTCAGCGGTTAAACTCAAATTGTCCATTAATCGTTCTTGATGAGCGACTAAAGAGTTTTCAGCTAAAATTCTGAAAAAGCGTTCTAATTTTGGAATTTCTTGATAAAGTTGTTGTTGGTTTTCTTTAGTAATAATTACGACTTCAGCATCTTCTAAAACCTCGATGAATAGATTGCCTGGTTTTTCAGAAATGTAACTATACATATCGCCAATCCACCAACCTTCACAAGCAAAATGCAACACGTGTTCGATGATGTTGTCATTAATATTGAAACTTCTCAAAATTCCAGAATTTACAAAATATGTACAAGTTGCTACTTCACCAGCGCTTAATAAAATGGTTTTAGCTTTGAATTGTTTGGTTTCGGTTTTAGATATAAATAAGTCTTGCTGTTTTTTAGTTAAAACAACATGTTTTGCAATATTTTCAAGAATGGTTTCCAATAAAAAAGCTCCTTTTTGAGGAGCTAATATACTATTTTTATTTTAAAGCTTCTTTAATTCTTCGTAAAGCTTCAATCAATAACTCTTCGCTTGTAGCATAAGAAAAACGAATACAATTTGGATTACCAAAAGCATCTCCAGTTACGGTTGCTACATTGGCTTCCGCTAATAAAAACATTGAGAAATCTGTAGCATCTTTGATGAATTGACCACGTAATGTTTTTCCAAAGAATGAAGAAACATCAGGGAAAACGTAAAAGGCACCTTCAGGAACATTAATTTTTAATCCTGGAATTTCTTTGATTAAACCAACTACTAAGTCTCTTCTTTTATGAAAAGCTTCTACCATGTAGTTTAGTACTTTTGGGTCTGCATCAACAGCGGCAATTGTTGCTCTTTGGGCAATTGAATTCGCTCCTGAAGTAACTTGGCCTTGAATTTTGGTGCACGCTTTAGCAATAAATTCGGGTGCTCCAATGTATCCAATTCTCCATCCTGTCATCGCAAAAGCTTTGGCAACACCATTAACCGTAATAGTTCTGTCTAACATTCCTGGTATAGAGCCAATGCTGCAAAACGTGCCTGAAAAGTTGATATGTTCGTAAATTTCGTCAGAAACTACGTAAATATTTTCATGTTTTAAAATCACTTTTGAAAGCGCTTCTAATTCCTCTCTATTGTAAACAGAACCGCTAGGATTACATGGTGAACTGTACCAAATCATTTTTGTTTTGGGAGTGATAACTGCTTCCAATTGTTCTGGAGTAATCTTGAAGTCATTTTCAATTGATGTAGGAACTTCAATTGGAACGCCGCCAGAAAGTTTGATGATTTCATAATACGAAACCCAGTATGGAGCTGGTAGAATAACTTCATCACCATCATTTAGCATTACTTGTGCAATGTTGTATAACGATTGTTTTGCTCCAGTAGAAACTACAATTTGTGACGGTTTATAATCTAAATTGTTATCTCTTTTAAATTTTCTGCAAATCGCTTCTTTTAAATCTAAGTAACCTTCGACAGGAGTATATGTGCTGTAGTTTTCGTCGATTGCTTTTTTTGCAGCTTCTTTAATGAATTCAGGAGTATTGAAATCTGGTTCTCCTAAACTAAGGCTGATAATGTCTTTTCCTTGCGCTTTTAATTCTCTTGCCAAAGCTGCCATAGCTAAAGTTTGAGAAACAGCTAAGTTGTTGATTCTGTCCGATAACGGGTTCATTGTGTGTTAGTTATTATAGTTAATACAAAAGACGCGATTCCTCGCGTCTCTTACTTTATTATGCTAATTGTGGTTTTCTTCCTAATTCTCTCAAATGCTTGAAGTGAGATGCAATGGCCGCTCGAGTAGTTTTGAACTCGTGATATGGTAAGTTACATTCAGCTGCCGTTTGTTTTACAATTTCTGCAATTTTGTTGTAGTGAACGTGACTGATATTAGGAAAAATATGGTGTTCGATTTGGTGATTTAACCCACCAGTATAATAGTTTACAATCCAGTTTTTTGGTGCGAAGTTAGCTGTTGTAAATAATTGGTGAATAGCCCAAGTGTTTTCGATTTCTCCTGTTTCATCTGGAATAGGGTTGATAGTATCTTCAACAACGTGTGCTAATTGGAAAACAACACTTAAGATTAATCCAGCGGTATAGTGCATTACTACAAAACCTAATAAAACTTTCCACCAAGTTACTCCAACGATTATTGGTAATACAATCCAAATTGAAAAGTAAATAGCTTTAGTGATAATTAGTGTAGTCCATTGAAACGCAGGACTTTTAGCTTCACCATAAGATAATTGTCTTTTTAAGTAACGCTTCATTTGAAGGAAATCAGTTGTGATTGCCCAATTGAACGTTAGTAATCCGTATAAGAAAACCGAATAATAATGTTGAAATCTGTGGTGACTGTACCATTTTGCCGTTTTCGAGAAACGTAAAATTCTTCCTGCTTCTAAATCTTCATCGTGTCCAATAATGTTAGTATACGTGTGGTGTAAAACATTGTGTTGTACTTGCCAGTTGTATACATTTCCAGCTAAAATATAAATACTTCCGCCCATTAACTTGTTTACCCAAGATTTAGTTGAGTAAGCACCGTGATTTCCATCGTGCATTACGTTCATTCCAACGCCAGCCATTCCAATTCCTATGACTACGTTAAGTAATAAATACACCCAAAACGGCATATCCATGGCCAATAGGAAAAAATACGGTGTAAGGAAAAGTCCGAACATTACAATAGTTTTCAAATGTAATTTCCAGTTTCCAGTTTTATTGATTTTATTTTCTTTGAAATAATCGTTTACTCTTTTATTTAATGTTCTGAAAAACTTCAGGTTGTCTTCTTTTGAGAAAATCGGGGTTGTAGTACTCATAAATATTGTATTCAAATTTTGTCAAAGATAATTATTATAATTTTTTCATTTATGATATTCGTCATTTTTTATTCACCAAAAAGCGTATTTTTGTGTAAAATTTAACGAATGGACGAGATTTTAAAGCAATTTCCTAATTTATCTGATAATCAAATACTTCAGTTTCAAAAATTGCAATCCTTGTATGAAGACTGGAATGCTAAAATTAATGTGATTTCACGAAAAGATATCGACGAATTATACACGCGACATGTTTTGCACTCATTGGGAATAGCAAAAATCATCGAATTCCGTCCTGGTTCAAAGATTATGGATGTAGGAACTGGTGGTGGTTTCCCTGGTATTCCATTGGCGATTTTACATCCTGAGGTTGATTTTTATTTGATTGATGTAATAGCAAAGAAAATTAAAGTGGTAAATGAAGTTGCTACAGGTTTAGGATTAAAAAACGTAAAAGCGGAACAAAAACGTGCCGAATTAGTAAAACAAGAATTTGATTTCATCGTAAGTCGTGCCGTAACCAATATGCCTGATTTTGTAAAATGGGTGGATGATAAAGTGGCTAAAAAACAAAATCACGAATTAGCTAACGGTATTTTATATTTAAAAGGCGGTGATTTAACCGAAGAATTAAAGGATTTCCCAAAAGCAACACAGTATAATTTATCGGATTTCTTTTCAGATGAGTTTTTTGAAACGAAGAAAGTGGTGCATTTGCCGTTGAAGTATAAGAAGTAAATGTTATTATAAATAAAGAAACCCGATTCTCAAATGAAAATCGGGTTTTTATTTTTTACTTCGTACTTTTAAACTCGCACTTTTAAAAAATCACTTTCTTCTGCACTTTAATGTTGTTTTCGTCAACTATTGTTAAGAATAAAACATTGTTTGTTGATTTTAAGTTCGGGATTATAAATTCGTTATTTTGAATAGTATTTCCTTCAAATAAAATTCTTCCTAAAACATCATATGCTGTAACTGATTTTAATTTTGCTGTTGAACTTTTAATTGTTAGTGCATTATTGGAATTGAATGCTATGATTTCATTTGTAGAAATCTCAGAACTATTACTTGATAAAATGTTTTTATAAACAATTTCAAAACGATTATTAACGGTTTCTGCATTCGCCATGAATGAATAATTATTTTGAGTTAAATCAATCACACTATTTGTTGCCTTGTCTTTCAAATAAATCGCTTGATTAGCAAATAATCCATCTTTTTCACCTAAAGAAATCGTAAATAAACCACTTTGCTGTGAAGTAAACCCTATTGGAATCAAATCTTCATCAGTAAATGGTAGTCCTTTTCCTTGAATTACTAATTCGTTGTTGTTTACTAATGAATAAATAGCACTATTTCCGTTATTTAATAATTTTCCATCATAACCAAAATCTAAATCATTTGTTGCATTTTCAACATAACCCAATAAAATTTGATTATGATTGTTATTTCCTTCCGAAAGATTCAACCAAAAACGATGTTTTTCAGTTGCTGTAGAAGTATTAACATTCGCATTTCTATTAATAAATTGATTATTACTTGTAGCATTACGCATGCTATTGGTAAAATATATTGGGCCAGTTGCCAACGCGTTTACATAAAACCCTTGTCCGGTTTGGATAAATGTGTCAGGAATTAATGAGCCATTTGTTGCTGCTGTTCCACCGGTTAAATTTCTTGAAGCAAAGTTGTTTGCTATGTATGTTCCGCTTACAGCTGCATTTGTGTTAGTCCAAAAATGAAGTGTTCCATCGATGGTTGTAGTATTTCCTTCGATAAACTCTTGAATATTAATTGGGGAAGGATAAGGGTTTCCAACTAAATTATATCCTAAACCAACTGAACCTCCATAAATAATATTTGAATTAATTCTACCATTATTTGGTGTTCCAGTAAATTTTCCATTCCAAGAAGTTGTTGTACTTGGCATTGTGTTTTCGGCTCTAATTAAGTATCCTTTTCCTATTGCAAAGTTATTTGTGGTAGGATTAACACTGTTATAAGCTGTTGGAGTTGTTGTTCCTGTTGGAATATATTCATAGAAACGATTCGTTAATGTGTTTGGTGAAAACGCTAATAAATTTTGATTGGCAACTGGTGATGACCAACCGACATAATCTAACCTTTTTAACGAAGTTTCTCTGTTTACTTCAATGTTTCCAGAATTTAAAATTTCTTCGATTTGATAAACGTTTGAATTTGAATCAAAATTTAATTGAGCTGTTGGCACAACTGTTATTCCTCCTCGAACATTCAAATCATGAGTGGCTAAGAAATTCACAATTGCTGTTCCAGAAACAGAAATCGAACATGCGTCAATTGACGATGATGAGGTGTAATTTCCTGTGAAGGCAACTTGTTTTTCTTTTGAAGGTAATCCATTACTCCATGATGTTCCATTCCACGTAGTTGAGGTCGGGCATTTCAATTGAATATTATTTACAATTTCATCCATTGCAAAAGTTACATTTGAAGGAGTTAGTGTTACGTGGTCTTCGTTAACGGTTGGTACAGAGTATGCATCAAATGCACTTGTACTACTCGCATTAATATTTGCATACCAGTTGTTTGTACTTGTAATTGCTAATGAACTTTGAGCAGGAATAAAGTCAAACTTTTTAATTGTCATAGCATTTAAAAAGCGAGTTAAAGTTGGGTTTGAACCTGCGCTAGCTGCTAATGCTTCTAAGTCAAATAATCCACCCGGAGCAGAATCTAACCCAGCCGTATAAGAAAATGAACGTGCATTTGTTTGACCAGTTCCAATAGTTAACCAAAATAAAGTCCAAGCCTGTTTTCTTATTCTACTTACTCTAATATTTCCGTTTGCAGCAGGTGTAAAGTTTAAATCCAATAAGGCTCTTGTAAATCCAGAACTATCAGGAACGTCTAATCCAGATAAAATTGCCATTCCAGGTGTTCCGGTCATAGCACCATTACTTGCTCCGTTTGAAATTGCAATTTTTCTACAATTTTGAGGAAAACCCATCGTATTTAATTCGGTTTGGAATACATTTCTGTGAGTTGGGTGTCCTTGAGGTAATAACATAGCTGATGTTTGATTGAAGTCGGTTAAATTCCCACTTAATAAATGTCCTTCAAAATGATCAATAAGCATTTGCCTTGCAGCTGGACTTTTTAACATAGAATCTACAATTGCTCTCACGGTTAAATCAGCAATGTCGCCATCATAAGCAATATAATTGAACATGTGTTGCATTCCGATAGGTACATTTGCACCAAGATGAGGTGAGTCAAAAGATAACCATAAGCGGGTTTTGTGATCCATTCCATTCATTTCCATGTAGCGTAATGCCATTCTTGTAATTAAACCACCCATACTTGGTCCAATAACAACAAGTTCTTGATTTCCAACTTTATTAGCATTGATATAATTGATAAGTTCAATCATTACACGTGCATTTCTTTGAATATAATCTACACCACCATCTATGTTTGTAATGCCATCTGGTCTTGTGTAAATTGGAAAGTTTAAAACAACAACATCATAACCTAAATTTCTAACATTATCTCCAAGATTTTGTGTTGGTGATCCGTAGTTTAATAAATTGTAAATAGAACCAGTATCTCTTCCATCTGCTGGGTCAAATCCATCGCAAACAATGATTACTTTGTCTAATAAACCGGCTTCATTGTCGTAAAATATTTGAAATTCACCTTTACCAGCATGAGCAGCAGTTTCGTTTGTTCCTTGATAGGTTAGTGAAGAAGTTATTTCGGTTAATGGACTTACAGTAAAAGGAGCTTGTTGAGCAACTCTGTTTAGTTGATTAATATTTTGTGCTTTTTCTTTTAAAGTAAATTTTGATTCATTGGTAAAAACAGTTCCATCGTTTAAGGTGATTTTGAAAGAAATTGTTTTTTTTCCTAAGGTTTCAAAATTAACAGCGATAATTTGATTAGTTGTGATTTTTTGAAATCCTTTTCCTGTATTAAAGTTTACTTCAATTTTATTAATTGTTTGATTTGTTGTGTTGAAAATTAGTTCATCAGACAGTTTGAAATTAATTTGCGTTCCTTTTAGTTGTTTAATTAATGGGGAAGCAAATCCAATTTTATGAATATTGAAATAATCTATTGATGAATTAGTTATTTCATATTGATTGTTTGCGTTAAGTTGTAATTGATTTTGCTGTCTTACACTTGGTTTTATGGCGTCAAATTCAGAAATTAAAATTGAAATTGGAATAATGTTTTCAGCAAATCCTTTTTCGGTTTTAGTCTCTAAAAGATCAATATTTGGGAGTCTTTCTAAAAAATCAGCTCTTTGAATTTCATGAAACGCTTGTTTAAAATCTAATGATGACAAAGGTTCTGTTTTTGGTTCCGTTAGTTTTGCAATAGTTCCAACTTTGTCATACAAGATTTTAGTTTGAGTATGCGTTTTTAATAAATCGAAAGTTTTTGTTTTCTTCTCGATTTCTTGTCCAAAAGAAAACGAAATTGAAAATATAACAATTAGAGGTAAAATTTTTTTCATCATTTTTTTTGCTTTATTTCTTAAAATAATATGCTTGCATAGTATTTTTTGATTACAATTTATCAAAAAAAATAATAAATAGTTAAAATTTGATACAAATTCGATAAAAGGCAGTAAAATACCGATAAAATATCAAAATAAAAAAGCTTGCCATTTCTGACAAGCTTTAAAAAAGTTATAAGTTTTATCCTAAAAACGGATATTTGTAATCTTCTGGTGTTACGAATGTTTCTTTAATCGTTCTAACAGAAGCCCAACGCAATAAGTTTTGTGCTGAACCGGCTTTATCGTTAGTTCCTGATCCTCTTGCTCCTCCAAATGGTTGCATTCCTACAACAGCACCTGTTGGTTTGTCGTTGATATAGAAGTTTCCTGCTGCATTTTGTAACGCAACTGTAGCTTCTTCTACTGCATAACGACATTGGCTAAATACCGCACCAGTTAAAGCGTATTCTGAAGTTTCGTCAACTAATTTCAACGTTTCAGACCAATTTGCATCTTCGTAAATATAAATGGTAACTACTGGTCCGAATAATTCCGTACACATCGTGTTGTATTTTGGATTTGTAGTTAAGATAACCGTTGGTTCAATGAAATAACCTTTTGATTTATCATAATTTCCACCCATGATTACTTCAGCATCGCTATCATTTTTAGCTTGGTCAATATAACGCGCTAATTTGTCAAATGAAGCTTCTGAAATTACAGCTGTAATGAAATTACCCATATCTTCTGGAGAACCCATTGTCATTGATTTCAAATCGGCTTCTAATTTTGCATGAACCGCTGGCCATAAACTTTGAGGAATATAAACACGAGAAGCTGCACTACATTTTTGTCCTTGGAATTCAAAAGCACCACGAGCAATTCCTACAGCCACTTGCGCTGCGTTTGCTGATGGATGTGCAATGATGAAATCTTTTCCACCAGTTTCTCCAACGATTCTTGGGTATGTTTTATAAGTTGCAATGTTATTTCCAATCGTTTTCCAAATATCATTGAAAACACCAGTTGAACCTGTAAAGTGAACTCCAGCTAAATGTGGACTTGATAAAACTATGTCAGAAACCATTCCAGAATCACCCATTACCATATTGATAACACCATCTGGTAAACCTGCTTCTTTGAAAACTTGCATGATTACATTAGCAGAGTATACTTGAGTTGCTGCTGGTTTCCAAACCACAACATTCCCCATTAACGCGGCACTTGAAGGTAGGTTTCCTGCAATAGCTGTAAAGTTGAAAGGTGTAATTGCATATACAAATCCTTCTAATGGTCTGTACTCAACACGGTTCCACATGTCTGATGTAGAAGCTGGTTGGTCTGCGTAAATTTTTGTCATGAATTCTACGTTGTAACGTAAGAAATCAATCAACTCACAAGCTGCATCAATTTCTGCTTGGTGAATCGTTTTTGATTGTGCAATCATGGTTGCTGCATTGATTTTAGCACGGTATGGACCTGCTAATAATTCAGCTGCTTTTAAGAAAATTCCAGCTCTGTTTTCCCAAGCCATTGCCGCCCATTTTTTGCGAGCTTCTAATGCTTCAGTAATTGCTTTTTCAACTAAAGCTCTGTCAGCTTGGTGATAAACACCTACAATGTGTTGGTGATCATGTGGCGCCGACATTTTTTTGGTATTACCCGTTTTAATTTCTTGGTTACCTATATATAATGGAACTTCTACTTGAGTATTCCACATAGTTTTGTATGTTTCTGCAACTTTTGCTCTTTCTGGAGAACCTGGAGCATATGATTTTACGGGTTCATTAACCGCTTTTGGGACATTAAAAAATCCTTTTAACATGGTGTTGTATTTTGAGATTAGACAATTTTGTACTCTGATTTACGAAAAAATCATAAACGAATACAAAAATACAAAGTATATTTTGAATTTTTGGTAACAAAAGGTACGAAACTTTTTAGTTTGGTCTTAGATAGCAGGATTGTTTAGCCCAGACAGTAATGGAAAGCAATTTTCATAAAAAACAATTTATTTTGTTTAAAGGAAAAAGCGACCCAAGAAGCTCTTTTGCTTTTTTGCAAAATTTTGTTTTTGAAAAAATTCTTGTAATGGATGGCTGGATTAGCTTCAAATAAAAATTAATTAATAGCAAAAGGAGCACTCAATTTGAAAGGAGGAATAATAACCTTGAAACTTTTAGTTGAGGTAAAATTAATCATATTGAAATACCCTTTCATAGCACCGATTGGAGAATTTAATAAACATCCTGAAGAATAAGTGTAAATTTCTCCTGGTTTGATTACGGGTTTTTTTCCTACAACACCTTCTCCATCAACTACTTCATTTTGGTTTAAAGCGTCATAAATTTCCCAATGGCGTGAGGTTAATTGAACAGAATCTTTGCTTTGATTTTCAATTGCAATATGGTATGTGAAGGCAAAATGAATCTTGTAGTTCTTGAAGTAAGTGCCTTCAAAACTAGTTAGAACAGAAATTTTTATGCCTTTTGTAATTTGAGTTACCATAATTAAAATAGAATAACTGATATTGTTAATGCAGCTAGGAATGTAATGATTGCTATTGGCATAAATAATAAATTCAAAAGTATGAATTTTATTATTGTTTTCCAACGACTGTTTTGGTAAAAATTTCTTAATGATTTATAAAGATAGAAAGGAAATATTATAAAGAAAAATATATAAGATAAAAAATCTTCAAACGTTGGTAGGAAATAATCTAAAATTTCAAATAATAATAAAATAATAAAAAAGAAGGAATAGAAGTTATAGCACAATACTAAATGACTAGTATAGTTTATTTTTTTATTGTAAAAAGCTATCCAGAAAATTATTGCTATGGATGGAATTGACAAAAAGATTAAAAAAGGCAATTTTTCGAGAATATATTCGCTAATTTCTTTGAAAACCTCATTTGATTTTAAACTTTTTGACTTTTCAAACCAATATCTGTTTAGTTTTGATTTTTCATATCCTAGTTTATCTAGAGCTTCATCGGTAGATAAATTAGGATTTTTGTAATGGAAATTTCTAAAAGAAGTTAGTGTTAAATTAAAAACTTCAAAGTCGTTTGCGCTTTTTGGAATTTCATTTGCTTTGTATATAGAGTCTCTGTGAAATACTTTTTTTGAAACGGTATCAATAGCTATGACTCCTAAATTAATCTCTTCTTTTAATTCTTTTAATACAGCAGTATTACTATTTTGATTGGTGAAACTTTCTTCAGTATTCTTATTTTTGATTCCAACTAAAATAAATAAGATAATTGAAATGCTAAGAAACAATCGAAATGGATTTGCATAATGTTGCCTTTTTCCTTCGCAGAACTCTTTAGCTGCTACTCCAGGTTTGGTAAACAGTGAAATAATTGAGTTTCTAAGTTTAGAATCGTATGCGTAAAAATTAGCAAAAAACTCTTCAATAAAATCCTTAACCGTTAGTTTTTTGGTAGAATTCAATTGGCCGCAATGGTGACAATATTTTTCACTAATATCTAATGAGGTTTCGCAGTTCAAACATTTGATTCCTCTGTATTTAGCGTCTTTCCTGCTCATTTTTTAATTTTGAATTACTTCACTACTTGTGGTTGATACTCCAATTACTCTGTCATAACGATCGTTATTACCTCTGTAATAAATTATGGCTGTATAGCTATTTTCAGTTTGAAAGAAATTTCCGTCTATAGCATCTCGATGCATAATTTTTCCATTTCTATCTGTAACTACATAATTATAATTGGTAAATCCTTGCTTGATTAAAATGGCTTTTTCATACATTTTAGTTTCTTTGTTGAAAGTTAATTTGTTTTCTTCAGAGAGTGCATAATTGTTAAACATTCCGGTAATGAAAATAGATTCGTTTTTGAAGAAATTTGGTGCGTCTAAAGTAAAATATACCCAAGAATAATCCGCTTCTATATCTGGATTTTCAGTATTGATGTTTCTTACAATGAAATTCCCATTAAAATCTGGAAAGTAAGTATAAACTTTGTTTTTTCTTGGATAATTTACATATAAAAAAGAGTTGTAAATATTATCGCCCGATGTTACTCTGGCTACACTATTATTCACCATTCTGATATTGGAATTGTCAATAGTGTAATATTCATTTCCAGCCCAAAATTGCGTTTCTTTGTCATAACGATAAATCAATTCTGTTCCAATAGTATATTGTGGTTTAATATTTTTAATTTCTGACTTCCAATTGCCATTCTGAAATAGAGTCACTTTTACGTTATTAATAGGATCTTGTAAAATTCTATCGCCATAATTAATACTCATTTCCACATTGTGTTTCTCGTTGATAAATTCCATATCGCGTGCTCTTCGTATGCCAATTCTCACATTCAATTGGTCTTCAAAAACGATGAATTTTCTTGAAAACAATAATTCTTGCGAATCGTTGTAAATTTTTATCATGTAATTTCCGCTTTTAGTGATTCTATTGAATCTATTTGGAAATACTTGTCGGTAATGTGAATATTGCTGTAAAGTATTGTATGAATTTTCGTAAGTAATAATTCTTTGGTTATCAACACCGTTCAAATATTCTACTTTGGCTAAATTGGTTGGAGTCCAATCGTAATTGTATTGGGTAATAGTGTAATAGTAATCAGCTTCATTTCCGAATAAATCATCGAATTGGATTTCAAAACTTTCGCCTAATCTAAAAAAAGGCAAAACACTGTTTCCACCTTGTGTAAAAGCAACAGTTTTAATGTTGAACGGCGGCACTTTCTCTTCTTCTACTTGAGCCCAAAGGCTTGAAAATGAAAAAGTAATTAGAATTATAAGTAGTTTGTAATGCATGATTTTCTTGCTAATTCTTGTAAAAATACTAATTCTAAACTATTGGTTGCAAATTTTATGCTGGAAACTTAAATTTCAATAATTTAGAATAAATATAAATAACATAAATTGCGTCGTTTATTTTTGGTGTAATCTTTAGTAAATGGTTAAATTTGCACGTTTTGAAAAATTAGTACTAACCATATCTTCAATAAACATGTCAAAAGACATTCGAATTAAAAAAGGTTTAGACCTTAAGTTGAAGGGTGAAGCAGAAAAAAGTGTTTCTGACGTTGCCCGCTCGAAAGTCTATGCTATTAAACCTTCTGATTTTCATGGAGTAACGCCAAAAATGGTGGTTAAAGAAGGTGCAAGTGTTAAAGCTGGTGAAGTTGTTTTTTATTCCAAAAATGACGAAGCGGTTAAATTTGTATCTCCAGTTAGCGGAACAATTCAAGAGATTAAGCGTGGTGAAAAGAGAGTTATTTTAGAAATTCTTATTGCTGCAGATTCTCAGGATACTTTCGTAGAGCATAGCAAAAAAAATCCTAAAGATTTATCCGCTCAAGAAGTGAGAGAGCAATTGTTGGCTTCAGGTGCTTGGCCGTTTATTGTGCAACGTCCGTATGATGTTGTTGCAAATTCTGCTGATACGCCAAAGGCAATCTTTGTTTCAGGTATCAATTCGGCTCCATTAGAAGCTGATTTGGAATTCACTATGGCTGGTAAACAAGAAGCTTTAACTGCTGGATTAACTGCACTTACCAAATTAACTTCTGGTAAAGTTCATGTTACTGTTGGACCTAATGCAACGTTTTTACCTTCAGTTGATGGTGTAACGGTTCATAAGGCGCAAGGTATTCACCCAGTTGGATTAGTTTCTACGCAAATTGGTAAAATTGATCCAATTAACAAAGGGGAGAAAGTTTGGGTTGTTCAAATGGAAGATGTTGCTATTATTGGTAAATTGTTCCTAACTGGAAAATTAATTCAAGCAAAAACTATCGCTTTAGCAGGATCAGGATTCGAGAAGCCTTCTTATGTGAATGTGACTTTTGGAGCGCAAATTGCTGATGTGGTAGCTGGAAATTTAAAAGACGGAAACTACAGAATAATTAGCGGTGATGTATTGACAGGCGACCAAAAATCGAAAGAAGGTTTTATTGGTTTTTATCACAATACCATGACTGTTATTCCAGAAGGAGATGATTATGATTTCTTTGGATGGAACTTACCAAGACCAAATAAATTTAGTGTTTACAGAGCCAATATGTTCTCTTTTTTAACACCAAATAAAAAGTACGATTTAAATACCAATACCAATGGAGAACACAGAGGTTTTGTATTAACTGGAGAGTACGAAAAAGTTTGTCCACTTGATATTTACCCAATGCAATTATTGAAGTCCATCTTAGTTAAAGATATTGACCAAATGGAAGCGTTAGGAATTTATGAAGTTGCGCCGGAAGATTTTGCTTTAACAGAATACGTTTGTGTTTCTAAGCAAGATCATCAAAGAATTGTTCGCGAAGGACTTGACGTAATGATCAAAGAAGTAGGTTAATTTCATCGGAACTTAAATTATAACGAAAAATGAGTTTAAAACAAAATTTACATAATTTAAAAGAAAAGTACAGAGGTACAAAGATGGAGCAAAGCTTCAATGCTTTACACACTTTTCTTTACTTGCCAAACATGACTACCCATGGTGGTACGCATGTTAAAGACGCAACCGACTTAAAACGTGTGATGAACACGGTGATTATGGCTATGGTTCCGGTATTGATATTTGGTATGTTCAATGCGGGTTACCAACACTTCGGTCAAATCAATGGATTTGATGCTGTAGAATTCTTCACAATTGAAAACTTAATCTTAGGTTTAACAAAAATCTTACCTATTTTAATTGTTTCTTATGGTGTTGGTTTAGGTATTGAATTTATTTTTGCTACTGTCAAAAAACACGAAGTTGAAGAAGGTTACTTGGTAACAGGAATGTTAGTGCCATTAATTATGCCAATTGATTTGCCATTATGGATGTTAGCTGTTGCAGTTGCATTTGGAGTGGTAATTGGTAAAGAATTATTTGGTGGAACTGGAATGAATATTCTGAATCCAGCATTAACCATTCGTGCGTTCTTATTCTTTAACTGGGCAGCTTGGATGTCGGGTGATAAAGTATGGGTTCACGGAGCTGTTGATGGAGTGAAAAATGCAGCTGGTACTGATGCAATTTCAGGAGAAACTATTTTAGGAACTTTGGCAGCTAATAAAGAAGTTGGCTATTCTACTTATGATATGTTCATGGGATTCATTCCAGGTTCAATTGGAGAAACTTCTACTTTCTTAATCATATTAGGAGGTTTATTCTTAATCTTAACCGGAATTGGAAGTGCAAGAATCATGCTTTCTGCTGTTATTGGAGCTGCTGTAATGGGATTAATCTTTAACGGATTAGTTGATTCAGGAGTAATTTTGGAAGGAAGTAAATTCTATAGCTTAATGTCGTTCCCATTTTGGCAACATTTGATTGTTGGTGGTATTGCATTTGGTATTGTGTATATGGCAACTGATCCAGTTTCTGCTGCACAAACCAACACAGGAAAAATCATTTACGGATTCCTAATCGGTTTCTTTAGTATTATGATTCGTGTGTTCAATCCAGCGTATCCAGAAGGAGTAATGATGGCTATCTTATTATTGAATGTATTTGCACCAACTATCGATCATTATGTAGTTCAAGCAAATGTGAAGAGAAGAATGAAACGTTTAAAAGTTAAAACTGCTTAATATGTCAACTAAAAGAACAGATTCAAATAGTTATACTATCATTTTCTCAGTGATAATGGTGGTTGTTGTAGGTTCGTTGTTGGCATTCTTTGCAAATTTCACTAAAGACCTACGTGTAAAAAATGATCAAGTTAAAGCGCAAATTGATATTTTATCAGCAATTGGTGTGGAATCTGACCGTTCAAACGCAACAGAAATGTTTACACAATATATTAAACAGCAAAAAGTTATCGCAGGGACAGAAGTTTCTGATGATGAAAAAGCGTATTTAATTGATGTGAAAAAGGAAATGGATGGTGCAAAAAAAGGAAATGTACAACGTTTGCCTTTATTCGTAGCTGAAAAAGATGGTAAAACCTTATATATTTTACCAGTAAGAGGTAATGGTTTATGGGATGCTATTTGGGGTTACATTGCTATAAATGATGATTTAAAAACTATCAATGGAGTGTATTTTGATCACAAAGCAGAAACACCAGGTTTGGGAGCTAACATAACAGAAAGTTTCTTTACAGATGATTTCAAAGGAGAATATTTGTATGATGCTTCTGGAAATTTCAAAGGAATTGAAATTTCTAAATCCAATGGTGATCCAAACAACGAAGATAAAACAGATAATCAGGTAGACGCAATTTCTGGAGCTACAATCACAGGAAATGGTGTTGGAGCAATGATTAACTCTGGTATCAGAGCATATTTACCTTATTTCGAAACTTTAAAAAAATAAACTATGGCAAACACAAATGTAGATAAAGAGCCATTGTTCTCTAAAAAGAATTTAGGTTTAGTAAAAGATCCATTAACAGATAACAACCCGGTAACCGTTCAGGTTTTAGGTATTTGTTCTGCTTTAGCAATTACTGCAGAATTAAAAGCATCTGTTATTATGGCACTTTCTGTGGTTTTCGTACTAGGTGTTGGTAACGTATTGGTATCTTTATTAAGAAACGCCATTCCATCATCTATTCGTATTATTGTGCAATTAGTAGTAGTAGCTGCTTTGGTTATTATTGTTGATTTAACATTAAAGGCTTACATGCCAGATTTAGCTAAAAAACTTTCCGTTTTCATTGGATTGATTATTACCAACTGTATTATTATGGGACGTTTTGAGGCATTTGCTTTAGGTAATGGACCATGGAAATCATTTTTAGATGGTATTGGAAATGCAGCTGGTTATGGATTAATCTTAATTATTGTTGGTTTCTTCCGTGAATTGTTAGGTTCTGGTAAGTTATTTGGCTTCCCAGTATTTGGTGATCCAGTAGCTAAAACAGGATTATATGCAACGGGTTACGAAAACAACGGATTTATGTTATTAGCTCCAATGGCGTTAATTACATTGGGATTAATCATTGGTTTCCAACGTTCAAGAAATAAAAACTTAATAGAAACTCACTAAGAACATGGAATTATTAGAAATATTTTTAAAATCAATTTTTATTGATAATATGGTATTCGCCACATTCCTTGGGATGTGTTCGTACTTAGCGGTTTCTAAAAAAGTAACTACCGCTGTTGGTTTAGGTGCAGCTGTTATCTTCGTAATGTTGGTTACAGTTCCTTTAAACTACTTATTAGATCAATACATTCTTCGTCCTGGAGCATTAGCTTGGATGGGAGAAGATTATGCAGATTATGATTTAAGTTTCTTAACGTTCATTTTATTTATTGCTACTATTGCAACAATGGTACAATTAGTAGAAATGATTGTTGAAAAATTTGCTCCTGCTTTATACAACTCTTTAGGTATTTTCTTACCGCTTATTGCTGTAAACTGTGCTATCTTAGGAGGTTCGTTATTTATGCAACAAAAGGAATTTAACAATATTACTGAAGCTACTGTTTACGGTGTTGGTTCAGGTATTGGTTGGTTCTTGGCTATTTTAGCAATTGGTGCAATTAGAGAAAAAATCAGATATTCAAATGTGCCACCTGCATTTAGAGGTTTAGGTATGACATTTATTTTAACTGGTTTAATGGCTATTGGTTTCATGTCTTTTGGAGGGATGTTAACTGGTGGTGACGAAGCGCCTACGAAAGAAGTTGTTGAAAACGTAACGCCTGCTGAAACAGTAGAAGTTAATGAAGTAGCAACTGATTCAACCGCTTTAGAGACTGTAACAGATTCATTAACTCAAACTGTACAACAATAATTATGATAGCACTAGAAGTAAGCACAACTGGTTTAATCAGTACCACAGTAATAGCCTTTTTGGTTTTATTATTGATCTTGGTTGCTGTTATTTTGTTTGCTAAAGCAAAGTTAGTACCATCAGGTCCAGTTAAAATTAAAATTAACGGGGAAGAGGAAATTGAAGTAGGTTCAGGGAGTACTTTATTATCTACTTTGAGTGGAGCAAAAATCTTTTTACCATCCGCTTGTGGTGGTGGTGGAACTTGTATCCAATGTAAATGTAAAGTTCTTGACGGTGGAGGTGAAGCACTTCCAACAGAAGTTCCTCACTTTAGCAGAAAAGAATTAGCAGACGGATGGCGTTTAGGCTGTCAGGTAAAAGTGAAAGCCAACATGGTAATCGAAGTTCCAGAAGAAGTTTTTGGAATTAAGAAATTCAATGCAACGGTATATTCTAACTACAGCGTAGCTTCTTTCATTAAAGAATTTATCGTAGAGTTACCAGAAGATATGCATTATGAAGCTGGAGGATATATTCAAATTGAAATTCCAAAATGTGAAGTAAAATATTCGGATATTGATATTGCTGCTCATCCAGTAGAGCACCCAGGCGAACCAGATAAATTCAAAGCAGAATGGGATAAATTTAATTTATGGCCATTAGTAATGAAAAATCCTGAAACTGTTGAAAGAGCTTACTCAATGGCTTCTTATCCAGCTGAAGGAAGAAAAATTATGTTGAACGTTCGTGTAGCTACTCCACCATGGGATAGAAATATCAACGGTTGGGCTAAAGTAAATCCAGGAATCGCATCTTCATACATTTTCTCAAGAAAAGCTGGTGATCCAGTAGTAGTTTCAGGTCCTTATGGAGAATTCTTCATTAATGAAACGGAAGCTGAGATGTTATATGTAGGTGGTGGAGCTGGTATGGCGCCAATGCGTTCACACTTGTATCACTTGTTCCGTACAGTAAAAACGGGAAGAAAAGTTACCTATTGGTATGGAGGTCGTTCTAAGCGTGAATTGTTCTATACTGATCACTTCAGAGCGTTAGAGAAAGATTTTCCTAACTTTAAGTTCTATTTAGCACTTTCTGAACCATTACCAGAAGATAACTGGAAAGTGAAAGATGGTATTGATGGAGATGGTGACGGATTCGTAGGATTCATCCACAATGTAGTAATTGATAATTACTTATCTAAACACGAAAACCCAGAAGATATTGAATTGTACTTCTGTGGACCACCGTTAATGAATCAAGCGGTTCAAAAAATGGGTGAAGACTTCGGTTTAGATCCAGATAATATTAGATTTGACGACTTTGGAGGATAATCCAAGTTTTTAAATACCAAAACCGATTCAGAAATGAGTCGGTTTTTTAAATTTGAAACGAAATGTACACATTTTTATATAGAAAGATTTATAGTTTTTTGAAATCAAGAAAAAAAGTATATGATGCTGAATTCAATTCAATTGGTTTAGTTTTTTTTATTCAATTAATTCATGTTTTTTTATTGACCAAAATAATTGGATTAAATATTCCTAGTTTTTCAAATGATTATATGACAAATAAATTACTGTTCATGCCTTTTGGTGTTGTTTGGTTATATTTAGTTTTCTTATATTTAAAAAGAAAAACAAAAAAGATAACATTTGAAGATGTAAGTCTGAAACATTTTGTTTTAATTTTGGTTTTCTCATTAGTTTTACCATTAATTGTTTTAATAGAATTTTCAAAGAAGTAAGTTTTAAAACTAGAAGAATTTAATTTATGGAACCATTATCGCTACAAGACTTACATCATTTGGCCATGAACCATGTGGGAAAAGAACTAGAAAAACAAGGATTTGAGTTCATTGCCATTAACAGTCAGTTGAAAAAACATCCACAATTTGTTTGTGTAGATAAACCTACGAATACCTTACATTTTGTAATGGTACAAGCCGTAATGTATCCTGAAAATCCTGCCGAATATGATGTGGTTTTCATGGAAACATTTATTAACCATGCCAAAACTAAAAACGCAAAAGTGTTATTTGCTGGAGTTGGTTTTGCTAATGCTGATAATTTTGATAAGCCAATAGTAAAAAACGAAGATTATATTATCCATTATGAAGGTATTCAAACCATTTTGTAGTTTATTTGTTGCGCTTTTATTTTTTGGTTGCCAACAAGAATCAAAACCCACTTTTTTCATCATTCAAGGCGAAGCACAAGGAAGCACGTATGCAATTAAATACATCGCTACAGAAGAAGTAACTTCAAAAACGGAAATCGATTCGTTATTAACCGCTTTTGATTTGTCACTTTCGACTTACCGACCAGATTCTAAAATTTCTAAAATAAACGCTGGCGATTCTACGATTGTTGTTGATGATTTTTTTCTGAATACTTTTGAAGTTTCTAGCCAAATTTTCCAAGAAACTAACGGGCTTTTCGATCCTACAATCGGCGTTTTGGTAAATGCTTATGGATTTGGTCCCAATAAACAATCGGTAACTTTGAGTCAGAGTCAAATAGATAGTACGTTACAATACGTTGGTTTCAATAAAGTGAGATTAAACGAAGATAAAACGCTATCGAAGCAATTTAAACAAACCTATTTCGATTTCAATGCCATTGCTCAAGGCTATTCAGTAGATATTGTCATAGATTTTTTAAAGTCAAAAGGAATCAAAAACGCGATAGTAGAAATTGGTGGTGAGTTATTTGCTTTAGGTAAAAATACAGTTGAAAATAAGGATTGGGTTGTTGGAATCGATAATCCTTTGCAAACGCCTGAAGAAAGAAAATTGATTGCAAAAGTAAACCTTGAAAATCTTGGTATGGCCACTTCAGGAAATTACAGAAAAGTTATGGTTGATGAAAAAACGGGTGAAAAGTTTGTTCATATTATCAATCCAAAAACAGGTTTATCACAAAAAGGAAATGTATTAAGTGCAACCGTTTTGGCAAAAAATACCGCTCTAGCCGATGGTTATGCTACCGCTTTTATGGTAATGACATTGGAAGAATCAAAAGTCTTTTTACAAAATCATCCTGAATTATATGTAATGCTGTTGTACACAGATGCCGAGAATCAAATGCAACAATATGTAACAGATAATTTTAAGAAATTAATTATTGAGTAAATTTAGGGCTTTCTTTTGAGAGCCTTTTTTATTATTTATAGCAAACCGGAATAATCTCACCTTTTGCCAAACAATATTTTTCTACCAATTCGGAAGCAATTTTGGTTGTATAATCTTCTTCAATTACAGTAAAACCAATGCTTCTTAATTTATCGAAATAATCCCTGCCATAAACGCGAACGTGGTCGTATTGTCCGAAGATTTTGGCACGTTCTTTTGGATCTGTTATGGAATCATCAGCAAAAGTTGTCGTTCTTGATAAATCTTGAGGGATTTGAAATATTCCCATTCCGCCCGGTTTTAAAACACGAAATAATTCCTGCATGGCTTTGGTGTCATCAGGAATATGTTCCAAAACGTGATTACACAAAACAATATCATACGAATTATCTTCAAATGGTAAGTTGCAAATATCTGCTTTAACATCCGCTAATGGCGAAAACAAATCGGTAGTGGTATAATCTAAATTGGATTGTTTTTTGAAACGCTTATAAAATTCTTGTTCGGGAGCAAAGTGCAATACTTTTTTGGGAGCCGTGAAAAAATCTGTTTCGTTTTGTAAATATAACCATAATAAGCGATGTCTTTCTAACGACAAAGTACTTGGTGATAACACATTGTTTCTTTGGTTGCCATATCCATAAGGCAAGAACATACGAAAGCTTTTTCCATCAATAGGATCCGTAAAACGATTGCCTTTCAATAAAAATGCTAAAATAGGACGCACCACAATACTTAACCTGATAAGAATAGGTCTTGGAATAGTATTTATAATAAACTTAAATATTTTTTTCATTGGTATTAAACACAGATTTCACAGATTTTCACAAATTATTTAAAGAATTATTCTGTTGTATTTTAAACTATCTCCACCAAAATTAACTAGTAATCCAATTTTATTTTTTGAAGCAGCTAGATAGTTTAAAACTTGTTTTGTCTCATTACTTGTTAAAGTTTGGAGCGCTTTTATTTCTAAAATTATTTCTCCATATAATGTGAAATCGGAGAAGTAATAACGGGGTAAAATAATATCTTTATAGTTAATGTTATATTGTTTCTCTCTTTCATATGGAATGTTGTTTAATTTAAACTCATATTCCAAAGCATCTCCGTAAATAATTTCACCGTGTCCTTTGCCTAAAATCCTATGAACTTCCATACAAAGACCAATTATTTTGTAAGTTTCATCTTTTAAGTAATATTCGTCAAGCATAAAATATTTTAATTTGTGAAAATCTGTGAAATCTGTGTTTATTTTGATTACAGCACTAACGGTTTCTGTCTCAATCCATCTTCTTCATTACTCACAATTCCTAACGCTTCATAAATATATGCGAAAGTAGATAACAACTCCGGTTTTCCGTCTACTATTGCTACATCGTGTTCAAAGTGTGCGCTTGGTTTCCCGTCGGCAGTTGTGATAGTCCAACCATCTTTATGTTGTTTGATGTTTTTGGTTCCTTGATTAATCATGGGTTCAATGGCAATCACCATTCCGTTGACTAGTTTCTTTCCACGACCACGTTTTCCGTAATTAGGAACTTCTGGATCTTCATGCATTTTTCTACCTAAACCGTGTCCACATAATTCACGAACAACTCCATAACCGTGTTTTTCGCAGTATTGTTGGATAGCGTAACCAATATCTTCTACACGATTTCCAACTTTAGTTTCACGAATACCAACGTATAATGATTCTTTGGTAACTTGTAATAATTTTTTGGTTTCAGGCGCTACTTCACCCACTTCAAAAGTATAGGCATGATCGCCATAAAAACCGTTTTTCAACACTCCACAATCCACAGAAATAATATCACCATCTTGAAACGGGACATTGTTTGGAATTCCATGAACTACCTGAGTATTCGGACTCATGCAAAGTGAATTGGGGAAACCATACATTCCTAAAAATGCAGGTTCAGCACCATGTGAGCGAATATAATCTTCTGCAAGCTTATCTAAATATAAAGAAGTTACTCCTGGTTTGATTTCTTTAGCTATCATTCCCAAAGTTTTCGACACTAATAAAGCGCTTTCACGCATTAATTCAATCTCCTCTAAAGTCTTAATTACAATCATAATGCAAATTTTCGTGACAAAAGTACGAAATCAAGTTCAAATTCAAGTTCAAATTCAAAAATCAAGTTCAAGTTCAAATTCCAATATCAAAAAATTCAAACTCCAATATCTGAAAATCCGAAAATCTAACTTCTAATCTCTTATTTCTATCTTCTCAAATTAACATGAGAAAAGTCATATTTTATACATGTTTTACTGATTAATTTTGCCTTATAAATTTCATTAGGTATGAGTAAATATGTAACCGCAGCGGAAGCTGTACAAGTTGTAAAAAGTGGCGATAGGGTTTATGTGCAAGCGGCAGCAGCAACGCCAACTATTTTAACTAAAGCTTTAACCGAAAGAGCTTCTGAACTTAGAAATGTAGAAATTTGTCATTTGCATACAGAAGGTGATGCTCCTTACGCCAATCCAGAATTAGCTGAAAGTTTTCACGTGAATTCGTTTTTTATTGGCGGAAATGTGCGTCACACATTAAAGTCTGGAAACGGTTCTTATACACCTGTTTTTTTGAGTGAATTACCTCATTTGTTTCGCAAAAAAGTGGTGCATTTAGATGTGGTTTTTATTCAAGTTTCACCTCCTGATTCTCATGGTTATTGTTCTTTGGGAGTTTCTGTTGAAGCTTCGATTGCTGCTATTGAAAATGCAAAAACGGTAATAGCTCAAGTAAATCCGAATATGCCAAGAACTTTTGGTGACGGCATTCTTCATGTTTCTGAAATTGATTATTTGGTAGAGGTTGATATTCCAATTTACGCACATGATGTAGTACCTTTTACAGAAGCAGAAGAGAAAATTGGAGAATATATTGCGTCTTTGATTGATGATAAAAGCACATTGCAAATGGGAATTGGTTCTATTCCAAATGCGGCTTTGAGTAAACTTACCAATCATAAAAACCTGGGATTGCATACAGAAATGTTTTCAGATGGTGTAATCGATTTGATTGAAAATAATGTTATTGATTGTAATTATAAATCAGTTTACAGAGGAAGAGTTTTGGCCACATTTTTATTAGGTTCCAAACGATTGTATGATTTTGTGGATGATAATCCATTTATTGAATTAAAAGAATCTTCGTATGTAAATGATTCGGCTAAAATTCGTAAAAATCCAAAAATGGTTGCGATTAATTCAGCTATTGAAGTTGATGTTACAGGTCAAGTTTGTGCGGATTCTATTGGAAGTAAAATGTATTCTGGTGTTGGTGGGCAAATGGATTTTATTCGAGGCGCATCTTTAAGTCCGGGTGGAAAGGCAATTATTGCATTACCTTCAATAACCAAAAGGGGTGAAAGTAGAATTGTACCTTATTTAAAACAAGGAGCTGGAGTTGTAACCACGCGTTCACACGTGCAATACATCATCACTGAAAATGGAATTGCCAATTTGTATGGGAAAACTTTAAAACAGCGTGTAAAAGAAATGGTTAAGATTGCACATCCATCGCATCAAGAACAAGTGGAAAAAGCGTATTTTGAAATGGTTAATTGTTTTTAGAAAGAAAATAGAAGTTAGAATTTAGCGAATAGATATTATTTGTTTGATTGATGAAAAATTTTCAAAAATATAGCGTATTGATTTTAAACTTTTTAATCAAATTTTGTGTTATTTGAAAATATTTCAAAATTTAACCTTTTGCAAACATTAAATAGTCTACCTTTACATCGAATTAAATTATTTCATAGATGAATATTTTTGTAGGAAGTCTTCCATTCAGTATTGAGGAAGCAGATTTAAAAGGTTTTTTTGAAGATTATGGTACTGTTGATTCAGTAAAAATCATCACTGACAAATTTACTGGAAGAAGCAAAGGTTTTGGTTTCGTAGAGATGCCAAACGATGCTGAAGCTCAAAAAGCAATTGATGAGTTAAACGGTGGAACAGTAGAAGGAAGAACTATTGTAGTTAACAAATCTGAACCAAAACCAGAAGGCGAAAGAAGAAGTTTCGATCGTAACGGTGGTGGTAACAGAGGTGGTTACAACAGAGATAACAACAGAAGTCGTTACTAATAGCTTACCTGTTATACAATCAAAATCCCGAAATTTTCGGGATTTTTTTTATTCTGGATTTGCCAATACTCTGAACAATTCTAAACTTGACGCTAGATAGGAATTTTCTAAAGCAATTTCTGATAATTTGGCACTTACTAAACTGTTTTCTCGAGTGTTGATGATAAATAATGAACTTTCACCCATTTCAAACAATCGGTCTTCGGCTTCTAACATTTGAGTGAAATTAGAAACTAATTGATTGTTTATTGCCATTTGTTTTGTAAACGAATTGATTTCTTGCTGTTGGGCGTTGATTTTGTTGTTCAAACTTTGGGTTTCAAAATCTAAACCTAATTCGCTATCTTGAATTTTTAGTTTGGCTAATTTCAGTTCAGCACGTTCTTTTCTTAGAAATAATGGAAAATAAAAGTTCACTCCAATTTTATAATCTTCAAATCGATAATTATCAAAAGCACTCGGTTCTGAAAGATAATTGTAACTCAAATCAATTTTAGGTAATAAACTATTTGCTTTTAGCTTTTGGTCTACTTTAAGCATGTCGATTTTAGTTAGCAATGCATTGATTTTTGGATGATTTTCAAGTGAAATATTTTCTAAATTCAATAGGTTTAATGTTTCCAAAAAGGTTGCTTTCAGATTTTGTTGCGGGAATAATTGGTTTTCTAATTCTAATGGAACATTATCTTCAGTCCACAAGAAATTGGATAATTCTAATTTGGCTTTAAGCAATTTCAATTCTGCATTTTCTAAATTTAATGCTCTTGTTCTTATTGTAATTCCAGCCTCTACACTGTCAATGGCTGGTTTATCACCAAATTCAATTGATTTAATTACACCATCATAACGAATTTGTGCATTTTCGAGGAATTCTTTGTATAAAGCAACTTCATCATAACTTCTTTTCCAATTGATGTAACGATTACTAGCTTGAAAAAGTACTTCGGTAAGCATTAAATTTCTTTCAGCTTCATTCAATTTTTGGAATAATTTGGCTTTTCTAATTCCAGCCATTCTTTCGTTAATCCAAAGTCCTTGACCAATTGGCACAGCAATTCCTACGGAAGTTAATCCTTGATTAGGCAACGTGTTTTCTGGATTGATGTAAATTCCTTCGTTGTTGTCGAAAGCGGCTTTAATTTCGATTCCGTACCAAGTTGGAATTTTAAAACTACCGTCAAAAATTGAGTAGTAGTTAGAATTTGCATATTGTTTTTCGTTATAATTAGCCTCTAATTTCGGATCAAATGCACCACGAGCCTTCATTAATTCGGCTTGTGCTTCTGTGATTTTCAAGTTGGCTTGTTTTACCAATGGATGAAATTTTTTCACATAACCCAAATATTCTTCGAAAGTGAATTCGTTTGGATTGTTTTGTGCTCCCATTATAAAAGGGACTAACGCTATTAGATATAATAAGTATTTCATTCCTATTATTTTTTAGCTGTTGCACTAGTCTGCGGTTGGTAGAAATTTGGAGGGAAACCGTTTAATGTTCGCCAAATTTCGAACCAAATTGGTACATCTTCTAACAACGCGATGGATTGTGTTCCTGCCCCGATACTTAATTGCTCTGGCCATTTTTTATCTTCTGGATCAGGAGCTACTAAAATTCGGTATTTACCATTTTCACTGATGAAGTTTTCTTTGGCAACAATTACACCGCCAAAAGTCCCGTAGGAAACACCAGGCCAACCACTGAAGACAATTGTAGGCCAACCATCAAACCAAACACGCACTTTTTCTCCTTTGTTAATTAATGGAAAGTCTACTGGATCCACATAACTTTCTACAGCTATTTCGAAGTTTGATGGCATAATACTCACTACTGGAGTTCCTTCTTTGATGGTTTCTCCTAAACCAGACTGTAATGCACGGTTTACGTAGCCATCTTGTGGTGCTGTAATATAGTACATGCCGTTTCTGATTTGGTAATTAGCATATTGGTTTTTTAATTTGTTTACTTGTGCTTCTGTATCGTACTGAGTGCTTAATGCTGTTTGTTTATCACTATTAGCTTTGGCTGTTTTTTCGGCATATTCTGCAGTGATTCTATTTAGTTCCATCGTGGCGTTCAACACTTCATTTTTACTTGTTAAAAAGCTATTTTCTTGCGTAATGATTTTGGCTTGCATTTGTTGCAATTTTACGCGTTTTTCTTCCACATCGGTCATTGGTTTTAAACCTTCTTTGTTCAAACTAACAGAACGATTGTATTGTGTTTCAGCAATTCGTAGTTGAGTGGTAACAGCTTGTAAGTCGATACTATCACTTTGGACTTTTAAATATGCTTGTTTTAATTTGTTTTGCGCTTGTCTGAATTTCAAACTCTTTTCACTTTCTATGGCAAAAAGTTGGCTTTCTAATGCTTTTACCTTTTGCTCGTAAGAATCTACAGCGTTTTCTTTGGCTTTCACTTGGTTGCCAGTATTTTCAACAAGATTTGGATCGAAATAATCATCTTTAACTTCTGATAAAAAGATTATAGTATCTCCTTTTTTTACAAAATCACCCTCATTTACGAACCATTTTTCTATTCTACCAGCAATTGTAGTATGAATAGTTTGCGGCCTTTGATTGGGCTTAAGAGTAGTCACATATCCAGAACCTGGAATATTTTGTGTCCAAGGAAGAAACAAAAAAATCAAGATTAGGATTGCAAGTGCCCAAACAAATTTTTGAATGACTTTATACTGTTTGTTTTCTGCAAATATTTGAGTTGATTTATATTTATTATAATCTACCCATTGATCGACTCTGTTTTTGGTTATGTTAAGCATAATTACTTATTTTTTTGAAATGATTTCTCCTTTTTCTAAAATGAATCTCTTGTTTACTTTTGTAGCCCAATAATCGTTTTGTGATATGATTACAAGTGTCCAATCGTGTTTTTTATCGGTTAAGTAATCGATAATTTGGTTTGATTGTTTTGGGTCAACTTTTGAAAGAGGCTCCTCTAAGAATAGAATTTTAGGCTCGTTAATAATACATCTTGCTAAAAGGATTTTTTGAATTATTGAAGAGTTTATTTGTTTTCCTTCAGCATAAACTCTTGTGTCAAAACCTGACGGGAGTCTCTTAATATAGTTAGTTAAATCTAAATTGTCAGTTACCTCTTTTAATTTTTGATTTGTGATTTTTGGATTTTTACAAGTTATGTTTTCAAGAATTGTACCTTCAAAAAGTGTGTCGTTTATTGTTATTATTCCAATTTTTGATTGGTAATCTTCAATAGCAAATTTCTTATAATTTACATTGTTAATAAAAACGTTTCCAATGGACGGTTCAATTAAACGACTTAAAATTCTTAATAAAGTTGTTTTACCTGACCCGTTTTCTCCTTCAATTAATACACAATCATTTGGCTCAATTTTGAGATTGATATTTTGTAGTACTGGAGACTCACTATCTGGAAACTTGAAACAAACATTATTAGTTTCTATAATTATAGGGTCATCCTCTAATTGATAGTTTGGATTTGCTTTTTCAGTTTCAATTTCCATATCAACAACGGTTCCTAATTTTTCTAAAGAAGTTAGTACATCATAGAATAATTCTAGACCTGAAAATAATTTCTCAACAGCTGTAATTATGGTAAGAATAATGATTTCAGCAGCTACAAATTGACCTATATTCATTTGTTGGTTTAGTACCAAAATACCTCCAATAATTAGTAAACCTGCAGTTACTAATACTTTAAATCCTGTCAATTGTATAAATTGTCTTCGAAGAATGGCGAAATGATTTTCTCGCTGAACTAAATACTTAGAAACAATTTTGTCATTTTTTTGCAAAGAAAATTCAAAGACATTTTTACTTTTAAAACTTAAGTGGTTTCTTGCGATTTCTTGAATCCAATGTGCAACACGGTATTTGTATTTTGACTCTTTTAGACTAGTTTCAAGTCCGGCTGTGAAATTGAGTTTAAAAATAAAATATAGTATAGCAAGTATTATAAATCCAAAGAAAATAAAGAATGGATGATATAGCGATAATAATATAACACCAAATAGTATTTGTAAAACGGCACCAAAAATATCAAGAAGAAGTTTTGAAAATCCTTTTTGAACACTTAAAGTATCAAAGAATCTATTGGCTAATTCTGGAGCTGAATAATTATATAAGTAATTAAATTTTATTTTAGGGAAACGGTATGCGAACTCAAACGAAGAACGGACAAAGATTTTTTGTTGTAAATTTTCCGTAATTCGATATTGCATGATTTTAAGAATACCAACAAATGCTACTCCAATTACAACCATGATTACTAAAACTATCCATGAAGTACTTACTTTTCCAGCTTGAATAAAATTCACAATAGATTGAATACCTAATGGCAATGATAAGCTAATTACACCACCAAGAATCGCATACATTAATATTTGATAAATATCTTTTTTATCAACTTCAACAAGGTTTTTAAATCGTTGTAATGGTGTCATTATCTTAAAGTTTTTTGAATCAGGTTAATATAAAATTCAGATATATAGTTGCTGTCGGCAGCATTTGTAATAGTTTTAAAATGATCTCTCAAAAAGTGTTGGTGTAATGCGCCTTGAACTACAGAAGAAGCTAAGCTTTTTGCATATAAGTATTCTGGATTTACTTCCTCTATGAGTTCTATAATTCTATTTACTACTCTTTTATAAACAATAAAAAATCCCTCTTTATTTTCTTCATCAACTTCTTTGGTTAAGAAGGTTTTAGAAAATTCAGCAATTATAATTCTACTTAATACAGCTTCATTTATGTGTGGTGTTGCTAAATCGTCCTCAATTGGTTGGGTAACAATTACTATCGCTTTCTCAAGTTTTTGTTTAGGATTTTGCATGTTTATGGTTGCAAAAACTAATTTATACTCCATCCAAGACCAGTACCACGACGATAAATATAACAATAGCTTATGCTTGTTTTCAAAATAACGATAGATTGAACTTTCATTGGATTTAATTTTTTCTCCTAATTTTTTGAAAGTAAATGCATCAAATCCGATTTCGTCAATCAATAGAATGCTTTGTTCAATAATTTTTTTGCCTAAATCTGATGTTTCAGGGTTTTTAACGTATAGTTTTTCGTTAATTATTATGTTGAAATTATGTAATAAGTTTTCCATTTTATTTTTTTAACACGCAAATATAATAGTAATACTTTTAAAATCAAAAAGTTTAACTTTTAATTAATAGTTGTAGATAAAAACTTCCTTTTTGTTGAGGAAGTTTTTAAAATGTGTAATCTAATTGTGATTATTTAGGGCTATATGGTAATGAAGATTTGTGAACAATTATTCTAAGTTTACCATCTTTCCTTTTTTAAACACCCAAGTTTTACTGACCATAACTTCATTTCCTTCTTTATCGGTAACCCAAACATTACCCATTGTTATTGCAACTGAGCCGTAAATTTGTATTCCTTCATTATTTTTCCAGCATTATCATATCTTGCTTTAACCCAATTTTCGGCAAATCCTTTGTCATTTGGGTAATCTGGATCTCCTGCTACAAAATAAGATACCGCTCCTTTTTATCATTTCTGAAAGTCTGGTCACCGTACGCTAAGGTTGGTTTAAAAAATACTTTCCTTGCTCATAATTATAAGCATCTGTAATAACTTGTCTAGCATAGGCTTGTAATCACTGCCTTCCATGTGTAATTTGTTTATTTGTACCAAAGCATCACACCATACTTGTTGAGCAGCATTCCACTTCAGTCATAGTTATAATGTCTTGTGCGCTCTTCAACATACACTAAACCTAATTCGTCAATTACTTTCTGAACATTTTCATTTGTTTTTAAAACAATCTATCTAGTTCATTCTTTTTTTACATCTTCTCTTTACTTCTTGATTGCATGATAGTACCACAATAATTTAATAATGATACTAATACTAATTTTGTTTTTTTCATAGTTCAATATTTTATTTGGCTCACTTTGTGCTCCAGTGTTCGGCTTGGTTATTAAAAATTATGATGTAAACTTAACTGGGTAGTTGGTTTTTGCCAATGGTTTCTAATGATTGATTCATAAACCCCAGCTGCATTCTCTCAAATTTGTCTTCTTTGTGACTGATAACCAATTCTCCATAAAGTCTATTTCTATCAAATAATGGTAATGGTTCTATCAGCTCCTATATTTCTTTCCCCATTAATAAAGATTTCATTGTATAGCGCCAAATAGAGTTGCTTCTTGATTCTATAGTTTTATTGTTTAAGGGAATATTCATAACAAATTATAACGATATCTTGTTCTAAAATCTTGATCTTCCACAAATCTTTGTTCATACCTAAATCTGTGAAGAAGTGGACCTTCCTATTTTTTGTGGAAGTAATGCTTCTTGATATATTCTATTTTCATTAAATGTTTCATTATTTCTCTCACCAATAGTTCCTGTGGTAATATTTGCAACACCAAGTGTTAGTAAAATAGTAGTGTTTTTGGATTATAGTATACACCACCTCTTAATAATAATTGCTCTAAGTCGCCACCTAAATTGAAATTTCTATATTGAACGTCTCCTGAACTCCCCATTTTCATTTATTTTACCATTGAAGAAGTACATATACCTACGCTCCCAAGTCATCAGATTTAGTGTTTTGAGCTTGTGTTTTTATAATTGGAATAAAAAGAAGTAACACTAATAACAACTTTATTTTGCATTTTATAAAAATTACACTTGCAAATATAATAGTATTACTATTAATTTAAAACAGTTTAACTTTTAATTAATATTTGTGCAAAAAAAACGCTTCTGTTTAGAAGCGTTAAGTTGTTATATTAGAGAATATTGTGTCATTTCATCTGGTTTTTCAATCCCCATTAAATCTAGAATTGTTGGAGCAATATCACCTAAAACGCCACTTTTAATTGATTTAAGATCTTTGTCAATAAGTATAATGGGAACAGGATTTGTTGTATGAGCAGTATTAGGAGAGCCATCTTCGTTTATCATGGTTTCACAATTTCCGTGGTCAGCTATTAGTATTGTGGTGTAATTATTTGCTAAAGCAGTTTCTATTACTTCTTTAACACAACTATCAACCGCTTCACAAGCTTTAATTGCAGCTTCCATAACTCCAGTATGTCCAACCATGTCCCCATTGGCAAAATTTAAACATACAAAATCAACTTCTCCTTTTTGTAATTCAGGAACTAAAGCGTCTTTTAATTCAAAGGCACTCATTTCGGGTTTTAGGTCGTAAGTAGCCACTTTTGGTGAATTTCTTAAAATACGTGTTTCGCCTTCAAAAGGGGTTTCTCTTCCACCAGAAAAGAAAAAGGTTACATGCGGATATTTCTCTGTTTCAGCAATACGGATTTGTTTTTTGCCGTTTTTTTCTAAAACTTCACCTAGTGTTTCAGTAATATTGTCCTTGTCGTAAATGACGTGAATGTTTTCAAAAGTGTCATCGTAATTGGTCATCGTTACGTAGTATAAATTCAATTTATGCATATTGAATTCATGAAAATCACGTTGCGAAAGTACTTCTGTTAATTCTCGGCCTCTATCGGTTCTGAAGTTGAAGAAAATAACTACATCATCTTCTTGAATGGTTGCCAGTGGTTTTTTATTTTCATCAACTAAACATATTGGTTTTATGAATTCATCAGTTATATCATTTTCATAACTTTTCAAAATACTTTTGCAAGCATCCTCGCTTTTGGTTCCCAATCCATTTACTACTAAATCATAAGCTAATTTTACTCTTTCCCAACGTTTATCACGATCCATAGCGTAATAGCGACCAATTACAGAAGCTAATTTCGCATTGGTATTTTTAAGGAAAATGGTTAAATCATCAATGTAACCCAAACCAGATTTTGGATCTACATCGCGACCATCAGTAAAAGCATGTACAAACATGTTTTGAACGCCTTTTTCTTGGGCTACTTCAATTAATCCTTTTAAATGCGACGTATGTGAATGCACGCCACCATCAGAAACTAATCCTAAAAAGTGAACATTTTTATTGTTTTTGATAGCATAATCGAAAGCATCAACCAATGGTTTTTCCAGTTTCATGGTTTTGTGCTACTGCTAAATTGATTTTTGCTAAATCTTGATACACAATTCTTCCAGCACCAAGATTCATGTGACCCACTTCAGAATTGCCCATTTGACCTTCTGGTAAACCCACGTTTAAACCATCGGTTCGTAATTGTGCATTCGGATATTTTTGATATAAACTATCAATAAAAGGAGTATTTGCTTGATCAATAGCAGAAACTTTTGGGTCGGGAGATTTTCCCCAACCGTCCAAAATCATCAGGATTACTTTTTTGTTCATCTTTCAAAAATTTAAGCAAAGATAAACATTGGAAGAAGTAAAAACGGTATAAAAACAGATTTTAAACTTTTTTAATCCAATTTTTTGCTTGGTTGTAATCGATAAAATAGCGAATACTTATAGAAAAAACGTGATTTAAATTGTCGCCAATTAAAGTGTTGAAGTTACTTCCAAAATCGCGATTGATTTCTCTTGTGAATGTTCCAGCATTGTTTCGGTATAAAACTGAAAGTTGACTTCCAGGAGCAAACCACCACGAATACGTTAAATCCATGTTCCAAGTACTAAAATTGGAATTTCGATTGTTAGTATACGTTGAAGTTTCATTAAAACTTCCGTTGTTATTTAAGGTTAAAATGGTGTTATTTTCTGCGTAAGACCAATAATGACGTACTAGAAGATTAAAATTCATATCACTATTAATGGAGAATTTACTCGTAATGCTATTGGTATAAGTATCTCTATCGCGTTGTGCAAAATAAATCGAAGTTGCGTCGCTGTCAATGTAACCAATTTCATTGTTTTGCTTCGAATAATTGAAGCGATAAATCATGGAAAATTTGTCACTAAAACGGTATCTCGGACTTACACTGAACGCGTAATTGTAGCGGTCTTTTTCGTAAGTATTCGTAAAACTCGGATTTAAGTCTAAGGCGAATTTGTTGTTGTAATTAGATGAAAAATAAATAAACCCACCATAAGTTTGTGGATAAATAGCATATCTTCCAATGCTTCTTGGTTCGTAATAATCGTAAGTTTCGAAAGGATTGAAATTTACTCCAGCACCGTAATAGTGGTTTTTTTTGTCAGTAGAGTTTAGGTTTAAATTGAAATTATTGGATTGAATTCTACCAGTTTCATTATTGAATTCGGAATACGAATTAAAATTCAAACGGAAAGTATTGAATATTTTGGTAGGATTCAAAATACGATAACTAGCATTGGTATAAACGGAACTGAAATTGGTTAAAAAATTGATTCCTAAATCATTGTTGTCGAAATCTTTTGAAACATAGTTACCGCCAATACCAAAGCGAACTTTCCCACTAGTTTCTGCAAAATATAATGAAGTATTGATGCCGCTTTTTACGGTTTCTCCATAAATGCTACTCATTTTCATGTCGCCAGAAAGATTGTAGGTATTCTTTTTGGTATTTAAATCGAAAAGCAAACCAGTAACATTAGCATCTCTAAAACTACCGTCTCTAGTAACATTGGTATTAATTAAGGTTACAGAAGAATTTTGATTGAAACGTTGATCAAATACAGTTACATTATAATTAGTAAGAGGAGACACTACAACTTCTCTCGATTCGCCTGTTATTTCGTCTACTGCAGTTGCTGAAGTTCTTTCAGAAACAGCATTTAAAATCCCAATTCCTAAACCGTCTTTATCTCTACCAGAAACTTTCAAAGCATTTAAAAGATTAATACTACCAGGATAATTGGTGAAAGATTCGTTTTCTTCTAGAGGAATGTTTAATCTTGGTGTTTCACCAATTCTTCTCGAATACAATAAATTACCTTTATTGAATAAATCGGTTCCTTCAGTGAAAAAAGGTCTATTTTCATTGAATTGCTGTTCGAATGGGCCTAAATTTAAAATAACATCGTCAAAACGCGTTTGCCCAAAATCTGGAATTAAAATTGCATCAAGCGTATAAGCATCGTTGATACCATATTTAATGTCTAATCCGCCTTTAAATTCCTTGGTTGTTTCGTTATTGTTATGATTTACATAACTCGAAGCATAAGGAATTATGAACAATCGAGTAGGGGTTTTAATTTCGTTGATTCCTTTTAAAATTCCAGCCTGTTGAATAACCGCACCAATATTGGCATTTACAGGATTCCATGTATAAACTTGTCGGTCTCTTCTAAGTTCACGAACAAAGTTTAATCCCCAAGTTTGATTTTTTTCTTCCGAAAATCGCAAGGCCGCATAAGGAATCTTCATTTCTACAACCCAACCAAAATCAGTAATTTTTGCTTTGCTTTCCCAAATGGCATTCCATGAAAAATCTTCACCTGTTTGTTCTGTTGCCACACAATCCAATTGACCGCCAGCAGCTGTAACAAAAAATCGAAAATCTTGTTGCCCATCATTGTAGCCGTTGATAAAAATTCCGAAAACATCACTTACGCCAAAATTATCTCTTTCAGCAAGCTCTTTAAGGATTTTGTTAGGTTCGTTATCATATAAAATTGCTCCAACATAGATTGCATCGTTGTCGTACAAAATTTTTACTTCTGTTCTTTTTTCAAAAGCAATTGGTCTACCATTGTCTGGTTCAAACATAACGAAATCAGTAGCGGGTTGAACAGAAAGCCATTCGCTTTCATTCAATTGTCCGTCAATTGTCATGGCGTTAGAAATTCGTTGAGTAGTAATTTCTTTTTTTGGATTGGTATGTAATTTATTGTCTACTTGTGCGTTAACAAAAAGAGTGTTTGTTAAAATTGCTAGTAAAACAATTAAATTTCTAGACATAGATTTTGATTTTATGCAAATGTACATTTTTCAATGTAGTACAAAAATTTATTAGAAAATGTTTAACTTTTGTAGGGAATCACCGATTAAACGCATTTTTTTTCGATAAAATACATAAAAAAATTTGTTTCATAAATTTATTTAAATATATTTGGCATACATAAAGCAACAAATAACTTCAAGATTAACAATGATTTACAAATTTTTGCCCCTAATTTTAATGGTTTCGCTTTCATTCGTTGGAAAAGACACTTACACTGAGAAAGTCGAAGTAAAGTCAATAACTACAGATCCAAAATTAGTTGCAGAAAACACTAAAGTTTCATTCGAGGCAAAATGTAAATCGTTTTATGAAGAATTGATAGTTGAAGATTATTCACTTCCAAATTTTGAGAGTTTTTCCAAAGCTTTTGAAGGATATGAGCAATTAAAAAATCAAGGAAAAATTGAAAATGATGTTTTAACAATTGTTGATTTTAGTTTGCCTTCTACAGAAGAGCGTATGTGGGTTATAGACATGAAAACTAAAACCATTCTATTGCAATCTTTAGTAGCTCACGGAAGAAACTCGGGTGACAACATGGCTACCAATTTTTCTAATGTTTCTGAATCTTTTCAAAGCAGTTTAGGTTTTTATACAACTGGTGAAGTTTATCAAGGGAAACACGGATTCTCTCTTCGTTTAGACGGAATGGAAAAAGGAATAAACGACAATGCTAGAAATAGAGCAGTGGTTATTCACGGAGCAGATTATGTTTCAAAAAGTTTTATCAAACAACATGGAAGATTAGGAAGAAGCCAAGGTTGTCCTGCTGTTCCTTATGAAGTTCATGAAACGCTAATTAACACGATAAAAAATAAATCTTGTTTGTTTATTTATCACTCTTCAAGAAATTATGTAGCACAATCTAAGTTAGTTTCTTAGTTTGTTGAATACTTCTTTGTCTAAATTGTAGCAATCATCATAGAATATTAATTGGTTTTTATCCAATGTGTTTGTCCAATAAAGTAGATGAACTTTTACGTCGTTTTTTATTGGAATTAACTTACTGTTTTTTTGAGCTACAATAGTATCTATTTTTTCTATAGTCCAATCATCATCTTCTTTTTTCATGATTTTTTTTGCTAATCGTAGTGGATTTTCCACACGAACGCACCCAGAACTCATTGCCCGATTTTCTCTTGCAAAATTACCACGATTATTGGTGTCATGTAAATAAACCGAATGACGATTAGAGAAATTGAATTTGACTAATCCCAAAGAATTATCACTTCCTGGTCGTTGAACATAACGATACGAACGTGCATTTTCTGGTAACCAATCTTCTGCTGAAATAACTTCTCCTTTCTTGTTATAAATGGTAATTCTATTTTTTTCGAAGTAACTTCTGCTTTTACTCGCTGCTGGCGTTAAATCTTCTTTTAAAATGGTTGGCGGTACGGTCCAAGTAGGATTAAAAACAAAATTGGTTAATTTTGAAGTTAATATAGGAGTTTTTCTACTGGCTTTACCAATGATGATTCGTTCGGTGGTTATTGTGTCTTTGTTAGAAACAAAACTTAACTTGTATTCGGGTAAATTGACTAGTAAATAGGTTTCTCCAAAATCATTCGGAAACCATTTCCAACGTTCTAAATTGGCGATTATTTGCTCTCTTCTTTCGTTTTTGGAATAATTAAGTGCTTTTATAGTGCCAAAACCAACTACGCCATCAGCTGATAAATTATGTCTTTTTTGAAATTTTTTTACTGCTTCAACGGTTAAGCTATCATATACATTTGTAATAATACTATCTCTATTTTGGTAATCGTTCCAATAAGCTAGTCGTTTTTTTATATCGATGATTACATCAGTTGAATCATTAACAACAATTTTATTTTGTAATGAAATTTTCCCAAACTTATAATCCGGATAAGTTTCTAAAACCAATAAGCTTTTCTTTATTTTTCGATAAATTTCGTCTTGAGGTTTGAGGTTTTTAAATAAACTGGCCACTTTATTTTCTTTTATGGCATTTTCAAGTTTTTGGGATAAAGCAATTTCTTTTTTTTCTAAATCCCAATCGCTATATAGTTTTTTTGGGTTTAATTTTCCTGCATGAAGATGATTTGCTAATTTTTCGAAAGTTCGAGTTAAAAGAATGTCGTATCTAATTATATCTTCATCAGATAATTGATTTCTACTTTCTTCTAAAGCTTTGATTTTTTTATAATGATAATCTTCAGGAAGTAAGCCTTCTCGATAGGAAAGCTTAATCTCGTTGATTAAATCTTGTCTATTGGTTTTATTGTACCAAATTTCAAAATTACCTAATATTTCATAGTATTTTTTAATAGAATCAGTTTCTTTTTCTAGGAATGTCACATTAATAGGTCTAACGATTTCTTCGGTTACAGGTTTTTTGTAGATAAAATCATCAGTAATAGTCTTTTTGGCTGTTTTTTCTTCACAACCAAAAAATAGTGTAAGTAATATAAAATAAGTAACTTTTTTTAGCATAATTAATTTGCTTTAATCCAATTCTTTAAACATTACAAAATGAATTCCTATTCCTGCAATGTCAAAAGATGTGCCACTAATTCTATAACCTAGATTTTCATAAAAACCAACTGCATTTTCTCTAGCATTAAACCAAATAATTGCTCCGTTTGCTGCTTTGCAATATTTTTCAGCTTCTAGCATTAGCATTTTTCCAAAACCATAGCCTTGGGTATTTTCCAAGACTGCCATACCACGTATTTGAAACTGTTTTACCTTATTAAAGAGTTGATTTTTTTTCTCAAAAACAGAGACAATTCCTTTTAGTTCGTCGTTGTCAAACAAACCAAAATGCTTAGTGGTAGGATTATCGTCGTTATCAAATGAGCAGGTTTCAATTGGTTTTCCTTTTCTTAAAACAGAATGTCGTACCGGGAAAGTTGCTGAAGCTGTTATTTCTTTTAGGGTTATCATTTTGTAACTTTTTAATTCTAAACAGTTTGCCAACTCAGTAGGGGAAGTGAAAATGGGTTTATAAAGATAAATCTAAAATTTTCAAAAAAAAATTTGCACGTAAATAAAGTTTTAGAGTATATTTGCACCCACAAAATGAGAGAATCATTCTGTATGCGGAAGTAGCTCAGTTGGTAGAGCTCCAGCCTTCCAAGCTGGTTGTCGCGAGTTCGAGCCTCGTCTTCCGCTCTAGAAAAAAGCCTTGCATTTGCAAGGCTTTTTTTATTTTAAAGTATTAAGTTCTGTTTCTGGTTCCACTTCGTAAGCAGCATTGTTTCTAGTGAAAATTCTCGCAGTAAGATTTCCTTTAAGTCTTATGGAATCACCAATTACTTCTAACCAACTTCCCTCACGAAGTCCAACAACCGGTTGTGAATTGAACTGATGAAATTCATTGATTCTGGTTTCTCGAGTTTCTCCCATATGAGTAGAACCTTCAATAGGATCTAAATAATGAGGATTAATATTAAAAGGAACAAATCCAAACGTTTGAAAACTTGGTGGATATACGATTGGCATATCATTCGTTGTTCCCATGGTTAAACCACAAATGTTACTTCCAGCACTGGTTCCTAAATAAGGTGTTCCATTTTTAACTGCCTTTTCTATGGCTAATAATACATTGTTTTTGTAAAGTTGACTTACCAATAAAAAGGTGTTGCCTCCGCCAGTAAAAATTCCCTGAGCTTTTTCAACCTCTTCAATTGGATTTTCAAACTCATGAATTCCTCTGACTTTGATGTTGATCTCAGAAAACGCTAATGCAACTTTACTAGTGTAATCTTCATGTGAAATACCACTAGGTCGTGCATAAGGTATAAATAGAATTTCAGTAACACCTTTAAAGTGAATTTTTAATTCGGGTAATAAATAATCTAGATAATTTCCGTCGTGCAATGTTGATGTGCTTGCTATTATAATTTTTTTCATGTCTTTTTTTTGCGAAGTAATTAAGAATTACAAAATTACAAGTTTCTATTAACATAAGTTTATCATCTCTTTAGTATTTCATTCAGAGGAATAGAATTACTTTTACTTTATGTAAATAAAGTGCATGAAAAATTTTTTACTTTTTTTTATACTAACTAATTTCTGTTTTTCTCAAAAATCAGAAATTAAAGGAAAAATAATTTCTGAATCTTCAAATTTAGAAGGGATTCACGTTATTAATAAAACCCAAAATAAAGGAGTTGTGACAACTTCTGGAGGTTATTTTGCCATTCATGCCAACGAAAAAGACACTTTGATTTTTAGTGCGGTTTATTTAGAAGCGGTAAATCATATTGTGAAAAAAGAAGATTTTTCATCTGAATTACTATTTGTTAATATGAATGCTTTGGTAAGTCCATTGGAAGAAGTGACTATGACCAAATACAAAAATATTACTCCCGAAGCCTTAGGAATTATTCCAAAAGGCATGAAGACTTATACACCAGCTGAAAGAAAATTAAAAACCGCTTCAGAAATGACAATTGGTACAATTGTTTCTCTCGATGCCATAATTAATGGAATTTCAGGTCGTACCGCTATGCTAAAAAAAGAACTCAAGGTAGAAAGAAAAGAATTACTCATGCAGCAAATTTTAGAAAATTACGAAAGAGCATATTTCAAAGAAGAACTTGGAATTCCTGAGGAATATGTTGAAGGCTTTTTGTTTTATGCAGTTGAAAGTGACGAATTGGCTAAAGCGATTAAAAATGGAAATAAACCAGTCGCGGGATTGCTTCTAAGTGATTTGGCAATAAATTTTTTAGCCATTAGTAATGAAAAATAACTTGAGTTTGTTTTCTAACAGTAAATTCCAATGAAATGAAGTTTTTCTCTTTTTTTCTTTTAGTTTTTTCTTTTTCAACTTTTGCTCAAGATAGGCCAAGAGAAGTTCTATTTGGTAGAATAGTTGCCGATTCAATGGAAGTGAGTCAAATTACAATACTCAATGTTAACACTAATTTATTTGCAATTTCTAACGACAACGGAAATTTTTCAATTAAAGCTAGAGAAAAAGATACTTTGGTTTTTCAAGGATTAAGTTTTAATTCGCTTCAATATGTTTTAAAAACATCAGATTTTAAAGTAGAAGAGTTTATTGTAAAATTAGAAGTGAAATTGAATGAGTTAAATGAAGTAACTGTTACGCCTAATTCTCTAACTGGAATTGTTGAAGTAGATACTAAGCGATTAAAAGTTTATGGTGAAGATTTTTTAGGTATTGATTATTCAGCACTTCAATTTGAAAATGATAGATATTCAAAAGTTTCAAATCCTATAGCAAATGCTGGCTTTAGTGAATTGACGGGTATAAATTTTATTAAAATTGGAGAAATGTTTGTTTCAAGAAAAAAGAAAGAACAAAGGAAAAATCAACGATTAGAAAGTTATGCTTTTGAAAATAGAAAACGAGAAATTCAATCAATTTCATTTAGTGAGCATTTATATAGAAGATATTCGTATAATTTTTTCATTAATAATCTTGAAATTGCACCAGAAGATTTAACTTTGTTCATCGCATTTGCAGAACCTGGTTTAGAACCATTAGTTGAATTTTTAAAACCTGAAAACGAAATACAATTTGCAGACTATTTAGTTACAAAATCTAAAGAGTTTAAGCGTAACAAAAAAATAAAAAATGACACTAATTTAAAAGATGAAAAATAAAGTAAAATTTCTTTTTGTATTTGCTGCTATGATGCTGTTAACATCTTTAACAGTTCATAAATTTTATGTTTCAGTTACTGAAGTGGCTTATACAGAATCTAAAAACCGAATCGAAATCACCACTCGAATTTTTATCGATGATTTAGAAAAAGGACTAGAAAAAAAATACAATAAGAAAATTAACTTAGCTACTAAAGAGGAAATTCCTGAAGCAAAAGATTTTATTAAAGGTTATTTGAATCAGCGGGTTCAGGCCAATGTAAATAATAAAACTGCCGAAGTAGTTTTCCTAGGAGCTGAAGTTGAAAACGATGTGTTAATATGTTATCTAAAAATAGATTTCTCCGAAAAAATTACTACTTTCGAACTTTATAACAATTTGTTAACTGAAATTTATGCTGATCAGCAAAATTTAATTCATACTAATATCAACAACACCAAAAGAAGTTTTTTACTAACCAAATCTGAAAAAATAGCATTAATTAAGTATTAACCC
>JAGYJR010000017.1 GCA_018401995.1 Flavobacterium sp. | reverse complement strand
GTCCACATATTCAAGTAACGAGTGGGATCCCAAATTGTAGCGGATTTAGCGGTATTAACAGCTCCCATAGATGTATAACTTGCAGAAGCTAATTGTACTCTATCAATTCCATTTGTTGGATTCCCATTAGGATCTACAACAGCTAGACAAAATTCAATTGTTGTATCAACACCTGCACCATCTCCCGGTGTTCCTGAAAGTTTTCTAAAATCCTCATTAAAAACTTGAATTTGAGATAATACCTGTCCATCAGCAATATTTTCACCAGTTCCAATTGGGTCACCATTATGAATAACATGAACCACAACAGGTATTCTAATTACTGAAGGTAGCATTCTTGCTTGACGAAGCCTTTTAATTTCTTGAATTTTTGGCGCTAACCATTCTTCAAAAACTTGATCAGAAACTGCTCTACCTTGAGCTTTTCTGAAATTATTGTACTCTGTAGAAGCACAACGAATAATTCCGTTTGGACTAAACTGTCTTGCTTGTGACAAAGCAACATTTAAATCGTTTTCTGCATCACCTGTCTTAGACTGTTTCTTTTGTGAATAAGAAACAAATGAAAGTGTAGTAACTAGAAAAAATAGTAGTATTCTCTTCATTTTTGATTAAAAATTATAGGTTAATTGACAAATGTAACAAAAAAACAATACCATGTTAAATAATTCTTAATTTTTTTAAAAAGCATATTATTGAACAATATCATATATTTGCAATAGATATTTCAAAATGCAAACCCATAATTCCATACACGATTTTTTTTCTACCAAAAAAACCATAGTAACCATTGGTACTTTTGATGGTGTGCATCTTGGTCATCAGAAAATCTTGAGTCAATTAGTTGAAGAAGCTAAAAATTTGCAATATGAAAGCTTGGTCTTGACTTTTTTCCCACATCCAAGAATGGTTTTAGGGAAAGAAAACTCCATTAAACTAATTAATACAATATCAGAAAAAAAGCAACTATTAGAGTCTATTGGAATACATCATTTAATTGTTCATGAGTTTGATACCAAATTTGCCAATTTAAGCGCTAAAGAATTTGTTGAAAAAATTCTTGTCGGAAAGCTTAATATTGGAAAAATAATTATTGGTTACGATCATAAATTCGGAAAAGGCAGAACAGCTGATATAAACGATTTAATTGAATTTGGAAAACAATTTGGTTTTGAAGTTGAACAAATTTCAGCTGAAGAAATTGGAGATATAGCGGTCAGCTCTACCAAAATCAGAAAAGCATTATTGGAAGGAAATATTGAATTGGTTAATCAATTCTTAGGTTATACTTTTGAATTTACTGGAAAAGTGATTGAAGGTAAAAAAATTGGCAGAACTATTCAGTTCCCAACGGCCAACATTTTAATTGAAGAAAATTACAAATTATTACCAAAAAATGGTGTTTACATTATCACGTCAAAAATTGATAATAAAAATTACCACGGAATGATGAACATTGGAACAAATCCAACAATAGGAGATAACCAGCAAACCATTGAAGTTCATTTTTTTGATTTTGACCAAAACATTTACAATAAAACGCTTACCATAAAAGTATTAGAAAAAATAAGAGAAGAACAAAAATTTGATTCTCTTGAAGCTTTACAATTACAATTGATTAAAGACGAGAATTTTTCTAAATCGTATTTTGATAAACTATGAAAGAACGTTTTTTTCAACCCGTCGACAATGCACCTCTAATTATTTTCAGAATCTTTTTCGGTTTCCTAATGGCTTGCGAAAGTTTTGGTGCAATCATTACAGGTTGGGTTAAAAATGTTTTGATTAATCCAAAATTCACTTTTTCATTTATAGGTTTAGAATGGCTACAACCTTTACCTGGAAACGGCATGTATTTTTATTTTGCCTTGATGGGGACTTTTGGCTTGTTTATCATGTTAGGCTTTCGTTATCGTATCGCTATAATAAGTTTCACAATACTTTGGGCGGGTGTCTACTTCATGCAAAAATCGGCTTATAACAATCATTACTATTTGGTCTTATTGATTAGTTTTTTAATGGTTTTTCTTCCTGCCAATAAAGATTTGTCTTTGGATACCAAATTTGGAAAGGTAAAACCCGAAAACCAAATGCCATATTGGATTATATTCTTATTCATTTGTCAGGTTACTTTTGTTTATATTTATGCCACAATCGCAAAATTTTACCCCGATTGGTTAGACGGTACTTTCACTAAAAACTTATTACAAGGAACAACAACAAGACCGTTCTTCTTAGAACTTTTTGGTCAAAAATGGTTCTATATGTTTATCGCTTATGCTGGAATTGCATTTGATTTATTGATAGTTCCTTTTCTTCTTTTTAAAAGAACCCGAACACTTGCCTTAATTGCTTCATTAGGCTTTCATTTATTCAATTCTATTACGCTTCAAATTGGAATTTTTCCTTTTTTTGCGTTAACTTTTGCTCTGTTTTTCTATCCACCATATACTAGTAGAAAACTTTTCTATCCAAAAAGACTAAAACAAGACTTTATCATTTTACCTTATAGTAATTCCAATAAAAGTTTATTTTACTTTTTAATAATTCCTTATTTGGTTATTCAATTTGCTTTACCGTTGCGTCACCATTTCATTGAAGGCGATGTATTGCAGAACGAAGAAGGTCATAGAATGAGTTGGCGCATGATGCTGAGAGAAAAATCAGGATTTATTGTTTTCAAAGTAAAAGATAATACTACAAATGAAACCTGGACTCATAATTATTTTGATGATACAACTAGAAAACAAGCTTCGAACTTAGCAACAAAGCCTGATTTTATTTGGCAATATTGTCAAAGAATTAAAAAACAAAATGAAGGAAAAGATATTTCAATTTTTGTTGATTGCTCCATTTCAATAAATCGTAAAGAATACAAACCATTAATTGACCCAAAATTTGATATGGCAAGGGCAGAATGGAATCATTTCAAACATAATGAATGGGTACTTTTACAAGAATAAAAAATCCCGATTTAAAAAAATCGGGATTAAATTTATCTAGTCATTTCTGTAAAATACTTGTAAAATAATGGTATGGTTTCAATTCCTTTAAGGTAATTAAAAACGCCAAAATGCTCATTTGGAGAGTGAATCGCATCGCTATCTAGTCCAAAGCCCATAAGAATGGTTTTGCTCTTTAATTCTTTCTCAAATAACGCTACAATTGGAATACTTCCACCGGAACGAACAGGAATTGCAGGAACACCAAAAGTTTCGGTATACGCTTTATTTGCGGCTTGATAACCAATGCTGTCGATTGGCGTAACATAACCTTGTCCACCATGATGAGGCGTAACTTTAACTTTCACAGATTTAGGTGCAATACTTTCAAAATGTTTTTTAAACAATGCTGTAATTTCTTCCCAATCTTGATTTGGAACTAAACGCATTGAAATTTTTGCATACGCTTTACTTGCAATAACCGTTTTTGCTCCTTCACCCGTATAACCACCCCAAATTCCATTTACATCTAACGTAGGACGAATTGAGTTTCTTTCATTGGTAACATAACCTGCTTCACCATAAACATCTTCGATATCTAAAGCTTTTTTATAATTTTCTAAACTAAAAGGAGCTTTTGCCATTTCCGCTCTTTCTTCCATTGACAATTCTTCCACTCTATCGTAAAAACCTGGAATCGTAATATGATTGTTTTCATCATGCAACGAAGCAATCATTTTAGCTAAAATATTGATTGGATTGGCAACTGCTCCACCATATAATCCAGAATGCAAATCACGATTTGGACCTGTAACTTCAACTTCAACATAACTCAATCCTCTTAAACCTGTAGTGATTGAGGGTTGTTGGTTTGAAATCATTCCAGTATCTGAAATTAAGATTACATCATTTGCTAGTTTGGCTTGATTTTTTTCTACAAACCAACTTAAACTTTTTGAACCCACTTCTTCTTCACCTTCAATCATGAATTTCACGTTACAAGGCAAACAGTTGTTTTGAATCATGTATTCAAATGCCTTAACATGCATATACATTTGACCTTTGTCATCACATGCACCACGAGCAAAAATTGCGCCTTCTGGATGAATTTCTGTAGGCTTAATTACAGGTTCAAACGGTGGCGAAGTCCATAAATCCATTGGATCTGGTGGTTGCACATCATAATGTCCGTAAACTAGAACTGTTGGTAAATTTTTATCGATAATTTTTTCTCCGTACACGATTGGATAACCCGGTGTTTCACAAAGTTCTACGAAATCACAACCTGCTTTTTCTAAGCTTTTTTTAACTGCTTCTGCTGTATCAACTACATCTTGAGCATAAGCACTGTCCGCACTTACTGATGGGATTTTCAATAAATCGATTAATTCATTTAAAAAACGTTCCTTATTTTCTTGAACGTATTGTTTTATATTGTCCATTATATTGATTTGATAAAGTTCAAAAATACAAAATTGAATTGGGTAAAACAACAAAAAAGCCCAACTGAATAAAGTTGGGCTTTTAAAATCTTATCAATAATTAGAAAACTACTTTCTTGGTAATAACCTCTCCATTAATTAAAGCAACTTTAACTAATAAGGCTTGATTCGTAGGAATTATTGAATCTATTGTTACTTCTTTCTCATTATATGAAGCACCATTAAATAACTCTCTACCCAAAACATCAAATACTGTAACTTGTTTAATGCTTTCGGGAGCATCAATAGTTATTGAATTATTAGTAGTATAAACAAATAGATCTCCACCATTAATAAAATCCTCATTAGACAAAGTACTGTTTTTAAATACAATTTCGAAACGGTTTTCAAATATACCTTCAGAAGAACTAAAAGTGTATGCCGATTGTTTTAAATCATGAATTGTATTTAATGAATTGTCTTTTAAGAAAATATCTTGTGACTCAAATAATCCATCAAAAGTTTCAATTGAAATAGAATAAGTTCCAGTTGCTAAAATCTTTAATCCAAGCGGAATAGTATCTTCATCTGTAAATGGCAAACCTCTTCCTTGGATAACATACTTTTCATTATTCAATACATTATATAAAAGTGGTTTTTCACTTTCCAATAACCTACCATCAATCATATTATCAACTCCATTTGTAGCTCCTTGCATGTAACCAACTAAAATTTGATTATAAGATGTATTTGCATCATTAAGATTTAACCAAATGCGGTGTTTCTCAACATCTTCTACTTCGCTCGATGAACCGTTGGATGTTCTAAAAAACTGAGTGCTTACGGATGCGTTTACACGTTGTGCATTATTAAATGTTGCTGTTCCTGCAATAGATGTTTGTACATAAAAACCTTGTCCTGGCAATATAGTACCATTAGGTGTTTTAGCACTAGCAAAGGCAGCAGCTCCACCTAAAGTTGTATACGATGCAAAATTATTTTGAGGATATGATCCTGCAGAAGCAGGAGTTGTGTTTGTCCAAAAATACAAAGTACCAATTGAACTGTTAGCTGCTAAGAATCGATTAGCATCAATAGGCGATGGATAAGGATTTCCTAATAGATTATATCCTAAGCCTATACTTTCATTTACAATCCCGTTAAAAGGAATACCTGAGAATTGTCCATTGTATGCACTTGGCGTAACAGCAGACCAAGTATTATCAACACGAATCATATAACCTTTACCAGCGATAAAATTATTCGTTGGCGTTACCGGTTGATAAGCTGTAGGTGTTGTTGTTCCCGTATATAAATACTCATAGAATCTTGTCACTACTGTATTTGGCGAAAAAGCTTGTAACTGTTGACCAGAAACTGGTGAAGACCATGCAGTATAATCTAAACGAATCATTGGTTCTGATGCTCTTTTAACTATAATATTACCTGTATTTGTAGCTGAATCATCAACTTGACGAAGTGCTGCATTGTTCTCAACACTTAAAGATGAACCAGCATTTATAGATACATCTCCATTAATTATAAAAGTATCACCAGAATTAATAGTTACTTGTGCATTATTTGAGACCGACAATGAACAAGCTTCTAAATCACCCGATGAAGTATAATTACCATTAATTGTTACAGCCTTAATTTTTGAAGGCAAACCATTACTCCATGAACTTCCATCCCATGTTGTGGAAATATCCCCACAAGAAAGAATAGAAACATTTATAATTTGATTTCCTAACCATCCATTAGATGCGTTTTTAACATCTACAGTAATTGTGGTGGTGTTTGAAGTAATTTCACTATTTACAAATGTTAATGATCCATTATTGACATCATTCTGCGTAAAAGTATCACCAACATTTAAAACAACATTGTTTAATTCAAGATTTCCAACGCTTGGAACTGAAACAATTGTGTACACTTGATTTACGGCAGTTTGCGCTGTGGTACTTGCTTCAATGTCTCCCGCAGAAATATCATAGGTTGAATTTGTTAATGTAGTAATACCATTATTAATTAAATTTGGCACATTAGTAATTGGCGCTAAACTACAAAGATTAAGTGTCCAACTATCAATAGTCCCATTATCACCATTGTAAGCATCATTTACATATAATGTCCAAGCTCCATTTGAGTTTAGATTTTGAAAGGTACTCATTGGTTGATTAGGCTGGATATTTCCTGACAAATCTGCTCCTGGACCAGTAGCACAAGAAATTGGACTTCCGCCATCAATAAATTTAGCATCAATATCGTCATTATCTCCACAAGGCTCTTGTGCTAATATTGTAAATGTAAAATCAGGGGCTTCTAGATAAATAGTAAGATCTTGTATATATGTATGCTGTAGCACTAAATCCATATCGATACTACCTAAAGTAAAATTATCGGGCACATTTATAGTTGAGACACTCCAACCAGCACCGAACCCCATCCCTGAATTATCAACAGTGTTATCTATAGGCACATTAGTTCCGTTTGTGTAAGAGAAAGCACAATTTAACGTTCCTGTTTGGAAAGCCTTTGTTTCCGAAGGAATACCTGTTGAACATCTATTTACTGGAGTTACTCGCCAATAGTATACAGTTTCACTCAATAATCCATTTATTTGGGCAGAAATTCCTGTTTCGTTTGAAGAATAAACAATTGAGCTAAAATCTGGACTTAATGCAATATCCAAATTATAGCTTTCTGCATTAACATTTGCTGTCCAAGTTAATGTTGGCGAAGTTGAAACTCCAGTAACTGCATTCAAAGGAGAATTTGTTGTTTGAGGGTAAGGCGTGAAATCTGCGTGATAAACTGTTAAGTTTATTTTTCTAGTTTCAGATTCTGTTCCATTATTACCAACTATATCAATTTCATAAGAACCTGCAGCAACACTAGACAAGTTACTTATGATTACTGAAAATGAACCATTTGAATTTATAGGGTTTTGACTAAAATTTACAGTTGCACCAGATGGAACATTATTTGCAGACAGATTCACAGCAGAACCTCCTGTTCTTTGAAAATTAAAATCAAAATTAGTGCTTCCTAAATTTGAACATACAAGCTTTGAACTTTCTGTTGTACTAAATGTAAATTGAGAGGTTATTCCTGTAACGACCAAAGAAAAATTTTGAGGTCCATCAGCAAGTGTTCCTTTGTGAGTCACAGTTATTGTGTAAACCTGCCCTGCAATTGGAGCATCAATATTTATTCTTTCAACATTATCAACATTGTTATCGCTATTTCTTGTTGCGTTAGAAGTTGCGTTGTTTTGCAAACGCCATGGGAAAAATGTAGAAGGACCTTGTGTAATTCTTATATCTAAATCGTTAGTTAAATCAGGAGTTGATTCGTTTAATGTCCCATTATTAATCTTACTAGCATCTGGAACATCTGTCCATGAAATTGATCCTAATAATGGCACTCCTCCCCCTTGAGCTACAACTTGCATCGTGAATGTTTGACCTTGAGATAATGTTTCTTCTGAAATCCAAGAGGTTAATCCATTATTTGTTATTGCTTCAGCGCAACTTTTAGCGTCTAAATATCCCCAACCAAAAACTGCATCTGGTCCAGGATTACCTCTATCGGTTGCCGTATGACATGCTAACCCTTTAAGAGTAGCAGCTTTCATGAATATACCATTTACATTGTAATAATGTTGTTGTACTAAAGTTAATGTACCCGTTACGTTTGGCGCAGCCATTGAAGTACCAGAAAGTGTTGAATACGCAGTATTATTTCCACCAGTTCCACTTCCGCTTCCTGTTGAGTAAAGAGTTGTTCCATTTCCTGTAATATCCGGTTTTATTCGTCTATCATCTGAAGGACCTTCACTAGAAGATGTATTAATACCAGCACCTCCTGTAATTGCTCCAGTTGTCGCATTAACTGTTGCATCTTGTGCATTTGCAACAACTAAATTATTTTTTGCGTTTTTATTACCGTTTAGTTTGTCAAAACCAGCTGTTGTTGGCTGAGTATTATTTGTGTTTCCGTCATTTCCAGCAGACATTACAGCCAAATAATACGGGAAATTATAAGCAATAACATCCCAGTTATAAGCTTCTGACGAATAGGCTCCCATATACCAATTACCTGGAGCATTTGCTACCGGTACTCCATAAGAATGATTTGACAATAACATCCCATTCATAGCCTCAGAAATAGCTTCACTTTCATCGTCATTCCAATCAAAAGTTCTCGCGGTTGCTTGATAGGCCATACCTCTTGCACTAGTCTGAACTCCTGCAGCAATTACGGTACCCGTAACATGTATTGCATGAAAACTATTGGTATTTACAGTTGAATTACCATCGCCAAAAGTAACTCGACCTACATATTCTTGATGATTTGCGTTAATTGGCCCACCATCCCAAACTCTAGGAATCATTCCAATACCAGTCAAATTTAATCCTAAACCACCACCAGATCTAAGAAAATTAACTCTTGTTGATGTGGCGGCGTTAGCATTATCTAACGAATAATAAATCGGCTCGCCACTTGGTAATAAATACATTAATTCGTCAAAACCCCCATTTTTGTTTTCTCGATATATTGGAATATTATTTTTTTTAGCATAAGTAATTGCTTTTTGCTTTTCCTGAATTTGTCTAGCCTTAACTTTATCTAAAAGCTTTTTTGCGCTTGATAAATCATAATTTGATACGATTTTTTTAACTTGCTCTGGAGTTTGAGAAAAAGAAAACAAGCTCACTAGAAAAAATAAAATAAAAAGATTTATTTTTTTAAATAAGTAGTTATTAAATTTCATAAAATTGAGATTGGGGTTTATTCAATAAAAATAATAAAATATATTTATTTTTTTATTTTTTTAACTAAAAAATTTAAAGCCAGCTTATTAAGGCTGGCTTTTTTATAAAATTATTGGATATAAACTTCTAGTGCACTACTTTTTTTGTTATCACTACTCCATTAAACAATGTTGTTTTAACAAATAAGGCTTGATTTGTTGGAAGTATTGAATCTATTGTTACTTCTTTCTCATTAAATGAAGCACCATTAAATAACTCTCTACCCAAAACATCGAATACAGTAACTTGTTTAATAGTTTCAGAAGCGCTAATATTTATCAAATTAGAAGCAGTATAAACGATTAAATCCATACTATCAATAAAATCCTCATTAGTGTTTTTAAATACAAGAAATCAAATATATTAGAACAAAAGTGCTATGTTTTAAATGAATTGATTTTAAAATATCTTGTGACAAATAATCAAAACCTTCAATAAAACAGAATAAGTTCCAGATGTTACCATTTTTAAATGAAAATGGTTTCTTGATAACTTATTCAAATTATAAAATGTTTTTCACCAACCTACCATCAACTATCAACTCCATTTGTAACCAACTAAAATTTGATTATGATGTATTTGCATTTAAGATTTAGCCATTTTTCAATTGTTCTGTTAACCACTAAAAATGAGAAGAACTATTGATGTATAATATAACCCGTTTCATGGAGTTAAATTACAAAAGATAGGAGTTTGTCCAAAAGTAGTTAGAATGATTGACGGAGATCTAATAGATTGTATCCTAAAGTTTAAAATACAGTTGAGATGAACTTGAAGAAGATTATAATCATAAAATTGATTACGATTGATTTGTTGTAGTTCCGAAATATTGAATCTTGTTACCTGAAAATTGTCCAACCAAAGGAGATGAATTTAACAATTGACCTGTATTGATAGCTGTCTTCCATTTTGCTTTAAACTTGCAATATTAATAACAGTTAGAAAAAGCATATCAGAAGAAGATGAAAAATACCGTTAAATGTCCTGATGAATAAAGGAGCTCCTACCATTGGATCAGCAAATTACTAGTAAATGATGCAGGCGTTCCAATTGCGAATTTCAATAGTGAAATTTACACTATATAGGATTGATTATTTAATTATTTTTATTTTAAAGATAATTCCCAAGTATCATTTGGAAAAGTTTTGAGAACATTGTTAAGAATTAAAGAACACTTATCTAAAAGGTAAAAATTCCTTTGAGCTGACCATAAACAACCAGAAAAGTTAGTTGCATTGTTCAGTTTTTGAAAAGTATAGAACCTTGGAGTTCTGATCACATAAGTTATTGTAGTGCAAATTGTTGCTCGGTGATATATCCGTTGTAAAAAACACGAAATTATTAGTTTAAAAACAATATAGGAATTACACTGCCGAAGGTAAAGATAATTGAGGATTAAAAATTATTTTGGATCCCTAAACTTCAGAAAAAGGATTTCCAGTAAACGTTGTGCTAAACAAACCATTAACAATCCCCATTACCAAAATTACCATCCTGTCTCAATCTTAATGTTATTTGAAGAGGGTTGGAAAATCATTGTTTGTTAGTTAGAACTGACATTACTGACATTAGCATTTAATGATAAGGTTAACTTCCATCATTAAACAGATTGTTAAATTTTGACGTGTTAAGAAGAGAAAATTAAATAATCAACACCTTGACAAGATTAAATGTTAATTGCATTTGCAGAAAAAATATTAATTGAAAATTATATCTGAAAATTAAACTATTGTCAGTTGTGAAATGCTGGAGAAACGACTAAACATTCTGTCTGATTCCATAATGCATCATCAGTATAACTGTAAACCCAGGACATGAGTTGGACATCCAAAATTTGTGTCAGCAAAAAGTAGGCCCAGTTATATGAACCAAGCCGAGTAGTTGTTCTTCCTTTATCTATGGTGCGACCGAAGAAAAAAGCATTAAATGCCTAATTCATGGTATCACAGGTTCCAGCTAACGATGCATCAGGATGAAACAACGATTTTAAATAATTGGATTCCATTGTAGGGTTTTTCCCAGAGGCAAAATAATATCCCATTGTTAAGGTCTTACAACCATTCTTTGAATCTCATTCACTGAATTTGGAAAGAACTCGATATTTCTCCATAAGTATCTCATTATGTATCATGAACAAAAGGTAGAATTGAGTTTGGTTTGGATTTGCCCGAGCATTCTTAAGTTCTTTTGGTTCTAAATTTCTGTAAATACTACCTTAAGAAGTGGAATAAAACTGGGGCAATTGAGAATATAAGGTGATTTAGCTGAAACTGATTTAAACTGTTTGTTGAGATGTACATCCGCAAAACAATAAAAAGCTACAAACAGAAAATATTTTTGTTAGATAAATTTGGGTAAATTTTAAAAAAAAAAGTTTTATTTAATTTTAAAAGCTCAGTAGAAATATATGAGCTAAAAGTTAAATTTACTAATAAATAACTCTTTGTTTGAAAGTCCTTTTGATTTGACTATTATAACAAAATCATTTTTTTGTGTTGTTTCTACATCAAATAGTATCTCTTATCATTTCATTGAATTATACATTGTATTGGTATAAATCAAAGTTTTATTAGACATTTAAATACGAATTAAATAGAAGAAGTAAAAGGATTGTTTTAAATCATGAATTGTTAAAATAAAATATCTTGTGACTCAAATAATCCATCAAAAGTTGAATGATAAGTCTTATTAAAATAGTAAAGAAACCCTTTAATTTTTCATCACTAACTAAAGAATAAAGCATTGGTTTTGTATCATCTAAAACTCTACCATCAATCAAATGATCAAAACCTAGTGTTGCACCATCAAGATAACCCAACATAATCTGATTATAAGCGTTTTCAGTATCGTTTAAGTTTATCCAAACTCTGTGTTTTTCTTCTAAATTATCAACCAATACTTCATGGTTAGAAGTTCTGTAAAATTGGCTTGAAGTAGAAGCATTTACACGTTGTAAATTACTAAAAGAAGCAGTTCCGAAATCAAATGATCTAACAAAAAATCCTTGACCTGTTTGAATTGTTCCATTTGGGACTGGTCCTCCACCTGCTGATGCCACGCCTCCTAAAAGTGTATAACTTGCATAATTATTTATTGGATAAACACCTCCAGAAGCTGGAGTTGCATGAGTCCAAAAATATAATGCTCCAACTAAATTTTCATTATCAAACATAAAACGATTTGCATCTATTGGCGAAGCGTAAGGATTACTTAATAGATTATAACCTCTTCCTAAATCTACAGACAAATCTCCATTAAAAGGAACACCAGAATATTGTCCATTAAAAATTGTTGGAGTTGTTGGCCAGTTATTAGCAGAACGAATCATATAACCTTTCCCAGAAGCAAAGTTTGTTGAAGTTACATTTGCTACAGCTAAATAAGCTGTTGGAGTTGTTGTGCCAGTAAATAAGTATTCATAAAAACGATTATCTAATGTATTTGGTGAAAAGTTTTTAATATTTTGACCAATTACTGGAGAACCCCATGCTGTATAATCTAAACGAACCATTGGTGTTGAATTGCGTCTTACAGTTATATTTCCTGTATTAATTCCAGAGCCATCAATTTGTCTTAAAGCAGCATCATTTTCAATAGTTAATGTTCCAGTTCCGTTAACAGTTACTTCATTTGTAACAATTAATGTATGACTTGCATTAAAAGTTACATTAGCTCCAGAATTAATTATCACTGAACATGCTTCTAAATCAGCTGTTGAAGAATAATTACCACTGAATATTGCTACAACATTCTTTAGTGGCACACCATTAGACCAAGTGGAACCGTTCCAAGTTGTAGTGATTACACCACATGCATTAGGTGATTCAATAATTTCTTTATAACAAATTTGTATTGAAAAACTATTTAGGACACCATCTCTTGTATCTGCATTGATATCAGCAACTCTAAAAAACCAATTCCCTTGTGAATTTTGACCATTTAAAACATTTAAATCACCAACTGGCCTCATCGTTCCAAAATTATTTGTAGCTCCACATGCAGCTACATTTACTGATTGACTATCCCATGTTCCTGAAAGATTGCTGGCATTTACAACCTCGTCAGTAACAATTGAACAAATGTTCCTGCAGGGCTATTAATTGCTGCATACAAATTGGTCCATATTTCTGAATGGTCACATTTGAATAACATTCACATCAGTAATTATAAATTATCTACACATTCAAAGCAAAATTTTGGTAAGCTAATGGATTTTGTGCGGTTATCACATTTCCTGTAGTTAAAGTACGTGTATATGTATTACAAACATCATTAACTGTAAAACCAATAGCAAAATCTTGCGTATTAATGGCGTAAAAATCATTACCTGTTGGTTCGATTAAAATTCTACAAAAAGGCGCAGAAACATTAGGAATAGTTACTGTTTGAGAGCCGTCATTTAATGTATTTGCAACTAACATAATTGGATAGGTTTGACCGCCATCAGTTGAAAGTTTAATATTCACATTAGCCGAACCTGGAAGGGTATTAGTATTATTTACGGACCAAGTTACTGTTTGTGTAGAACCTTGGGTGTAACTTATTCCCGCTGTGTTTTGAGAAGTTACTAAAAATGGTCCTCTTGTTCTATCAAAAGTTACTGCCACATTAACACTCTCATTTGTTCCAGCACCAAAGCGATTGTCCCTTACAGTCATTCTAAAATTTAATGTTCTATTTGCAGCTGGGTTGTTTGGCACAATTTCCCATTGATTACCTGTTATACCATTTGCTACATGATCTTCTAATCTAGGAAAATATCTTGTTCCATTATTTTTTGGCATGAACGATCTAAAATTCGCTCCATTTGTTTTAGTTTCAGTTGGATATGAAGCTGCTGCTCCAACCGTAGTAGCATCATCTACTTGTTCCCAACAATAAGATAAAATATCACCATCTGCATCAGTTGCTGTTCCAGTAAGTTTGAAAGCTGTTCCTCTTGGTAACGTTTTTGTGGTTGCTAAAACAGAAGGAACTGGAATTGAATTTCCTGTTGGTATTTGTACAGGACATGCCTTAGCTTTAATATTATTAGTTACTTGTTGAATAGTTCCTGCATGGAAAATAGGAATAGAATTTTGAGCTACATCAGTTGCTCCAGTAATACCGGCATACCCCATAATTGTAACACCAGAACCTGGCTCCATATTTACTGCATTATTTTCAGCACTCCATGAAAAAGTATGATTACCTCCATATTGGTGACCATATTCATGAGCGACATAATCCACATCAAAAAACTCTCCTTCAGGAATAGTACTTGTTGTAAAAGCACTTCCTTTTGCTGTACTGCTTCCTGTTCCACAAATACATCCAATACAACCAGCATTACCATTGTTTCCAATTGCTGAAAATAAGTGACCAACGTCATAATTAGCTGCGCCAATTTGGGCATTCATAACAGCTTGTACCTCTGCATTGTAGTTTGCATCTGTGTTACCATAAGGGTCGGTTGCTGCGTTTAGATAAATAACATTATTATTTGTTGCTATAATAACCATAGTGGCATTGAAATCCATTTCATATAATGCGTTTACTCTAGTCATTGTAGCGTTATATGCGGCATTAACTCCTGCAAGGGTTCCTCCATGGTATGCAGCGTACTCTCCTGTACAAGAGATTGCTGCTCTAAATCTTCTTAAAACACCGTCGTCTGCATTATTTAGTACTTCATTGTCATATTCTGCTGCTCTGTTGCTTGGTCCAAAATTAATGGCATCTAAGTCTTCTTCCGTTGAACAAGTAAAACTTTGTCTTTTACCTGCATGTTTTCTATCAAAAACTATAACAGTTTTATAATCCATTGAATAAGGATCAATAATATAGGTAGATTCAGCATTTCCAGAGCGAATAGTTGCACTTACTCCTTTCTGTGGCGATAGACTAAATCTAATTATTGCGCTTGGGTCATCAATTCCTTGACCAACAAACGATCTGATGTCTGGAAATAATTGTTGTAAGTCACTTTCAAAAACAGGCGCTTCCAATACTCTAAATTGCTCTAAAGCACCACTAGGCATTGGAAAGCTAATAACTACATTTGAGATGCCTGTAAAGTTTTCTCTTAAAGGCACATTGACAAGTTGATTTTTAAATTTGACATAGTCAAACTCATACAACCTATAATCAGTTGGAATTGAAACCAATCTGTTTTTTTCAAAAGGAGAAACTTTTGATTTATCAACTTCGATCCAGGCTGCTCTTTCTGTTTTTTGAGCAAAAGCAAAAAAGCTCGAAAAAATTAAAAATAGGATAATTTTTTTCATAGTAATATATTTGGGTTACCGCAAATATAAATAATTTTTATTTTGATAAAACAAAAAAAGCAACCATAAAGTTGCTTTTTTATATTTTTTTTTACTAAATCTTTAAAAAATAAGTTTTTTAATTACTTTTCTTCCGTCTATTAATTGTATTTGAACAATTAAGGCCTGGTTGCTTTTTTGAATTGTATTTACTTCAAACAATGATGCGTTAATATTTGATTGATTGAAAATTAATTGTCCCAACACATTATAAATTTGAATGTCGCTAATAGTAGAATTATTACTGCTGATAGAAATAGCAGCATTTGTGTAAACTAAAACAGCATCATTAGCTGTAAAATCTTCACCACCTAAAGTTTCATTAGTATATCTTAAAACAAATCTGTCATTAAATTCGCCCGCATCGGTTGCAAAAGAATAAACAGTTTGTCTTAAATCATGAATAATTCCCAACACCTTATCTTCTAAATAAATATCTTGATCGTCTTCAAATAAACCATCAACCGCCGCAATACCAATTGAATATGTTCCAGCATGTGGCACATTATATCCTAACTGGACTTTATCAACCGAATCAAATGGCAATGCTCTGCCTTGAATAGTCATTTTATCAGCCGCAATAATTGAATACAAATGCATGCTAGTTGAAACTGATGTTACTGCATCATATATTCTATCCTTAGCATAAGTCGCATTCTCTACATATCCTATCAAAGTCCTTGCCGACAGATTATTATTATCGATAATATCTAACCAAATTCTGTTTTTATCGTAAGAAATAGCGTTTTGAACATTAGAAGTTCTGTAAAACTGACTGTTATCATAACTTATATCACGCAGTGAATTGTTGAAAATCAAATTATCTGAACCAGCAGCTCCATCTAACATATTTACTAAAAATCCTTGACCGCCAGCCATAAAACCATTAAAACCAGCCGGCCCACTAACTGTACCTGTTCCATTATGAGTAATGTAATCATTTGGCGTATAGTTTGCTTGATAAGAACCATAAAAAGGATTATCAATTGCTGAAGAAGGTAATGTTCCGTGTGTCCAAATTCTCACTGCTCCTTCGATATTGGTATTCAAACTCAAGAAATCTTCCACATTGATTGAAGATGGATACGGATTTCCTACTAAATTCCAGTTATCACTAAAACGTGTAATAGTGACACCATTTGTTCCTGGATAATCCCCTCCTACGTAAGAACCTCTTTCAATCGGCATTGTAATAACACCATTATTTGGCACACCATTAAATGTTGTAGTTGTAGCGATAGGTGATGCTGAGCCATTTGAAGCTCTAGCAATATATCCTTTACCAGCTATCATATTGCCACTTGCACCTACCCAAGTTCCTTGACCACCATTAGCATTAGTAGTTGTAGTATTCCAAATATAACGCAGGGAATTAGGTAGATTACCAACATTAAAAGCAGCTACTGGAGAAGACCAATACACATAATCTAAGTTTCTTGCCATTGCTGTTCTTTGGTAAGTAATGTTTCCTGTATTTACACCTAAGTCATTTACTTGAATCAATGAACCGTTGTTCATAACATTCAACGTTCCATTTACTGTTAGATCATTTTCAATTAAAACATAATCATTAGCTTGTATAACAAGAGTGAATGTTGGATTTACCAATAAGCTACAACACTCAAAATTACCATGCGAAGTAGTATCATAATTACCATTAATGGTAGCTAATGTTCCAATTGTAGGTACTCCGTTTGACCATGAAGTACCGTTCCAAGTGGTATTATCTACATCAGTAATCTTTACTGCGTTACTTGCGGTGTAACAAGTAGCCGTATTTTCTCTGATTTGACAATAATACTGATAATTTATTACTCCTGTAATGTCAGCAATAGATAATGAAGCTGTTGTAGCGCCGCTATAAATTCCACCATCTGCTACAGCCGTCCAAGTTGTACTACCAGGCGCAACAAAATACCATTGATAAGCCAAAGGATTTCCACCCACAAAACCTTCATTACCTGCAGTTGTTAAAACAGCAGATGTAGAATTACAAGATGACACATAATTTGGCTGATTCGTTACTACTGGTATTGCTCCTGATGGAAGCGTTAATCCCGCACTTGGATAACATTCGCCAGCTGCTAATGGAATGGTAACCCAATCTGCCGCAACAAATGTTGTTCTAGCACTTAATGCACCATTATCTCTAACCATATAATAACCAGCCGCTGGAATATACGTGTGAACATCATCTATAACAACACTTCCATCTGCATTTCGTAATTGAATTCCATCATTTTCATTGAAACCATTATCGATTGTACCGTTAGTTGATGCAGGACCGCAACTACCAACTGAAACTTTTAAAATACCTAAAGCGCCAGGAGCGATTGTTCCTGTTAAATTAGCATAATCAACATAAGTACCACCATAATCACCTGATCTCCAAATACTGTAATTGGTTAAATCAATTGTTGCCGTTGTACCATTATATAAGGTTATAAATCCTCCTGAACCTGTTTTCTCATCATGAATATCATAAATAATTAAATCCGTAGTTGCAGAAGCACCTTCACAAGACGAATCATCATTGTCGATTAAAGTAAAAGCCGTTATTGCATCACATGGCTGACTGTCTGTAATAGTTATTGTGCCGTTTGGTGCGCCAGCTGGAACCGTTACTATAATTTCAGTGCCGTTATTTGAAACAACCGTTGCGCTAGTTCCGCCAAAAAACACTGAAGCCCCTGTTAAATCTCCAGATGAAGCCGTAATTGTTACTTCTGTTCCTACTGGACCAGATGATGGTGTAACTGTTACAGCAGCAGGAGTACATGCACTTCCGCAGAAAACATTAACATTATCCACATACCATGGAGAAGTTGTTGAAGAAGCTTTTCTGAATCTTATATAGACAACTGGATTGCTAGTGTAAGCAGATAAGTCAACCGTACATGCCGTTGTACCCGCAGAAGTGGTGTTTGAATGATTATAGGTTGACAAAATAACAAAAGGACCTGTTTGACTTGTTGTAGAGACCTCTATAATCATGTCTTTTAGACTAGTATTATTTGTTCTTCTTAAATCAAATGTTAAGCTTGAAGGATTTGAAATTGCTATAGTGGTTAGTTCTCCATTATTAGAGCCAAAAACAGCCTCGCCAGCCGCGTAAGTAACTCCAGTTGCTATCCAACCTGATGGAAGCGCAGAAAATGTCGCCTGAGACAAACAAGGCCCAGTTCCTAAAGTTAATTCTAATGTTTCATTATCTGAACCTAGACCATTTGTAGCGGTAATTGTAATGTTAAATGTTCCAGAAACCGAGGGTGTTCCAGAAATAATTCCTGTTGCTGTATCAATAGTTAAACCGGCTGGTAAACCTGTTGCGTTATAACTAGTAGGCGAATTAGTTGCCGTTATAGTATAGGAAAAAGGTGTTCCTTGATTTCCTGAAGCCGTTAATGGACTTGTAATTACAGGCGCACTGATTCCTGTTCCTTGAATAGCAAATGTATATGGATTTTCATCCGCATCGTTATTGGCTATACTTATTGAAGCTGTTCTTAAACCATCAGCCGATGGATCAAAAGTAATTTGAAAAGTGGTTGAGCTACTTGCAGCAATAGAATTTGACGGAATAGCTGTAACCGTAAAATCTGCCGCATGAGCTCCAGAAATTACCACATACGGACTCACTCCAGTTAAACTCAAAGCTGCCGTTCCTAAATTTTGAATAGTAAATGTTCGTACTATTGTTCCTGATGCCGTACTTACCGATCCAAAATCAGTATGGTCAGCTAAATCAGGTGTTGTATCTCCTGAAACAATTGAAACGCCGTTTCCTTGTAAGTTGATTTCTGGGGAAGCGGCTGTTGGTGTTACTGTTCCATTAACAATAATATCATTTCCAGGACCATCACCAGGACCTCCAGACCCTGTACCAGCTTCAGCATATGAATATAATCTATATGTTACTGCTGTAGAGCTATTAGCTTGAGCAAAAGTATATGTAAAAGTTTGAGTACTAGTATTGTCAACTACATTTTTAACAGCATCTAGATCTGTTGTATATCCATCTAATGAACTTCTCAATGCAATTTGAGTATTACCTGTGCCTGATCTCTGCCATTGAACTACTATAGAAGAAACTGAAAACTGATGACCTGGATTAGGTGTAACAGTAAACTCCATGTAATCATTGCCTGTTACAGCATTTGCAATTGAAGTTGATGCCCAGTTTGTAGCATTAAATCTACCTCCGTTAGCTGACGCTGTTAAACCCGCACCTCTTAAAATTGTAGAACCTATTAGATTAGGGTCATTAAAGTTTGAATTTGCTGATGCTTCATTTCCTGCTAAAGCAGAAAATTCAAAAGTAAGGATCTGCCCCCATCCAATAACCGAGCAAAATAAGGTTAAAAAAAGTAATTTTAATTTCATAGATTTGAGTACTAAAAATTAATTTTGTTGTAATGCTTCTCCATTTTAGAAAAGCCTACAAAGGTAAATCATAATTTTTTGATTTTCAAATAATTTGAAGTTTAATAAATAGTTAAGAAATTGAAAGACAAGTCAAATCAACAATATTCATTACTAGAAATTCAGCAAAAACTAGAGTATTATTGCGCTTATCAAGAACGGTGTTACAAAGAAGTGGAAAGTAAATTGTTTGACTTTCATTTAACAGCGGAAGAAAAAGAACAGGTTTTGATTTACTTAATTGAAAACAATTTTATTAACGAAGAACGCTTTGCCAAAAGTTTTGTTCGTGGCAAACACAACTATAAATTTTTGGGGAAAAATCGCATTACGAACGAATTGAAATTTAGAAACATTTCTTCACGTATCATTCAAGAAGCATTAAAAGAAATCCCCGAAACTATTTACTTAGAAAATTTTCATCGATTGGCTGAAAAACATTGGTATACAATCAAAGAAAGAAAAGGACCAAAAAAGAATAAAAAATTTGTAGATTTTTTACTTCGTAAAGGGTATGAAACGAGTTTGATTTTTGAGAAGTTGAGAGAACTGGAAGCTAATTGAGTTATTACACAGAGATACACGAAGTAACGCAGCGATTCACAGAGGTTTTTAATTTACTTTGTGAATCTTTATAAACACAGATTGCACAGATTATCACAAATTTATAAATATCTACTTTGTGTCACTTTGTGTAAAACTTTGCGCTACTTTGTGTAACAATAAAACCGCAGATTCGGAGATTTTTAAATTTACTTTGCGAAACTCTGTGCAAAACTTTGCGCTACTTTGTGTGACAACAAAACAGCGGATTCGGAGATTTTTAAATTTACTTTGTGTTACTCTGTGTAAAACTTTGCGAAACTCTGTGTAACAAAAAACCGTACTTTTGCAAAAAATAATACCATGTTAGAAAATAAAGACCAATCGAGAACCAATATAGCGCAATTAGGAGAATTTGGATTAATTGAGCACTTGACCAAACATTTTACGATTTCGCAAGAATCTACTTTAAAAAGTATTGGTGATGATGCTGCTGTTTTGGATTTTGCAGCCGAAAAAGCCGTAGTTTCGACTGATTTGTTAATTGAAGGTGTTCATTTTGACTTGGCTTATATGCCATTGAAACATTTGGGATACAAAGCGGTAGTAGCCAATCTTTCTGATATTTGTGCTATGAATGCTACTCCAACGCAAATTACGGTTTCGATAGCGGTTTCGAATCGTTTTCCTTTGGAAGCATTGGAAGAATTGTTTGAAGGGATTACTTTGGCATCTAAAATTTATAATGTAGATGTTATTGGTGGTGATACGACTTCGTCTCAAAAAGGATTAATTATTAGCATTACCGCTATTGGTACTGTAAAATTAGATGCTGTTGCTTATAGAAATGGCGCTCAAGTTGGTGATTTATTAGTGGTTACTGGCGATATTGGTGCCGCTTATATGGGATTGCAAGTGTTGGAACGCGAAAAACAAGTGTTTCAAGTAAATCCTAACAACCAACCCGATTTAGAAGCTTATACCTATTTAATCGAACGCCAATTAAAACCTGAAGCTAGAACAGACATCAAAGAACTTTTGGAAAAATTAGAAGTACAACCAACATCCATGATTGATATTTCTGACGGACTTTCATCTGAAGTATTGCACATTTGTAAGCAAAGTGGCGTGGGTTGTAATTTGTATGAAGAAAAAATTCCGGTTGATCCACAGTTAATCAATGTTTGTGAAGAGTTTGATTTAGACATTACAACCATTGCTTTAAGCGGTGGCGAAGATTATGAATTGTTATTCACCATCAACATGAACGATTACGATAAAATCAAAGCTAATCCTAACTTAACCGTAATTGGTCACATGACAGAAGCTAAAGAAGGTAATCATTTAATCACAAGAATTGGCACGAAAATCCCACTAAAAGCTCGAGGTTGGAATGCCCTGCAAGAAGAATAAAACAAACGAAGAGGATTTAATTCCTCTTTTTTTATGAAAAAAATTAGTTTTTTCAATTCTATATCGTAATATTGCAATATATAAATAAAACTACTTTATGGCTACGGTTAAAAAAATAGCGTTTTTTGAAAAATACTTAACGGTTTGGGTATTTCTTTGCATTGTTATTGGTATTCTTTTAGGTGAAATGGCTGGCGATTCTATTGCAGTTATTAGTCAGTGGAACGTGAACTCTATCAATATTCCAGTGGCGATTTTGGTTTGGTTTATGATTTTTCCTATGATGGTTCAAATTGATTTCAGTTCCATTAAAAAAGCAGGAAGCAATACCAAAGGACTCGGCTTAACTTTATTCATCAATTGGGTAGTAAAACCGTTTACCATGGCATTTTTTGCTTGGTTGTTTTTTGTGAAAATCTTTCATGCTTTTATTAGTCCGGAATTGGCTGGTGAATATATTGCGGGCGCCATTTTATTAGGCGCAGCGCCTTGTACGGCAATGGTTTTCGTTTGGTCCTATTTATCTGATGGTGATGCCAATTATACTTTGGTACAAGTTTCGGTGAACGATTTAATTTTGGTGATTGCATTTATTCCAATTGTTGCTTTACTTTTTGGGTTAACTGAAATTGACAAAACAGTTGAAATTCCTTATGATGTATTAACATCTTCGGTAGTGATATTTGTGGTTATTCCTTTAGTTTCGGGTTATTTGGTGAACAAATGGTTGTTGAGCACAAAAGGAGAAGACTGGTTTAAAGCCCAATTTATGCCCAAATTAAAACCGTTTTCGATTTTAGCTTTATTGACTACGCTAGTGTTACTATTTGCGTTTCAAGGCGAACAAATTTTAGCGCAACCGTTCAATATTTTACTAATTGCCGTTCCATTGACTATTCAAACGTATTTCATCTTTTTTGCATCTTGGTTCATTGGCAAGAGATTCTTAAAATTGCCATACTGCATCAACGCACCAGCAGGAATGATTGGCGCAAGTAATTTCTTTGAATTAGCCGTAGCAGTTGCCATTTCTTTATTTGGATTGAATTCGGGCGCTTCTTTGGTAACGGTTGTTGGCGTTTTAATTGAAGTGCCAATTATGCTTTCTTTGGTAGCTTTTGCGAATAATTACAACTACGATAAATAAACAATTTAAAAAAGAAATCCCAAATGTATTCTCGACTTCGCTCGAACTGACATTTGGGATTTTAGATTTTGTGCTTTTTATCTTGTATTTCGTACTTCAAATTACATTTTCATCAACCAGTTTCTCATGGAAACTTCATTACTGATGATGTTTCGTAATTCAGTAATTTTCACTCTATCTTGTTGCATCGAATCTCTATGACGAATGGTTACGGTTTCGTCTTCCAATGTTTGATGATCAACCGTAATACAGAAAGGTGTTCCTAATGCATCTTGTCTTCTATAACGTCTTCCTACAGCGTCTTTTTCATCATACGCTACGTTGAAATCCCATTTCAAATCATCAATAATTTTACGAGCTACTTCTGGCAAACCGTCTTTTTTAACCAATGGTAAAACGGCGGCTTTTGTTGGCGCTAAAACTGAAGGTAAACGTAAAACTGTACGAGTTGAACCATCTTCCAATGTTTCTTCTTGTAAGGATTTTGAGAAAACTGCCAAGAACATTCTATCTAACCCAACAGAAGTTTCTACAACATAAGGTGTGTAATTTTTATTTTCTTCGGTATCAAAATACTGTAATTTTTTACCTGAAAATTCCTCGTGAGCTTTCAAATCGAAATCCGTTCTCGAGTGAATTCCTTCTAATTCTTTAAATCCAAATGGGAAATTGAATTCAATATCAGCAGCAGCATTGGCATAATGGGCTAATTTTTCGTGGTCGTGGAAACGGTAATTTTCTTTTCCTAAACCTAACGATTGGTGCCATTTTAATCGCGTTTCTTTCCAGTATTCGTACCATTTCATTTCTTCACCTGGTTTCACAAAGAATTGCATTTCCATTTGTTCAAATTCGCGCATACGGAAAATGAATTGGCGTGCTACGATTTCGTTTCTAAATGCTTTTCCTGTTTGTGCAATTCCAAAAGGAATTTTCATTCTTCCCGTTTTCTGCACATTTAAGAAATTCACAAAAATACCTTGAGCGGTTTCTGGTCGCAAGTATAAATCCATTGCACTTTCGGCAGAAGCACCTAATTTAGTTCCAAACATTAAGTTGAATTGCTTCACATCTGTCCAGTTTTTTGAACCGCTATCTGGACAAGCAATTTCTAATTCTTCGATTAATGCTTTTACATCCGCAAGATTTTCTGTCTCTAAAGAACGAGCCATTCTTTCTAGAATCTCTTTCTTTTTTGACAAATATTCCATTACACGTGGATTTGTGGTTTTGTATTGTTCTTCGTCAAAAGCTTCTCCAAAACGTGCTCTCGCTTTTTCGATTTCTTTTTCGGCTTTTTGGTTTAATTTTTCGGCATAATCCTCAATTAAAACATCGGCACGATATCTTTTTTTAGAATCTTTATTGTCAATTAAAGGATCATTGAACGCGTCCACGTGACCCGAAGCCTTCCAAGTAGTTGGGTGCATCAAAATTGCAGCGTCTAAACCTACAATATTTTCATGCATTTGCACCATGGATTGCCACCAGTATTCACGGATGTTTTTCTTTAATTCAACACCATTTTGTGCGTAATCATAAACCGCACTTAAACCATCATAAATTTCGCTCGACGGAAAAATGAATCCGTATTCTTTTGCATGCGAAATAACGTTTTTAAAAATATCGTCTTGTTTTGCCATGATGCAAAAGTAAAAATAGGATTTTAATAAAGAAAAGATTTTTTACAATTAAATGAAATTAATTGTATTCAAGTGTAGTAGTTCCAATTTTTTTGAAATTAGAGTAAATATTCACAAGGTATTTACCTCTGACAACTTTACTTTTTTCCATGTTTACATAGGTACAAACATCTGTATCATTTTGATTGAAAAAAGCAGTAACTTCTTCACTGTATTTCAACAAGGTACCTTCATTTTTTACAGATAGATTGTTTGCTGAAATAATTTGATTTTTAGGATTTACAACCTGAATGTAAATATTCTTCTCGCCTTGAGGAATAAATTCGTTAGCTTCTAATGTAAAACAGACTCTAATTTGTTGCATATTTTTGCTAAATGAAGGCGCATACAAGTCTGAAATAATTTTAACTCCTTTTGCTTTAACATTAATTGCATTTAAATGAGCCGCTGGCTTTATTTTAGATTTTTTATCTCCAATTAGTAAACTGTTCAATTTGTTAGTGTTTTGAAACAGTTTTTTATTCAAAATTTCAATTGATTTCTTATCGTCAGCTATCTCGTTTTTTAAAAAACTAATTTCTTTTGACTCTTCCGCATCAACTGAAGCGGTTAATGGGATAGTTTCTGGATCAAATAATTTGGTGTTCGCATTAGCATCATATAAAGCAGTAATAGAATCATATTTAACCAAGATAACATCAAGTTGATTTTGTAAGGCTAAATTTTCTATTTTTGATTTTTCAACGAAAGATTTATGATTTGAATTATTGATGAAAAGTTGAAACAATAAAGCCAAGCTAAGTATCAAAAATGATACTGCTGTTAACTTGATTGTATTTAACTTATACTTAGACATCTGATTTTTTTAATAAATTAACAAAATAATAATTATAGTTCTAAATAATTTTCGATAAAATGCTAAAAAATCTGTTCAAACTCATATTTCCTGATCTTTGTTGCGGCTGTAAAAATCTTTTGTTAAAAAACGAATACTTACTATGTTATAAATGTCGTCATGATTTACCATACACTTATCATCATAAAATTTCACACAATGATACAATAAAAAAATTTTATGGACTAATTCCTTTAGAATTTGGGCTATCCATGTTGTATTTTCATCATGGTGGAATTGCGCAAGAATTGATTCATAATTTAAAATATAGAAATCAACAAAACATTGGTTCATTACTAGGAGAATTATATGCAAAAGAGTTGCAGAACTTTAAACCTATTAGTACGGTAACTGAGATTATTCCTGTTCCTTTACATCCAAAAAAATTAAAAGAAAGAGGTTATAATCAAGTAGATTCTTTTTGTGAAAGCATTGGAATGCATTTACAAATTCCGGTGAATAAAAACTTATTACTGAGAACACAATACAACAAAACACAAACGAAAAAAAACAGAGAAGCCCGACAACAATTAACCCAAACAATTTTTGATGTAAATTTTTCAGCGAAAGACGAAAACAAGCATTTTTTATTAGTAGATGATGTAATTACCACGGGTTCAACATTGGAAATTTGCGCTAAAGCATTACTGAAAATCCCAAATGCGAAAGTTAGTATTCTAACCATTGCTTATACCCAATCTTAAAAAAAATTAAAATGACTATTTTTGCTCAAATTATAATTGTTATTTTGTAGTTCGTTTCCAAGCTCATGAAAAAAACATACATCATCATTTTATCCCTTTTTTTTGGTAGTTTACTTTTACTTCCAAGTTGTGCCAAACGTGGTTTTATTACTGGAGGAGCAAAAGATACAATTGCGCCAAAAATCACAAGTAGTTCACCAGAAAATTATACTACAAATTTTTCTGGAAAAGAAATTAAAATTGTTTTTGATGAACTTATCAAAGTGAAAGATATCAATAAACAGTTGATTATTTCGCCACCAATGAAGAAGCAACCAATTATTGTTCCTCAAGGAAGTGCTAGTAAATTTATTTCTATTAAAATTCAAGATACACTTCAACCTAATACTACTTACAGCTTCAATTTTGGACAAAGTATTACGGATAACAATGAAGGGAATCCATATTCTCAATTTAGATATGTTTTTTCAACTGGTGATTATATAGATTCGCTGAAATTAGTTGGAAAAATAAAAGATGCTGAAGCTAAAAAAACAGAAAATTTTGTATCTATCCAATTATATGATGCAGCTACTTTTAGTGATTCTACCGTTTATAAAGAGACTCCATTATACATTACAAACACACTTGACAGTGCTAAAATTTTTGCTTTTGAAAATTTAAAAGCGGGTAAATATTATATGATAGCGCTAAAAGACCAAAACAACAACTATAAGTTTGACCCTAGAACAGATAAAATTGGTTTTTTAAACGAGACCATTTCGTTGCCTAATGATACTGTTTTTGAACTAGAATTGTTCAAAGAAAAACCAAAATTAAAAGTAGAAAAACCTACACAGGAAAGTAGTAATAAGTTTTTTATGGCTTATGAAGGAGAAATTGAAAAAGCAAAAATATCAGCCACTTATGGTAAAGAAAATATTAGTGTCAAACTAACAAGTTTTCCAGATACAAATAAAGATTCCGTTCAGTTGTTTGTGCCAAATATGGAAAAAGACTCGGTAACTTTCACAATTGAAACTGAAATTTATAAAAAAACCTTTACATCAAAAATTAAAAAGATTGAAGAAACAGATTCATTATTTATTGATTCTAATCAAAAAGGAACTTTGGCATTCAGAGATTCATTTGTACTAAAAACAAATACTCCAATTGAGAAAATTAATACGGAGAAAATAACACTTATTAATAAAGACTCTGTAAAAATTCCTTTTACAACTAATTATAACGAGTTCAAACGTGAAATTATTTTTGATTTCAAAAAGGAAGAAAACGAAAAATACAAAATAACTGCTGCACCAGGAGCTTTTATAGATTTTTACAACACCCCAAATGATACTTTAGTATTTAATTTTTCAACCAAACAATATTCGGATTATGGAAATTTGAGAATAAATTTAAATAGTGTTTCTCGTTTCCCCGTTATTGTAGAAATTTTAAAATCAAATGGTGAAATAGCAGCAAAAGGCTATTCAGAAGGAGAAAAATCAATCAATTTTGAATTACTCGAACCCAATTTATTTACTCTTCGAATAATTTACGATGATAATAAAAATAAAATTTGGGACACCGGAAATTTCCTCGAAAAACGCCAAGCTGAAGAAATTATTTATTTTCCTAAGGAAATCGATGTAAGAGCTAATTGGGACGTTGAGCAAGAGTTTTAAGCTAATTCAAACGCATCTCTATCATTCAAGAAATTCAACTTTTGACGTGTTGTCATCATGGCGGTTTTGTCTAATTCGTAGATAAAAATGCCTTGTTCAGACTCGCAATCAACAGCGATATTTCCTAAATAATCAATTACTTGCGAATGACCTACGTATTCCAATTCGTTAGCGTCTAAACCAATTCTATTGACACCAATAGCATAACACATATTTTCGATGGCTCTAGCTTTTAATAAAGCATCCCAAGCGTTAATTCGTGGTTTTGGCCAATTCGCCACATAAAGTAACACATCATAATCTTCTATATTTCTTGCGAAAACTGGAAAACGCAAATCGTAACACACTTGCAAGCAAAATTTATAATCCAAATATTGTACAATTTTCTTCTGTTTCCCTGCTTGATACTTTTGGTTTTCTCCAGCCAAAGTAAACAAATGACGTTTATCATAATACTCCATTTCGCCAGTTGGAAATACAAAAACCATGCGATTGAAATACTTTCCATTTTCTTCAATAACCAAGCTTCCCGTGATGGCACAATTTTTTGTTTTAGCCAATGATTGCAACCACTGAACGGTTTGTCCACTCAAAGTTTCGGCTACATTTTGAGGATTCATGGTAAATCCAGAAGTAAACATTTCAGGAAGCACTAATAAATCGAACGCCTGTGTTTCGTTTACAACGTATTCTTCTATAAATTTTCTGTTTTTTTCTGGATTTTCCCAAGCTAATTTGGTTTGAAAAAGAGCTATTTTCATTGCGTTGAATTTGGTTTTATGATGTTGTTTTTTGCCACGGATTACACAAATTTACACAGAATATGTAATTAAATTGTTAGATACTTAATTGAATTTCCGAAATAGAAATCATTTTAATCCTTAAATCATTGGCTAAAACAAAAAACGCATCCAAATGAATGAATGCGTTTTAGATTATTTTGAAAAGCAACTAATTACTTAACACTTGCTTTTAAGAACTCTCTGTTCATACGTGCAATGTTTTCTAACGAAATTCCTTTTGGACATTCGATTTCACATGCTCCAGTATTGGTACAATTTCCGAATCCTTCTTCGTCCATTTGACGCACCATGTTTAAAACACGTTGTGTAGCTTCAACTTTACCTTGTGGTAATAATGCGTATTGTGATACTTTCGCTCCTACGAATAACATTGCAGAACCGTTTTTACAAGTAGCCACACAAGCACCACAACCAATACAAGCAGCTGCCATAAACGCTTTATCAGCATCGTCTTTTGGAACTGGAATAGAGTTTGCATCGATAGTATTTCCTGAAGTATTTACAGAAACAAAACCTCCAGCTTGTTGAATTCTATCAAAAGCAGATCTATCTACTACTAAATCTTTAATTACTGGAAATGCTTTACTTCTCCATGGTTCGATATAAATTGTATCACCATCGTTGAACATTCTCATGTGTAACTGACAGGTTGTAATTCCAGTGTCAGGCCCGTGAGCACGTCCGTTGATGTATAAAGAACACATTCCGCAAATTCCTTCACGACAATCGTGATCAAATGCTACAGGTTCTTTCTTTTCATTTACTAATTGCTCGTTCAATTGGTCTAACATTTCCAAAAACGAACTTGCAGTAGAAACATTATCTAATTTATAAGTTTCCATGCTCCCTTTTGAACTAGCGTTCTTTTGACGCCAAATTTTAAGGTTTATATTGATGTTTTTTGCTGCACTCATAATCTATTATTTGTAATTTCTAGCTGCGATTTTAATTTCTTCGTAAACTAATTCTTCTTTGTGAAGTTCCTCTTTACTGATGTCGTTGCCTTTGTATTCCCAAGCTCCAACAAATTTGAAGTTCTCGTCGTCACGTAAGGTTTCACCTTCAGCATCTTGATATTCTTCACGGAAGTGACCTCCACAAGATTCTTTACGTTGCAAAGCATCCATTGCCATTAATTGTCCTAATTCGATGAAATCAGCAACTCTTAATGCTTTTTCTAACTCAGGATTTAATTCGTCAGCACTTCCAGGAACATAAACCTCTTTGTAGAAATCTTCTTTTAATTGAGCGATTTCAGCAATAGCTTCTGTTAACCCATTTTCGTTACGACCCATACCCACTTTATTCCACATAATCAAACCTAATTTTTTGTGGAAATAGTCAACAGATTTCGTTCCGTTGTTGTTTAAGAACATGTTGATTGAGTCTTTAACTCTTGCTTCAGCTTCAGCGAATTCTGGAGAATCTGTAGCGATTTTTCCAGTTCTAATTTCATCAGCCAAATAATTTGAAATCGTATAAGGCAATACGAAATATCCATCTGCTAAACCTTGCATTAAAGCAGAAGCTCCTAAACGGTTAGCTCCGTGGTCAGAGAAATTCGCTTCACCTGCAACGAAACAACCAGGAATTGTAGATTGTAAGTTATAATCAACCCAAACACCACCCATAGTATAGTGAACCGCTGGGTAAATTTTCATTGGTGTTTCATAAGGATTCTCATCCGTGATTTTTTGATACATCGTAAACAAGTTACCATATTTCTCTTCTAACCACTGTTTTCCTAAAGCTGTAATTTCTTCAGGCGTTGGGTTATGGTTTCCTTTTGCGTACGCCGATTGTTTTCCTTTAGTTTGGATTTCTGTTGAGAAATCTAAATAAACTCCTTCATTAGTATCATTTGCTTCGATACCGTGTCCAGCATCACAAACTTCTTTAGCAGCTCTTGAAGCCACGTCACGAGGTACTAAATTTCCAAAAGCTGGATATTTTCTCTCCAAATAGTAATCTCTATCTTCTTCAGCTATTTGTGTTGGCTTTAATTTTCCAGCTCTAATTGCTTCTGCGTCTTCTTTTTTCTTTGGTACCCAAATACGTCCTGAGTTACGTAAAGATTCAGACATCAAGGTTAATTTTGACTGATTCGTTCCGTGAACTGGAATACATGTTGGGTGAATTTGTACATAACATGGATTTGCGAATAACGCTCCTTGCTTGTGGATTTTCCATCCAGCAGTTACGTTACTTCCCATGGCATTTGTAGAAAGGAAATATACGTTTCCGTAACCTCCAGAAGCGATAACAACCGCATGAGCAGAATGTCTTTCTATCTCTCCTGTAACTAAGTTACGAGCGATAATTCCACGAGCTTTTCCGTCAACTTTAACTAAATCTAACATTTCGTGACGGTTGTACATTTTTACACGACCTAATCCGATTTGTCTTGATAAAGCAGAATATGCCCCTAACAATAACTGTTGTCCAGTTTGTCCAGCAGCGTAGAAAGTACGTTGTACTTGAGTTCCACCGAACGAACGGTTATCTAACATTCCACCGTATTCGCGAGCAAAAGGTACGCCTTGAGCTACACATTGGTCGATAATATTTCCTGAAACTTCTGCTAAACGGTGCACGTTTGCTTCACGCGCACGGTAGTCACCACCTTTAATAGTATCATAGAAAAGACGATACACACTATCACCATCATTTTGATAGTTTTTAGCTGCATTCACACCACCTTGAGCTGCAATTGAGTGCGCACGACGAGGTGAATCTTGAAAACAAAAAGCTTTTACATTGTACCCCATTTCTCCTAGAGAAGCAGCTGCCGAAGCTCCTGCTAAACCTGTTCCTACCACAATAATATCGATTTTTGGTCTATTATTTGGAGCAACTAACTTTAAATGGTTTTTATGGTTCGTCCATTTATCTTTTAATGGACCATTTGGTATTTTAGAATCTAACTTCATAATCTATATGTGTTGATTATTTACTGAAATGAATATAAATTGGGATAATTGCAAATAGTAAAGGAACAATTACCGAAAATAGCTTCCCAAATAATTTGATTGCTGGAGTTAATTTTGAACCCGTTGCACCCAAAGATTGAAAGGCACTTTGAAAACCATGCCATAAGTGAAAAGCAAGAGCAAGCATTGCTAATACATAACCAATTGTTGCTGCTAAACCAATTTTTGAGTCTCTAAAGAAATCAAAAGTTAGCTTATGCAAATCTTTATATAAATCAGCTGTTTTAACATCTGCACGAGAAAAATAAAGTTCAGTTCGGTTTTTGATAATAAATTGTTTGGTCATGGAAGCCTCTTCAACTGATTCCTCTTTTGTAGCTACTTGTTCAACCGGGAAATATTGTCCGGTTTGAGTTCCAACATAAAAAATCTGAGGAGTGCCATTAACATCAACTGTTTTTGTAAAAATTGGCATGTTTTCGTCAAAATGCATTTTTGCCCAAAAGTTTACCATGTGCGTAACAATAAAAACCAAAATAATTGTTCCTAAAACAGCCATGTTTCTTGAAGCAAAACTACTTGAAGAACCGTCCGTTTTAGCATAGCCAATTGGTCTTGCCGCTTTGTTTTGGAATGTCAAAAGAATTCCATCAATTGCATGGAATAAAATAGAAATGTAAGTTAAATAAGAAAGAATTTTTACTGCTGGATTGGTTGTCATGAATAAAGCATATTCATTGAACTGCAAACTTGTTCCGAAAATTAACTGTAAATTTCCTGCCAAGTGACCCGCCAAAAACAAGCATAAAAATAAACCTGTAAGAGCCATCCAGTATTTTTTAACGATAGATGACTTTAAAAGAGCTGATTTTGCCATAATTTGTATTTGATTGTACTAGTTTAATAAAAAATCAAACAAAAATACAGCTATTTGAAATTAACTACAACCTTTTTGAGCTAATTTATAATGAATTTAAAATGAATTTAACTATCGTTGAATATCAACGAATTAAGAAAACAAATCTAATTAATTAATTACTCTTTATATACTGCAAAAAAATAATTCTACTTATCAAACGGACTAATAAGACCTTGTAATGTCTTCATCTATAACAAGAATAAAGTTAGCTTTGTTGTGATTTTCGGCCTCTAATTTGCCTAAATCTTTTTGCTCTACCATGGCAATGGTGATAATTTTTATATCCGAATCTAGTTTTCTTAAGTACCAGCTAATTCCTTCATAATTATCGGAATGATAAGTTCCGTTATAATGAATAAAAACACTGTTTTCCTTTAGGTTTTTATTGATGAAGTAAGCCATTGTTGCATCTTTTACAGCTTGCGCTTTTGGCATTTTTTCTCCAGCATGACCGCCTTGCATTCCCATCATGCTTTTGTAACCAGGAAGATTGATATCAAATTCTATTGGCAAAGGCGCAATCCACGATTTCTCTTGAGCAGAAAGCGAATCCAGAGCCACTAAATCTTTTCTAAAAACCAACGAAGCATAACGTCGTGGAATATTAGTAGCAATAAAATCAATTTGCTTCGATTTTGCGAAATCAACCAAAGGTTTGTAATCAGTTTTATAATTTATCCAAAGTCGGGCTAAAGTATCCAATCCTTTTTGATTAATTTCTCCATTCAAATAACGATTAACTGCATCTTGATTATCGGCTTCCAACATTTCAGCTCCTAAAACCAAGTTTTTCCTTTTGGCTAAATCTTTAGTAAATTCCAATTGTAACCAATGCACCAATGAATTATCATGATATTCACCAAACAAAACTACATCCGTTTTTTCGGAAGCTTTCAAAACTTTTTCGTAAGTAACTCTTTTGCCTTTGGAATCAAAAAACTGGTATGCTTTTTTATCTTGCGCAATTATGTTACACACAAACAAAAAACCAACTATAGAAAAAACGAACTTCATACTTATTGTTTTTTGGGAGCAGTTAGTTCAAACGTTTTACTTTCTGAAACTTTATCTTTGGAAATCGTTACTTTGTATTTCCCAATAGGTAAATAAAACTTCTTATTTTCAGCTTCTTTAATCTTGATGTTCTTATCTTTTTTATTCCAATTATCAGCTACATTTTTTGGCATCGAATAATCAAAAACAAACGAATTCAATCCTTTTTTTGCTTCTACATTTTGAGTATGAACTGCCTTTCCTGATTCATTCGCAATCGAAACATTTACCATTCCATCTCCATTTGAGTAAAACCAAATTGTTTGCGATGGCTCACTAGGTTTTCCCCAAGCGTAATTTTGAGTTCCCCATCTTTCCGATTTCGTTTTATCGCTTACTTTAAAAAGAAATAGATTTTTAGCTAACACTTCCTTAGTTAATTCCTGAACTTTCGAAATATCCATTTTATAAATTGAACGACCATGAGTTCCCACGATTAATTCTTTTGCTTTGTTTTGAATTACCGCATCATGAACTGCTACATTAGGCATTCCGTTTGAAAAGTCTTGCCAAGTTGCGCCTTTGTCTAATGAAATAAACAAGCCATTATCCGTTCCAATATATAAAATATTTTCGTTAGCAGAATCTTCAACAATTACGTTAACCGCTTGCGTTAATCCATTTGAAATTGAAGTCCAATTAGTTCCAAAATCTTCCGAAACATAAGCATAACTTTCAAAGTTATCGTTTCTATATCCGTTTAAAGTCGCATAAACTCGTTCTTTTTTATGAGTTGAAGCCACCACTCTTGAAACCCATAAATTCTGAGGCAAATTACCTGAAATCAATTGCCAAGAAACGCCACCATCTTTAGAAATGTGAATTTTTCCATCATCAGAACCTGTATAAAGCAATCCAAATTGAAATTTACTTTCTGAAATCGTTGTCAACGTTCCAAAAGCTACATTTCCTTCTTTTGCACCATTGGTTAAATCACCCGAAATTCGTTCCCAAGTTTCGCCTTGATTCATAGAACGGTGTAAAAATTCAGAACCCATGTACAAAATATCTTGGTTGTGCGAAGACAATAAAATCGGTGTTTGCCAATTGAAACGGTATGGTTTTTCTCCTTTTGGAGCTCTTGGTGTAATGTAATCGAACTTACCTTCTTTCTGATTGATTCTGTAGTAATTTCCAAATTGATAACCCGTGAAAACCACATTTGGATTGCGACTATCGATTTGTGTTTGCATTCCATCGCCTCCCATTAATTCTTGATAAGGATATTTCCCTTCTTGATGCCAAGCTACAGAATGTGCGTAATTATTTGGTCCAAACCAAACGCCATTATCTTGCATTCCGCCATAGACATTATAATTTTCTTGATAATCTATATTCACTGCATAAAATTGACTAACGGCTTCATTATTACATTTAATCCAATGTGCTCCGTTGTCGTAAGAAATATTTACACCGCCATCATTTCCGTTAATGATATGATTTGGATTTTCTGGATTGACCCAAGTTACGTGATGATCCGCATGTACATTTTCTTTTGAAATAGCTGTGAAGGTTTTTCCTCCATCTCTCTGAAAATAACAACGGAACACCCAATATAAACGCGATTTTGATTTTTCTCATCTACCGGAAATGTTTGCAAAATAGTAACCGTACGTGTAAAACATATCGTCGATATAATTCTGATTCGCTTTTTTCCAAGATTTTCCGCCATCTTCCGATTTGTAAACTTCACAACCTATTACTTCTGTTTCGAATAATGCTTTATTTGCATCCGAAAGGAATTTCAAAACATCTTTCGGTTCCATATGGTTATCAGCAATCCAATTTTTAATGTTTTCCGCGCGATATTTATCTCTGAAACCACTTTCTTTAAGAGCATTATTCAATTCTTTGCTCGAAATTTCCATGATATCCGCTCCAGGAGAAGACAACATTACGGTCAATTTATTTTTTGAAACGGCTTTAGGTCGCTTATTTTGATTGTCCAAAACAGCATAAATCACGTTTTCATTGAACATAGCTAAACCAATTCTTCCCACACCTTCATTAGCAGGAAATCCGCTTTCTTTTGGTGTAACTAATTGCCAAGTAGTTCCGCCATCTTCACTTTTGTAAATACCTGATTTTTCTCCATCACCATCAAAATGCCACGCTTTTCTATCTTTTTGCCAAGAAGCCGCAAACATAATTTTTGGATTATTTTTCGAAACAACTAAATCAATAATTCCAGTGTCTTCAGCCACAAACAACGTTTGTTTCCAAGATTTTCCACCATCAATTGATTTGTAAATGCCACGTTCTTTATTAGTTGTATACAAATGTCCGACAGCAGCCACAACAATTTCATTTAAATTACTTGGGTTCACCCAAATTCGGCTAATATGATGCGAATCTTTTAATCCTAAATTTTCCCAAGTTTTGCCTTTATCCAAAGATTTCAAAACACCAACTCCAGCATAAGACGAACGCGAAGCATTCACTTCACCCGTTCCTACCCAAATCGTTCCTGAATTCCAATCTACAGTAACCGAACCACAATTAACAGTTTCTGCCGAATCCAGAACTGGTGAAAAAGAAGTTCCATTGTTATTGGTATACCAAAGTCCGCCTGTAGCATAAGCGACATAAAATTCGGTTGGATTATTTGGATTTACTGCCAAATCTACCACGCGACCACTCATAATTGTTGGTCCAATATTCTTAGCTTCGACTTGATTAAACAAAGAATTTTGAGCGATTGCCGATTGCACTAGCAATAAAAACAGTAGCGTTATTTGCTTCATCTTGAAAAATTTTGTTGAAAATTAGCCAAAAAAGTGCACTTCAACAAAATTTCTATAGTATTTAACAACTTTTCATATTTATCTTTTTATTTTTGGAAACTGAAAAACCACTTTGAGTATGAAATACCATCCAATAGACCGCGATTTATACATCAAAAACAGAGCGAAATTCACAGCTCAAATGAAACCTAATAGCGTTGCCGTTTTCAATTCTAACGATATTTATCCCGTTTCTGCTGACTCTACTTTGCCTTTTGCACAACATCGTGATATTTTCTATTTATCGGGAGTAGACCAAGAAGAAAGTATATTATTGCTTTTTCCTGATGCGCCTTATGAGTATTTGAAAGAAATTTTATTCCTAAAAGAAACGAATGAACATATTGCTATTTGGGAAGGCGAAAAACTTACTAAAGAAAGAGCGTTTGAAGTTTCTGGAATTAAATCGGTGATTTGGTTACAAGATTTCCACAAAACGTTGAAAGAAATTATGGCTTATGCAGATACGATGTACATTAATACTAATGAACATTACAGAGCTGTTATTGAAACCGAAACTCGTGAAGCGCGTTTTGTGAAATGGTGGAAGGAAAATTATCCTGCACATAAAGTAGAAAAATCAAACCCTATTTTACAAAGATTACGCTCGGTAAAAGAAAGCGAAGAATTGGATTTAATTCAAAAAGCGTGTGATATTACCGAGAAAGGATTCCGAAGAATTCTAAATTTTGTAAATCCAAACGTAATGGAATATGAAATTGAAGCTGAATTTGCGCATGAATTCTTAAGAAACCGTTCCAAAGGTTTTGCTTACACACCCATTATCGCTTCTGGAAACAATGCGAATGTATTGCATTACATCGAAAACAACCAACAATGTAAAGCTGGTGATTTGATTCTATTAGACGTTGGTGCAGAATACGCTAATTATTCTAGTGATATGAGTCGAACCATTCCTGTTTCGGGTCGTTTTTCAGACAGACAAAAAGCAGTTTATCAAGCGGTTTTAAATGTGAAAAACGAAGCTACTAAACTATTGGTTCCAGGAACATTATGGAAACAATATCATGTAGAAGTTGGAAAAATCATGACTTCAGAATTATTAGGTTTAGGATTAATCGACAAAGCCGATGTGCAAAACGAAAACCCAGATTGGCCAACGTATAAAAAATATTTCATGCACGGCACTTCGCACCACATGGGATTAGACACGCACGATTACGGATTATTACATGAACCTATGCAAGCCAACATGGTGTTCACTGTTGAACCAGGAATTTACATTCCAAAAGAAGGTTTTGGTATTCGTTTAGAAGACGATGTTGTAATCCAAAAACAAGGAGAACCTTTCAATTTAATGCGAAACATTCCAATTGAAATTGATGAAATTGAAGCGTTAATGAATAGTTAGTTTTCAGTCTCAGTCTCAGTTTACAGTATATACGGCTTGCAGAAATGTGAGCCTTTTTTTTTGTTCAAACTTTTTAACACAAAGATGTCATTCCAACAAGGAGAAATCTCATAACATGAGCAGATAATGTGATTTCTCCTTAGGTCGAAATGACACAAATGACAAAATATTTTCCTTGCGTACTTCGCGAAAAAACTTTGCGCCCTTTGCGTTTAAACTCTACCTTTGCCTTTATGAAAACCACGAACTTCAAAAACACCAAAATCAGTTACACCGACCAAGGAAAAGGAACAGCTGTGGTTTTGTTGCATGGTTTTTTGGAAAATCAATCAATGTGGAAGGCGTTTATTCCTGAGTTGGTCAAAAAACACCGCATCATTACTATCGATTTGTTAGGTCACGGTGAAACGGAATGTTTGGGTTATGTCCACACCATGGAAGACCAAGCCGATATGGTGCATCATGTATTGCACGAATTAAAAATCAGAAAAGCAGTTTTGATTGGACATTCTATGGGCGGTTATGTAGCATTGGCTTTCGCTGAATTATATCCAGATAACGTCAAAGGAATTGTATTACAAAATTCCACTTCCAAAGCCGATAGCGACGAACGTAAAGCGAATCGTGATAGAGCTATTCTTGCGGTGAAACAAAATTATTCCGCATTTATTCGCATGAGTATTGCCAATTTGTTTAGTGAAGACAATCGCGAACGTTTAGCTGACATCATTGAAGAAGTGAAATTGGAAGCTTTAAAAACACCTCTTCAAGGAATCGTTGCTGCATTAGAAGGCATGAAAATCAGAAAAGATCGTGAAGTGATTTTGCATTTTGCGCCTTATCCCATCCAACTTATTTTAGGTAAAAAAGATCCGGTTTTAAATTACGAGGAAAACGTAGTTCAAATCGAAGGCACGCAAGTACAACTCACCACTTTTGAAGATGGTCACATGAGTCATTTTGAAAACCAAGCGGAATTGTTAGTGTTTTTGAATGGGTTTTTGAAAAGGGTTTAACCACAAGAAACGCTAAGAAGGCACAATGAACACAAAGCTTTGTGAACTTCGTGTAATTACTTTGTGAGCCTTGTGGTTCAATACAACCTTATGTGTAAAAAATATTTATCCACTAAGAACACAAATAAAGCACAATAAACACGTAGTAAATTAGCCACAGATTTCACAGATTAGCTGGATTTTAAATCCATGGAAATCCTTTAATCAGTGGCTAACTAAATTTTTTCTTTAAACGGATTTTCTGGATTGAAAATTTCTACAATCAATTTTTCTAATTCCGATTTAAAATCTTCTAAAATTTCTGTTGAAATAACAAGTTCAGCCTCTTTTCCTTTTCCTAATCCGAAAGGTAAAAAGCCGTTTTTCATGTTCTTAAACGAAATAATTCCCGCTGAAACTGCTCGGTTTTGTTTTAATTCGTGATTTTCAAACATCAAGGCGTAACACAACAACTGAATGATTTTTTCATTTTTAATATCGGAGGTCAAATCAGTGAATTCGTTAATTTTTAAACTATTACCAAGTACTTTTCCAGTTTTGTAATCGATGATTCTGATAGCGCCGTTTCGTTCTTCGATTCGGTCAACTTTACCTGCGATTTTTATTGGAAAGGGCAAGGATTTTACTTCGATTTCACAAGACAAACTCGCTTCTAATAATAGTACTTTTATCGCTTGACCTTCTTCGATGTCTTTCTTTTCCAATTGTAGAAAATTGTAAACATTTCGTTTCGCCACTTCAAAAGCTAACAGGTTTTTACCTTTGGTGATTTCGCCTTCTTTGTAAATTTCTTTGAAATGTTTTAGAATAACTTCGTCAATTTTTGTTTCCATCGCTTCCAAATGATGCAATGCCAGAAACTGATTCAAATACGGTGTATACAAATCTTCCAACGCATTATGAATAATGGTTCCCAATGTATTGACCGCGATATTTTCTTCCACTTCATCAGCTTCATTGATGCGTAAAATACGTTGCATATAAAATTGTAACGGATTACGAATATAATTGGTCAACGACGATGGTGAAAATCCTTTTTCGGTAGCGATTTCGTGCAAACGGGTTAAAATTTTCTCCGTTTTTGGAATTGTTACTGGTTCGTATGCTTTTTCGGGTAAAACGGCGTTGTAAATTGTGCTTGTAATATTGTGTTTTGGTTGTTTTTCAATTTCTAATTGGGTAATAAAACGACTTTTTTCACCTGCATCAATTCCTTCATTGTCGGTGTTGTAAAGTAACCAAACATTTTTCGCGCGAAACAACAAATGATAAAAGTGATAGCAATAAATCGCATCTTTTTCTTTGTACGTTGGCAAGCCCAATTCTTTCTTCACATCATAAGGAATAAATGAATTCTGTGATTTTCCTGCTGGAAATTTACCTTCATTTACCGATGTGATAATTACATTTTCAAAATCCAACACACGGCTTTCTAAAACACCCATTACTTGAAGACCTGACAAAGGCTCGCCTTCGAAAGAAACTTCCGCTAAATCGATAATTTGCTTATAAATCGCTTGTAACGATTGTAAGCTTTCGATTTGATTATACGTTTCGTGATAATTGGTTAATTTATTTATCGTTTTAAAAACCGAATATACGAATGCTTTGGTTACTTTTTCTTCGGCATCGTCATTGCTTAAATAGGATTTTATCGTGAGTAAAATTGCATTTAAATTTGATAAAATATCTGAAATAGAATCGTCCCAACGTGTGAAGAGTAATTGAAAGAATTTATTTTCCGAATTAGGATATTTCTCTTCGTATAAGCTGAATAATTTTTGATTGGAAAAGAAGGTGAAATTGTTATTGTTAATCACTTTTACCACTTCTTCCACTTTGCAATACGGTTCTACCAAAGGATGATTCAAAATATCTAAAACTTCTTTGTAATAGAATGTATAGCTTTTCTCGTTTCGATGTTTGGCATTGGTATGCAACTTGAACAACTTGCTAACCAACAATTGCGCAGGATTATTTTTACTCGGATAACCCATTGTAATATTCAACGCATCAACCGATTCGGGCAAACCGTATAAAACAGGAAGCAGTAAGTTTTCATCGCCAAGAACAACAGCTGTTTTTTCTAAATTTGGGTTTTCAGATTGAATTTTTTCAATTATAGTTCCCACAATTTTAGCTTGACCAATACTTTTTGGCGTACCAATAATTTCGATATTCTTTTCCTCACTAAAGTAATTTACTACCCATTCAAAATCTTGATTTACGAAAGGTTTCCATTCTTTTTTGAACTTTCGAATAAACAAACCAGCATCATGATAGGAATCGTTCAAAAAAACTTCATCGATATCCCAATAAATTTTGGCTTTATTCTCATTAGCTAAATGTTTGAATATTCGTTCTTCGGCTTGATTTAACGCATTGAACCCTGCGAAATAGATTTGATTAGTAATGGTTGTTGTAAATGAAGCTAAGTTTTTTACTGCTTCTCTGTATAATAAACCTTGATAACCAATTCCTTTTTTTAATAAATGGTTATAAAACGATTCATAGTATAAGGGTAATTTAGCCCAAAACTCTAAATGAGTTGTGATTAATTTGGTTTTATCTTGTGGTTGTAAATCCCAACGTTTTAATGCTTCAATATCTTCTAAATAAGAAAAAACATGATTTGGATCCAATAGATATCTATCGATTTCATTAAAATCTTGAATTGCGGTTTTAGCCCAAGTGGCAAATTCTTCAAAGGATTGTTGTTTGGGTATTTCTGTTACAGAAAGATAGACTTCGTAAAATTCAAAAAGTAATTCGATTGGATCAATCGAACGAAGGCCGGAAATTTCTTGAATGAAATCTTCAATGCTAATGATAGTTGGCGCAAACGAGGTAGTTTCTAATTGATTTTTTAGGCTCTCTAAAAGAAATACTTTAGCCCTTTTATTGGGTAAAACAATCAAACAATTTGATAACTCAATATCAGATTGTGATAAAATAATGGCGCTTAACTTATCTAAAAAAGTATCTTGTTTCATTTTATAAAAATAAAAAAACGTCCCGATATATCGGGACGTTTCTTAGTATATTTTAGAGAGAAATTATTTTACTAATTTCACTTCAACTCTTCTATTGTTAGCTTTACCTTTAGAAGTTTTGTTAGAATCTACAGGCATAGACTCACCAAAACCTTTAGAAGATAATCTATCAGCAGCAATACCATTTTCAACTAAGAAGTTTTTAACAGCTGCAGCTCTTTCTTCAGATAACTTTTGATTTAAAGCTTCAGAACCATCACTATCAGTATGACCTTCTAAAGAGAAGTTAGCAGTTGGATACTCTTTTAATATAGCTGTCATTGCTTCTAAAACTGGTATAGTTTGTTTTTGGAAAGACGCTTTTCCAGAGTTAAATAAAATAGTTTTACCATATTCATTTAATCTTTTCATAGCATCATCAGAAACTTCTGGACAACCATTGTTTGCTACAGTTCCAGGAACTGTTGGACAAGCGTCATCTTTATCAGCAACACCGTCACCATCAGTATCTGGCCATGGACAACCTTTGTTTTCTTTTGGACCAGCAACAGTTGGGCAAGTATCATCTTTATCAGCAACACCGTCACCATCAGCATCTGGACATCCATTCATGATTTTTGTACCAACTTCAGTTGGACAAGAATCTTCTGAATCAATAATTCCATCACCGTCAGTATCAGGACAACCGTTTAATTCTTTTGTACCTGCTTCGTTTGGACAAGCATCATCTTTATCAGCTATACCGTCAGCATCTGTATCAGGACAACCTTGGAATTCTTTTAAACCAGCCTCTTCAGGACACATGTCTTCTTTATCATAAATCCCGTCACTATCAGTATCTTTACCACCAAACTTAAATGTTAAACCTGCAAAATGTTGAATATGTGAAGGAACATCTAAATCAGCCATTCTATTGTCATCAAACGAATGTTTGTAAGTTGATTGGAATGAAATTCCAACTTGGTCAGTTAACCAAAAAGCCAAACCTAAACCACCATTTACAGTTCCAGCAGATGCATCACCTACAAAATTATAACCACCACCTACGTTGATAGAAGGATCTAACCATTTAATTTTTAACAATTCTTGAAAACTGTATTTTACAGCAGCATCAATTGCATAATAAGATAAATCACCTGGATTTACTACAACAGTAGTATTAATAGTTCCAGGAACAGGAACAGTCCATCTGTCAATTCTATTAACAGAACCTGTTAATCCAAAAGAAAATCCATCCCCAACATATCTTGAAACACTCAGGTAAGATACTGAAGGTAATACATTCCAATTTTCTTCTGCATTCAATAATTGGATAAATTTAGGACTGTCATTACCATAGGTACTTACCTTGGTATCCACTCCGTTAACCCCAAAAGACACTGCCCATGGGTTGTTGCTATCTTGTGCTTGCGATGTTAAACCAGCAAACAATAATGCAGCAGTAAATAATTTGTTTAGATGTTTCATACTTTATTTATTTAATTACAACACTTTATAATTGGAGCAAAAATACTATTTTTTTTTAAATACAAAAAGTTTTGTTAAAAAAATGTAGTATAAATACGCATTTAAATGATATTTAACATTTTTGCTACTTCCTCAAACGCATTTATTGCCTTATCCAAATGCTCTTTACTGTGAGCAGCTGACAACTGAACTCGAATACGAGCTTTGCCCTTTGGTACTACTGGAAAGAAAAAGCCTATAACATAAATTCCTTTTTTAAGTAATTCCTCTGCCATCACTTGTGATAATTTGGCATCGTACAACATTACAGGAACAATTGCAGAATCGCCATCGATGAAATCAATACCTGCTTTTCTTAATCCCGCTTTGAAATAATTGGTGTTCCATTCTAGTTTGTCTCTTAATGTGGTGTCTTTTTCTAATAGCTCGAAAACTTTTAATGAAGCCCCAACGATTGAAGGCGCTAATGAATTAGAAAACAAATATGGACGAGAACGTTGACGTAAAATTTCAATAATTTCTTTTTTAGCCGTTGTATATCCACCCATGGCTCCACCAAGTGCTTTTCCAAGGGTTCCTGTGATGATATCTACTCTTCCCATTACGCCCTTAGCCTCTAATGTTCCTTTTCCTGTTGCGCCAATAAAACCGGCAGCGTGACATTCGTCAACCATAACCAAAGCATCATATTTATCAGCTAAGTCGCAAATTTTATCTAATGGCGCTACTAATCCGTCCATTGAGAACACTCCGTCGGTTACAATTAATTTAAAACGGTGACCTGCTTCAGTTGCTTTGATTAACTGTTGCTCTAAGTCTTCCATATTATTATTTTCATAACGGTAACGTGCTGCTTTACACAAACGAACACCATCAATAATAGAAGCGTGATTCAAAGAATCTGAAATAATACAATCTTCTTCTCCTAATAAAGGTTCGAAAACTCCACCATTTGCATCAAAAGCTGCTGCATATAAAATAGTATCTTCTGTTCCGTAGAAATTAGCGATTTTTTGCTCTAATTCTTTGTGAATATCTTGCGTTCCACAAATAAAACGAACTGACGACATTCCGAAACCATGAGAATCTAAAGCATCTTTTGCCGCTTGCACTACTTCTGGATGAGATGACAATCCTAAATAGTTATTCGCACAAAAATTTAAAACGGTTTCACCTGTCGAAATCGTAATTTCTGCTCCTTGAGGCGATGTAATAATACGTTCTTTTTTGTATAAACCACTTTCTTTAATTGTGGCTAATTCGTTCTGTAGGTGTTGTTGGATTTTTCCGTACATGATATGTTTGTTGTTAACAGTTTGTTGTTTAAGGTTACAAAGTTACTATTTCTATGTTTTCTCCTATATATATAAGTGCTTTTTTTGCAACGGTATAATTCATTTCTTGTAAAGCAAATTCATATTCTTCTAATTGCGCTTTGTGTTTGTTGTGTTTTTCTCCTGTTTTATAATCTAACAAATACGCTAAATTATTTTTAATTACAACCCTATCTGGTTTGCTGTTTTTAGTGGCTTTTTTAATGATATTTTGCTCATTAAACACTTTGGTATCAGATTCAAAATATTCTTTTAACTCCGAATGATTGACAATGTTTTGAATAGTTTCCTTGAAAACTTCTTGTTGTGAAAAGGTAATCAATCCCAATTCAGTTGCTTTTTGAATGGCTAAATCTACATCTTCTTTAGTATGAATAAACGCCATGATTTCGTGGAGAATATTCCCAAAGTTAATCGCATCTTGCTGAATGGTTCCCCACATTAAAGCTTCGCGTTGTGCGATTTTAATGTTTTTTGGATTTAACTTATGTGTTACAATACTAATTTGATTGTTTTTCCCTTTGTGTGCTTTGTTGGTTGAAATTCGGGTTGGATTT
>JAGYJR010000016.1 GCA_018401995.1 Flavobacterium sp. | reverse complement strand
GCACCCGTAACTATTGATAACTTAGCTTATAAATATAACACAGGCAACAATCAGTTAACTAAAGTGTTTGATAGTGCAGATGATATTTTTGGTCCAAATGTAGATTTAAAAAAGAACAGTGCTGAACTTGCTTCGTATGATATTTCAAATCCATATTCACATAATTACATCTATGATGAAATAGGGCAATTAATTGAAGATAAATCAGAAAACTTAGCTATTGAATGGCGTGTAGACGGAAAAGTAAACAAAGTAATCAAATACAATGGCGCTTTAATTATTGAATTTGTTTACGATGGTTTAGGAAATAGAATAGCAAAACGAGAATATAAAACGGGTAGAGGGAGCAACGGTATAGTTAATAGTACCTATTACGCAAGAGATGCCCAAGGCAATGTATTAGGAGTTTATAAAATTAATCAAACAAATAAAATAAAGGGAGCTAACCAATCTTCTCTCACCTTAGTTGAACATCATTTATATGGCAGTTCAAGACTAGGTATGGAGGAAAAAGAAATTGTTGTTTATCAAAATGCGGGATGCCCTACTTGTAGATTAGGAGAACCTAATGTGGCTTTCAATGAGAATCAAATTTTCAATGAAAATCAACTCACTGGTGGTTCTTTAAGTTTAAATGAAAACAACGCCTTCACTTGGCCAGCGCATACCGTTTATGCTACAAGTAACCTTAATGCAGCATTAGAAAAACTTTTAGACAAAGCTTCTATTAGAACAAAGTTTACTATAAATAGTGTGCCTACGCCGCAACCTAGCCAAGTTTCAAAAGTCTTCTTAAGTGAAGTACAAGAACTCAGACAAGTTAAATATAGTAGTAAAAGTATCAGTAACGGCAATGGTCAGTTAATTGGAATAAATGGTAATTCGCCTAATAATCAAAGGGGAGATGTATTTAATTTATATACATTTAAAACAAGTGTTCTGAAAAACGAATTTGATCAATACGCCATTGAAGTAGAAATTTCAAATAAGAAAAGAGTAGCAATAACCCAAGGAAATTTACCAACACAACTTGCTACTAACGGATTTTCAACTAATGAAACAGAGGAAATTACTCGATTGCAATCGGATTTTAATATTGACCAAAACACCATTAGTCAGCTAGACCAAGGCGTAGAATTGGTAATAAATTATACGGAACAAAACAGAACATTTGTTATTAATGGAAATGAAATTGTACCAAATGTAGTTTACGAGAATACTACCACAAATACTTCTGGAGTTACATTAGATGGCGCAATAGGAGTTACAAATAAAATTGGAGGAATTAATTCTGATTCGTCTGATGCTGGTGTAGAACGCCAAGTAGCCATGTGTTTGTTTGATTATACGTTTAATGATGCCAGTACAAGTAACAATCAAGACGATATTATTGGAACATTTGCATTTACGGGTTCTAATCAATCGTTAGCTGGTAATCTTGTAAAATCTAGCCAAAACAACAATAACAATTTCACTTTAGGACTTACTTATATAAACGAAAATACACTTACCGGATTACCAGTTGGAAGCACACCAATAAACATGAGTCCGTTTGATAACACAGCGGAAATTAGTTTCACATTTGGCGCTTGTCCTGTTGATTCCGATGGCGATGGAATTTACGACATTTATGAATTCACCAATAATGGTAACGGTACTTATACCATGCTTGATACCGATGGCGACGGAATTCCAAATCATTTAGACACAGATGATGATGGTGATGGTATTTTGACTATGCACGAATGGGTAGATTTAGACGGTAACCACCAGCCAAACGAGGCACAAGATACAGATGGAGATGGCATTCTAGATTATTTAGACGTAGATGACGATGGCGATGGTTATGCCACATGGGAAACCGTAGAAGGTGGCTCTGGAGTGTTTAATGCACAAATTCCTGACCAAACTAATGGATTGCCATACACTTTAGACGATGATAACGATTTATTACCTAATTATTTAGACCTAACCAATGGAAATTTCCAAGTTACAGGGCCTATTAAAACAAAATATTTTATATCTTTGGTAGGAGATAAGCGTTATGAATTAGCGAACCATTTAGGAAATGTTTTAGTTGTTATAAACGATAAAAAAATTCCTAATTTAGGAGGAAATGTGCTGGAGAATTTTGATGCAGACGTTCTTAGTTTTTCAGATTATTACCCTTTCGGAATGCTCGTGCCTAATCGCCACGGAAGCAGCAATAGCTACCGCTACGGCTTCCAAGGGCAAGAAAAAGATGATGAGCTAAAAGGTGAAGGAAATTCTTTAAATTATACGTTTAGAATGCACGACCCAAGGGTGGGAAGATTTTTTGCGGTGGATCCTTTAGCTCCAGAATATCCATGGTATTCACCATATACTTTTAGTGGAAATCGTGTCCTTGATATGGTTGAATTAGAAGGACTCGAACCCAAAAAGAAAAGTTTTTGGGGACTACTGCTGATGGTAAATTGATTGGGAAAATTGGAAAACTTCAAGAGATTAGAATTGTTAATGATTCTTACCTCAAAACACAATATCTGGGATTAAACAAAAAATACACAATGTGAATGTTTCAAATGAAGATGATGGTAGTTTGTATTTTTATGGATCTAAGTCATTCACTACAGCAGATGAAAATAATAAAGCTGTTGCAAAATCAGTTTATAAAAATAATGTAAGTAGTACTGATAAGCTTGGAAAATTATGATAAGAGCGGTAGATCCAAGTGAAGGTCAAGCAATGATGGATGATGGTTCTAGAGATTGCATATCAATATCAATAACTCTTTAAATAATAATTACTATGACTTTATTAACCTGTATCATCCTGTAACCATTTTAAAAATAAACGGTTCCATTTAAGGAACTGGTTAAAATGAGGTACTTAAAGTTTAAAATGAGGAGTGAAAATACTCCGCTTTTTTATGGAGTAGCTATATTAAACAGTTAGGATGCTATTTAATTTCACATTATTTTACACATTTCTTACAGGTTTTTGCTTTGTTTTGTTTGCTTCGTTCGTTTTTTTGTTGTTTTATGGCTGTACTAAACCACTCAAAATCTCTTGAGTTGTTGTATTTTCATTTGGCGTATAACCATTTAAAGGCAATTCATGAGGTCTGTGGTTGTGAAGAAGTTATAAAAATGGAAATTTCTTTTAGTTGTTTTTCTGTTGTAATGGCTTTTTCCTTAAGAACTGGTGTTTTAGAATTCTTGTTTAAAGCTTCAATTCCAGAGTTAGAAAATGAAATGTCTTTTGTGCTATTAGGTGTTTAATTTGTGTTTCATTGGTTAGTTCTTTTACAAGTAAATTACAATTTTCACTACCGCCATCTGTTAAGAAATAATTTGGAGGTTCTTTGGTATTTACAATTGCATTTTAATTAAAGCTGTATGTTTGCTGCTTGTGGAGTTTTTACTTAATCTTACATCCCAAAACTTTTCAAATAATGATCCATAAGCAAATGAATACTGTAAGAACTTCCATCAGAAAGTTTTGTACTTGGTTACATCTGCACACCAAATTTCGTTAGGTTTTGAAGTAGTTAATGATTGGTATTTTGTTTTGATTTGAGATGTCGCAAAGTGGAGAATCCTAAAAGATTGGCATATTTATAAAAAGTTGTTTTGCAAAAAGCAAAGTCTTTATTTCGTAAGCCTAAATAAAACAAAGAAATTTTTGACCAATATTTGTAGTTTCTATCTTCAAAGTATGCTTTAGAATTTCTTCTAACTTCTTTTCATGTTGGTTTGATAATGAAATGTACGCACCAATCAAAATAGGAACTAGAACATTTGTTTAAAACAATATTTTTATAGTTTTGATATGTACTTCGGCTAATAGAAAACGAAAGCAAGTTTGGTTCAATGGGTAAATCATTTTTATTTGTTCAACAGTTTCCAACAATTTTTTGCTTATTCTTTTGATTACTTTGTTGAAAGAAGTGAACTATCTAATAATCATGTAAAGTATCAAAGTCTATAAAATAAGCTTTAATGACTTTTTAGCACACAATGAACTATTCACTTGAAATTAGTTCCATTTCTTCATTAACAAATTAATAACTTTGCACCCCAAATATTTATGACTATCTTCTTTTTTCCAACGATGAATGCTGGTTTGAATTTGAAGTTATTAAATCATTGGGGATACTCTGTCAACTGAGTCGGACAAAATGTTTTACCAGTATCCCAAGAAATTTTGATGCATTTAAAAACTGCGAAAATAGGATTTTATTCTTCATTTTATATAAAACAACCACAAAAATGCTTTATTCAGTCTCAAAATCAATCAAATTAAATCAAAAAACTAAAGATTTATTATTTATCCTTAAATTTTCTATTATTTCTAGCTCTTCATAAAGTGAGTTAGATATATCACTTGTTAAAAGCGAATATTGTAAGCCTTCAGGAAATAGTAGTTTTTGGAATACTCTCCTTTGGTTGTATTCTGGTTTTTCGTAGAATACAGAAGGATTCAAAGCGATTCTTGTGAAATATTTTATTGCTTTTTCCAGTTTGTCCTTTTTTACTTTTACTGGTTTAAATCGAAGCAAATAATGAAATGGTAAACCTTGTGTTGTAGGTTTAGTGATTTTTGTGATTCGTTAGTTATGAAAACACAGGTGTTTACGCATTAATTTTCATCAAACAAAATAATTTTAAGTGTGGATAAATAGAAATTGGAGGTGGAGTATAATCATCCTATGAAACTTTTTAGTTAGTATGTTAAATGTTTTAAAGATAAAATGTAAAATAATCCCCAGTGTATTGTTAATTGTTTTATTTTAAATACATTTGTAATATGTTGATAAATAAAGGCTTTATGTTAAACACTGTTAAATGTAATAAGATACATTGTTAAATGTCATTTAAAAAATATTAAAATGTCTGAAGCAAAATTTATAGATTATGATTTAAAATTAATTGAACCGTCTTTTGATTCTTCATTAACGGATTTAATTATTGAATTAGATTATTTAAGAAAAAAAACTTTAGGCGGTTCAACACATCCAAAAGTATTTTTTCAGTTAAAACATATTTTCCATACTTTAGAAAGTATTGGTTCAGCAAGAATCGAAGGGAATAACACTACAATTGCCGAGTATATTGAAACAAAACTAGATGATACACATAACATATCATCAGATATTAGAGAAATTCAGAACATTGAAAAAGCAATGGAATTCATTGAGGAAAATATTGTAGATTATCCAATTAACAAAGCTTTTTTACGTGAACTACACAAGATGATAGTTAAGGATTTGCCACCTCCACCAAATGGGGAAGGAGACCGAACTCCGGGAGAGTATCGTAATATTAACCTAAAAATAAATAAGTCTAAACATTTACCACCCGATTCATTACTTGTCAATGATTATATGGATGAATTATTAGGTTTTATAAACAAAGAAGACAGTCCAAAATATGATTTGTTAAAAGCAGCTATTGCACATCATCGCTTTGTTTGGATTCACCCTTTTGGAAATGGAAATGGAAGAACAGTAAGATTGTTTACTTATGCAATGTTGGTTAAAACAGGATTCAATGTAAATGTTGGTCGAATTATAAATCCAACAGCAGTATTTTGTAGTAATAGAAATGATTACTATGAAAATTTATCTAAAGCTGATTCAGGAACAACGGAAGGAATTTTGCAGTGGTGCGAATACGTTTTAAAAGGGTTAAAAGAAGAAATTGAAAAAATTGATAAGTTGAGTGATTACAATTATCTAAAAAAAGAAATTTTACTACCAACAATAACACATTCACTAGAAAGACAATACATAACAGATGTTGAGTCTAAAATTTTAAAACGCGTTATTGAGCATCAAATAATACAAGCATCTGATGTAAAAGATATTTTTCAAGGTAAAGCAAGTGCAGAAATATCAAGACAAATAAAACGATTAATCGATAAGAAAATGTTAATACCAGAAGTTGAAGGAGGTCGCAAATATGTAATTCGTTTTGATAATAACTTTTTGTTGAGAGGTATTATAAAAGCATTAGATAGTAAAGGTTTTTTGCCTGTTAGAGATTAATAATCAATTGATAGAAATCAGAATAAATTATTCAAACTAATAGATGACAAAAACACTTTTTTTGTCTTATGAAGACAATACAAGCACTCTTTTCTACCCCTCAGATTTATCACCGCAACCATAGCGGCTCACCATTCGTAACCATTTTAAAATAAATGGTTCCATTTAAGGAACTATTATGAATGAGGTAATTAAAAACTTAAAAATGAGGAGCAAAAAACACTCCTCGTCTTTCATAAAGTAGTTATGTCAAATTTTTGGAATTTTTAAAAGTGTTTTAGGTGATTTTTCAAAAATCAATCAAATTAAAATCTCAAAAACTAAGATTTATTATTTATCCTTAAATTTTCTATTATTTCTAATTCTTCATAAAGTGAGTTAGATATGTCACTTGTTAACTGTACTTCATAAATCCTTAATTAACTGACTACAGCTAATTAAGGATTTTTTTATTTATATTTAGCCAACATTTTGCCGAAAAAATGATTCCAATTCGACTTTAAAACGCTAACTTTTATATGAAACCAAAATTTTTAATACTTCTCCCATTATTCATCCTCTTTATAAGTTGCAAAACGGATGAAAGTGGTTTGTCAAAAAGAGAGAAAATTATTCTAAATAAATGTCTTGAAAATGTTCATGAAAATGCGCAGTCATTTAGAGATAGTACTTATATTGTAAATCCTCATTTTGATTCTTTTGATTTTAATAAACATATTGCTAATTATTCTAAGAATAGCAGAGATGAATATAATAACGAGATTTTAAACAAAGTTGGGTTAAGTGAGAAGGATTTTGAAATATTACAAAACGAGATTAATGAGAAATTTCAAAACAAGAGAAATCCCTATTTAGAAACGCTTTCCAAGCATAGAAAAAGTAAAAGAATCATCACTTTTTCTGGAATAAGTGAAAAAATGATTTATTTAGAATACATTACTTATTTGGAAGAAATAGATTTGGATGAATTTAAAAACAAACCAATTAGTATTGATGATAAAAAAATTAAGGATATAATTGCATTAGTTTTTATTTTGGATGGAAACAATATTAAAGAATATATAGTTGATGGCAGTATTGTTTTTGAAAGGTAATATTGTTTTCAATCTTTATTCTAGCTTTTCAAAGATTGACTGATTAAAACATTTAACACCCATCCATTTTCAAATAAAAATATAAAGTTTTACCTTTGGTACTTAATCAATTGCAAAATGAAAAAGAAACTATTTTTATCCCTACTTATAAGTTCATTGTTTTTAATTTCATGTAAAAAAGACGAAGAAACAAAAATAACAGAAGAAACCCAGCAAACAGCCCAACCCATGACGGGAGAGCAGTGGCTGAAACAACGAATAGGGCAACCACAAGTACAACCAGCGCAAACACAACAAACGCAACAAGCCAATTCAACAGAAACACCTCCAGGAATGAATCCACCACACGGACAACCTGGACATCGTTGTGAAATTCCTGTTGGAGCGCCTTTAAATTCGCAACCAACTACAACCCAACCGCAAGCAGCACCACAAATAGTGAATCAAAAACCAGCAGAACAACCACAAATGAAAATTAATACAAATACAGGTTCTGCAACTGTATCAGGTGCAAAAATGAATCCACCACACGGACAAGACGGGCATAGATGTGATGTTGCTGTAGGAGCGCCGTTGCCAGCGGAGTAGTAAGTGGTTTTTTACCCAAACAAATTTTTACTCACAGTTCTTGAAGCAATCCAAGAAGAAGCAAATCCAAGTGTAGCAATGGTGGCTAGTACAATTCCAATATTTTGCCATTCGTAAACTACAGGATAAGCTAAAGTGGGCGTAATCATCAAGAATTCAAATTGCTGTTGCAAAAGAACTAAGACGCTTCCTAAAACCAATCCAATAGCGCTACCAATAACGGTAATTAATAAACCTTGGTATAAAAATATTTTTTGAAGCGTTCCAATGGTATTGCCTAAGTTGTAAAGGGTTTTTAGATTTTCTTTTTTATCAATAATAATCATTACCAAAGCGCCAATTAGATTAAACAAAGCAATAATAATAACTAAAGTAAAAATCAGATAAACTACCACGTTTTCTGTATTGAGCATTTTGTATAACGCATCATTCAACTGCATTCGGGTTTTTACCGTTACGGCGTTGTTGAATGTTTTTTCAATAAAAGTTATGGCTTCTTTTTCAGAAACATTGGGTTGTAATTTAAACTCAATATGCGAAACTTGGTTGGGCTGTAATTGCAGTACATTTTGGGCTAAATCTAACGAACAATAGATATATTTTACGTCAACTTCTTCATTGATGTTATAAATCCCAACGGGTTGTAAAGTAGCAATATTGAAAGCATCTTCCGGTCGGTCAAAAGTTCCTTTTCCTGGTTTTGGCGTGTAAACTTCTAATTTATTGCTGTAATCAAACAAACCTAAAGAGAGTTTCCGGCTAATTTCGGCACCAACAATCACTTCTTTGGTGTTGTCTTCCAGCCAATTGCCTACATACAAATGTTGGTCAATAGCACTTACTTTGGTAAATACACTATCAACACCTTTTAAATAAGCCACTTGCTCTTTTTGGTCATAAAAAAAAAGCACGCGATCTTCAACAACTTTACTGTAATTGGCAATTAAATTACTGTTGCTTAGAGCAGTTTCTTGTTGGGAAGTAATAAAAAGTGTTTTTCCTTCTTTGGGAGCCAATTTCAAATCGGGATCGCTCGCATTGGTAAATCCAACACTAAAGTTGCGCAAACCACTAAAAGCCGAAAGCACCACAAAAAGCGCCATGGTTCCAGCAACAATGCCCAGCGATGCAATACCTGTTATAATATTGATAGCGGTATTTTTGCTAAAACTCGCAGTGTAACGTTTGGCTATGTAAAAAGAAAAATTCAATTTACGATTTCTTTCTTTTGTCTAATAATTCAGGATTCACTAATGGATTTTCATTTCCAGTCAAAGCGTTGTCAATTTTTTCAATGTAATCTAAACTGTCATCAATGTAAAAAATCAAATTAGGTACTTTTCTAAGTTGGTTTTTCACACGTTGTGCTAAATCGTGTTTAATTAGGGGGGCATTTGTTTTTACTGCGGCTAATAATTCTGGGCCTTTTTCCGAAGGGAATACACTCAAAAATACTTTAGCTATCGATAAATCAGATGTTACATTTACTTTAGAAACCGAAATAATTAAATTCGTAATCCCATTTTTGCGCACTTCACCTTGTAGAATATCTACTAAATCGGTTTGTAATAAAGCGCCTATTTTCTTTTGTCTATTTGTTTCCATGGTGCAAAAATACGTAAAAGCGGTTTAAAGTTAGCAATTTTGTTTTTTGAAGCGAAAGTTTCTGTTATTTTTGTAATCCATTTTCCTGCTTTCCGTTGCAATCTTTTTATAAAAAAGGATTTCCACTACAATCAGGGCTAGATGGTAATCCATAAACCTTTTGCACAATGAAATCGCCATAATCAAACTCGTTTGCTTGCAAACACCTATGATTACAAAGGCGATTCCATATGTTACCACTAAAAAATAAAATTTAAACATATGAATAAAATAGAACATATCGGTATTGCTGTTAAAAATTTACGAGAGTCAAATGCTGTTTTCGAAAAATTATTTGGTCAACCACCTTATAAAGAAGAAGAAGTGGCTAGCGAAGGCGTAAAAACATCTTTTTTTATGAACGGACCGAATAAAATTGAGTTATTAGAAGCTACAAATTCAGAAAGTCCAATTGCAAAATTTCTAGAAAAAAAAGGAGAAGGGATTCACCACATCGCATTTGATGTAACCGATATTGAAGCAGAAATTCAACGACTAAAGCAAGAAGGTTTCGTGGTTTTAAACGAAATTCCTAAAAAAGGTGCTGATAATAAATTAGTTGCATTCGTACATCCTAAAAGCACGAATGGCGTGCTAATTGAGCTTTGTCAAGAAATAAAATAAAAAAATCTTGCAACCCAAAAAAAATAGTAGTAATATTGCACACTCAAAACTGGTCCTATAGCTCAGTTGGTTAGAGCACCTGACTCATAATCAGGTGGTCCCTGGTTCGAGCCCAGGTGGGACCACTCATTAAAATAGCCAATTAATGGCTATTTTTTTGGATGAGAAAAAAAATTTTAAGTTTTTTTTAAGTTTTTTGAACATAAAATATTGTAAAGTATAAAATTATTTATATTTTAGTGTTTTGAATAAATAATGAGTTTTGTAAATATTAACAAAACTTTAAATAAAATAATTTTCTTTGGTCAGAAAGAAAAAATTTATATTTTTACGCCCTATGAAAATAACATTACTAAAAATAGCTTTCTTTGTCGCTCTATTATTGAATGCGCAAATTGTGTTAGGTGCTCCAGGTGATACACCACCACCACCAACGCCACCACCACCACCAGGTTTACCTATCGATGGAGGTTTGATTGCTATGTTTTTCGTAGCATTAATACTAGGATATGTTCTTTCAAAGAAATATATACTCACAAAAAAAGGCTCTTAATAGAGCCTTTTTTATTTCTTAAACTTTTTTATTTTCTTAAATCGTGAATGCGTTTTACGTATTTTCCCACTACATCAAATTCTAAGTTTACTTTTGTGCCTACTTTAAATGAATTGAAGTTGGTGTTTTCATAAGTATAAGGAATAATCGCCACACTAAAACTATTTAATTTTGAATTCACAACGGTTAAACTGGTTCCATTAATTGTAATTGAACCTTTTTCAATAGTAATGTTTTCTAATGAAGGATCGTATTCAAAAGTGAAATACCAGCTCCCGTTTGCTTCTTCAATTGCTGTACAAGTTGCTGTTTGGTCAACGTGACCTTGGACAATATGACCATCTAATCGGTCACCTAGTTTCATGGCGCGTTCAATATTTAAAGTGTCGCCCACTTCCCAATCACCTAAATTGGTTTTATCAATAGTTTCTTTAATGGCAGTAACAGTATATTCTTCATTATTAATGGCAACTACTGTTAAACAAATGCCATTATGTGCTACACTTTGGTCAATTTTAAGTTCATTGGTGATTGAACTTGCTACTGTTAAATGAAGATTGTCATTTTCTTTTGCCTTTTGAGTAAGTGTTCCTAGGGTTTCGATAATTCCGGTAAACATAACTGATTTTATTTTACTAAATTTGCACTTCAAAAGTAAGCAATTAAAAGCAACTCATCATGACTAAAAAAGCAGAAAATATAATTGTAGGTATTTCAATAGGTGATTTAAATGGAATTGGAGCCGAAGTAGTCTTGAAAACATTCGAAGATACACGTATGCTCGAATTGTGTACGCCAGTAATTTTTGCCAATGTTAAAATTCTTTCTTTTTTAAAGAAGAATGCTGAAGTAACAACTAACCTTCAAGGAATTGACCATTTGAATCAAATTGTTGTGGGTAAAGTAAACGTGTTTAATCTTTGGAAAGAAGGAGTGAACTTGGAGTTTGGTAAAAATGATGATATAGTTGGGAAATACGCAATAAAATCTTTTGTAGCGGCTACTAAAGCATTAAAAGAAGGAATTGTTGATGTTTTGTTAACGGCACCTATTAATAAGTATAACATTCAATCGGAAGATTTTGCTTTTCCAGGTCATACAGATTATTTGGATAAAGAATTGGAAGGCAATGCTTTGATGTTGATGGTTCATGACAAACTCCGAATAGGTTTGTTAACGGACCATATTCCGGTGAATGAGGTTTCCAAACATTTAACCGCTGAATTATTGGAACAAAAAGTACAAACTATTAAAGATACATTAATTCAAGATTTTGGCATTTCAAAACCTAAAATCGCTGTGCTTGGTTTAAATCCGCATTGTGGAGATAATGGTGTTATTGGTAAAGAAGATGAAGAAATTATTCGTCCAACAATAAAAAAATTGTTTGATGCTGGTTCTATGGTTTTTGGACCGTATGCATCGGATAGCTTTTTTGGTTCCTTCCAATATGAAAAGTATGATGCCATTTTAGCAATGTATCACGATCAAGGATTGATTCCATTCAAAACACTTTCTTTTGGTAACGGAGTCAACTATACTGCTGGTTTAAATAAAATTAGAACGTCGCCAGATCATGGTACCGCTTTTGAAATCGCTGGTAAAGGTTTGGCGAATCCAAATTCGTTTAGAGAAGCGCTTTATTTGGCTATAGATATTTTTCATAAGCGAAATGAATACCAAATTTTGACTGAAAACCCTTTGAAAATCAAGCAAATGTAGTTGTAAACAAAAAAATGTTCATAACTAGTTTGAATTTATAATAATTTTATATCTTTGCACTCCCTGAAAAAGGGAAAACTGTTGTTATGAAAAATTTAAAAGAATATTTAATTCCTTTCGCAGGATTAAAAATAGGAAAACATCAGTTTGAATATCAGGTAGATAAAACGTTCTTTGAACTCTTTGATTTTCACGAATATAATGACGTAGCAATCATAGTTGAAGTGATTTTGGAGAAAAAAAGTACGATGCTTGAGCTTCATTTCAAACATAAAGGAACTATAAATGTGCCTTGCGATGTAACTAATGAAGATTTTGATTTGCCAGTAAAAGGAAAATTAAATCTCATTGTGAAATTTGGAGAAGCATTTAATAATGAGAATGAAGAACTCCTGATTTTGCCACATGGTGAATTTCAAGTTGATGTGTCACAGTATATATATGAATCAATTGTATTGTCTGTGCCATTTAAGCGAGTTCATCCCGGTGTAAAAGAGGGAACTTTGAATACGGAAGCAATTGACAAGTTAGAATCACTTGCTCCAAAAGAACAAAAAGAGAATAAAGAAGAAGATATTGACCCACGTTGGGCAGCATTAAAGAAACTATTAACGGATAAATAATATAGTAAAATGGCACATCCTAAGAGAAAAACCTCGAAAACAAGAAGAGACAAGAGAAGAACACATTATAAAGCGTCTGTTCCTCAAATTGCTACATGTCCTGTAACTGGAGAAGCGCATTTATACCACAGAGCTTACTGGCATGAAGGTAAAATGTACTACAGAGGTCAAGTAGTAGTAGATAAAACAGAAGCTGTTGCATAATTGCTTTTGGATAAAATAGAGAAAAACTCTCACCTTGTGAGGGTTTTTTTGTTAATATATTAAAGTTGATTTTTAGTAGTTCTATTTTATCAGGTTTGGATTTTTTTTTGTAATTTCCACAACTTTTCGAAAAATAATTTTTCGACTAGAAATAATACATTTATGAACAAAATAACAGCCGCTATAACCGCTATCGGTTCGTATGTTCCGGATTATGTTTTGTCTAATGAAGTTTTAGAAACTTTGGTAGATACAAATGATGAATGGATTACCACTCGTACTGGAATCAAAGAAAGAAGAATTCTTAAAGAAGAGGGTCAAGGAACATCATACTTGGCTATTAAAGCTGCTCAAAATCTTATTGAGAAAGCAAATTTAGATCCTAAAGAAATTGATTTAGTGATTATGGCTACTGCTACTCCTGATATGCCTGTTGCGGCTACTGGAGTTTATGTAGCAACTCAAATTGGCGCTACCAATGCTTTTGCCTACGATTTACACGCAGCATGTTCTAGCTTCCTTTACGGAATGTCTACCGCTTCTGCTTATATCGCATCAGGAAAATACAAAAAAGTACTTTTAATTGGTGCCGATAAAATGTCATCTATTATAGATTATACAGATAGGGCTACTTGTATCATCTTTGGAGATGGTGGAGGCGCTGTTTTATTTGAACCTAATAATGAAGGATATGGTCTGCAAGATGAATTTTTGAGAAGTGATGGCATAGGTCGTGAGTTTTTAAAAATTGACGCTGGTGGTTCTATTTTGCCAGCTTCTGAAGAAACGGTTAAAAACAAACAACATTATGTATTTCAGGACGGAAAAACGGTATTCAAATATGCAGTTTCTGGTATGGCCGATGTGAGTGAAAAAATCATGCAACGCAATAACTTAACAAAAGAAGACGTAAATTGGTTAGTTGCACATCAGGCAAACAAAAGAATTATCGATGCTACAGCTAATCGAATGGGATTAGATGAAGAAAAAGTATTGATCAATATTCACAAATACGGAAATACAACTTCGGCAACTTTGCCATTACTTTTGTGTGATTTTGAATCGCAATTGAAAAAAGGAGATAACATTATATTTGCTGCATTTGGTGGTGGCTTCACGTGGGGCGCTATCTATTTAAAATGGGCATACACAAAATAAAAAACAAACTAGAAACCAAATTTTATGATTATGGATATTAGAGAAATTCAAAATTTAATCAAATTTGTTGCCAAATCAGGTGCAACTGAAGTGAAGTTAGAAATGGATGATTTCAAAATCACCATCAAAACAACTAATGAAGCAGCCGAAGCAGCTACAGCTTACATCCAACACATGCCAGTAACTACTGCTTTACCACAAGCTGCAGCTCCACAACCAGTGGCTCCAACAGCTCCAGTAGCAGCAGCCCCAGCAACTGAAGTATCAGATGATTCAAAATATATTACTGTAAAGTCACCAATTATTGGAACTTTCTACAGAAAACCAGCTCCAGACAAACCAATGTTTGTTGAAGTAGGTTCTTCAATTGGAAAAGGAGATGTATTATGTGTGATCGAGGCAATGAAGTTATTTAACGAAATTGAATCTGAAGTATCAGGTAAAATCGTTAAAATTTTAGTAGATGACGCTTCACCTGTTGAATTTGACCAACCGTTATTTTTAGTTGATCCATCTTAATAAAGTTAGAAGTTGGAAGTTAGAAGTTGGAAGTAATTCTTTCTTTGTAATTAAAACAATGTCTAATTGACTAATTGAAAACCTATGTTTAAAAAAATATTAATTGCCAATAGAGGAGAAATTGCACTTCGTGTAATTAGAACCTGTAGAGAAATGGGCATTAAAACGGTTGCGGTTTATTCTACAGCAGATGCTGAAAGTTTACACGTTCGTTTTGCAGATGAGGCAGTGTGTATTGGTCCTCCACCAAGTAATTTATCTTACTTGAAAATGTCCAATATTATTGCTGCGGCAGAAATTACTAATGCTGATGCTATTCATCCTGGCTACGGATTCTTATCTGAAAATGCTAAGTTTTCTAAAATTTGTCAGGAGCACGGAATTAAATTCATCGGTGCTTCTCCTGAGATGATCGAAAAAATGGGTGATAAAGCCACTGCAAAATCTACAATGTTAGAAGCTGGAGTTCCATGTGTGCCTGGTTCTGAAGGGATTTTAGAATCTTTTGAAGATGCTCAAAAAGTGGCCAAAGAAATTGGATACCCAGTAATGATGAAAGCCACTGCTGGTGGTGGTGGAAAAGGAATGCGTGCCATTTGGAAAGAAGAAGAACTTCTGAAAGCATGGGAAAGTGCGCGTCAAGAAGCTGCTGCTGCTTTCGGAAACGATGGTATGTACATGGAGAAATTAATTGAAGAGCCACGCCATATTGAAATTCAAGTGGTAGGAGATTCATTTGGTAAAGCGTGTCACTTATCAGAAAGAGATTGTTCGGTACAACGCCGTCACCAAAAATTAACAGAAGAAACACCTTCACCATTCATGACTGATGAATTGCGTGAAGCAATGGGAACTGCAGCAGTTAAAGCCGCAGAATATATCAAATATGAAGGAGCTGGTACAGTTGAATTCTTAGTTGATAAACACAGAAATTTCTACTTCATGGAAATGAATACACGTATCCAAGTAGAGCACCCAATTACGGAGCAAGTGATTGATTACGATTTAATTCGTGAGCAAATTATGGTAGCTGCTGGAATTCCAATTTCTGGTAAGAACTATTTCCCACAATTGCATTCAATTGAATGCCGTATCAATGCGGAAGACCCTTATAATGATTTCCGTCCATCGCCAGGTAAAATCACGGTTTTACATGCGCCAGGAGGTCATGGAGTTCGTTTAGATACGCACGTTTACGCAGGATATACGATTCCACCAAATTACGATTCTATGATTGCTAAGTTAATTACAACGGCGCAAACTAGAGAAGAAGCTATCGCAAAAATGAAGCGTGCGCTTGATGAATTCGTAATAGAAGGAATTAAAACGACCATACCATTCCACCGTCAATTAATGGACGAACCGGATTATGTAGCAGGAAACTACACTACAAAATTCATGGAATCTTTTAAAATGAAAGAGATTTAAAAATAGAAAAACGGCTGAGTAATCAGCCGTTTTTTTGCAGTTATAAGTTTGTAATTTTATTTTAAACTTGTTAAAAACGTACATTTAAAATTAATTTCAAAAAAATTGACTTTTTCAAAATTTCTTCCTCGACTAAATGATTTAAAGGAAGTAGAATTTTCTTCATTACAAATGACTTTTTCACATTCATAAATGAAATTATTTATTTTGTGTTTATCGGCTTTTTTAAGAATAGTAATTATATCTTCCCAATATTTATATTCATTACCATAAACTAAACTTAAGTTAAAATAAATTAATTCATCATCTTTATTAAAAGCTAAAGTCCCATGAAAATCTGTGGAAGTATTGTTTGGAAGTTTTGTCGTTTTATTAACTTCGTAATATATATTAGTCTTATCATATTCATTTTCAAATAAAATAAATTTGTCAAACCGATTTAAGACATCATCTTTTTTTTCTTTAAGTAAAATATTATTACCAATTATTGGCTCTAAAAAGAATCCATATTCAGGAAAACTAGTTTCCTGTTTAGATTGGGCACATGAATATAAGTTAATAAAAGTTAAAAAAAATAAAAAAAAATTCTTTAATTTCATATTGAATGTTGTTAAATATAATTGAAAACTATTCCTTATTTTCAAGATGTTAGAAAGTTCTTAAGTGATTATTTTTTTTAGAAACATTTTATATCATGATATAAATCAGATCTCTAATAAAAAAACAAAACAATGTAATTTAATTTCTGACTAGCCTAGAGTTATATTTTTAAAATTTGACCTTGATTTTTGTTCTTGCCCTTGATTTTTTCTCTTTTGGAATTTGGAATTTTCCTTTTGGAATTTCCTTACAACGTCTCCTTCAACCATTTAAAAAACTCACGTTGCCAAACCAAACCATTTTGCGGTTGTAACACCCAATGATTTTCTTCAGGGAAATACATAAATCTACTTTTGATACCTTTTAGTTGCGCCGCTTGAAACGCTTCTTGGCCTTGACCAATTGGCACACGGTAATCTTTTCCGCCTTGAATAATGAAAATAGGCGTATCCCAATTGTTCACTAATTTAATTGGATTGAAATCCTTATATGTTTTTTGAGCGGCTGCATTTTTGGTATCCCAATAAGCGCCACCTAAGTCCCAATCGGTGAAAAATACTTCTTCGGTAGTGCCATACATACTTTCTAAATTGAAAACACCACAATGTGAAATGAAAGTTTTAAAACGCTTGTTGTGCATTCCCGCCATGTAAAACACAGAATAACCACCATAACTCGCACCAACAGCTGCTAATCTACTTTTATCAACATACGATTCTTTGGCAACATCGTCAATTGCAGCTAAATAATCATCCATTACTTGTCCGCCCCAATCTTTACTGATTTGTTCGTTCCATTCCACACCGTGACCTGGCATTCCTCTTCTATTTGGCGCTACTACAATATAACCTTGCGATGCCATCACTTGGAAATTCCATCGAAAAGAATAAAATTGGGATAAAGCTCCTTGTGGTCCGCCTTGGCAATATAAAACTGCTGGATATTTTTTGGTTTTATCAAAATTGGGAGGTAAAATTACCCAAACCAACATCTCTTTGCCATCTGTAGTTTTCACCATGCGTTTTTCAACTGTTGGCAAACTTAATTTGGCATAAGTTTCGGTGTTAATATTGGTTAATTGCTTCCAAGATTTCTTCTTTAAATCGTAGCTGAAAATTTCATTGGCATGATTCATATCGCTTCTAGTCACTAACACTTGATTTCCTGAAAAACCTATGATTTGATTCACATCGAATTGGCCATTGGTAATTTGTTGTGCACGAACAGCAATTTTGGTCAAACCAGGAAAATTTACTTCGAACAATTGTTTGGTTCCACCAATTGGCGCTAAGAAATACACTTTTTTTCCATCAGCACTCCAAGCGAAACTATCTACAGTGCCATCCCAAGCGCCAGTTAGATTAATGTCTAAACCTTTGTGACGCACGATAATATCATTTTTATCAGCTTCAAAACCATCGCGTTTCATTTGTAACCAAGACAAATCGCCTTGTGGAGAAAATGTTGGATGCGTGTCGTAACCCAAATTGCTCTCGGTTAAATTTTTAGTGGTTTTAGATGCCAAATCATATTCGTACAAATCAGTATTCGTGCTAGTTGCATAAGCGGTTCCTGCTTTCTTTTTGGCCACATAAATTACTTTCGAACTATCAGGTGACCAAATGTAATCTTCATCACCACCAAAAGGCTTTTGCGGACTATCAAAAGGTTCATCTTTCATGATGTCGGTGCTTTTTTTATCGGCATTGGTGATGAAAACGTGGTTGTGTTTGCCTTCGTTCCAAGAATCCCAATGACGATAATCTAGTGCATCGTATACGTAAACATCACTTTTTTTCAATTCAGGATAAAAATCTTTTCCTAAAACCGAATTGATTTTTACTTCTTTATGCGAAAGTGTCCAAGTACCATCTGAAGATTTGTTTTTATCAGCCAATAAATCAGCATATTCTTTAATTTCTGTTGGATTTCCGCCATTTATTGGAAGAGCATATACTTTCGAATTCGATTTATTTTCCTGCATATCAGGAGTCGAAACTTTGTAAATTATAGATTTTCCGTCTTTGGAGATTCCCAAAGGTGAAACTCTGCCTAATTGCCATAACATTTCGGGTGTCATGACTTCTTGAGCGCTCATTGTGGTTCCCATGATGCAAAAAAGGGCTAAGGTTAATTTTTTCATTGCTAATTTTGTTTTAAAACCTTGCTAAAATACTGATTTTTTCAAAAAATATCCCTAATTTCACACTTTAAATAAAAGCGTTTAGATGAAAAAACTAGCATTACACTGGCAAATTTTATTAGGAATGGCATTCGGAGTACTTTTTGCGGTGCTATTAATACAATTCAGTTGGGGAAAACAAATTATAGTTGATTGGATCAAACCTTTTGGAAATATATTTATTAATTTATTGAAATTAATTGCTGTTCCGTTGATTTTAGCATCGTTGATCAAAGGAGTTTCTGATTTAAAAGATATTTCAAAATTATCCAAAATGGGCGGAAGAACCATTGGAATGTATATTTTAACAACAGTATTTGCAGTTTCTATTGGTTTAGTTATTGTGAATATTATTAAACCTGGAAATTTTATATCCGAACAAACGCGAACCGAATTAGTGGGAAATTATTCGCAAGATGCTAGTTCCAAAATTGAATCGGCAGCTAAACAAAAAGAAGCTGGACCTTTACAAGCTTTGGAAGATATTGTGCCAAGTAACATCATCGGAGCTTCGGCAGATAATGGTAATATGTTACAAGTGATTTTCTTTGCTGTTTTCTTTGGAATTGCTTTAATTCTAATTCCGCAAGAACAAGCTGCTCCGGTTAAAGCATTTTTTGACGGTTTCAATGAAGTTATTCTCAAAATGATTGATATTATTATGTTGGCAGCACCGTATGGTGTTTTCGCATTATTAGCTTCATTGGTTGCAGAATCACCAAGTTTGGATTTATTCAAAGCACTTGGAATGTATGGAATTACAGTTTTATTAGGTCTGCTAATTATGATTGGTGTCTATATTTTATTGGTTAAAGTATTGGCAAGGAAAAGTGCAAATTTCTTTTTAAAGGGAATTTCTCCAGCCCAATTATTAGCTTTTTCAACCAGTTCTTCTGCGGCAACATTACCAGTTACTATGGAGCGAACCGTAGAGAATTTAGGTGTTGATGATGAAGTGGCGAGTTTTGTTTTGCCAATTGGTGCCACAATCAATATGGATGGAACGAGTTTGTATCAAGCGGTTGCAGCGGTTTTTATTGCGCAAGCTTTTGGTATGGATTTAAGTTTTGGTGTACAATTAGGAATTATAGCTACTGCAACATTAGCTTCTATTGGAAGTGCTGCTGTTCCTGGTGCTGGAATGGTAATGTTGGTTATTGTATTGGCTCAAGCAGGAATTCCAGAAGCAGGATTAGCATTAATTTTTGCTATTGATAGACCTCTAGATATGTGTCGCACAAGTGTAAATGTAACGGGTGATGCTGCAGTTTCTATGATTGTAGCAAAATCTGTTGGAAAGTTAGAGTAAGCTAGCAGGATGAATGAGTAAATGATTATTGTATAAATTGTTTCTTAGGCAAAAAAGTAGAAACTTGAAACTTTAAACAAAATAAACTAAATAAGTAAATGGAAGATTTTCACTGGACCCAATTGTTTAACCCAGAGTTTTATATTACTATGGAAATCGGTGGTGTTCCTATCGGTATTTACATGGTTTTGTTCATTGTTTTTGCTGAAACGGGTTTGTTTGCTGGATTTTTTCTCCCTGGTGACAGCTTGCTTTTTCTTTCGGGAATTTACAGTAGGGAATTGGTGGAAACTTTTTTTATTATTCCAAGTGATTTATCTAATGTTACGGTTTTAGCGTTACTCATTGCAGCTGCTGGAATTTTAGGTAATATTTTTGGTTATTGGTTTGGTGCCAAAAGTGGCCAATTTTTATACAACAAAAAAGACAGTTTCTTCTTCAAGAAAAAATATTTAACCGAATCTCAAGTGTTCTTCGAAAGACACGGTGGAAAAGCGATTATTTTCGCCAGATTTCTCCCAATTGTCCGCACTTTTGTTCCCATAATTGCTGGTGTAGTTCACATGCAAAAAGGGAAATTTATGTTCTACAACATTTTGAGTTCGGTCTTGTGGTCGTTCACGTTAGTTTTCGCCGGACATTATTTATATGGTATGTTTTTAGAGGAATTGGGAATTGATTTGAAGAAACATATTGAAAAAATTATCTTGATTTTAATTGCTGTAACTACGTTTCCCTTGGTTATGAAAGCGATTAAATCTAGAAAGAAAAATGAAAATACTGAAGAATTATAATTTTATAAATACGTTTTAAAAAAACATTTTCTTCATTTCACATACAAACTTTGCTGTTTTCACACCATTTTTTTATTTTATGAATTAAAATCATTTATATTCATAAATCACTTTTTTTTAAAATTATGAAGAAAGTAGTTTTACTTTTCCTTTTTCTTTCATTTTCGGTATTATCTCAAGAAATTGAATATGAAAATGCTGTTGTTTTTTTAAAGAACAATCAAATAGAAGAAGCTACATCATCTATTCAAACTGCTATTCGTAAAGTAAAAACCAATAAGTCTAAATACTATCTATTATATGCAAATATTTTAAGATTTCAAAACATAGCAGACTCATCTCTGTATTACATTACCAAAGCAGAAAATGATTACCAAAGTAGACAAATTGAAGATAGTCTACTTTATACTTATACTCTTAAAACTGAATTTTACAGGTATTTCGCTGAGAAGAAGAAAGCTGAAGTTTCCCTTTTAAATATTGAAAAATTTAACTTTCAAAAAATTAAAAATAAAGATATTGTTGCCTATGCGTTAAATAGAAAAATGGCTATTTTTAATGGTTATCATGATGGAAGTAAAGATACTTTAGAAATTGTAAAACAAATAGCGAAGCAAATTATCAGTTTAGAAAAGCAAATTAAAAACAAAGAGATTATTGCTTATACTTTAAATGAAGTTGCTCAAATTGAAGATTATAAAGGTGATAAAAATAAAGCATTTGCTAAATATGAAACAGCTTTAGGATATGCTAAAAAGCACAAATTGTTAAACCCAGAAATTGATATTTCTTTTAATTTGGCAGCACTTTATGCACGTTATAGAAATGACAATAAAAAGGCAGTTGAGCTATTAGAAAAATTAGTTGAAAGAATTGACGAAGGATCAAACGTAAGACAAAAATTTAGTTTTTATCTACAAATAAAGGAATACTACAGAGAAACAAACCAAATTAAAAAAGCATTATTTGCAGCCGATAAAGTGTATCAATATACACAAGATTTAAATAATCAAGAAGTCTATTTTAAACTTAATAAGCTTGAAAAAAAATATGATTTAGCGGAAAAAGAAAAACAAATTCAAGAAAATGAAAACAAGATCAAAATTCAAAATCTTGAAATTGAGAATAGTTCAAAAAAGTTTTGGTTGGTTTTTATCATTTTTATTTTAGCAACTATCGGAATTCTAACATTAACATATTTTTTCAAAAGAGAGAAAAAATCAAATAATGAACTTCGAATTTTATCTGCAGAAAATGAGTTTTTATTAAGTGAGGCAAGTCATAGAATTAATAATAATTTACAGTTAATTCTCATTTTAATTAAAAATCAACAAGAAAAATTAAACAATACTGAGAAAATCGAATTTGAAAAAATATTAAAAAAAATCAATTCAATTGCTACCTTACACAAACAGTTATACAAATCTAAAAATAAGCAGCAAATAGATTTAAGAAATTATCTTTTTGATGTGCATTTTAGCTTTTCAGATATATTTAATGAAAATAAAATTCAATCAAATATAAGTGTAGTTTCAATACTTGTAAAAATCGATTATGCTTTATATTTTGGGTTAATTCTAACTGAATTATATATAAATTCAATTAAACACGCTTTTACTAATCAAGAAAATAAAGAAATTAATTTTATCTTAAAAATTGAAGAGAATCAAATCCAATTTTATTACAAAGACAATGGAAATTCAATTTTAACTGAAACAATTCCTAAACCCAAACTAATTCATCAACTATGTAGGCAATTAGAAGTAGATTGTTGTATAGAAAATAAAAGTGGGTTTCAATTTACGTTTACTAAATCACTATAAACTTAAAATAATGAGTTTAAATACTAAAATACTAATTGTAGAAGATGAAATATTAATTGCAGATTTTATTGCAGACTTTCTAAACAAGAAAGGTTTTTCTAATATAGAAATGGCTCATAAGCCCGAAATTGCGGTCAAATTTTTTCAAAGCTTTGAGCCAGAAATTGTATTAATGGATATTAATTTAAATGGAGAAAATGCTGGGATTGAATTGGCAAAAAACACGAATAAAGACGCCGCAGTTATTTTTCTTACAGGACAAAATGATGAGGTTTTAATGAATAAAGCATTAGCAACTAATCCAGAAACATATTTAACTAAGCCAATAAAAGAAGATGATTTAATGGCGGCAATAAAGTTGGTACTTTTAAAGAAACAACTGAATAGTATTTCAATTAAAGATGGATACGATTTTATAAAAATCAATCATGATGCTATTTTATTTATAAAAAGTGATAACAATTATATTGATATTCATACTACTTCAAAAAAATATTCTATTCGTCAATCATTAGAAGGTTTTTTAGAAGAAATATCAAATTCAAATTTTATTAGAGTGCATCGCTCTTACATTGTAAATAGCTCTAAAATTCAAAAAAAAACAAAATCAAGTTTATTTATTGAAAATCATGAAATTCCATTTTCAAAAAAATACGATTCTCCTTTTTAATTTTCATTCACATACAAACTTGGGTGCTTTTACACCATTTTTTACAAATAAAAAAATATAGTTAATAGGTTTGTTTCATAAAACTAAAACAAAACTTTTATGAAATTAAAACTTTACTTATTACTGGTTTTTTTAAACCAATTTTTATCGTTTGCTCAAACTGGAAATGTCTTAAATTTTGATGGCACAAACGATCAAGTTAATTTAGGAAATTCACTAAGTTCTGAAATTGATCCTTTAAACACAATTACTGTTGAAGCATGGGTGTATCCTACTCAATTAACAAGCTATAACGGATTAATTGTTGGTAATTATGCTTACCCAACAGATAACGGTCAGTTGCAATTTGCACTTCGTAGAGATGGAACTTCATATAATTTTTTTGTTAATGACGGTCCAAGTATTAAAGGTGTGTCTGCTCCTTCATCAGTTAATTTAAATACCTGGACTCACATAGCAGGTGTCTGGGATGGTAGTGAAATTAGGATATATATAAATGGAGTTCTTCAAGGAACCACTACAGGAGTTACAGGGACTAGTTTTGTTTCTTTAGCAAATTCATTTGCAATTGGTTTCTCTCTAGCTGGTGCTCCAGATGAAGCCTTTAGAGGGTCAATAGACGAAGTGAGAATATGGAGTTCTGTTAGAACGCAAATGCAGATTGATACGAATAAAGCTAATGAGTTAAATATGCCTCAAACAGGGTTATTACGTTATTATAAATTTAATCATGGAGTACCTGATGCAAACAATTCAGGAATAACTGTTCTCGAAGATTCTTCTACTAATCTAAATAATGGAACATTAATAAATTTTGCTTTGAACGGAACCACATCCAATTGGAAAGGGGATTCTCCAGTTAGTGGTAATGCATCAATTTCTGGATGTTGGAAAAATATTTATACAGGAGCTAACCAAACGTATGCAATTGGAAATGATGGCACACTTTGGTCTTGGGGTTTTAATGCAGAAAGTCAATTAGGATTAGGGGATACATCTAATAGATTTACACCAACTCAGATAGGAACTGCGACAAATTGGAAAACACTATCTAGTGGTGACAGACACGTTCTAGCCCTGAGAGAAGATGGCACACTTTGGGTTTGGGGTAGAAATACACAAGGACATTTAGGTTTAGGAGATACTTCACAAAGGAATGTACCAATTCAACTTGGCACAGCAACTGATTGGGATAAAATTGATTGTGGAGCTAACACTTCTTTGGCTATTAAATCGGATGGAACTTTATGGGTTTGGGGTGGAAATAATGAAGGACAACTTGGCTTGGGTGATTTAACTCAGAGATTAGTTCCTACGCAAATAGGTATTGATACAGATTGGATTGCAATTAATGGAGCAGGTCAAAGTACTTATGCAATTAAATCAAATGGAACGCTCTGGGGAACAGGAGCTAATACTGATGGTCAATTAGGTTTAGGTGATAATACTCAAAGATTAAGTTTTGTGCAAATTGGTACTGATACAAATTGGTCTAAAGTAGAAGTTGGATTTAGTGCGTTTGCTTTAGCACAAAAAGTTGATGGATCACTTTGGGGAACAGGAAACAATCAATTTGGACAATTAGGACAGAATAACACTGCCAATTTAAACGTATTTACTCAAGTAGGAACAGCAACAGATTGGAATAAATTTACAACCGCAAGTTCTCATAGTATGGCCATTAAAGATGATGGAACTTTACATACTTGGGGAAGAAATAATTCTGGGCAATTAGGTTTAGGTGATAACACAAATAGATTAGTGCCAACACAAGTTGGAGCAGCTACAAATTGGTATGATGTTACTGGAGGTGATGGATTTTTAATCGCATTAAATATTGTTGGTGAAATTTGGTCAACAGGAAACAATTGGGCTGGTCAATTAGGTTTAGGTGATACAACTAATAGAAATACACCTGTACAAGTTGCATGTCCAGCTGTTTTAAGTTCTGATGATTTCATAACAGAAAATAATATAACAATCTATCCAAATCCATCAAATGGTATTTTCATAATCGATACTCAAGAGGATAGTTCTGTTGAGGTATTTGATATGATTGGTAAAAAAGTGCTTTCTACTAAAGTATCAATTGGTTCAAGTAATTTAGATTTATCTAATTATGCTAATGGTATTTATTTACTAACGGTGACTAATCAAAACGGAGGTATGAAAACCTTTAAATTAATCAAACAATAATAATGAAACTTCCAGAAGATAAAAGACTAGAAATAACACTACTATTGGTGTATATTCTTTTGTTTTCTATAGGAATGTTTATTTATTTCAAATAATTCAAATAATTCAAATAATTCAAAGCCGGCAATTGCCGGCTTTTTGTTGAAATAAACATTGCGGTTAAATGTTAAAAATTACTACATTTACTTTTTAAAAGATAACAGCATGCAACTCAGTTATTGGGAATTAAAAAATTGGTTTTCAAATGTCGATTATACTATTGTAGGCAGTGGAATTGTCGGTTTGCATTGTGCTTTGGCTTTGCGTGAGAAATTTCCAGCGGCTAAAATTTTGGTTTTAGAAAAAGGCATTTTGCCACAAGGAGCGAGTACCAAAAATGCTGGTTTTGCTTGCTTTGGCAGTATTTCCGAAATTATTTCCGATTTAAAAACGCATACCGAAGAAGAAGTGATTGAATTGGTGAAAAAACGCGTCAAAGGTTTGCAATTGCTACGAAAAAACTTAGGTGATGCAGTAATCGATTACAAACCTTATGGCGGTTACGAGTTATTTCTAAAAAAAGACGAAGCATTTTTCGAACACTGTTTGCAGAAGATTCCTTTTATTAATGAAATATTAAAACCGTTGTTTCATGCAGAAGTTTTTGAAAAACAAGTCGATAGATTTGGTTTCCAAAATATTTTCGATTACCTCATTTTCAATCCGTTTGAAGGACAAATCGATACGGGAAACATGATGCAAGCGTTACTAAAAAAAGCTATTTTCAATGATATTTTAATCTTGAACCAACAAGAAGTTACCACTTTTCAAGACTTGAACGATAAAGTAGAAGTAGTGACCAATGGCTTCACGTTTACCACCAAAAAATTATTATTTGCTACCAATGGTTTTGCATCGGAATTAACCCAAAATCAAGTGCAACCCGCTCGAGCACAAGTTCTAATTACCAAACCCATTGAAAATTTAGACATCAAAGGCACTTTTCATTTGGATCAAGGCTATTACTATTTTAGAAATATCGGCGATAGAATCTTATTTGGCGGTGGAAGAAACCTAGATTTTGAAGGCGAAACCACAACCGATTTGAGTCAAACAAAAATTATTCAAGACGCGTTAGAGCAATTGTTAAAAGATGTAATTTTGCCAAATACCAATTTCGAAATTGAACACCGATGGAGTGGCATCATGGGTGTTGGAAATCACAAAAATCCAATTGTGAAACAGTTATCCAATAATGTTTTTTGTGGAGCACGAATGGGCGGAATGGGTGTCGCAATTGGAAGTTTAATTGGTAAAGAATTAGCAGATTTAGTTTAATTAGTTTGTTTCAGGTTTCAAGTTTCAAGTTGTTTGAAAAGTTTTAAGATAAACTTTGAGAATAAACTCTAAAGAAACAAGATTTAACCTGAAACCTGAAACTTGAAACAAAAAATTTATGGCAAAAAAAACTACTCCAAAAAAGAAACCTGAAAAAAAATCAAAACCAGCTGAAAAACGTACAACTGGACAAAAAATCTTCCGTTTTGTTTGGAAAACAGCGTTGTGGTTTAATATTATTAGCGTTTTTTTGGTTTTACTTTTCAAGTTTGTTCCTGTTCCGTTTACGCCTTTAATGGGAATTAGGGCTATTCAACAAAAAATCGATGGAAAAGAAGTGGTTTTTTCTCATAAATGGGTAGCTATTGAACATATTTCTCCCAATTTACAAAAAGCCGTAATCGCGAGTGAAGATGGAAAATTTTTGGAACACAACGGCTTCGATTTTTCTGCTATGGAAAAAGCATTTGAAGGCAATCAAAAAGGAAAAAAAATCAAAGGAGGAAGCACCATATCCCAACAAACTGCAAAAAACGTGTTTCTTTGGCCAGGAAGAAGTTACATTCGAAAAGCTTTTGAAGCGTATTATACCGTTTTAATCGAATTAATTTGGGGTAAAGAACGTATTATGGAAGTGTATTTGAACAGTATTGAAATGGGCGATGGCGTTTATGGAGCGCAAGCCGCTGCAAAATATTGGTATAGAAAAGAAGCAAAAAATCTTTCCATTTATGAAGCCGCTGGAATTGCCGCTATTTTACCAAGTCCAAGAAAATACAAAGCTTCAAATTCAGGTCCGTACGTACAGCGAAGAAAAGGAATTATCTCCAAATACGCTAGTTATGTGAAGTTGGAGTATTAGAAACATTCACTTTTTGCTACAAAACCCATTTCTTAATATTTGTTCGTAACATTTTTTCTTTCCCTTCGACTAATTACTAAAACAATTGAAAAATGAAAGCACACGAAATTGATTACCAAATTTATGGTGAAGAAATGCAATATGTTGAAATTTAATTAGATCCGCAAGAAGTGGTAGTTGCCGAAGCGGGAAGTTTCATGATGATGGAAAACGGTATCAAAATGGAAACTATTTTTGGAGACGGAAGTCAGCAAGAAGGCGGTATTTTCGGAAAACTATTATCTGCAGGAAAACGTGTCTTAACAGGTGAAAGTTTGTTTATGACAGCGTATCAAAATATTGATATGGGAAAACGTAAAGTTTCTTTTGCTTCACCTTATCCAGGTAAAATTGTAGCCATAGATTTAATGAAATATGGTGGTAAATTTGTTTGCCAAAAAGATGCTTTTTTATGTGCTGCCAAAGGTGTTTCGGTTGGAATTGAGTTTTCAAGAAAAATTGGAAGAGGATTATTTGGAGGTGAAGGTTTCATTATGCAAAAATTAGAAGGCGACGGAATGGCGTTTGTTCACGCCGGTGGAACTTTGGCAAGAAAAGAATTAAAAGCTGGCGAAATGCTAAAAGTCGATACCGGATGTATTGTTGGTTTTACCAAAGACATTGATTACGATATTGAATTTGTAGGCGGAATCAAAAACACTATTTTTGGAGGTGAAGGCGTTTTCTTCGCAACCCTTCGCGGTCCTGGAATTGCTTATATTCAATCATTACCTTTTAGTCGCTTAGCGGATAGAATTATTGCTTCTGCACCAAAAGCTGGTGGAAGTAGTAGAGATGAAGGGAGTTTGCTTGGCGGTTTAGGAAGAATGTTAGATGGTGATAATCGGTTTTAAGATAAATTCAGAATTAAAGCTTTCTTGATTTGTAAGTATATGTTTAAAAAAATCTTAATAGTTCTTTCAATTTTAATTTTACCAATTGTTTTGGTCTTTTTTGATTTACATAAATGTTCTTCAAATCGTTAAACCTATAAGTGACTTTAATTTAAGCGTAGTTAAAGTAGAGGAAATTGGGATTATGGAAAAACTTCACAAGAGTTTGCGTTCCCTAATTCCAGTAGTGAAGTTTTTTGTTAAGATTGAAAAACAATGACACCTTGTATTCATATTTTACAAGAGATAAAGAAAAAATATCATTTTGAAAAGCTCGAAAATAGTTGGTAAAAATGTGAGAAAATATTCAATGAAGGATTTGATGAAAAACAAAATACTGTAGATATAATCGAACTAGAACTAAACAATTCGATTTTAATCTCCGAAAGAGAATCGGATAAGAAAATTTTATACTTATATCACTTTTCCCTAACATTTTTAATTTTATATTTTATATACCTTATAAGTTTGTTTACTTAAAATCTAAAAGAAAGAAATAATTATTTATATAGAAAAAAAATCCCGATTTTGAATAAAATCGGGATTTTTTGTGTTTAGAAATTTATTTCTTCAATTCGCGAATTCCCATATTGAATAACGAGAATGCTTGAATATCTACTTGTTCATTGATAATCGCTTCAGTTGATTTTCCTGCACCGTGACCCGCGTTTACATCAATTCTAATTAATGTTGGGTTGTTGCCAGTTTGTTTGGCTTGTAATTCGGCAGCAAATTTAAAACTGTGCGCTGGAACAACTCGGTCATCGTGGTCGCCAGTGGTTACCATTGTGGCTGGATATTGTGTTCCTGCTTTTACGTTATGAACTGGAGAATATCCTTTTATGTATTGGAACATTTCAGCCGATTGTTCAGATGTTCCGTAGTCGTAAGCCCAACCTGCGCCGGCTGTAAACGTATGGTAACGCAACATGTCTAAAACGCCAACTTGTGGAATCGCTACTTTCATTAATTCTGGGCGTTGTGTCATAGTAGCACCAACAAGTAATCCGCCGTTTGAACCGCCTTTTATAGCTAAGAAATCAGAAGAAGTGTATTTTTCTTTGATTAGGTATTCCGCTGCTGCAATGAAATCGTCAAATACATTTTGTTTTTGCATTTGTGTTCCTGCATCGTGCCATTTTTTACCGTATTCGCCGCCACCACGTAAATTGGCCACCGCATAAATTCCTCCATTTTCTAACCAAACGGCATTGGCAATACTAAAAGCTGGAGTTAAACTTACATTGAATCCACCATAACCGTATAGCATCGTTGGATTTTTGCCATCTAAATTTGTTCCTTTTTTGAAAGTAATAATCATTGGCACTTTTGTACCATCTTTGGAAGTGTAAAATACTTGTTTCGACTCGTAATCTTCTGATTTGAAATCTACTTTTGGTTTTTGGTAAACCGTTGATTTCCCTGATTTTGGTTCAAATGAGTAAATTGTTCCTGGTGTAATATAATTGGTAAACGAATAATACAATGTAGTTTCTTCTTTTTTACCACCAAAACCTCCAGCTGATCCAACGCCAGGTAATTCAATATCACGAATTAATTTTCCTGTATAATCGTATTGTTGTACAAATGTAACAGCATCTTTCATGTATTCCGCAAAAATGTAACCACCACCAGTTGATGGAGAAAGTACATTTTCAGTTTCAGGAATAAAATCAACCCAATTTTCCATTTTTGGATTATTCAAATCAAAAGTTACTACTTTTTTGTTAGGCGCATTGTAGTTAGTTACCAAATAAAATTTAGTTCCTTCATTGTCTAAAACATCATGGTCATTGTTGAAATTATTTACCAAGTTTACAATTGGGCCATTTTTAGCTAAATCTTTATAATACAATTCGTTTCCAGAAGTTGAATTAGAAGCCGAAATGATTAAATAGTTTTCATCATCAGTAACGTAACCACCAACGTAACGTCTTTTTTCGTTCAACCCAAAGATTACTTTGTCTTCTTTTTGCGCTGTTCCTAATTTGTGGAAATACAATTTGTGTTGGTCTGTTTTTGCAGATAATTCACTTCCTTTTGGTTTGTCATAACTTGAGTAATAGAAACCTTCGTTTTTGTACCAAGATAAGCCACTGAATTTCACATCAACAATAGTATCACCAATGATTTCTTTGGTGTCAGCTTTTAAAACGATTACCTTTCTCCAATCGCTTCCACCTTCAGAAATAGCGTAAGCGACTAAACTTCCGTCTTTAGAAAAATTGATTCCGCCTAATGAAGTAGTCCCGTCTTTAGAAAACGTATTTGGATCTAAGAAAATTTCTTCTTTTCCATTTTGGTCTTTTCTATACAAAACCGATTGATTCTGTAAACCGTTATTTTTGTAGAAATACGTGTAATTTCCTTCTTTGAATGGAGCCGAAATTTTTTCGTAATTCCAAAGTTTTTCCATTCGTTCTTTCAATTGTTTACGGAATGGAATTTTTTCTAAATAACCAAAGGTTACTTCGTTTTGTGCTTTTACCCAAGCTTCGGTTTCTGCACTTCTGTCGTCTTCTAACCAGCGGTACGGATCGGCAATTTGTTCGCCAAAATAAGTGTCAACAGTGTCTACTTTTTTAGTTTCAGGATACGTTACGCTCATGTCTAATTCTGGAGTTGCTTCGTTTTTGCAGGCTACAAATGCTGTGGCTGCAAAGAGTAAGGTTGCTGTTTTTTTCATATTTTTTAGTTCAATAGCTACAAAAATAACGAATTGAAATGTTAAGTTTTGTTAAAAAAAATCCCGATTGTTTAAAATCGGGATTTATAAAGTATTAGATTACATTGACTTGAATTGGGAAGCTCACTTCAGCATCGGTGCTTCCGCCAGCGTTGGTAATGTCTCCACTTGCAACTCCGCTTGCAGTTTTATTTGGTTCGTGACGTAGTGTAACAGTTAGGTTTCCTGTTCCAGAAGCACTTCCAGTTGTTAATGTGAAAGTAATACCAATTGGTCTTCCGTTAACGTCAGTATCCGTATAAGTTACTGTTCCTAAAGTTGAAGTTAATTGATAGAAAACTTGGTGCTCATCACCTTCCTCTTCAACTTCAATAGTAATGTCTTCAGCAGGGCTCTCTAATTCATTTAAGAACTCTATATTCCCTGTGTAAGTAGTATTAGCAGACAAAATTCCGCCTCCTATAGGAGTTAAGATAGGAGCATTAGGACCATCACCATCTAAATCTTGTGATTGTAAAACAATTGTATTTCCTGATGCGTCTTCTAAGGTAACTCTTACAGTTGTAATTACTTCTTCTTCATTAACAGCAGAATCGTCGTTTGAACAAGAGGTTAATGCTAAAGTGCTTGATAAAAATAATGCTAAAAATTTTAAATTAGTTTTCATGTTTTTTTAAATTTTAAAAATTGTATTTGATTTGTAATTGTATGTTGCGACCCATTTCATCGGCATAAAAACGCTGACGGTTGAGGTAATCGCGATACGCTGTGTTAGTTACATTTTGAATGAATAATGCGGTTGTAATTTTGTTGTTTTTGCCCAAATTAAAAGTCATTTCACCATATAAATGCAGTAAATGATAACCCGCTGGTGACGAACTAATGTCTACAGTCACTGGTTCTAATTCATTATTCACTACAATGTTGGTTTCAAAATTATAATCTGGAAACCTTGTTTGGCGGAATACCAATTCACTTTGTAACGAAGCCGTAAAATTGTACCACTTTGGATTGGAATAAACCAATTTTTGGTTCCAAGTTACGGGTGGCATATCAATTAACGGTTTGTTTTCTGTTAGATTTTCTCCATTTACATAAGCAAAATTAGTTTTGTATGAAAACGCTTGGGTTACGTCCCAATTGAAATTCACATCAATTCCCGTTAACAAAGCTTCGGTTTGTTTGTATTCCCAAACTGGAAAAGCGCCACGAATAGTTGTTTCAAATCCAATAGGTTGTAAATAAATGAAATTCGCTATTCGGTTAATGAAAGGTGTTACGCTCAAATTGGTTTTCTTCCACTCTTTTTTCAAAGTGTTCGAGAATTTGAACGATTGTTCTCTTTCCAAACGCAAATCACCTAATTCCACTTGACCTGTCGAATGATGCAAACCATCGCTAAACAATTCGGACGGATTCGGATTTCTAGAAGCCAAACTCATATTGGAAAACCATTCCAATTCATGATGAAATTGCTTTCTAAATCCTAAATTTCCTGTCAAATTATGATAGTCAAATTTTGGTTTGGTCAACCATTGATTCCCTTCTTCTCCAACGATAAAGTTTGAAAACTCGTTATCGTAACCACGTTCTTCCCATCTTGATTTTAGATAGTATTTGGTAGCTTCGATAGAAGAAAAATCATAGCGCAAACCGCCTTCCAAAACCATCGAATTATCTATATTATAAGTTCCAATGGCATACGTTCCCAAATCGATTTTCTGATAACTTGGAATTAACGGTCGAACACCTGTTTGTGGATTAGCAAAATTGTTTTGATAACCCAAATTGGCTCCTGTTTTTAATTGCCAATGGTCAAACGTTTTTTTGTAATCAACCAATAAAGTATGCGTTGCCAATTGCAAATCCAATGAAGCTTTTTTGTTTTCACTGTTTCTACGCACGTCATACTCCAAACGATTGTTGAATTGAAAAGCGTATTGCAAATCCAAAACGGCATCATCGCTTAACCATTTTTTGAAATTCAGTTTGGCTAAATGGTGTTGGACTTCTTGTTTTGGACTATTAATTCGATAAGTAAACGGTTCCACGACAAAAGGTTCTTGATTGGTAATGGCATTGTATAAATCAGTTACATTTCCAATATGTGCCGCTTGTAAAATACCAATTTGGGCATTGTAAAAACTGTACATGCCGCCAATACTGTAATTTTCAGCATTGTATTGCGTACTTCCAGAGAAGTTTTGTTCCCGATTTCCTGTGTTTGATAAGATGTAATCAGGAGTTTCTCTGTCGCCCAAATATTTTAATGTACCAATTATATTCCAACTCCAGCCCAATCGATTTCCTTTGTGAATGCTTGAACTTATGCTGCCACCACGACCATTTGATGAAAAATTAGCTATTGTTTTTCCAAACAAAGTGTCTTTTTTCACCATTTCTGACTCAATTAACACCAAACCACCAATAGCATCGCCACCATATTGCAACGCCGAAGCACCTTTGATAACCGTGATTTTTCCAGCGGAATTAACATCGAAATTTGGTGCGTGTTCGGTTCCCCATTGCTGGTCTTCCAAACGCACATTGTTGTTAATAATTGGAATTCGACTACTATGTAAACCGTTAATAACTGGTTTTACAATTGTGCTTCCAGTTTTTAGTATGGAAACACCAGCTACTTCTTTTAATGCATCGCCTAAGGTTTGATTGCTATATTGTTCAATTGTTTTAGCCGTGATTTGTTCTTCTATAACACTAGCGCTGTTTGTCTTTTTTAGTTGGGTTAGCGCCACTTCATTTAATTTGGTAATGTCTAAAACCATTTGGTAGTTAAAGGTGAGGTTTTGGTTCACATTAACCACAGTATCAATAGGTGAGTAACCAATATATGAAATATATAAACGCTGTTTTCCAGCTGGAATTTTTTCCAACAAAAAAGCACCATTTGGTAAAGTAGAAGTAGTCTTGCTAGCAATGTGAACGTGAGCGCCTTTTAACGGCAATCCATTTTCGTCAGTAATGATTCCATCAATGGAATATTGACTCCAAATCACAGTGCTAAACAAGAAAAAAAACAGCAATTGAATCGTTCGCATTTTTCAAGTTTAAATAAATAACACAACGTATCATTATTTATGATAATGATATCGAAATTTAATATTTAAACCAATGCTGGTGGACCTCGTAAAAGATTCGATTTTCCTTTGAAAGTTTTGAGACTTTCAATTACATTGAATTGGTAAGGAATTTCGAAATGAGGTTCGAAAAAAGTGTAAGTAGTAATTTCTGGGGCTAAAAAAGAGGCAAATTTGAATTCACAAACTGGACATTCTTCAGTCTCCGAGAAATTTATTTTGTAGTTGCTTTTTTGACCAACTTCATCACAACAACTGCTGTGTTCTAAATGATGATCGTGTGAAAAAGTATGAATTGATTGATAACTAACAGCAAATAATACCGCTAGCATTAGCATCAAATTCATATGTAGTACTTTATTTTTCACAAGACAAATATAGTGCTTTTAGAGTGAAGCCAAAAAAGAAACCACGAATTAACGAATTTTTATGCTTTGATAGCCTTTATTCGTGAACTCGTGGTTTATTTTTTAGAAATATTTTAATTGGATTTAAACCAAATTATTCGCTACCAAATATTCCGCAATTTGAATCGTATTTGTTGCAGCGCCTTTTCTTAAATTATCAGCTACAATCCAAAGGTTTAGTGAATTAGGTTGGCTTTCATCTCTTCTGATTCTTCCAACGAAAACATCGTCTTTTCCTTGCGCATAAATTGGCATTGGATAAGTAAAGGTGTCCAAATTATCTTGAACAGTTACACCGGGCGTTTGATGTAAAATTTGACGAATTTCACTTAAATCAAAATCATTTTCAAACTGAATATTTATCGCTTCGCTATGACCGCCCACAACTGGTATTCTAATGGCTGTTGCAGTAACGGCAATGGTTTTATCGTTTAATATTTTTTGTGTTTCACGAACCAATTTCATTTCTTCTTTGGTATATCCATTTTCTTCGAAAACATCACATTGAGGAATGGCATTTCTGTGAATGGGATATTTATAAGCCATTTCATCTTGAATTCCTGCATATTCGTTTTCTAATTGACGAACCGCTTTTACTCCAGTTCCAGTAATGGATTGGTAAGTAGAAACTACAATTCTCTTAATAGTATATTTTGTATGTAAAGGAGCCAATGCCATCACCATCTGAATTGTAGAACAGTTAGGATTAGCAATGATTTTATCTTCTTTGGTTAATACATTAGCATTGATTTCAGGAACAATAAGCTTTTTGTCTAAATCCATTCGCCAAGCGGAAGAATTATCGATTACTGTTGTTCCAGCGGCTGCAAATTTTGGAGCCCATTCTTTAGAAGTTTCACCACCAGCCGAAAATAAAGCAATTTCTGGTTTCATTTCGACTGCTGTTTGCAAACCTACAATTGTGTATGTTTGTCCGTTCCATTCCATTTTTTTTCCAACAGATTTTTCTGATGCTACTGGAATTAATTCTGTTACAGGAAATTTTCTTTCTGCTAATACTTGCAGCATAACTTCGCCTACCATTCCGGTAGCGCCTACAACGGCTATTCTCATTTTTATGTGTGTTATTTAATGATGCAAAAATATAGAATATTTAAATGACTTAGCAAGAATTTACAGGATTATAACATTTTTTTAATTCTGTAACATTTATTTAAAAAAACACCCCGACGAATCGGGGTTTAGTTAGAATATATAGTATAGCGGTATCGACTATTTTTTCAATAAATCTCTAATTTCAGCTAGTAATTCTTCTTGAGTTGGTCCTGCTGGAGCTGGAGCTTCTTCAACTGCAGGTTTTTTCATTTTGTTGTATCCTTTGATAATCATAAACATGATTAAGCCCACAATTACTAAGTTAACCAAAGTGTTAACCCATGCTCCATAACGAATGGCAACTTCTGCAACTTCTGCAACACCTTCAGATGCAGCTACAGCATCAGTTAAGATAATTTTTTTATCAGCAAAGTCAACGCCGCCAGTAAAATAACCTACTAAAGGCATTACAATGTCGTTAACAAAACCATTTACAACGCCACCTACAGCGCCAGCCATTATTACTGCAACAGCAAATTCAATTACGTTGCCAGTCATGATAAAATTTTTGAATTCTTTAGCATAATTTTAAAATTTTTAGAATTAGTTTTAATTTGTTTGAAAACAAATATAATAAAATTATAATAAAATGTTAATTTTTATAAAAATCCTTTAACACGTTGCGAAATTCCTGTTAAAACCTCATACGGAATAGTACCAATGGTTTCTGCAATTTCAGTAACTTTTGGATTTTTTCCAAAAATTATCACTGTCACCAGGTTTACAGTTGATTGGGGTTACATCAACCATGATCATATCCATGCAAATGTTTCCTAATATGGTGGCTTTTTGGTTGTTAATTAGTACAAACCCTTTTTCATTGCCCCAAGCTCTTCTGATACCATCAGCATAACCAATTGGAATTGTGGCAACTCGCATTTCATTGCTCACCATAAATTTTCTACTGTAACCAATACTTTCTTCTGGTAATACGGTTCTAATTTGTGAAATCACCGATTTTAATGTGCTCACATTTTCCAAAATTTGTAATTCTTGTTTTGAATTGCCAATACCATACAATCCAATACCTAATCGTACCATATCCATTTGGTATTCGGGATAATTGAAAATACCAGAAGTGTTTAAGATATGACGAATAGGTTGGTAATTCAAAGAAGCAACTAATTCAGCATACATAGCATCGAAACGTACGATTTGATTTTTGGTAAAAGCATCAAAAGAAGTATCATCGCTGGCTGCCAAATGAGAAAAAACACTTTTCACTCGTACAAACGGATTGTTTTTCAGTAATGCTTTCAATTCTTCTATCAAATGCGGTTCAAAACCCAATCGGTGCATTCCAGTATCCAATTTAATATGAATCGGATAATGCGAAATGTTGCGTTCTTTGGCTAATTTTAAAAAGGCTTGTAAACCGGTAATCGAGTAAATTTCAGGTTCTAAATCATAAGCAATCATGGCATGAAAACTACTATTTTCTGGATTCAAAACCATAATTGGCGTGGTGATTCCTGCTTTTCGAAGTTCGATGCCTTCATCGGCAAAAGCTACTCCTAAATAATCAACTTTATGATGTTCTAATAGTTTCGCAATTTCAAATCCGCCGTTGCCATAACCAAACGCTTTCACCATTACCATAATTTTGGTTGTGGGTTTGACCTTTGATTTGTAAAAATTCAAATTATGACTAATCGCATCTAAATTGATTTCCAAAACCGTTTCGTGCTTTTTCTCTTCCAATAAAACCACGATTTCATCAAAATTAAAACTGCGAGCGCCTTTGATTAGAATAGCTTCGTTTTGAAACGATTGCGTGTTAAATTGTTGCAAGAAATCAGTAGCATTTGGAAATGAAATCACATTGGGCAATTCTTTCAAATGTTGGGAAATGGTTTCGCCAATGGTGATAATTCGGTCAATTTTGTTATTTTGTAGGATAACCGCGACTTTTTGGTATAAAGTAGCAACAGGCAAACCGCTTTGAAAAATATCGGATAAAATGATGGTTTTTTTACTGTGATTTTTTTGTTGTTCCAAGAAATCCAGGGCCATTTTGAGCGATTGATAATCTGAAGAAAACGAATCGTCTATCAAAACGCAATTGTTGATTCCTTTTTTGGCTTGCAAACGAATTTCAATCGGATACAGATTTTTCATTCGCTCTTGAATCGTAGCAATTTCCATATTCAAATACAACAAAACGCCCAAACAACTCAAACTGTTTTTGATTGAAATGGTATCAACAAACGGAATTTCAATAGTGAAAGTTTCGTTTTGGTAGTGAATTTGAATTTGGCTAAAACCTTCTTTTTGACTTTTTATTTCGCCGAAAATCTTAGCATTTTTATCTTCTAGACTCCAAGTAATTTTGGAACATGAAATTCTTTTTTCAATGGCTTCATTTTTCTCTAAAACAACCACTTCGCAACTTTGGAATAAAGTCGATTTTTCCCTGATTTTTTCTTCCCAATTCGCAAAACCTTCATCATGAGCGCTTCCTAAATTAGTAAAAACCCCGATTTTCGGTTGGATAATTTCTGCTAACGCTTGCATTTCGTTTTTTTGGGAAATTCCAGCTTCAAAAATGCCTAAATTGTGATTTTCATTAATTCCAAAAACAGAAAGCGGCACACCCACTTGCGAATTGAAACTTTTAGGACTTCTAACTGTTGTATAATCAGGACTTAATAAGAAATTCAGCCATTCTTTTACAATGGTTTTTCCGTTACTTCCAGTAATACCAATGACGGGAAATTGGAATAAACTTCGGTAATATTTGGCGGTTTCTTGTAAAGCTTTGGTCGTGTTTTTTACCAAAATAAAATTGGCCTTTCCTTGACAATTTTCAGGAATAAATTCCACTACAAAATACCGAACGCCTTTCGAAATCAGTTCTTCAATGTAATGATGTGCGTCGTGATTTTGTCCTTTCAATGCAAAAAATAACGTGTTCGTTCCGTTTTGCATCGACCGACTATCAATGGAAATATGTTCTACCAAAAAATCAGAAGAACTTCCAATAAATTCGCCTTGACAAGCCTTAATGCTATGTTGTAAATTGAAGTTCAATGCTTATTTTTCTTCTTTATTTTCTCGTAAAGCTCTGTAATAAGCGGCACGACTTAAAGGTTCGTATTCTTCGGTTTCGCCTAACATGACTAATTTTTCATCGTTAGATTTTCTGAAACTGTAATTGGCTAGGTTTCCAGTTCTTGTACAAACCGCATGCACTTTGGTCACGTATTCAGCAGTTGCCATTAAAGCAGGCATTGGTCCGAAAGGATTTCCTTTAAAATCCATATCCAAACCCGCAACAATTACGCGGATTCCTTGGTTAGCTAAATCGTTACAAACGGCAACAATTTCATCATCGAAAAATTGGGCTTCATCAATTCCCACCACATCGCAACCTTGTGCTAAAATTCTAATATTTTCGGCAACAGGAACTGGCGTAGAACGAATTTCGTTTTTATTGTGCGAAACCACCATTTCATCGTCATATCGAGTATCGACAGCCGGTTTGAAAATTTCTACTTTTTGCTTGGCAAATTGGGCGCGTTTCAGCCTGCGAATGAGCTCTTCGGTCTTGCCAGAAAACATGGAGCCACAAATGACTTCTATCCAGCCAAATTGTTCGTGTTGATTTACGGGATTTTCAAGAAACATTTTGTATATTTCGTTCGATTACTATTTTTTTCTTTTACTTTTGTAAGCGAAACAAATTTATTAAAAAACCAACGATATATTTCATTCTATTCTATAAAGTTATGAAGAAAAAGTTAGAAGCCGAATTAATTAGCATTGCACACCGTGTATTGAAATTAAAAAATCGTTCTGAAACCCGTCAATTACAAGAAGAAGCGAAGAAATTATACGAACAATTGACTGTTTTGCGCTTTTATGAAGAAAACATTGAAGTGGTTGAAAAAGAAATTTCTGCAACTGATTTTGAAGAAAAATTAACTGTTTTTACTTCCAATGAAACGCCGTTGCAGGAAGAAGTTGCTGTTGAAATTTCAGCTGAAGTAATAGCCGAAACAGTTGAAGAAGAAGTTCAGGAAGTGATTTCGGAAGAAACGGATTTGGAAGAGGAAATTGGGGTTCAAGAAGAAGCTTTACAAGATCAAGAGCAAGAACAAGTTCAATTTGAAGAGGAAATTCAAGAAGAAGTTCAAGAGGAAACAATTGTAGTCGCTGAAGAAACTGTGGAAGAAGTGATAGAAGAAGTTCCAGTTAAAGAAGTTGTTCAACCGCAACAAATATCTTTTGAAGATGTTTTTGGTGCTGATTTCAAAGAGCCAGAATTTGTGAAAGTAGAAGATGTTCCTGCTGAAGTTGAACAAGCTGCCGAACTTAGTTTTGAAGCAGTGGAAGAGACGGAAGAAGTAGAAGAACCTGTTTTTGAAACTAAATCGGTTGTGGAAGAAGTTAATGCTAAAAGTGTAGAAACAATTCAAGCAACAAAAACAACCACTTTTCAAGAAGAGCCGAAGTCAATATCATTAAATGACCGATTGAACAAAGGAATCAACATTGGTTTAAACGATAGAATTGCTTTCGAAAAACGATTATTTGGCGGAAGTCCAGATGATTTTAACCGTGTGTTATCGCAATTAAATACGTTTGATACTTTTGAAGAAGCTAAAGGATTCATAGAAGATTTCGTAAAACCAGACTACGACAACTGGAACGGAAAAGAAGAATACGAAGCACGTTTTCTAGAAATTGTGGAGAAGAAGTTTAATTAGTTTGTTGTTTATTGTTTGTGGTTTATAGTTCGTTGTATAGCGAGATTTTGCTAACCATAAACAATTAACTTTTAACCACAAACATAAAATTAATGAGTAAATTATATATCGTTCCAACGCCAATAGGTAATTTAGAAGACATGACTTTTCGTGCGATTAAAGTACTAAAAGAAGTCGATTTAATTTTAGCAGAAGACACGCGAACCAGCGGAAAATTGCTAAAACACTTCGAAATTGCTACGCACATGCACAGTCATCACATGCACAACGAACACAAAACCGTTGAAAATTTGGTCAAGCGCTTACAAGCAGGCGAAACTATTGCTTTAATCAGTGATGCTGGAACTCCAGCGATTTCCGACCCAGGATTTTTGCTTACGCGCGCTTGTGTGGAAAACGGAATTGCTGTGGAATGTTTACCTGGAGCAACGGCTTTTGTGCCCGCTTTGGTGAATAGTGGTTTGCCCAATGATAAATTCGTATTCGAAGGCTTTTTACCCGATAAAAAAGGAAGACAAACCCGATTTTTAGCGTTAGCTGAAGAAACCCGAACCATGATTTTTTATGTTTCCCCACACAAACTAAACAAAACCTTAGCTGAATTTGTACAATATTTTGGAGCCGACAGACCTGTTTCAGTTTCTCGAGAATTATCCAAATTACACGAAGAAACCGTAAGAGGAACCGCCGAAGAAGTTTTAAAACACTTTGAGGCAAAGCCAGCTAAAGGGGAGATTGTTGTGGTTGTTGGTGGGAAGAAATAATTATTTATGGATACTAAGAAAGAACTTTTTCAAAGTAAAATATTTGTAAAATATAGTTTTAATGAAAAATTGAATTTACAGAGTACTAAATTTTCAATTATAGGTTCTATTTTGATTTTATTATCAATAACCCTTTATTTGGTAAATAGTTTATTTTTAGAAAATGAAATTCTATTTAAAACTATAATTCTTATTGGGATTTTTGGTTTTGTACTTTTACTAATAGGTCAATTATTATTTAGTTTTAACGAAGAATTTGGTTCAGGTAAATTGAAGGATGACTTTGTTATAACAAATGCTTTCATTTCCATTGGTGATGAAGTGTTTTATTTTAATAGTTTAACAGATTTTAAATATATTGTGACTGACTTTAAAGGGAAAGAGCCTCATTTTTTTAGATATGATTTAGAAAATAATATTCTTTCAAGACGATATGGAAAGGGTGTTTTAAATTGGATTTCATTTACTCACAATGGAGTGTTTTATAAAAAACGTTTTTATTTGGAAAGTGAACAACATTTACAAAGTTTTCGTCAGGTAATGAATCTTTTGATTTCTGAAGGTGTTAATATAAAAAAGGCATTAGAATTTTAGAATTAATAATATGGAAACACACAACATAACCACCACCTGGAAAGGTAACATGCAATTTGAGTCCACTAACCCAAGTGGCGATGTTATTTCAATTGATGCTGGACCAGAAAACGGAGGCGAAGGAAAAGGCTTGCGTCCAAAAGCGTTGATGTTGTCGGCGTTAGCAGGCTGTACTGGTTTAGACGTTGCTTCTTTACTAGAAAAAATGAAGTTAGAAGTAGCTGATTTCAAAATTGAAACTTTAGGAGAATTAACCGAAGAACATCCAAAAACCTATCATACAGTAAAAGTCGATTATCATTTTTACGGCAACAATTTAGACGAGAAAAAGCTAGAAAAAGCGGTAAATTTATCCGTAGAAAAATATTGTGGTGTAATGGAAATGTTTCGTCAATTTGCAAAAGTTGAGGTGGCGATTTTTTATCATAAAATATAATTTAAAAAGGTTTTACCACATAGAAACATAGATAAAAAGTTAGTTTTAGTTCATGCTGAATACACAAAGCCTATCTAATCTATAAAAAGTGTAACGACTATTTTGATAAAAATCAACCTATGTTTCTATGTGGTTAATTTTTTCATTTAGTAAATTCAAAAATATTTATACCTTTGTCATTCAATTATATAAGCCAAAATAAATAATTCATAATTTTTAATTCGTAATTAAACTATGCGTTGGAATCCAAAATCTAAGCCAAATCCAGAAAAAGTACAAGCCATTCAGCAAGCACTTCAAGTCGATGAAATTATTGCGACACTTTTAGTTCAAAGAGGAATCGAAACCTTCGAACAAGCCAAAACCTTTTTCCGTCCCACTTTAGCCGATTTGCATAATCCGTATCTCATGAAAGATATGGACAAAGCCGTGGCACGAATTGAAAAAGCGATTGCTAACAACGAAAATATTCTAGTTTTCGGCGATTACGATGTTGATGGAACAACCGCTGTTTCCTTAGTTTCAAGTTATTTACGAAGTTTTTATCCAAACGTTGCGACTTACATTCCTGATAGATATGCAGAAGGTTACGGCATTTCCTACATGGGAATTGATTATGCCGAAGACAACGATATTTCCTTAATTATAGCTCTAGACTGTGGTATCAAATCAATTGACCATGTAAATTATGCCAAAGCCAAAAACATTGATTTCATCATTTGCGACCATCACCGTCCAGGCGCTATTTTGCCCGATGCGGTTGCGGTTTTAGATCCAAAACGCGAAGATTGTTCGTATCCATATGATGAATTATGCGGTTGCGGTGTCGGATTTAAATTGATTCAAGCTTTAGCCGAAAATAGAAACCAAACCATTGATGATTTAGTGTTGTATTTGGATTTGGTAGCGACAGCCATTGCAGCTGATATCGTTCCGATTACTGGTGAGAATAGAGTATTGGCTAAATTTGGTTTGGAAGTAATTAATTCGAATCCGCGACCAGGAATCAAGGCTTTAATTCAGAATGTAAAGAAAAAAGTCTTGACAATTACTGATGTCGTTTTCATAGTAGCCCCAAGAATCAACGCAGCAGGAAGAATCAAACACGGAAACGAAGCGGTTGCGTTATTAACGGAATACGATTTAGAGCAAGCCGAGCAATTTGCCTCAGAAATCGAGCAACATAATTCCGATAGGAAAGAACTCGACAAAAAAATTACACAAGAAGCCTTACTTCAAATCGAAGCAAACAACGAACAAAACCGATTTTCAACGGTTGTCTATCAAGAAAATTGGCACAAAGGCGTTATTGGAATTGTCGCTTCTAGATTGGTAGAAAATTACTATCGCCCTACGATTGTTTTTACAAAAAGTGGTGAAAAATTAGCGGCTTCGGCGCGTTCTGTGAAGGATTTTGATGTGTATAATGCTTTGGAAGCTTGTGCGGAACATTTGGAACAATTCGGCGGACACATGTATGCCGCAGGAATGACGCTTTTGGAAGAAAACTACGAAAATTTCAAAAATGCCTTCGAAAAAGTTGTCCAAGAAACCATTCATCCCGATTTGTTGACGCCTGAAATTTCTTATGATGCTGAAATCGAATTGGCAGCAATCAATCCCAAATTAATACGTTTGTTGAAACAATTCGAACCATTCGGACCTGAAAATATGACACCGGTTTTCTACTCTAAAAATCTAAAAGATTCGGGTTATGCAAAAGCCATTGGGAAAGAAGAAGAACATTTGAAAGCTTTTATAAAACAAGAAAATTCGGAAAGTTTTGGTGCCGTTGGTTTTGGATTGGGCAATAAATTGGATTTGGTTACGATTCAAAAACCCTTCGAAGCTGTTTATTGCTTAGATGAAAATGAATTCAATGGTACGGTTTCACTACAACTGCGATTAAAAGATATTCGATAATTTTTACAAGCGAATGGTTTAGGCTTTTTTTGGAGTCCATTTTCCCGCTGTCCACTATATCTTTTTTTGCTTAGTCAAATTAAGCGGAGTCGAAATAAAGCAAAAAAAGGATGTCGTTCCCGTCGGGGCTAAAAAGTAAACTTTAGGCTTCTTTGTAAACTTTCAATTCCATTTTTTTACCATCAAAAACACCATAAGTAAAATAGCCTATCCAATCACCGAGATTGATGTATTTTGAGTTTTCGTTCAATTCAATTTCCAAAGGCAAATGACGATGACCAAATACAAAATAGTCATAATGTTTCGATTCTAATTTTCTTAGACAATATTGATACAACCATTCGTTTTCTTTGCCTAAGAATTTTACATCTTCAGCACCTGAAATCAATTTGTTTTTTACGGATAAATATTGGGCTAATTTCACACCAATATCAGGATGCAACCAGCGAAACAACCATTTCGAAAACGGATTGGTAAACACTTTTTTCATGCGTTTGTAACCCATATCACCAGGGCCTTTCCCATCACCGTGACCAATTAGGAATGTTTTTCCATTGAACGTAAATTCTTTATTGTCATGATATACGGGAATATTGAGTTCTTTTTCAAAATAATCATGCATCCATAAATCATGATTACCCACAAAAAAATAAATTGGGATTCCAGAATCTCTTATTTCTGCTAATTTTCCTAAAACTCTTACAAATCCTTTTGGAACCACGGTTTTGTATTCAAACCAAAAATCGAATAAATCGCCTAAAAGAAAAATAGCATCAGCATCTTTTTTTACTTCATCAAGCCATTGAACAAATTTTTGCTCACGCGGAAAACTCTCTTCATTTGTGGGAGCTCCAAGGTGTTGATCAGATGCGAAATATATTTTCTTTATTTCCAAGTCTATGTTTTTTACAAAAATAATATTTTAAAATTAATAACATATCACATTTTGTCGAACTTATGTTACATTTTATCGTTAAAAGAACAATTTTCAATTTTATTTCATAAATTTGAGGGCTTAACAAAACCATAACAAAATTTTTACAAACAATGAAAAAACTATTACTTTTTTTCATGTCATTATTTTCTTTACTAGGCTATAGCCAATTAAGTGAAGATTTTGAAAACCCTGTATTTCCGCCACCGGGATGGGTTGTTACAGATAATGGCATTGGAACTGTTCAGTCTTGGACTAGAAATACAGCGTTAGCTGGAAACTGGACTGTTGATTTGGCTTCGGCTTCATCACGTCCTGAGGTTGGGGTGACTGGTCTTGCTCAGGATTGGTTAATTACACCTCAAGTCAATGTCCCTGCAAATGGACAAGTTCGTTTCTTCTCTAAATCAACTTCTGCAGGAGAGGCGGGGAGTGTTTATAGAGTTTTAATATCAACTGCCACTCAAAATATAGCTGATTTTACAACTACTCTTGCAACTTATACAGAGTTAGAAATAAATAACGGTCCTATGGACCAAAAATTTATTTTATTAGATGCATATGCTGGTCAAAATGTATACATAGCTTTCGTTCATGAAGTGACTGATGGTATTGGAGACAGATGGCTTTTAGATAATGTAAATGTTGATGTTCAATGTTTACAACCTGATAATCTTACTGTTGCTGCTATTGGTGACACTTCTGTTGATTTAGGTTGGGATAATATAAGTGGTGCATCAGAGTGGGAAATTGAATATGGTCCTGCTGGTTTCGTACA